>NZ_JBITCR010000033.1:0-1286 GCF_044453405.1 Nocardioides sp. NPDC051685 | reverse complement strand
AGCGGGATGTTCCCGTGCTTCTTCGCGGGGAGGGTTTCGCGTTTGGTGCGGAGCAGGCGCAGGGCGCGGGTGATCTCGGCGCGGGTTTCGTGGGGTGGGATGACGGCGTCGATGTAGCCGCGTTCGGCGGCGATGTAGGGGTTGGCGAGGGTGGTTTCGTATTCGTCGATGAGCTGGGCGCGTTTGGCTTCGATCTGGTCGGTGCTGGCGCCGGCGGCCTCGAGGTCGGCCAGGGTGCGGCGGTGGATGATGTTGGCGGCGCCTTGGGCGCCCATGACCGCGATCTGGGCGGTGGGCCAGGCCAGGTTGATGTCGGCGCCGAGGTGTTTGGAGCCCATCACGTCATAGGCGCCGCCGTAGGCCTTGCGGGTGATGATGGTGACCAGGGGGACGGTGGCCTCGGCGTAGGCGTAGATCAGTTTCGCGCCGCGGCGGATGATGCCGTTGTGTTCTTGGTCGGTGCCGGGCAAGAACCCGGGCACGTCGACGAAGGTGATGACCGGGACGTTGAAGGCGTCGCAGGTGCGCACGAACCGGGCGGCTTTCTCGGAGGCGTCGATGTCGAGGGTGCCGGCGAACTGCATGGGCTGGTTGGCCACGATCCCGACCGGGCGGCCCTCGATGCGGGCGTAGCCGATGATGATGTTGGGGGCCCACAAGGGCTGGACCTCGAGGAACTCCTCCTCGTCAACAATGTGGGCGATGACCTCGTGCATGTCGTAGGGCTGGTTGCCGCCGTCGGGGATGAAGGTGTCCAGCTCGCGGTCGAGGTCGGAGATCTCCAGATCCGCACTCTGCCCACCGGGGGCCTCATAGGCGGGGGGTTCTTCGAGGTTGTTGGAGGGCAGGTAGGACAGCAGGGCCTTGACGTACTCGATCGCGTCGGCCTCATCGGTGCCCATGTAGTGGGCCACCCCGGACTTGGAGTTGTGGGCCAGGGCGCCGCCGAGCTCTTCCATGGTGATGTCCTCACCGGTGACGGTCTTGATCACGTCGGGGCCGGTGATGAACATGCCGGAGGTCTTGTCGACCATGATGGTGAAGTCGGTGACCGCGGGGGAGTAGACGTGCCCGCCGGCGCAGTTGCCCATGATCAGGCTGATCTGCGGGATCACCCCGCTCGCGTGGACGTTGCGTTTGAAGATCTCCCCGTACAACCCCAGGGACACCACGCCTTCTTGGATGCGGGCGCCGGCGCCCTCGTTGATCCCGATCAGCGGGGACCCGGTCTTGATCGCCAGGTCCATGATCTTGGTGATCTTCTCCCCATAGACCTCGCCCAGCGA
>NZ_JBITCR010000032.1:0-1416 GCF_044453405.1 Nocardioides sp. NPDC051685 | reverse complement strand
CGCGGCTACTAGACACTCGACTGCAGGATCGGTGTCTGGCCAGACTCGGTCCAGGTGATCGGCGGGCAGCTCTCTATGCGGCTGCCCACCGGCTAACGGGTGTGGCTCTCTTCCGGTCTGCGGCCCGCCGGTCATCGTGACGAGGCGTGGCTCAAGAAGGGACTGCCCTGCTCGTAGTAGCAATGCCCACCTCGCCGTCCACAACGGGAACGAGCACAGGCGGGAGCAGCACATGGAGCACGTGATCATCGGGGTCGATCCACACAAGCTTTCGGCCACGATCGAGGTCGTCAACCGGCACGAGCAGATGCTCGGGTCGGGCCGGTTCACGACCGACCGCGCCGGCTACGCCGGGATGCGGGCCTATGCCAAGAAGTGGCCGGACCGGGTCTGGGCGGTCGAAGGCAGCAACGGCACTGGCCGACCACTCGCGCAGCGGCTTCTCGAAGACGGCGAGCAGGTCGTCGACGTCCCCGCGAAGCTCGCTGCGCGGGTGCGGCTCTTCGACACCGGTCACAACCGGAAGACCGACGCCCATGACGCGCATGCGGTGGCTGCGGTAGCGGTGCGCACCAAAACCCTGCGGGTGCTGCAGCTCGACGGCGAGCTTGAGGCGCTGCGGATGCTTACCGACCGACGCGAAGCACTCACGCGGCGTCGGGTACAGACTGTCGACCGGCTCCAGGCTCTGCTCGCAGAACTCCTACCTGGTCAGGCGAAACGCGACATCACCACCGCCCAGGCCAAGGGCATGCTGGCGTCGGTCCGACCTCGTGACATCGCTGGGAAGACCCGTCGCCGGATCGCGGCTGAAGAGCTTGCCGAGCTGATCGCGGTCGAGGCAAAGATCAAGAAAGCCACCGCCGAACTCAAAGCCATCGTGCTGGCCCGCGGCTCCCGACTGATGGACCTTCCCGGCGTCGGACCCGTCGTAGCGGCTCGAGTCCTGGCCGATGTCGGCGATGTCACCCGCTTCGCCGACCGCAACCGGTTCGCGTCCTGGACGGGCACCGCGCCTCTCGATGCATCATCCGGTGAGCAGAACCGGCACCGGTTGTCCCGAGCCGGGAACCGGCGGATGAACCACATGATCCATATCGCCGCGATCAGCCAGATCCGGCTCAACACCGACGGCCGCGCCTATTACCTGCGCAAGCGAGCCGAGGGCAAGAAGTCTCTCGAGGCGATCAGGTGCTTAAAGCGCAGGATTTCCGACGCGATCTACCGCCAACTCCTCGAGGACGCCCAGCAAGCCGCGCTCCAGAGCGATGGCACGGGTCCGGGAGGGCACTGCAGGGCGTCTCAAGAATCCAGCGCGGCCGACCTTCCCCTGCTCATCGACACTTCGGATCAGCCACTTCCCGGACCCGCAGACAAGACGCTACGCCAGACCGGTTGACAACAGAAGGGAGCCGG
>NZ_JBITCR010000031.1:0-1427 GCF_044453405.1 Nocardioides sp. NPDC051685 | reverse complement strand
GGCTCCTCTGACTGATCCGTGGGTCATCGTCCGGGCAGGACGGGGCGGTGGCCACCGAGGTTGAGCATGGCCAGGGCGATGAGGGCGTTAGGAGATCGGAACCCGAAGGCCATCCTGGTGATGAGCCGGATCTTGGTGTTGATCGACTCGACCAGCCCGTTGGACATGCCGTGCTCGATTGCTGCGAGGATCTCTTCGCGGTGCTTGACGATGCGGGCCTGGAGCTTGACGAATGACTCGATCCGGCAGCGTCGGGCCCACGAGATCCATCGGTCGAGTGCGTGTGCTGCTTCATCGGGTGGTAGCCGGAAGATGGTGCGCAGACCTTCCTTGAGGAGGTAGGCGCGGTAGAGCCGAGGATCGGACTTGGCGATCCATGCCAGCTTCGCCTGCTGTCTTTCGGTGAGGTTCTCGGGGTTCTTCCATAA
This sequence comes from Nocardioides sp. NPDC051685, assembly GCF_044453405.1. Classification (NCBI taxonomy): domain Bacteria; kingdom Bacillati; phylum Actinomycetota; class Actinomycetes; order Propionibacteriales; family Nocardioidaceae; genus Nocardioides; species Nocardioides sp. NPDC051685. Next base: position 999 of record NZ_JBITCR010000031.1, on the reverse strand, counting down.
CGCGTAGCGGGCGTTCTTGAGGGTCTTGGCCTGGCCGGTAGAGACGATGAGACGACGGCCAGCGCCCCAGCCGTAGCGCTTGGTGTTTCCCGCGCGACGAGCTTGGTTCCACGCGTCGCGACGCACGGCGTCGAGGGCTTCGGTCGCCCAGCCGACGACATGGAACGGGTCGGCGCACCGCACCACCTGGTGGCACCTGCCACGCACGACATTGGTGATCCAGTCCGCGCCGTCGGCGGTGACGTGGGTGATCTGTGCGCACCTGCCTGGCCCAGAGGCTTCCAGGGCGTCGAAGAACCCCTCCAAGGTGGCACGGTCACGCCCAGGGCTGGCCCACACCAGCCGACCGGTGTCGTGATCGACAACGACCGTCAAGTACTTGTGGTGGCGCTTGTAGGAGATCTCATCGATTCCGATACGTCGCAGCCCGGCGAAGGCGTCGATCCCTTGTGCAGTGTCGGCCCACACCCGGGTGATGACCGCGCCCACGGTCCGCCACGCGATCCGCATCAGCTGCGTGATCGCCGACTTCGAGCACTGGGTCGCCAACCATGCGACTTGCTGGTCGAACGCCCGTGTGTGGCCGGCCGCGTGGCGAGCCCACGGGACCTGTCGCACCGTCGGCCCGTGGACTGGACAGTTCACCCGCGGCGCGTCGGCCTCGAGGAATACCAACGTCGAGCCGAGGTCCAGCGTCCGCCACCGTCGGCGTCCTTCGCCGCGGTCGTACCAAGGAGCTCGAGCCCCGCAAGCACCGCAGCGACCCCGCGCGCTTCGTTTCGGTCGCACGTGGGCGACCACCAACTCTTCGTCCTCGTCGAACTCGACGTCCTCGATGACGGTGTTCTCAACGCCTAACAGGACACGCCATAGGCTTGCTGACCGCACGCCGTTCCTCGTTCCATGGTGACTGACCTTCGACAAGCCAGAAACCTAGGACGGGAGCGGCGTGCGGCCGTTCAGGCGCGAGCAGGAACCCATGGAAGCGTCACAAGAGCC
>NZ_JBITCR010000030.1:0-1500 GCF_044453405.1 Nocardioides sp. NPDC051685 | reverse complement strand
TGTGATGTCTCAGGACTCCGGTGACAGTTCTGCGTCAGGACATCGGTGACGGTTGATGTGTCAGGACTTGGGTGACGGTTCGGGGGTTGTGGGGCGTGGGCCCCGGGGTCTGCCGTTGCCGACGTAGGTGATGCCTGGGGCGGCGCGGGTGTGTTCGATGAGGATCTCGCCATCGAGGTCGGCGACGGTGATCTTGTCGTCGTCAGTGATGACCAGGACCTGTTGGAAGCCGTACTGTCCGCCGACCATGTAGGTGACCCGTCCCAGTTTCAGGGCGCCGTTGCTCGCCAGTTTCTTCACGCTGGTACCGGCGGGCAGGTCCGTGGGAGCTGGTGTTGTTGGCGGTGCCGGTGTGGAGCGGTGGTTGTGTTTGGGGACGGGGTGGCCCAGGACGGGCAGGTCGTAGAGGGGCTGGTCGGGCCTGGGCCGGGGTGGCTCGGCTTTCGGGGTCGCTTCCCACGCGGCCTGGGGTGTGACGCGGCCGGGCAGTCCTTGGTGGGGGCGCTGGGTGTTGTAGATGTGGTCGAAGGTGTCGACCTGGGCCTGGAGTTCGGCGAGTGTTTCGGCCAGTGGTTGTTTGTCGAGGTAGCGGAACAGGGTCTGGTGGAAGCGTTCGTTCTTGCCCTGGGTGGTCGGCTTGTAGGGCTTGCCGGTGATCGCCTCGACCCCGAGCCGGGACAGGTGCACGACGAGTTGGCCGATGTGTCCCTGGCGTGAGGGGTTGAGCGCGCGGCCGTTGTCGGTCAGCAGCCGTTGGGGTACCCCGTGGGCACGGATGGCCTTGTTCACTACCGTGATGGCTGCCTCGGAGGTCTCACCTGATGCGACATGGGATGCGAGTGCGTAGCGGGAGTGATCATCGATGAGCTGGAAGATCACACACGTGCGGCCACCGGCCAAGACGTACTCGGTCGCGTCCAGCTGCCAGCACGCATTCGGGGCCGGGTAGACGAACCGTCGCCAGGCCGAGCGTGGCTTCTTCTTCGGCTCAAGCCGGGCCACACCAGCGGCCCTGAAGATCCTCGCCAGCGAAGCGACCGATGGCACCGGATCCAGGCCCATCGTGTGCATCTTGTCGTGCACGCTGATCGGCCCGTGGTCCATGCCGGAGGACTCCAGCGCAGCGCGGACACCGAGGGCCTGTCGCTTGACCTCGTCACCGAGCCTGGTCGGGCTGGTCCTCGGACGCCGGCTGCGGGGCTCAAGAGCCGCAGCCGGACCATCGGCACGGACCCGGGCACGGATCGCGTAGAACGTCTTGCGCGAGATCTGATGCTCCTCGCAGAACGAGGTCACCGCACCCCGCGGCGCATCCTCGGGCCACTGAGCGATCGCGAGACGGACACGTGGATCAACAGGCTCATTCTTCGACACCGAGGCAGTCGAACCACCCCGCACCCGACATAGAGCAAGGACTCACCGAAGTGTCACCACCAAACCCCACGGAAGTGTCACCGATGTCCTGATGCAGAACCGTCACCGATGTCCTGGGAGATGACA
>NZ_JBITCR010000029.1:0-1694 GCF_044453405.1 Nocardioides sp. NPDC051685 | reverse complement strand
CGGCCGGGCGAAGCCCGGCCCGGCTCAGCCGGTGGCCAGGCCGGTCTGGTGGAGTCGTCGCAGGTTGATGACGGCTGCTGCGAGGTTGAGCTCGGCGGTCGCGGCTTGGATGCCTCGGCGGGCGAATCGTCGGAGCTTGGTCTGGTCTTTGAGGTGGGCGATGACGGGTTCGACGGTGGCTGATCTGCGTTTGTAACGTTCGGCGTTCTCGGGATCTCGCATGCGGTGGCGCATCTGATCTCGTGCGGTCGACGGGTCGGGCGGCGGTCCCTGGGACGGGTTGTCGCGGGCGCTTTGGATGACCTCGCGGTTCTTGCCGGGAGCGATGAGCCGGTCCGGCCCCTCGGTCGTCAGGTTGGCTTCGGCAAAGTATCCGGCGTCGGCCAGCACGAGCTCGATCCTCTCGCCCAAGGCCGTGGCCTGCGCCGTGGCAGCCGCGAGGGCCGGGTCCCAGCACTGCATGTCGTTGGCGTGTTGAGACACATGGACGCCGAGGATGAGGTGGTCGTCGGTGACCGCGACCTGGGCGTTGTAGGCCTGGACCGATCCGCCGCCGGAGCCCTCGGTCATCAACCTGCTGTCGGGGTCGGTGGTGTTGACCTGGTGTGCCAGCGTTCCGTTGCGGCGGGCTTGGGCCGCTCGTCGGTCGCGGACCCGCTGCCGGGGTCCTCGCATGTCGACCTTGCCAGCGCGCTTGAGGTCTTCGGCCTTGCCCAGCCCGGTCTTGGCGTCGCGCAGCAGCCGCTTGAGTCCGGCCCGACGGGTGCTGGCCTTCTTCCCGCGCACCCCGTCGAGCTCATCAAGCTCGCGGCTGATCCGCCGGATCCGTGCTTGGTGCGCCAAGACGGGATCCACTCCGGCCAGCATCGTCCCGCGGCGGGTGCTGCCGACCTCGATGTCGGCGAGGAACTGGGCTGCATCGCCACGATCCGCCGCGTCGGCTTCAGCGTGCTCGGCGTCTTGGCGGTCCAGTTCGGCCATCGCCTTCGCGATGCCTGCCGCGCGGCCCGCCCGGGTCGCCATGCCGGGTGGCAGATCGTCATCGGACCCGCCCCGATCCGCGACCGCGGCGTCTTCGGCCGCATCGACGGCGTCGGCATCAGCGAGGACCTCGGCAGCGATGCGCTGGGCTTGCTCGCGGACCCAGTCATGGGACCGGTTGGCCGACTTCGAAGCGTTCGCGGCGATCTTGGTGCCGTCGATCGACACCACCCCGACCTTGACCATCCCCGCGGCTGAGCACAGCCGCAGCACCTGCGCGAACAGGTCCTCGAAGCCCTCGTGGTGCTCGGCGCGGAACCTGGCGATCGTGGAGTGATCCGGCCCGTCCTGGCCACACAGCACCCGGAACGCGACGTGGTCGATGCAGAGCCGTTCGATACGTCGCGAGGACCGTTCCCCGACCGCATAGGCATAGATCAACAACGCGAGCAGCATGTCGGGGTCATAACCCTGACGACCAACCCCGCCGGTGCGGCGCCCGGCGTGGAAGCGGGCCGTGTCGAGCCGGTCGACGACATCGAGCACGAACCAGACCAGATGATCCTCGGGCAGCCACTCGGCCATATTCGGCGGCAACAGGAACTCCTGATCCCTCACCACCGGACGATAAGTGCGAGCCATACCGAAGTATTTCGCAGCACACGCCAACCATCACGGACCCGACTCGGCGATTTTCAAATCGCGACAGCCAC
>NZ_JBITCR010000027.1:0-2475 GCF_044453405.1 Nocardioides sp. NPDC051685 | reverse complement strand
GCAGTGGGGGTGATGGCGTGCCTTTTGAAGAATGAGCCTGCGAGTTAGCGGTGTGTGGCAAGGTTAACCCGTGTGGGGTAGCCGTAGCGAAAGCGAGTCCTAATAGGGCGATTGAGTCGCGCGCTCTAGACCCGAAGCGAAGTGATCTAGCCATGGGCAGGTTGAAGCGCCGGTAAGACGGCGTGGAGGACCGAACCCACTTCAGTTGAAAATGGAGGGGATGACCTGTGGTTAGGGGTGAAAGGCCAATCAAACTTCGTGATAGCTGGTTCTCCCCGAAATGCATTTAGGTGCAGCGTTGTGTGTTTCTTGCCGGAGGTAGAGCACTGGATAGCCGATGGGCCCGACCAGGTTACTGACGTTAGCCAAACTCCGAATGCCGGTAAGTGAGAGCGCAGCAGTGAGACAGTGGGGGATAAGCTCCATTGTCGAGAGGGAAACAGCCCAGACCATCAGCTAAGGCCCCTAAGCGGTAACTAAGTGGAAAAGGATGTGGAGTCGCAGTGACAACCAGGAGGTTGGCTTGGAAGCAGCCACCCTTGAAAGAGTGCGTAATAGCTCACTGGTCAAGTGATTCCGCGCCGACAATGTAGCGGGGCTCAAGTTATCCGCCGAAGCTATGGCACTCCGGTTTTCCGGGGTGGGTAGGGGAGCGTCGTGTATCGGGTGAAGCAGCGGAGTGATCCAGCGGTGGACGGTACGCGAGTGAGAATGCAGGCATGAGTAGCGAATGATGTGTGAGAAACACATCCGCCGATTGATCAAGGGTTCCAGGGTCAAGCTAATCTGCCCTGGGTAAGTCGGGACCTAAGGCGAGGCCGACAGGCGTAGTCGATGGACAACGGGTTGATATTCCCGTACCGGCGAAATGACGCCCATGATGAGGCGCATGATGCTAACCATCTGAAGCATGCGTGACCGATCCCTTCGGGGTGAGGCGTGTGTGTGGAACATGGGACCCGAGTGTGTAGTAGTCAAGTGATGGGGTGACGCAGGAAGGTAGTCGAACCGGCGCGATGGTTGTCGCCGGCCAAGCATGTAGGACTGAGTCTAGGCAAATCCGGGCTCTGTATGTCTGAGATGTGATGGGGAGCCGTTTGGTGAAGTCGATGATCCTATGCTGTCGAGAAAAACCTCTAGCGAGTCATGAGCCGCCCGTACCCCAAACCGACTCAGGTGATCAGGTAGAGAATACCGAGGCGATCGAGCGAACCATGGTTAAGGAACTCGGCAAAATGCCCCCGTAACTTCGGGAGAAGGGGGGCCCGGATCGTGAACCCACTAGCTGGGGGAAGCGTGAAGGGCCGCAGAGACCAGGCCCAAGCGACTGTTTACTAAAAACACAGGTCCGTGCGAAGTTGTAAGACGATGTATACGGACTGACTCCTGCCCGGTGCTGGAAGGTTAAGAGGACGGGTTAGCACTTGTGCGAAGCTCAGAATTTAAGCCCCAGTAAACGGCGGTGGTAACTATAACCATCCTAAGGTAGCGAAATTCCTTGTCGGGTAAGTTCCGACCTGCACGAATGGAGTAACGACTTGGGCGCTGTCTCAACCGTGGACTCGGCGAAATTGCACTACGAGTAAAGATGCTCGTTACGCGCGGCAGGACGGAAAGACCCCGGGACCTTTACTATAGTTTGGTATTGGTGTTTGGTTCGGCTTGTGTAGGATAGGTGGGAGACTGTGAAGCGCACACGCCAGTGTGTGTGGAGTCATCGTTGAAATACCACTCTGGTCGTACTAGATGTCTAACTTCGGACCATGATCTGGTTCAGGGACAGTGCCTGATGGGTAGTTTAACTGGGGCGGTTGCCTCCTAAAATGTAACGGAGGCGCTCAAAGGTTCCCTCAGCCTGGTTGGCAATCAGGTGGCGAGTGTAAGTGCACAAGGGAGCTTGACTGTGAGACAGACATGTCGAGCAGGGACGAAAGTCGGAACTAGTGATCTGGCCACGGCATGTGGAAGCGTGGTCACTCAACGGATAAAAGGTACCCCGGGGATAACAGGCTGATCTTCCCCAAGAGTCCATATCGACGGGATGGTTTGGCACCTCGATGTCGGCTCGTCGCATCCTGGGGCTGGAGTAGGTCCCAAGGGTTGGGCTGTTCGCCCATTAAAGCGGCACGCGAGCTGGGTTTAGAACGTCGTGAGACAGTTCGGTCCCTATCCGCCGCGCGCGTAGGAAACTTGAGAAAGGCTGTCCCTAGTACGAGAGGACCGGGATGGACGAACCTCTGGTGTGCCAGTTGTACCGCCAGGTGCATGGCTGGTTGGCTACGTTCGGAAGTGATAACCGCTGAACGCATCTAAGCGGGAAGCACGTTTCAAGATGAGGTTTCCCACCCTTTATGGGTTAAGGCCCCCTACAGACTATGGGGTTGATAGGCCGGAGGTGTACAGCAGTGATGCCCAGCCGACCGGTACTAATAGGCCGAGGGCTTATCTTTCATAAACCCTCAACAAAAACAACAA
>NZ_JBITCR010000026.1:0-5337 GCF_044453405.1 Nocardioides sp. NPDC051685 | reverse complement strand
CCGAGCTCAACCTCGCAGCAGCCGTCATCAACCTGCGACGACTCCACCAGACCGGCCTGGCCACCGGCTGAGCCGGGCCGGGCTTCGCCCGGCCGGCACCGACAGGGACAACTCAAATCGCGACAGCCACCGGGAGTCGCGTTCACCGCCGCCGCCGACCAGCTCGGCCGCACCGGCGAGCAGTACGCCGGAACCTACTGGCGCGCGGTCAACGACGCGTTCGCGACCAACTACTACCAGCGCCAGGCCGCCTGGATGGGCGAGCACGGGCTGCAGCTGATCACCAACCCGCTCCTCGACGAGGAGGGCCCGCAGCAGCGGATGCACAGCACCGGCGACCTGGCCAAGAACAACCAGTACGCCCAGGTCCCCGGCACCGACATGATCACCACCGACTACACCGCGGGCCGGCAGACCACTCTGATGCGCAACGCCGCGTCGGCCGCCCACCAGAGCGGTGCCGAGCGCGCCCTGGTGGAGGTGTTCGGCAACTCCGGCTGGGGCGTCGCACCGGAGTACATGCACGCGACGGTCGGTGCTCTGGCCACCCGGGGTGCCAACTTCACCGCGTTGCACGCGATGTGGACCGACGAGAAGCAGGTCTACTTCGCGCCACCGTTCGGGCCCGCCAGCACCTACTGGGACGCGATGGGGGACGTCGACGCCTGGATCGGGCGGGTCATGGAGCTCGGCCGTGGTTCCTCGCTCGCGCAGACCGCGCTGGTGCAGCCGCAGCGGGCCGCGGAGCAGACCCGCGCCACCGACGCCGAGCACCAGCTCGACGACTCTCTCAGCGGGGCGGCGTTCGCGCTCGAGCGCGGACAGGTCGACTTCGACCTGCTCAGCGACGGCTCGCTCTCGGGTGATCCGGGCACGCGCTACCAGGCGCGCCCGGACGACGGTGTGCTGAAGGTGGGCGAGGCGAGCTATCGGATGCTGGTGCTGCCGACGACGCCGGTGCTGGACCTGGAGACGGCGAAGACCCTGAAGAGGTTCGTACGCGACGGCGGTCGGGTCGCCGCCGTCGGGCCGTTGCCCGAGCTCGAGGCACGCGGTCGGACCGCCGCGCTGGCTCGGGAGCTGGACTCCCTGTTCGGCGATGCCTCCACGGGATGGACCCGGAACGGCGACGGGTTCGTCGCCGTGGTCGCCGACGATCTCGGCGATCTCGGCGGGCTGGCGGCCGGGGCCGGTGTCACCGCCGCCGACCTCAGCCCCGCCGCGCCGGCGGTGCGGGTGCTGCGTACCGGCCGTGACGGCGACGTCGCATTCCTGGTCAACAACGAGAGCGACCAGGCGATCAGCACCTCGGCGACCCTCCCGGTCGACGGTGTGCCGGAGATCTGGGACCCGCGCGACGGCAGCACGGAGGTCGCCGCGACGTACGACGAGGGCGGGCGCAAGGAGACCACCGTGCCGCTGCGTCTCGATCCGTACGAGACGCTCGCGATCGTCTTCCGGAAGGGCACCAGAGCGGGGGCGCATCTGGTCGGTGACCAGGTCGCCGAGTCGGTGACCCGAGGTGAGGAGTCGCTCGAGGCGACCGTCCTGGTCGACGAGCCGGGGACGACGACCCTCACCGGAACGGACGGTCGGCGAACCTACCGCGGCGAGGCCACGGTGAGCGACCCGCTGACGCCGATCGCGCTGGACGGCCCGTGGACGGTGAAGCTGGAGCGGGAGGGCGAGACCGAGCAGACCCGGCCGCTGGGGTCGTGGACGACGATCGACCCCCGCTTCTCCGGAAGCGCGACCTACCGCACCTCCGTCGACGTAACCGCGGCCGACCTCGCCGGCCGCCGGATGCTGCTCGACCTCGGCCAGGTGCGAGACATCGCGCAGGTCACCATCAACGGCGTCGTGCTGCCGCGGGCGCTGTGGCAGCCGTACGTCATCGACGCCACCGAGGCGCTACGGGCCGGCACCAACACGATCGAGGTCCGCGTCACCAACACGCTGCTCAACCAGCGCGGCAAGGCCAACCAGGTCCCGCCGACCTCGGGTCTGCTCGGGCCGGTCAGTCTCCGGCCGCGTGCCGTGGTCGTCACGGAGCTGACCGCGTCGAGGTGAGCCGGAGCTAGGGGCGGCCCGACTCGGTATAGGTCGGGCCGCCCTTCAGCGCCGCCAGAGCGGCCTCGACCCGGCGCGCGGTGAAGTCGGCGGCCCGCTCGCGGACCTCGTCGAGGGTGCAGAACGCCACCGAGCGGATCTCGCGCGGCTGGAGGGTGGTCTTCTCGAGGATCGAGGAGGGGTGGACGCCGCCGTCGAAGACCAGGCAGACGGCGTCGTCCCAGCCGCCCCACGGCGGCAGCCAGTCGGTGAGCAGCAGGTCGCCGGCGGGGAGGACGAGGGCGAGCTCCTCCTCGATCTCGCGGGTCGTCGCCAGCTTCGGCGACTCACCGACCTCCACGATGCCGCCGGGCAGGTCCCAGTCCTTCTTGTAGGTCAGCTGGCACATCAGGACCCGGTCCTCGGCGTCGCGCACCAGCATCTGCCCGATCGCGCGCTTGCGCGGCAGGAAGGAGTTGAGCAGCGCCCGGAAGCCCTCGGGTGCCTCGACCGGCGCATCGCTGGCCACCCGGGCGTAGAGCATCCGGTCCTCGCCGCCGGCCACGCCCCGCAGCAGGCCCTCGCGGTGGAGGCCCGACCAGGTCGCGGTGCGCTGCTCGGTGACGTCGGCCGGGTCGACCAGCGCCTCGACCCGGTGGTGGGTGAGGAGCGCGGCGGCCACCTCGCGGCGTACGACATCGACGGCCTCGCCCGCGGCCCACTCGATCCGGGCAACGCCCTCCGCCACGGTCGTCGTCTCTGGCTCGCTCACGCCACAACCCTAGCGAGCCGTCCTGTCACAACCCGGCGGCTGTCGGTGTCTGGAAGGTGACGAGACGTTCGAGACGACACAGGAGGGCAAGGATGCCCAGTACGTTCAGGATCCCGAAGGCGCAGTCGGCCGGTCTCCACGGCGCCATGGACTACCCCGACGGGTGCGAGATCCCGCTGGCTCCGGCGTCGGTAGGGTCGGAGTCATGAGCGAGCCGCAGTCGACGAGCGAGGCCGCGACGGAGGTCTTCGTCGCCCACCGCAACCTGCTCTTCACGGTCGCCTACGAGATGCTCGGCTCGGCCGCCGACGCCGAGGACGTGCTCCAGGAGACCTGGCTGCGCTGGGCCGATGTGCCGCTCGAGGAGGTGCGTGACCACCGCGCCTACCTGGTGCGGATCACGACCAGGCTCGCGCTCAACCGGATCCGGACGCTGTCGCGCCGCAAGGAGACGTACGTCGGTCCGTGGCTGCCCGAGCCGCTGCTGACCGCGCCGGACGTCGCCGAGGACGCCGAGCTCGCCGACTCGCTCTCGACCGCCGTGCTGCTGGTGCTGGAGACGCTCTCGCCGACCGAGCGAGCCGTCTTCGTGCTGCGCGAGGTCTTCGCGCTGGGCTACGACGAGATCGCCGCGGCGGTCGACAAGTCGCCCGCCGCGGTGCGACAGATCGCGCACCGGGCCCGCGACCACGTCGCCGAGCGGCGGCCGCGCGAGTCGGTCTCGGCGGCCGAGGCCCGGCACGCCCTGGAGCGGTTCCGCGACGCCGCGACCGGCGGCGACCTGCAGTCGCTGCTGGACGTGCTCGCCCCCGACGTCGTGCTCTTCTCCGACGGCGGCGGCGTGGTGCAGGCGGCCCGCAACCCGATCCACGGCGCCGACAAGGTGCTGCGGTTCTTCGCGGGGCTGGCGACGAAGTACGGCATCCCGAGGTTCGAGCTCACCAGCGTCAACAGTGCCCCCGGGATGCTGATCTACTTCGGCGAGGAGGTCGACGGCGTCGTCACGCTGCACGTCGAGGACGGCTTGGTGACCGGCCTCTACTACGTACGCAACCCGTCCAAGCTCAGCGGCGTCGTCGAGCAGGTCCATCTGGAACGCTGACGCAGGTGGGGAGTCGGTCGCTTCGCGGGGTCCTGGTCACGCTCTGCGTGACCGTCACGGCGGCGTACGGCGTCCTCTACTACGCCTTCACCGTCCTGCAGCCGCGGATCGTCGACGCCACCGGGTGGTCGGCGGCGGCGATCACCACCGCGTTCTCCGCGGGCACCCTCGTGGGGGCCGTGGCGGGCATCCCGGTCGGTCGGGTCATCCAGCGCTTCGGTCCGCGGTGGGTGATGGCCGGTGCCAGCCTGCTGGGGACGCTGGCGCTGCTCGTGGTCGCCGCCGCCCCGTCCTACGGGGTCTTCGCTCTGGGCTGGCTGTTGGTCGGGCTCTCGACCTCGGGGACCTTCTACCCACCCGCCTTCGCCGCGCTGACGCAGTGGTTCGGTGCGCGGCGGGTGCCTGCGATCACGACGCTCACCCTCGCCGGTGGGTTCGCCTCGACGATCTTCGCGCCGCTCACCGAAGCACTGGCGGGGTGGGTCGAGTGGCGTTGGACGTACGTCATCCTGGCCGGCGTCTTCGTCGTGCTGACGTTCGTGCCGAGCATCGTGGTCCTCGATCTCGCCTGGGATCCGAGCGTCCCGCACACGGACGGTCGACCCGTGCGGGACCGGGAGGTGCTGCGGAGCCGCCGGTTCATACTGCTCACGCTCGCGGGCACGCTGGTCTCGATGGTCGTGTTCGCCTCGATCGTGCACCTGGTGCCGTTCCTCGTCGCGCACGGGCTGAGCCCGACCACCGCCGCCTGGGCGCTCGGGCTCGGCGGCGCCGGCCAGGTCGCGGGCCGCGCGTTCTATCCGCTGCTGGCGCGGCGCTTCGGTGTCCGGGCCCGGATGATCGGGGGAGTGCTGTGGTTCGCGGCCTCAGTCGCGCTGCTTCCGTCGCTGCCTGCGGTCGGTTGGGTGATGATCGTCGTCGCGGTGCTCACCGGGACCGCCCGCGGGCTCTACACGCTCATCTCCGCGACCGTCGTCAGCGACGTGTGGGGACCTGAGAGGTACGCCGCGCTCAACGGGGTCTACTCCGCTCCCGCCGGGGTCGCGGGTGCGCTCGCTCCTGCTGTGGGCGCTGCGGTCGCTGCTGTGCTGGGCGGGTACGACGCGCTCTACTGGGTTCTTGCTGGGACGGTGTTGGTCGCGGGGGTGCTTGCGTCGGTTGCGTTGGCGTCGTTCGAGGGGCGGTGACTTTCTTCGTTGTTGGTGTGGGGCCGCCGACCTGCTCTTGAGGGTCTCTCGATCTGGACGGCGTCAAGGACGGGCGTTCTGCCCGCTGGCTTCGCCGGGCGCTGCTGCGCGGCGACGTTGGGTGCCGCGGACCGGTGATGCCCCGGTGGTCGAGCTTGTGGAGACCACCCTCTTTGCGGGGCTGTTGCTTCGTGGTTGGTGTGGGCCGCCGACCCGTTCTCGAGGGT
>NZ_JBITCR010000025.1:0-6050 GCF_044453405.1 Nocardioides sp. NPDC051685 | reverse complement strand
TCTCCTAACGCCCTCATCGCCCTGGCCATGCTCAACCTCGGTGGCCACCGCCCCGTCCTGCCCGGACGATGACCCACGGATCAGTCAGAGGAGCCGAAATTTTGGCTGGCTATCGGGTCGGCGGCAGGGGTCTGGCGCGGCGATGGGCGTTGGGTAGGGGCTTGGGGTCTGAGGGTGAACGAATTTTCGTTCACTCGGGGACAGGTGAACGAAAATTCGTTCGCGCGCAGAGACCGCCATGGTGCGGTGGGTGACCGGGGTGAACGAAAATTCGTTCGGCAAGGTGAGCCGTCGCCGCTGGCCTGGTGCGCCTGGCGGGTGAAGAAATTTTCGTTCATCCAGGGAGCGCCTTCGTCTGCAGCGGGAGTGAATGAATTTTCGTTCGCCGTGGAGCATCCATCTCCCGCGGAGCGACTATCCCGCGGCCACACTGGGGCCGCCGCCCCTGATAGCTAGCCAAATCTTTCTCGACGTGGTCCGGTGTCAAGGCGATGTATCGAGCTTGTCGAGATGACCGCGAAGCGGCCGGCGAAGCCGGCGGCCGCAGGCCGTCCTTGACTCCGGGGCAGGGCGAGAAACACTCGAGGACAGGGTCGGCGGCCCAGACCAACCCCGCAGAACAGAAACGCACGGACGAAGCAGCACCCCGCGTCAGACCAAGTGCCTCTGACCACCCCCAGCAGCTACAGCCGCCCAAGAGCAGCCCGCAGCGGATCGAGCCCGAGCGACCCCAGGTCGAGCGCGGCGCGGTGGAAGGCCTTCAGGTCGAAGGCCGCCCCCGCGCGGGCACGGGCGTCCTCGCGGGCCTGGAGCCAGATCCGCTCGCCGACCTTGTAGGACGGTGCCTGGCCCGGCCAGCCGAGGTAGCGGGCGACCTCGAAGTCGAGGAAGGCGTCCTCCATCAGGCAGTGCTGTCCGATGAACTCGCGGCCGAGCTCGGGCGTCCAGACCTCGCCAGGGTGGAAGCCGAACGGGTTGTCCTCAGGGATCCTCAGCTCCAGGTGCATGCCGATGTCGATGATCACCCGCGCCGCCCGGAAGGACTGGCCGTCGAGCATGCCGAGGCGGTCGCCGGGGTCGTCGAGGTAGCCGAGATCGTCCATCAGGCGCTCGGCGTAGAGCGCCCAGCCCTCGCCGTGGCCGGAGACCCAGCACATCAGCCGCTGCCAGCGGTTGAGCAGCTCGGCCCGGTAGGCGGTCTGGGCGATCTGGAGGTGATGACCGGGCACGCCCTCGTGGTAGACCGTGGTCAGCTCGCGCCAGGTGCCGAACGAGGTGACCGACTCGGGCACCGACCACCACATCCGGCCGGGTCGGGAGAAGTCCTCCGAGGGGCCGGTGTAGTAGATCCCGCCGTCGGTGGTCGGCGCGATCATGCACTCGATCCGCCGGACCTGCTCGGGGATGTCGAAGTGCACGTCGGCGAGCTCCTCGATCGCCCGGTCGGCGGCGCCCTGCATCCACTGCTTGAGCGCGTCGGTCGAGGTCAGCTGGCGCGCCGGGTCCCTGTCGAGGTGGGCCGCCGCCTCTGCGACGCTCGCCCCGGGGAGGACCCGCGCGGCGGTGGCGTCCATGTCGTCGGAGAGCCGCTTGAGCTCCTCCCAGCCCCAGGCGTACGTCTCGTCCAGGTCGATCTCGGCGCCGAGGTAGCGCCGTGAGGCGAGCTGGTAGTGGTCGCGCCCGACGGCCTCCTTCGGGAACCCGCGCGGGACCAGGTCGTCGGCCATGAAGCGACCGAACTCGGCGAACGCCTCGTTGGCCTTCGCCGCCGACGCCTCGAGCTCGGCCCGCAGGGAGGCGGGAGCGCCCTCGGGCGCTCGAGCGATCAGACCGGTGAAGAAGTCGCCGGAGCCCTTCTGCCCGGTCCAGCCCAGGATCTGGTCGGCGACCTTGGCGTACTGGGCCGTTGCTGAGACCCGCCCGGCCGCAGCCTCCTCACGAAGCGTCGCGGTGTAGCCAGCGACCGCCTGCGGCATCCCGGCCAGCCGGGCGCCGATCGCGGCCCAGTCGTCCTCGGTGTCGGTCGGCATCAGGTCGAAGGCCTCGCGCAGGTTGTGGATGCCGCTGGTGATCACGGAGACGAACTTCCGGTCCAGCTGTGCCTCGGTGAACTCGATGTCGAGCCCCACCCGCTCCAGGAACGCCTCCTTGGCGACCTGCTCCCGCTCGTCGACCGGCTTGATCGCGGCCACGTCGGCGTAGGCGGCCCGGTTGAGCTCCTCGACCGCCGCCATCCCGTCGGGAGAGAGGTCGGGTAGCTCCGCGTCGTGGCCGGCGACACCGACGTAGGTTGCGGTGAGCGGGTCGAGAGCGCAGAGCTCCTCGACATAGCGGTCGGTGCGGGCGTCTACTTCACGGGTCACCCGGCCAACCATAGGACCGGGACGTGCTGGGGCAACTCAATTCCTGGCTACACGCAACGAACTCGACAGACTTCGCGTAGAGGGGGTGTGAATGTGCCAGAGGAGGTGTCTGTGGATGCCGACCATGAGGCGACAGAGCCGGATTTCGGTGCCTGGGTGGCCTCGCGGGGTCCTGCGCTGCAGCGATTCGCCTACCTGGTGACCGGCAACAACTCCGACGCTCCTGACCTGGTGCAGGACGCCCTCACCCGAGCGCTGCCGCGGTGGGAGTCGCTGGCGGCGTCCGGGACGGCGGAGGCGTACGTGAAGAGGAGCATCGTCAACGGGTCGATCAGTGGCTGGCGCAAGCGGCGTCGGCTGGTCCTGGTCGAGGACGTCGAGCCGATGGCGACCAGGCATGAGCCCGGCCCGGAGGAGCGCGACGCGGACGAGGCGTGGGAACTCGTGCAGACGCTGCCGTCGAACCAGCGAGCCGCGGTGGTGCTCCGGTTCTACGAAGACCTGTCGTTCGCACAGATAGCGACGGTGCTCGACTGTGCCGAGGCGACCGCCCGGTCCCACGTGCACCGGGCGCTGACCAAGCTGAGGGAGCGACTGAACGAGCAGGGCTCTGTTGATCAGAGAGGGAACAAGGGGGTTGACAATGAGTGACTTCGAGCGCGAGGAGCGGGCCTTCCGGGCCGCCCTGGCCCGTGCGGCCGATGACTTCGAGCCGCGGGAGCTCGCGATCCCCAGGGCCTCTGGCGCGTCGGGTGCGCCCGACGTTTCCGGGGACGCGGAGGGGTCGGAGCAGACGGAGGGTAAGACCCCCGTACGCCGGCGGACCACCTGGATCCTGGCCGCGGCCGCCGCGGTGCTGGCCGTCGTCGGCCTGGGTGGGATCGTGGCCAACCTGCAGCCCACCGGCAGCGGCGACGAGAGCACGGCCGCCAGCGACGCCTCCGGCGCCGAGGACAGTGCCGGCAATGCGCCCAAGGCGCTCGATGCGGACGAGGCGGCCCCCGAAGGTACCTACATCAACCGGAGCCGCACCGACCTGCCGGCGCCGGCCGACGGCAACCGCTGGGCGGTCCGGTACGACATCGCCTTCCAGGTGCCCCAGGAGTGGGCCGATGCCACCGCGCCGGTGCTGCCGGAGTGCATCGCGAAGCCCGGCGACCGGTGGGACACCGTGCCACGGACGCCCTACGTCGCGAACATCACCAACCAGCCGGTGCCGGCCATCGCCTGCAACGAGACCGAGGACCGGGACTTCCCGGCGGTGTTCGGCAAGGTGCCGTTCGCTCTCTGGCAGCCCTATGTCCTGGTCGAGAAGCGGGATGCGAATGCCCCCGAGCCGGAGACCGGCTCCTGGGAGCACGAGGGCTGGCTGCTGACCCGGGTCCAGGTCGAGGAGGCGTACGTCACGATCCTGACCGGTCCCGGCGACGACCAGGTCAACGACGAGATCAAGGGGTCGCTGCGGACGACACCGAAGGACCCCTACGGCTGCGAGACCGCCTCGCCGCTGGCCGCGGGCGACCCGGTGCGGCCCCAGACCGAGCCGTCGAGCTCGCCGCTGGAGGGTGATGCCCCGGAGTCGATCGCGATCTGCGAGTACGAGCCGTCCTCGGCATCGCTGACCGGGTCGCGAGAGATCACCGGCTCCGACGCCTCCAGCCTCGTCGAGGCGATCCGGGACGCGCCGGCGCGCTCCGGCCCCAACACCCCGCAGAACTGTGCGGAGGGGCAGCCGGTCACGGCGTACGTCATCCTGCGGATCTTCCGCGACGGTGGCGAGCCCGGAGACGTCTACGTGAACTACGAGAACTGCGCCGACCACGGGTTCTACGACGGGATCACCGTGCACGAGCTCACGCAGGCCGCCTGCCGGCCGGTGTTCGCCGAGGAGCCGGTCACGATCTACTCGGCTCAGGGCGACGTCGCCAACGTCTGTCTCTCCTGACCCTCGGTTGCTGACCGCCCCCGCTCGGGGAGGGCGGCCAGCAACCGAGTAGCGCGCCACGCGGCGTAGAGGAAGAGCAGCACCAGGAGGCCGTTGCGCCAGGCCAGCACCTCGGTGATCCACGGCGAGCCGATGTCGTTGAAGGTGAGCATGTAGCCGTACATCCGCGGGAAGATCTCGTGGGTCAGCAGCGTCACCGCGAGCAGCACGACCGACCAGATCCCGAGCTGCCTGCGGGCGCGACCGCGAAGCAGGACCAGCCCGGCGGAGGCGGCGGGGAGCAGCCAGAGCATGTACTGCGGGCTGAGCACCTTGTTGGTCACCAGGAACGCGGCCACGGTCGCGAGCACCAGCCACACGATCGTCTCCTCGGTCCTCTCGCCGCCCGGGAGACGACGCCAGGCGAGCACCCACCAGACGATGACGAGCGCCCCCGCGACCACGGATGCGATCGTCGCGGTGAGGAGCATTGCCTCGACCAGCGGCCCGCTGATGTCGTACGCCTTCCACTCCGTGTAGTCGATGACGTAGCCGCTCGCGGGGCCGCCGTGGCCCCACTCGAACATCGCCGGCGTCGCGAAGACCGACTCGATCTGAAGGCCCCGCTCGCTCTGGTAGCTCAGTGGCGTCCAGAGCCGGTCCCAGCCGCCGAGGACGAGACTCAGCCCGGCCAGCGCGACTCCGGTGCCGGCGACGGTCAGGATCACGCCCTTCCGTGCGGCGCGGTTCGCCGCGAGCGCCGGGATGACCAGGATCGGCCAGTATTTCGCGCCGGTCGCGAACGCCGCGAACGCCGCTGCGACGCGCGGCTTTCTGGATGCGTAGAGCACCGCCAGACCGACCATGATCCCGGGGAACAGGTCGAACCGCGCGTACGCCGTCGCCCCCAGCGCCGGGACCGCGATCAGCCACAACGCCTCTGCGCCGGAGATTCCGAGCCTCGGGTGCGCCCCGCGGCGGTTGCGGACGATCAGCACCATGAAGAGCAGGTCGGTCAGTGCGGCCATCGCCAACACCGCCACGATGTAGGCATCGCCGCCCAGGCGGAGCAGGTCGATCGCGGCGTACGGGATCCAGAGCAGGAGCAGTGCCGGCACCGGGTACTCGACCAGGGTGCGGTGGACCCCGTCTCGGGCGAGTGCGTCGAGGCTGTCGCGGTAGTAGTTCACATCGCCCACCACGCCCCACTCCGCGCCCCACCAGGAGAACGAGTCCGCGGCCGCGGCAGGGAAGCCGTAGAGGATCACCACCCATCCCCGGGTCAGCAGCCATGCCAGGGTGATCAGGAGATATCGCCGAGAGAAGGTGATCACGCAGTGATCATGACATTACGGTCCTGGTCAGCGGGGCAGGCCGCTGGCGCGCCAGGAGTTGGGGCCGGGGTGGAGTGGGGTACGCAGTCGGGGAGCGGCCCACAGGGAGCGTGGCTTCTTCTGGGGTGGTTCGCTGGTTGATCCGAGGGCGGCGAAGACGGCCACGATCGCGGCTACGTCTTCGGGGGTGGCGTTGTGGTCGATGACCTTGAGCAAGGGCTTCTGCTCCTGGTTGTCGTTCATGTCCGTGACCACCTTTCGTTCGGAACTTCAGTTACGTCGGGCTTTCGCCGAGTCGGCGCAATCCGGTCCTCGCTCGCTTCGCTCGCATCAGAGCGGGATGTTCCCGTGCTTCTTCGCGGGGAGGGTTTCGCGTTTGGTGCGGAGCAGGCGCAGGGCGCGGGTGATCTCGGCGCGGGTTTCGTGGGG
>NZ_JBITCR010000024.1:0-6944 GCF_044453405.1 Nocardioides sp. NPDC051685 | reverse complement strand
GCCGACGGGAGTGACGCTTCGGCCGACGGGAGTGACGCTTCGGCCGACGGGAGTGACGCTTCGGCCGACGGGAGTGACGCTTCGGCCGACGGGAGCGACGCTTCGGCTATCTGCCTTTGAACTCGGGCTTGCGCTTCTCCAGGAAGGCCTTGGGCCCCTCCTTGGCGTCCTCGGAGGCGAAGACGGCGGCACCGACCTTGGCGTCGTCGGCCCAGCACTCCTCCTCGTGCTTGCCCTCGGAGTCGCGCATGGTGCGGAGGATCGCCTGGACCGCGAGCGGGCCGTTGGCGGCGATCATGTCGGCGAGCTCGTGCGCCTTCGCGAGCGCGGTGCCGTCGGGGACGACGTGGCCGATCAGGCCGAGCTCCTTGGCCTCGGGGGCGAGCAGCGTACGTCCGGTCAGCAGCAGCTCGGCGGCGACGGTGTAGGGGATCTGGCGGGGGAGCCGGACGGCGGAGCCGCCCATCGGGTAGAGCGACCAGCGGGCCTCAGCGACACCGAACTTGGCCGACTCGCCGGCCACCCGGATGTCGGTGCCCTGGAGGATCTCGGTGCCGCCGGCGATGGCGGGTCCCTCGACCGCGGCGATCAGCGGCTTGGTGAGCCGGAAGCCCTTGAGGAGGCCCTTGATCACCGTCGGGTCGAAGCCCTCCTCGAACGACTCGGAGGGCGGCTTCTCGTCGGCCTTCTTCAGATCCATCCCGGCGCAGAAGTAGCCACCCGCGCCGGTGAGGATGCAGACCCGGATCTCCGGGTCGGAGTTCACCCGGTCCCAGGCGTCCTCCATGATCCGCAGCATCTCGGAGGAGAGCGCGTTGCGGCGCTCGGGACGGTTCATCGTGACGATGAGCTTGTGGCCGTCCTGCTCGACGATCGCATGCGGCGTCTCGGCAGAAGATTCTGTGATCGGCATAACACCAGACCCTAGCGGAAAACTGAAACGTGTTCTAGTCTCGCACTCATGGCGCTGAACCTTGCTGACCTCTTCGAACACGCCGTCGACGCCGCGCCCGACAAGGTGTCGGTCCAAGTCGGCGACCGCAAAGTGACCTACGCAGAGCTAGAGCGTGAGTCCAACAAGCTGGCCCACTACCTGGCCGGCCGGGGGATCGGGAAGGGCGATCACGTCGGGCTCTACTCCAAGAACTCCGTCGAGCACGTCGTCGCCCTGCTCGCGATCCTCAAGATTCGTGCGGTGGCGATCAACGTGAACTACCGCTACGTCGCCGGCGAGCTGGAGTACCTCTTCGAGAACGCCGACCTCAAGGCGCTCGTCCACGACCGCGTCTACGCGCCGCTGGTCGCCGAGGTCGCCCCGAAGCTGGCGGGGCTGACGACGTTCGTCGCGGTCCCCAACCCGCTCGAGCCCCACGACGACTCCGACCTGAGCCCGTTCGGTGGGGTCACGCTCGAGGAGGCGCAGGCCGGGCAGTCCGACGCACGCGACTTCGGCGAGCGCAGCCCCGACGACATCCACGTCATCTACACCGGCGGGACCACCGGCTTCCCCAAGGGCGTGATGTGGCGCCACGAGGACTTCTGGCGCGTGCTCGGTGGTGGCATCGACTTCATGACGGGCGTGCCGCTGGAGGAGTACGACCAGTCCAAGCAGGCCACGGGCGACGGGCTCATCACCCTGCCGCTCAGCCCGCTGATGCACGGCGGTGCCCAGGCCTCCCTGCTGATGCACCTCTTCGCCGGCCAGGTCACCATCCTCGAGCCCAAGTTCGACCCGGTACGCACCTGGGAGATCGTCGACCGCGAGAAGGTCCAGATGATGTTCATGACCGGTGACGCGATGGCGGTGCCGCTCATCGACGCGTACGAGGCGGGTCCCGGAAATGGGCAGAGTTTCGACGGCCAGTCCCTCTTCGCCATCGCCTCCAGCGCCGCGATCTTCTCCAAGTCCGTCAAGGAGCGCTGGATGAAGGCGTTCCCGAACGCCGTCTTCACCGACTCCGTGGGCTCGACCGAGACCGGCTTCCAGGGCACGGGCCTGCAGGACGCCTCCGCGCTCTCGACCGACGGTCCCGTGGTCACCGCGGGTGCCCACACCGCGGTGATCGGCGACGACGGCCATCCCCTCGACCTCGCCACCGACGTCGGCAAGATCGGCCGCACAGCCCGCAAGGGACACGTGCCGGTCGGCTACTACAAGGATCCCGAGAAGTCGGCGAAGACCTTCGTGGAGATCGATGGCGAGCGCTACGCCATCCCGGGCGACTACGCACGGGTCGAGACCGACAACCGCCTCACCCTCCTCGGCCGCGGCTCCAACTGCATCAACACCGGCGGCGAGAAGGTCTACCCCGAGGAGGTCGAGGCCGCGATCAAGGCCCACCCCGACGTCTACGACACGCTCGTCGTCGGGATCCCGGACGAGCGCTACGGGCAGGCCGTCGCGGCGGTCGTCCAGCCACGACCCGGCGCGACCCTCGAGCTCGAGGGGCTGCGTACCTTCCTGCGGGCCCACCTGTCCGGCTACAAGCTGCCGCGCGCCCTGACGATCGTCGACGAGGTGCCCCGCAACGCCACCGGCAAGGCCCAGTACCCCAAGGCCAAGGAGATCGCCCTGGCCACCCGAGCGACCGCGACCGAGCAGGACTCCGAAGGAGCAACAGCATGATCCGTACGGCACTGTGCGAGGCATTCGGGATCGACTACCCGATCTTCGCCTTCACCCCCTCGGAGCACGTGGCCGCGGAGGTCTCCAAGGCCGGCGGCCTGGGCGTGCTGGGCTGCGTACGCTTCAACGACGCCGAGGACCTGGACCGCACGCTCACCTGGATGGACGAGAACACCGACGGCAAGCCGTACGGCGTCGACGTGGTCATGCCGATGAAGGTGCCGACCGAGGGCACCTCGACCGACCTGTCCGCCTACATCCCGGCGGAGCACACCGAGTGGGTCGACAAGACGCTGCTCTCGCTCGGCGTGCCGCCGCTGCCCGAGGGGGAGGGGCGTGAGGGCGTGCTCGGCTGGCTGCACTCGACCGCCCGCTCGCACGTGGACGTCGCGCTGCAGCACCGGCCGGTGCTGATCGCCAACGCGCTGGGCACCCCGCCCAACGACGTCATCGAGAAGGCGCACGAGCACGGGGTCAAGGTGGCCGCCCTTGCGGGCGCTCCGAAGCACGCGGTGTCGCACGTCTCCAACGGCGTCGACATCATCGTCGCCCAGGGCTATGAGGCCGGTGGGCACACCGGCGAGATCGCCTCGATGGTGCTCCAGCCCGACATCGTCGACGCGGTCGGCCCGGACGTGCCGGTGCTGGGGGCCGGCGGGATCGGCTCGGGTCGCCAGATCGCGGCGTCCCTGGCGCTCGGCGCGCAGGGCGTCTGGACGGGCTCCATCTGGCTGGGCACGTCGGAGTACCGCAACCTCAACACCCACGCCGGCTGGGAGACCGCGTTCACCCGCGCCACCTCCGCCGACACCCGCCGGATGAGGATCTACACGGGCAAGCCCGCCCGGCTGCTGAAGTCGAGATGGACCGACGCCTGGGAGGCCGACGGCTCGCCGGCGCCGCTGCCGATGCCGCTGCAGAACCTGCTCGTCTCCGACGCGCACAACCGCATCAACGCCGCGGGGGACCCCGACGTCGTCGCGATACCGGTCGGCCAGATCGTCGGCCGGATGAACGAGGTACGTCCCGTCGCCGCGGTCATGGCCGACCTGATCGCCGAGTTCGAGGCCACCGTCAAGCGTCTGGACGCGATCTCCGAGGGATAACCGGCAGAGCACGAGGGCGCCGGCTCGGGTGACCGAGCCGGCGCCCTTCTCATGCCCGCATCCCGGCCTGCCCTACGACAGCGCGCTATCGCACAGCCTGGTTGCGCGCGCCGCTACCGCACACCACAACCCGCCTCTGAGAGGAACCAGCCTGACAGGATGGACGCGTGACGATCTCGAGCTACGTACGTGACGGACTCACCTTCGACGTGATCGACTCGGGCCCCGCCGACGGCGACCCGGTCGTGCTCCTGCACGGTTTCCCGGAGCGGGCGACCTGCTGGCGGGAGGTGTCGCCGATCCTGCACGAGGCCGGCTTCCGCACGGTCGCCCCGGACCAGCGCGGCTACTCGCCGGGTGCCCGGCCGCGTACGCGCCTGGGCTATGGCGCCGGCGACCTCGTCGAGGACGTGGTGGCGCTGATCGACGAGATCGGCCGTCCGGTCCACTTGGCCGGTCATGACTGGGGGAGTGCGGTCGGCTGGGGAGTGGCAGCCGAACGGCCCGACCTGGTCCGCAGCTGGACGGCGATGTCGGTGCCGCACCCGGTCCCGTTCGCGCGGTCGATGAAGGGCCCGCAGCGGCGCAGGTCGGCCTACATGGCGTTCTTCAACATCCCGTTCCTGCCCGAGCTGGCCTCCGGCCGCGACGGCCGGATGGAGCGGATGATGCGGGGGAGCGGCTGGAACGACGAGGACGTCGAGCGCTTCCGTGAGGAGATCATCGACTACGGCGCGCTGCCCGGCGGACTGGGCTGGTACCGCGCCCTCTTCCTGGCTCCGCGCGTCGGCCGCGTGTCTGTCCCGACGACCATGCTGTGGAGCGACCGTGACGTCGCGATCGGGCGCACCGCCCTGGAGGGCAACGAGAACTCGGTCACCGGCCCCTACGAGTTCATCGAGCTCACCGGCGTCAGCCACTGGATCCCCACCAAGGCGCCAGAAGCGGCCGCCTCGGCGATCCTCTCGACCATCGTGACGGCGGATCGGAGTGAGTGACGGCCCTGGCCCGGTGGTGCGCCATGCGGTGGTCGGTGGTGTCGCCGCTGGGGCCGGTGCGTTGGCGGGGATCGGACTCATGAACCTGCTGTTCTCTCCGGCCGTCACCTTCTTCGGACGGTTCATCGAGGTGGAGGAAGCAGACACGGGATCCGCCGTGGGCGACGCGCTCGCCGGCGGTTTCGGGGCGCTGGGGGCGGTGCTCGCCGCGGTCTTCTTCGCGGCGGTCGCGCTACTCACCGTCGTGGTGGTGATGCCGTCGGTGACGATGGGTCTGGCTCTGGGGGCATCCGGCTTCGTACGTGCCTGGCTGGCTGTCCTGATCGCGCTGCCGCTCGCCGTGGTCGGATTCCTCGGGATCGGTCAGCTGTTGCCGGGTTCGGTCCCGTGGTGGCTCTGGCCGGCGATCACGGCGGTCGCGGGAGCGGCATCGGTCTGGCTCGCCGCGGCCCTGCCGACACCGGTGCTCAATCGGGTGCGGTGTCGCGAGCGGTGATCGCCTCGTTGACACCGCCGACCGCCGCTCGGACCATGTCGCCGTACGGTCCTGGTGGCAGGGCGGGGACACGCTCCTCGGCCGCGTCCGTGTAGAGGTCGGCGAGGTGGTGGGCGAGCACGCATCGGTGGAGCGGATCTCCCGACACCCCGAGGTCGGCCCAGATCGCGAGCAGGTCCTCCCGTGCCCTTGTCACGCCACCCTCGCGGCCGAGGGCCACGGCGGTGGTGATGGCGTCCATGATCGGATCAACAGCGGGCGTTGCAGTCATGTCCTCGAGCCTGAGGCTTCGAGCGGCCGGAAGGTCAAGGAGTTGAGTACGCAGGCTCATCACGCCGCGCTCCAGGTCCGCGAGACTCGTCGCATGCTCGCTTTCGACCGACCGATCCTGACGCCGCGGCGCGTCAGGCGGGTGCCCTGGGCCGCTCTCGCCACTGTTCTGGCATCGGGTGTGGCCGTCGTCGCGATCGGGAACCTGGTGTCCAACTGGCTGGACGTCTACCTGGTGTTCTTCGGCGAGCAGCCGCAGGTGCTGCCGTCGAACGTGGCGGCCTATCGGGTCTGGGGCACGATCGTGGCTCTCGCCCTGGCCGCAGGTGTGGTGGCCCACCTCCTCAACCGCCGCCGTCGAGTGCTCGGGACGGTCTGGCACACACTGCTCGTCCTCGGCGGAGCCGCGATCCTCGTGCTGTGCTACATCCCCGGCGCGGTCGACCTGCCGGCGCCGGAACGCGACCAGGACGGCTACGGCGCCCCGCCCTGCTACTCCGGCGGCGACAACGACGAGTGCGTCGGAGGATGACGCCGCGTCGGGGCTGTCCGGCGTGGTCGTGGAGGGTGATCTGGTAGTCGTCGGGGTCGGTGAAGGTGAAGGTGAAGGTCCGGCCGAACGGGCCGTCGATCGGTGCCGAGACGATGGTGTGACCGTCGGCGACGAGCGCGTCGTGAATGGCCTGCACCTCGGTGGCGTGGAGCCAGATCGCGGCACCGATGCCGGGCTGGGGCACGGATGCAAGATCGGTGCCGGGAACGACCTCGCGCAGGGCGAACGCGATCGGCTTCGCCTCGAAGACGACGGCGGGCGGAGGCCCGTCCGGCGAACGGACGAACCCGAGGTAGCGCTCATAGAACGCCTGCGAGGCGCCGAGTGCCTGCATGCCGCGATGGAGGAGGTGCTGCGGCCGCTGGGGATGAGCGTCACGCACTACGCCTGTCTGGAGCTGCTGGCCCAGCGACCCGGCCTGTCGAACTCCGAGCTCGCACGCGGCGCCTTCGTGACCCGGCAGACGATGAACGTGCTCCTCCGGTCCCTCGAGCGCGACGGCGACGTCACCCGGCCCGCGGAGGCGCCCGTCGGAAAGGTCCTGCCGACACGCCTCACCCCTCGCGGCCGCCGGAGGCTCGAGAAGGCGACTGCGGCGGTGCGCTCCGTGGAGGTCAGGATGCTCGCCGGCATGACGGAGTCAGATCAAGCGGACGCATTCCGGATCCTGAAAGGCATGGTCTACTCCCTGCGGGACTCGGGGGCCTCCAGCTGACCGTCCCGGTGGACTCGACCGTCGCGGGGTAGCACCGAGCTGATTGACGGGATGGTCGAGTGCGGGCTGACACCCCGCCTGATCGGTCGGTCTATGTGCGTCTGGTGAAGCGGATGTCGCCGTTGGGCAAGCGCTCGTGGAGGTAGGTGGGGTCGTGGGCGCGGTGGTGGTGATGGGAGC
>NZ_JBITCR010000023.1:0-25843 GCF_044453405.1 Nocardioides sp. NPDC051685 | reverse complement strand
TCGACCTCCTGGAAGGAACCCTCATCGAGCAGCATCTCGATCCGCTCCCGCGCGGTCTGACGCCCCTTCGCATGCTGCTTCTCCACCGCCTTCGCAGAACCAGCATGGACAGCCTCGTCAAGACGACGCTCCAGCTCGGCCAGCTTCCCGGCAGTCGTGTGCAGATCGATCTCGGCGCCCGGGGAATCGGGTGCGGTGGTGGGCTCGGCGCTCAACGGGACTCCTTGTGAACTTCAGTGTCAATGAATGAGACTAAGTGTCATGGGGCATGATGTCCAGGGAACGATCCAAAAGGAGTGTGATGGCAGCAGCGCGTGACGAGATCTCGGACGCGGCGTTCCGCCTGTTCGGGATCCAGGGGTACGCGACCACCTCCGTCGACGACATCGCGTCCGAGGCCGGTGTCAGTCGCAGCACCTTCTTCCGCTCCTTCGGGTCCAAGGAAGCCGTGATCTTCCCCGACCACGACGAGCTTCTCGCCCGGATCGAGGAGCGACTGCGTTCCTCGCCCTCGGATGCCGGACTCGCCGCCGTCACTGACGCGGTCAAGATCGTGCTGTTCCACTACGTCGCGGAGGGCGAGCGTGCGCGGGAGCGCTACGGATTGACCTCCACCGTGCCCGCGCTCCGTGAGCGTGAGCTGGTGAGCGGTGCCCGCTACCAGCGCCTCTTCCGTCGATACCTGAGCCACTGGGCCGATGCCTCGCCAGAGGCAGAGCTCCGTGCCGAGATGACGGCAGCGGCAGTCGTCGCGGCGCACAACCGCGTGCTTCGCCGTTGGCTCCGACGGGAGTGCACGGACCCGCAACGGGAGATCGAGCAGGCGCTGGCTGCAGTCCACCGCACCTTCGCCGAGGAGGGCGAGGCATCGATCGGGATGCTCGTCGTTCCGGCCGGCGTACCTGCCTCTGCTGTCGAAAAGGCAGTGAAAAGGGCGCTGGAAGGAATTGCTGTCCGAAACCTCGATCGGGAACCCGACGTCAGGCCTGGGTGAAAGCGAATGGGCTGGCCTGTAAGCCGGGATCCGTTCCTTCGAGGACGGCTGTCGGTGGTCGCTGATGGTGTGTGGCGCTTGACCTGCGAAAACGCAAACTACGCGCACGGTTGCCGACGGTCTGCGTTGGCTCTCGATCGGACAGTAGCCGGACAGTAGGTCGCGCGGGCCGCGTTGCTGTGCCGATCCTCCGGGCGTCGTCATCGCCGTCTGATCCCGCTCGAACGTCTGGTTGCTCCTTCGGCGGCTCGACGTCACTACCAGCACTCCGCAGGGTGTTGACGCGGACGCGATGGCACTCCCGATGTCAACGCCGCCGCTCGCGGGTTCTTGCATTGGTGAAACCGATCGGTTTATCGTGATGAAAACCGATCGGTTTCGCGGCGAATCCAGGAGTCATGATGGCAGCAGTTCGGCAGGTGGCATTGGTAACAGGGGCATCCTCCGGTATCGGGAAAGAGACGGCCTTCGCGCTGTTGGAGGCGGGTTATGAGGTGGTCGGAACCAGTCGAGATGTATCGAAGGTGGGCTCGTTGGGCGGCGTCAGACTCATCGATCTCGACGTTGTCGACGAGCGATCGGTCGCGGCAGCGGTCGGCGGGGTGATCGATCGTTTCGGCCGGATCGACCTGCTGGTCAACAACGCTGGTATCGGTTCGCTGGGCGCGGCCGAGGAGACCTCCGTCGAGGAGGCACGTACGGTCTTCGCGACCAACGTTTTCGGCGTCATGCGCATGGTGCGGGCCGTGCTGCCACACATGCGTGCTCAGCGCAGCGGGCGCATCGTCAACGTCTCGTCGGTCGTGGGGTTCCTCCCGACGCCCTACATGGCTGTCTACAGTGCCTCCAAGCATGCGATCGAGGGCTACTCCCAATCTCTGGACCACGAGGTCCGCGAGTTCGGCGTCCGGTCGGTCCTGGTCGAGCCCGCCTACACCAGTACCGGGTTCGAGGCCAACACCACGATGCCCGAGGAGCCGCTGTCGGCCTACGACGTGCGGCGGCGCGACTTCGGTCGCCTGTTGGCAGCGGCGGTCAGGGACGGTGACGACCCTGCCGACGTCGCCAAGGTGATCCTTGCGGCCGCGACCGATGCGCGGCCGAAGCTGCGCTACACCGCCGGCCCGCTTGCGGGCCGCGCAGGACTGCTGCGGCGCCTCGCTCCCGACCGGATCTTCGACCAGCAGATCCGCAAGCTCAACAAACTGCCCGCCTGAACCTGGCGGACCATCGCGGTGGCAGGAGTCCGCGACCGCGACCCATCTGTGAACTCAACTTCGGAGTCGAAAACCATGTCTACTCATTCCACCTCCACAATCTTCGTCATCGGCGGCACTGGGGCCCAGGGGATGCCCATCATCAAGGCTCTTGTCGCTGACAAGAAGTACGCCGTGCGGGTCCTCACGCGTGATGCCAGCTCTGCCCGTGCCAAGGCTCTCCTCGAACTTGGCAACGTCTCGATCATCGAGGGGTCGTTCGCCGACGAGGACGTTCTGCGCGAGGGCTTTCGTGGCTGTGACGGGGCGTTCGTCAACATCGACGGTTTCAACACCGGCGAGAAGACCGAGACCTACTGGGCCTTCCGCAGCTATGAGATCGCGATCGAGGAAGGAATCAAGTTCTTCGTCTACGGAAACTTGGACTATGCCCTGAAGAAGTCGGGCTATGACTCGCGGTTCCGGACCGGCCACTATGACGGGAAGGGTCGTATGGCCGAGTGGGTCCTCTTCCAGAACGAGGTGAACAGGGACCGGATGGGGGCGGCCGTCTTCACCTCCGGTCCCTACATCGAGATGGCGATCTCGCCGCTCACGCCCATGACGCCCAGCATCGAAGACGGTGTTGTCACCTGGCGGGTCCCGCTCGGTGACGGAGCCGTTCCGCACGTCGCTCTCGACGACTGCGGATTCTACGTCCGCTGGCTCTTCGATCATCCGGAGCGAGCCAACGGTATGGACCTCGAGGTCGCGATCGAGCATGTGACCTACGCGGAGATGGCTGCGGCGTTCGAGAAGGTCACCGGGCATCCGGCCCAGTACATCGACATCGATCTGGAAACATACTGGGGCAGCCCGGACCTGAAGGGGATCGCCGATCACCCTGCCGGCTACAACGCCGATCCGGACGACAAGAGCACGATGAGCTTCCGCGACAACTTCACGGGCTTCTGGAACATGTGGAAGCACGGAATCATCACCAGGAACTACGCCCTGCTCGACGAGATCCACCCCAACCGGATCAGGAGTGTTGAGGAGTGGTTCCGTCGCGAGGACGAACTGGGGCGTGAGCTCGGCAAGGGAAGCCTCTGGGAGAGGGTCCAGCCGGAGAATTGGACCATGGAGTCAGCGGTCCTCAAGAGCAGTGCGGACCTCAGGACCGGCAAGCTGTAGCCATCCCCCGTCGCCACCGTGCGACGTGGCCGGTCGACTCGCGTACGCGGTACCACGACAGCTTCGATCAGCGGTGCTGGTCGAAGCTGTCGTGATGGGCGAAGGTGCGTCGGGTGGTCAGGTCGGCGCCGGTGAGCACGCCGGCCCGGCCCAGGAGCCGGCCGTTCTCCCAGTTGGACAGGCCGAGCTCGGGGCGGTCGAGCGCGTACTGGCCGTCGACCCAGCGGGTGAATCCGTCGCCGACGAAAGGGGCGTTGACCCGGTCGCAGAACCGGGCGTGCGCGGCCGGGTCGGCCGAGATGAACGAGGCCACGAACTGGGGGCTGTAGGTGTTGAAGAGCGTGATTGCTTCGTCGATGTCGTCGACGACGACGAGGCTCAGCTCGGGTGTGTCCTCCCATTCCCACTCGGTGCCGAGCTCGTCGATGGGCAGCAGGCTCGCGCGTGGCTCCGGGGCCGTCTGCTCGGCGCGGCGTACGTCGATGCGGCGCTCGAGCTCGGAGGTCGGGACCCAGCCTTCGCTGCCGATGGCGACGTGGACGCGGGCGTGGCCACCTCGGGTGGCGGCGGCCTCGTCTGCTGCCTGGAGCAGCACGGGCACGAGCTCGTCGGCGCGGTCGTGTGTGATGGTGACGACGTTGAGGGTGTTGCAGACCTTCCGGTCCAGGGAGTGCCGGACGACACGGGCGAAGCGCTCGGTCTCGGCGGTGTGGTCGGCGACGAGCCATGCGCCGCCGGTGCCGTGGGCGCTGACCGGGATCCCGCTTTGGCGGGCGACGCTGCCGAGCTGGGTCACTGCGGCGCCAGAGCCGCGTACGACGGCCAGTGCTAGGCGGGGGTCGCTGAACAGGGCCCAGCCGGCGGCGCGGTCGCGTACTCCGACGAGGCTGATGGCGCCCCCGGGCAGGCCGGCGGATCGTAGGGCGGGGCGCAGTGCGTGCTGGTCGATCGCTTGGGCTGTTGCGAGTGCGTCGCCACCGATGCGGAGAACGGCGGTGTTGCCGGTGGCCAGGACGCCGGCGGCGTCGGCGAAGACGTTGGGTCGCCCTTCGAAGACGAAGCCGATGACACCGAGCGGGGCGGAGACGATCTCGACGTTCCAGCCGTCGTGCTCGACGCGCTCGATCAGATCGGCTGAACCGTCGGCTGTGCGGGTTTCCTGCTGGGCGGCCCAGCCGCGCAGGCCGGCGATCATGTCTTCGCGCATCTGTGCCGAGACCCTCAGTCTGGTCGTCGATCGCCCCTGGTCCTCGGCGCGGAGGACGTCGTCGGTGTTCGCGGCTTCGATGTGCTCCCAGACGGTGTCGTCGGCCAGCATGTCGGCGAAGGCGGTGTAGAAGCGCTGGACGGCGTGTGGCGCGACTGTCCGCAGCTGCGTGAACGCGTCGACCGCCGCGTCGACCTCGGTTGCGACGGCGGATCGAATCGCCTCCGGTACGTGCAGCAGCGCCCCCGTCGACTGCACCACGTGCAGCTGGTCGCCGGCGCGGAAGGCCGCGGCGAGCTCTGCGGGAACGGTTGTGTATCGGTCCCCGCCGAAGGGAATCACAGCGCCTTCGGAGAGGGTGGTCAGTGCGGCGACGGTCATGCGGTCTCTCTCAGTCATGGTGCGGTTGGCTCTGTCGCTGCAGGGTCAGCGCATTCCTTCGGCGTCGAGGAGGGCGCTCACCGTGGGTGAGATGAGCCCGGTCAGATCATCGACCCCGATTCCGGCGCGCGCACTGGCGCCGTCGAAGATCAGCATGAGCTGACGGGACAGCAGGTCGGGATCGCTTGCTCCGCCCTGCTCCGCCTCGGCGCGGAAGAACTCCGCCAGGGCTTGCTTGACGCCGCGGGCCACCCGACTTGCAGGATGGGTCGGGCTCTTGAGCTCGATCTGGACTGTCAGATACCGACAACCCTGGAACTCAGGCGCGAGCGTCGCGGTCTCCATTCGCTCGAACACGTGCAGGATGCGCTCGCGTGGTGATCCACCGTCGTCCGGAGAGGGGAGGAGCCATGCCGTGTAGGCGGGTGCTCCCCGCTCGAGGCTCGCTGCCAGCAGCTCGTCCTTGCTCTCGAAGAGCTGGTAGAGAGAGCGCTTCGATACTCCAGCCGCCTGGCACAACGCCTGGATGCCGACTCCGATGCCGTGGCGGTAGCTGAGCTCGGCCGCCGCCTCCAGCAGCCGTTCTTCAGGGCTCGCCTTTGCCTCCATGGTCATGCGGCGAGTCTAGCCGGAATTGCGCCGATGTAAAACCGATCGGTTTCCGGCTCGGTTTGCAATCTGGAAACCGGTCGGTTTATTGTCCTGGTACCGATCGGTTTCCCACCGTGAGTGGTGGCCTCGTATCCCTGGGGTGCAACGAAGCACCTATGTTTCGAGTTTCCTGTGGATCGATCTGACGTGAGGCCCGCTTGTGGCACGACCGACCGCAGGAGCCGCAGGAGCTGCGCATTCTGACCACCGTGGAGCGTGGGAGGAAGACCTGCGCGCGTCATCGCGCTCCGAGACCATGTCAGATCAGAAAGGATCATCCTTGTCCAGCAAGAACAAGCTCGAGGACCATCCCACCGTCGTGCAGATTCGCCAGCGCGGCGACCAGGGTGTCGTGCGGCCGGCGGATCCGCTGGACTCGGCCTGGCTGCGTGAGCTGTGCCTCGAGGCGGGTGCGGACGATGTTGGTTTCGTCGAGATCGACCGACCTGAGATCTCCGATCAGCGAGAAGACCTCGAGGCCGCGCTGCCTGGTGTCCGAACGCTGATCAGCATGGTGACCAGGATGAACCGGGAGAACATCCGTACGCCGTCGCGTTCGGTGGCCAACCTGGAGTTCCATCACTCGGGTGACCTCATCAATGACGCCGCGAGGCAGGTCGTGAGCAAGCTCGAGTCGATGGGCGTACGCGCCCTCAACCCGGCGATGGGCTTTCCGATGGAGATGGAGAAGTTCCCCGCAAAGGCCTGGGTCGTCTCGCACAAGCCGGTCGCCGTGGCGGCCGGGTTGGGCCAGATGGGTCTGCATCGCAACGTCATCCACCCCAAGTTCGGCAGCTTCGTCCTGCTGACCACCATCCTGGTCGATGCCGAGGTGGGCGAGCTCTCCCAGCCTATCGGCTACAACCCCTGCGTAGACTGCAAGCTGTGTGTGACTGCCTGCCCGACGGGGGCGATCGCCGCGGACGGTCACTTCAACTTCTCGGCCTGCTACACCCACAACTACCGCGAGTTCATGGGCGGATTCGGTGATTGGGCCGAGCAGGTCGTGGAGAGCCGCGATCGTCATGACTACCGCTCCCGGGTGAGCGACCAGGAGAGCGCGTCCTTGTGGCAGAGCCTCTCCTTCGGCGCCAACTACAAGGCGGCCTACTGCATGTCGGTCTGCCCGGCGGGGGAGGACGTCCTCGGTCCCTGGCTGGACGATCGCAAGGCACACGTGGACACGGTCGTGCGCCCGCTGGTGGACAAGGAGGAGACCGTCTACGTGGTCCCCGACTCCGACGCCGAGAAGCACGTGGCCAAAGCGTTCCCGAACAAGCAGACGAAGCAGGTCGGGATGAGCCTTCGGCCGGCAGACATCGCCGGTCTCGTTGAGGGCATGCCCCTGGTCTTTCAGCGCGATAACGCGGTGGATATGTACGCGACGTATCACTTCACCTTCACCGGATCCGAGAATCGCCAGATCACCGTGACCATCCGCGACCGCGAGCTCGAGATCTCGGAGGGCCTTCACGGCGATCCCGATCTCCGGATATCTGCTGACTCCGACACGTGGATGCGTTTCCTCTCCAAGAGATCTGTGCTTCCCTGGGCGCTTCTTCGCCGACGTATCAAGATGCATGGCTCGCCCCGACTGCTCCTCGCTTTCGGTCGCCTTTTCCCGTCCTGACCATCGATAAGACCCACCCGAGAATTCATCACCAAGGAGAGGAAGTCATGGGAATCTCTCGCGTCGAAGATGAGCGCGATGTCGTAGTGACCGGCAAGGAGGAGATGGCTGACGGTGTCGTGCGGCTCACGCTGCGTGACCCAGAAGGCCGGCCACTGCCGGCGTGGGAGCCAGGAGCCCATATCGACCTGATGCTGAAGGAGGACCTTGTCCGCCAGTACTCGCTGTGCGGCGATCCTGGGGACCGCTCCAGCTTCCAGGTCGGAGTGCTGCGTGAGCCCGAGAGCCGAGGCGGATCGAGCTACGTGCACGACGTCCTTGCGGAAGGTGACACCATTCGCATTCGCGGTCCTCGCAACAACTTCCCGCTGGAGAAGGCGAAGCGCTATCTGTTCATCGCGGGTGGCATCGGCATCACCCCGATTCTGCCGATGATCGCCGCGGTCAACGGCCGCAGAGCCGACTGGACCCTGGTCTATGGAGGACGCACTCGCGCGTCGATGGCGTTCCGCGAGGATCTGCAGCGGGCCTACAAGGACAGAGTGAAGGTCCGGCCCCAGGACGAGTTCGGCTTGCTGGACCTGCCCGCCCTGCTGGGCAAGCCGCAGCGAAAGACGGCCATCTACGTCTGTGGGCCGGAGCCGCTCCTTGCAGCGGTCGAGGCGGCCTCTCAGAAGTGGCCGAAGGGGGCGTTGCACATCGAGCGGTTCGCGCCGAAGAGTGACCTCGCCGCCGGGCCGCGCAGCAGCTTCGAGGTCGAGCTGGCTCAGTCCGGCAAGACGTTGCAGGTCTCGGAGAACATGTCGATCCTGCAGGCCGCGGCGAACGCCGGGGTCTCGGTGATGAAGTCCTGCGGGGAGGGTGTCTGCGGGACCTGCCAGACGAAGGTGCTGGCGGGGGAGATCGACCACCGCGACTCCGTGCTCGATGACGAGGACCGCGCTGCCGGTGACACGATGATGGTCTGCGTCTCCCGGGCCAAGGGAGATCGCCTCGTTCTCGACCTCTGATCAGGCCGACCTCTCGTGGCTGGTCGGCTTCGCTGCTTGAATGCCGAAGCCGGACCGGCGCCGAGAGGTGGCCTGATCGGGGCTCATGTCAGCGAGTTCAGCAGGTCGGCGGGAACATCGGGCCGCTCCAGGGCGATGAAATGACCGGCGCCGGCGATCTCGGTGAACTCGGCTGCGGGAAGCAGCTCCTTGTTGGCCCGTCGGTCCGTGGGGCGGGACCAGTCCTTGTTGCCATAGACGAGATGGATCGGCGCAGTGACCTCGGTGTGGCGGGACCGGGCCTCGATCAGGCTCGGGAGGTTCCCGTACACCGCGCGAGCCACCGCCGGATAGCCCGGTCGGCGGCCCACCCGGAGCAGCTCGTCGAGATAGTCGTCGCGGAGCGCGGACCTGTCGCCCAGGCCACCACGGAGGACGGCGCACATGATCGGCCTGGGCTCGACCGCGGCGATCCTGGGCCCCACGCATCCTGGACCCCACGCATCCTGGACCCCACGCATCCCGGCCCCCACGCATCCCGGCCCCCACGCATCCCGGCCCCCACGCATCCCGGCCCCCACGCCGGGAGCGAGGACGCCGGCGACGATGAATCGGGCCAGCAGACTGGAGCGGGCGATCCCGCCGGCATAGTCGTAGGGGTTGATGGCAATGACCCGTCGGACCCGGTCCGGGAGCTCGGCTGCTGCGGTCAGAGCGAGCACTGCTCCCATCGACTCACCGAGGATCGTGACGTCGTACAGGTCGAGCTGAGTCAGGAGCGAGGTGACGGCTGCGCGCATGGCGGGCTCGTCGTAGGAGGCTCCCGGAACGATCTCGGAGTGACCCATCCCGGGGAGGTCGAGAGCGTAGACGGTGTAACGATCCCGAACCAGGGGGATCAAGCTCGCGGAAGTGGTCGGCCTGGTGCGCACCGTGTGCAACAGGACGAGAGGGCTGCCGGTGCCTCCGGTGAGATGGCGGAGTCGACCTCGGCGGAGGTCGCCCGGTCCTGCCGGGCCCAGAACGTCGGTGGTGGTCCCGGGGGTCGGGATCGTGGATGGAAACGCAAGGTGCGTCGCACACCCAGAGGCAGACGGGCCGACGGCCGTGCCGTCGACCCGCCTGCCGTCGATCTTCCGCTTCAGGGCGTCGAGGTCACCCGGCAGCCGGGATCGGCCGGCTCTCCGTGGAGTCGATCGGTGAGCCACGCGATCCCGGTCGGGGTGGTGAAGGCTGCGCCGACCACGTGCTCGATGCCGTCGATCCTCTCGAACGTGACGTCAGCGCCATGAGAGCACCAGCCGGCGTAGAGCTCCTGGCCCTGGGCGAACGGCACGACCGTGTCTGTCGTGCCGTGGTAGACGTACGCCGCGGCGCCGGGGTCACGCGTGCCCAGAAGCGACCGCTGGTAGGCGTGCTGCCAGTTGACGTCGGTCAGCACGTCAGGTGTGGTGACTTCGCTGATCGACATCGTGCCGAAGGCTGTCGCGCCCTCGACGAAGCAGGACTCCTTGACCCTGTCCACCGCGGCTTGTCCGTCCGCTGTGAGTCGGGAGGCCAGTGCGAGGTCGGGGTAGGCGGTGTCCAGGCCGACGAGTGTTGCGATCGCGAAGCCGGAGCCGACCGGATTGCCGCTGAGATGGTTGACCTCGACCCACATGTCGGTCGGTACGCCCCCGGCAAGGACTCCACGCAGATCCAGCTCTGGCGCGTAGCTGGGCTGAAGCTCGGCCGCCCAGCCAGCAGCTTGGCCGCCTTGCGAGTATCCGCTGATGCCCACGGGCGACTGCTGCGACAGGCCGGCACCTTCGACCTGCTGCGCGGCGCGCAGCGCGTCCAGGACGTTGCGACCCTCTGAAGGGCCGACCAGGTACTCCGGAAGGCCAGGTGTGCCCTGCCCGACGTAGTCGGTGATCACCACCGAGACGCCGTTCTCCAGGAACCGGTGGTGCTCCGAGGTCGAGTAGTCCGCGCTCGTTGCGTTGAGCGTCGACAGATCGGTCTGCTTCGAGGGAGCGCACTGATCGCCGAGGCCGCGCGTTCCGGGGGCGTGCACTACCACTGGGTTGTTCTCGCCGGGTTGCTGGGTCAGCGGGGTGAGCAGCACGCCGGTGACGGCGACGGTCGCCCCTCGCGCCGACCGAGACAGGTACATGATCCGGGTCGCGCGTGCTTCGGGATACAGCGACGCGGTGATCGACTCGGACTTCACGAGATCTCCCGGCAGGCCCTGAGGCAGCGGCGACGGCGGCACGTAGAAGTCGCTCTGGGTGAGTGCCAGGTCGGGGAGCGGCGATAGTGACGCCGAAGCCGGCGTCATCGTGACGATGAAAGCCGTGATCGCCGCGGTGGCTATCACGAGAAGAGGTCGTCCGATCGAGTGCATGGGGTTCTCCTGGCGGTTCGCGGGGTGGCGGCTGTCGAGGATCTGGGCGGACGTTCGGTCGGGGCGAGCCGAGCTGGTCATGTCAGCAGCTCGAGGATCGTCGCGTTCGCCTGACCTCCGGCCTCGCACATCGACTGCAGCCCGTACCGGATTCCGTTGTCGCGCATGTGGTGGATGAGGGTCGTCATCAAGCGTGCGCCGCTCGCGCCGAGGGGGTGGCCCAGGGCGATGGCCCCGCCACGCGGATTGAGTCGGCTCGGGTCGGCTCCGGTCTCGGCCAGCCATGCCATCGGGACGGGCGCGAAGGCCTCGTTGATCTCGAAGGCGCCGATGTCCTGGATGCCCAGGCCTGCTCGGCGGAGGGCTTTCTCGGTGGCGGGGATGGGGGCGGTGAGCATGATGACGGGGTCCGAGCCGGCGAGCGCCACCGTGTGCACCCGCGCGATCGGCCGAAGCCCCAGCTCGGCGGCCTTCTCGCTGGTGGTCATCAGGAGCGCGGCCGAACCGTCGGAGATCTGGCTGGCGTTGCCGGCCGTGATGAGCCCGTCGGCGCTGAACGGCGTCTTGAGCGCCGCCAGCGTCTCGAGCGTGCCGCCGCGGCGGACCCCTTCGTCCTGCGTGAGCGTCCCGCCGTCGGTCTCGACCGGCGTGATCTCGGCCTCGAACAGGCCGCCGTCCTGCGCGTCAGCTGCGTGAGCATGCGAGCCGAGGGCGAAGTCATCGACCTGGCTGCGGGAGAACCCCCACTTCTCGGCGACCATCTCGGCACCGAGGCCCTGGTTCGGCACGCCGTACCTGTCTTGGAAGGTGGGTGAATACGGTTGCTGGTCTGCGGTGGAGGAGCCCATGGGCACTCGCGACATCGACTCGACGCCACCCGCCACCACGACGTCGTAGTGACCCGCGATCAGGCCGGCTGCTGCGAAGTGCACGGCCTGCTGCGACGAACCGCACTGCCGGTCGACGGTCACGCCGGTGACCGACTCCGGCCACCCGGCTGTCAGCACTGCGGTGCGGGCGATGTCGTACGTCTGCTCGCCGATCTGGCTCACGCATCCCCAGATCACGTCATCGATCAGCGCGGGGTCGAGGCCGGATCGCTCCGACAGACGGGTGAGGACGTGGGCAGAGAGGTCCGCGGGGTGCATCCCCGCAAGACCGCCGTTGCGCTTGCCTGTGGGGGTGCGAACCGCCTCCACGATGACTGCATCTCGCATGGGAATCCCTTTCATTGACCGTGCGTACGGTCAAGGATAGTGTGAGTTCTCGATCTGGCAAGCCCTCGAGTGGAGACAGTCACCATGAACGAACCGTCAATGGCCCCGGCCGAGACCTCGAACGAGCCCGTGCTCGTCGAGCGTCGAGGAGCCGTGGCCCTGATCACCTTGAACCGGCCCGCGGCGATGAACGCGATCAACGCCGACCTGTCTCGCGCCCTGGGGGCGGCGATCGCAGAGTTCGCAGCCGATCCGGACCTGCGCGTCGCGGTGTTGACAGGGGCCGGTCGTGCCTTCTGCGCTGGTGCGGACCTCAAAGAGCTGGCCGCAGGCCGGACGGTGCACGACTCGGATCATCCTGAGCGCGGCTTCGCCGGCTTCGTACGCCACTTCGTGGACAAGCCGGTCATCGCCGCGATCAACGGGTTCGCGCTCGGAGGCGGAACGGAGATCCTCCTTGCGTGCGACCTTGCCGTGATGAGCAGCGAGGCGCGACTCGGGCTGCCCGAAGTCAAGCGTGGCCTGGTCGCGGCAGCGGGCGGTGTTCTGCGACTCCATCGTCAGATTCCACCGAAGCTCGCGGCCGAGGCCGTCTTCACTGGAGAGCCGTTGGACCCGGCGACCGCCTTGCGGTGGGGCTTGGTCAACAGCGTCGTACCGCCCGAGCGAGTCCTCGAGGAGGCGTTGGAGCTGGCCGAACGAATCGCAGCCAACGCTCCGGTCGCGGTCCGGGCGAGCAAGCGGATGATGATGCGCAGCGCCACGGGCTCCGACTGGGAGCCGGAGATGTGGGAGATGAACGAGGCCGAGTTCGCATCGGTCCGTGACAGCCAGGACGCGCGCGAAGGTGCCCGTGCGTTCGCGGACAAGCGTGTGCCGCAGTGGGTAGGTGCGTGATGGGGGTCCTGGACCTGTACCGCCTTGATGGACGCGTCGCGGTCGTCACCGGAGCCGGCTCCGGGCTGGGGGCCGAGTTCGCGGTTGCGCTCGCGGAGGCGGGGGCGGATCTCGTTCTCGCCGCGCGGCGGACAGACCGGCTCGCCTCGACCGCATCGGCGGTCGAGGCGGTGGGTCGTCAGGCGCTCGTCGTTGCCGCCGATGTGGCCGACCCTGATCAGTGCGCGCACGTCGTCGGGCAGGCCATGGGGCGCTTCGAGCGGATCGACGTGCTCATCAACAATGCGGGGCTCGGCACCGCTGTTCCGGCGCTCCGCGAGCGTCCGGAAGACTTTCGCCGCGTCCTCGACGTCAACCTGATGGGCGCGTACTGGATGGCCCAGTCGTGCGCACGAGAGATGAAGCCCGGATCGAGCATCGTCAACGTCGCCAGCACACTCGCGTTCATCGCGCCCCCGGCCCCGCAAGCGGCGTACGCAGCCAGCAAAGCAGGCCTTGTGGGTCTCACTCGCGACCTCTCCGCTCAATGGGCGGGCAGGAACGGTATCCGCGTCAATGCGTTGGCTCCCGGATACGTCAGGACGGAGATGACCGAGGACGTGCCCAGCGAGATGCTCGACGCCTTCATCGGCGCGCGCAGCCCCCTGAACAGGCTGGGGGAGTCGGCCGAGATCTCCGCGGCGATGCTCTTCCTCGCCAGCCCCGCGTCGGGGTACGTCACCGGGAGCACGCTGGCTGTCGACGGCGGCATGTCGGGCCACTGAGGACAAAGGCACACACCATGAGCTTGGAGAAGACAATGACGAACAGCACGGCCACCCAGACGGCCGAGCGCCGGACCGACGTGTCCGACCTGGCAGCACGGA
Organism: Nocardioides sp. NPDC051685; assembly: GCF_044453405.1. Classification (NCBI taxonomy): domain Bacteria; kingdom Bacillati; phylum Actinomycetota; class Actinomycetes; order Propionibacteriales; family Nocardioidaceae; genus Nocardioides; species Nocardioides sp. NPDC051685. The sequence continues at coordinate 12,235 of NZ_JBITCR010000023.1, read as the reverse complement.
CACGCGCCTTCGTGCGCGATGAAGTGCTTCCCATCGAGGATCGCCACGACGGCGACGTGACCGCTGCCGGGGGAGATGTGCTGCGACGGCAGCTGCAGGCACGAGCCCGTACGCTCGGGCTCCTCGCCCCTCACGGCCCTGTGGAGTTCGGTGGCCAGGGCCTGTCGATGACCGAGCGGGCCCGGGTGTTCGAGGAGGCTGGATACGCACTCTTCGGTGCCATGGCGATCAACGCGGCGGCCCCCGACGAGGGCAACATGCACCTGCTCGACCACGTCGCCACCGACGAGCAGAGGGCACGCTTCCTCGGGCCGTTGGTGCGCGCCGAGGCGCGGTCGGCCTTCGCGATGACCGAGCCCGCCCCTGGGGCCGGCTCCGACCCAGCGGCACTCCAGACCAGTGCCACACGCGTCGCCGGTGGATGGCGCATCGACGGACGCAAGCTGTTCATCACCGGTGCGGATGGCGCGGACTTCTTCATCATCATGGCCCGGACCTCCGGAAAGCCCGGCGAACGAGGCGGCGGCACGATGTTCCTGGCGCCGGCAGACACGCCCGGTATTCGCGTCGGCCGCCACGTACCCACCATGGATCGTTCGATGGTGGGTGGCCACTGCGAGGTCTTCTTCGACGGCCTCGAGCTGGCCGACGATGCGGTGCTGGGTGAGGTCGACGAGGGCTTCCGTTACGTCCAGGTCCGGCTCGGGCCGGCACGGATGACGCACGTCATGCGGTGGCTCGGCGCGGCCGTCCGAGCACACGAAACCGCACTGGACTACGTGACGTCGCGCCATGTCTTCGGGCGGTCGCTCGGTGACCAGGGGATCGCTCAGCACCTGATCTCCGAGAACGAGATCGACCTCGCTGCGACCCGCGCGCTGCTCGACGTCGCCTGCGCGGCGCTCGATAGCGGAGCCCCGGCAGCCCAGGAGACGTCCATCGCGAAGACGTTCGGTGCCGAGGCGATCGGCAGGATCGTGGATCGCGCCGGACAGCTCTGCGGCGGCCTGGGGGTCTCCGCCGACCTCCCCATCGCCCGCATCGCCCGGGAGGTCCGACCCTTCCGGGTCTACGACGGCCCGTCGGAGGTGCATCGGTTCGCGATCGCCAAGCGGGCGGTCAAGGCTGCGCGTCAGCGCACGGAAGGTTGATGTGACTGTGCTGGTCGACACCGCTGCCCTCGACGGGCACCTACGTTCGCTCGGCGTCCCTGTCGCAGGACCGCTCACCGCTGAGCTCGTCGCGGGCGGACGCTCCAACCTGACCTATCGACTCAGTGACGGCGTCCATCGGTGGGTCTTCCGACGGCCACCGGCGGCGGGGCAGACCGCGTCCGCCCACGACGTGGCCCGCGAGGCCCGGGTGACGGGCGCGCTCCAGAAGACCGACGTGCCGGTCCCTCCTGTGATCAGCCTGTGCGAGGACCTCGCCGTCATCGGCGCGCCCTTCACCATCACCACCTGGATCGATGGCGAGGTCATCCGGGAGAGGTCCGAGCTGGATCGAGTCGGCGACGAGGACCTGCGGCGTGCGACCGCATCCATGATCGACGTGCTTGCGACCCTGCACGAGGTGGATCCGTACGCCGTCGGGCTGACGGACTTCGGCCGTCCGCAGGGCTTCGTCGAACGGCAGGTCGCGCTGTGGCGACGGCAGTGGGAGCAGGTCAAGACCCGTGAGCTCGCCGACCTCGAACGTCTGCACTCCCTGCTCGAGCAGCGACTGCCGATATCGACCGAGACCGCGGTCCTGCACGGCGACTTCCGGATCGACAATCTGATCCTGGATCCGCTCGACCCCGCTCGGGTCCTGGCGGTGCTGGACTGGGAGCTGTCGACGCTCGGTGAGCCGCGTACGGACGTGGCGCTGATGTGCGCCTACCGCAATCCCGCCCTCGACGCGGTCCTCGGTATCCCGGCGGCCTGGGCGAGCCCGCGGCTGGCCTCCGCCCAGGACATGGCGAGCGCCTACGTCGACCGATCCGGTCGAGACCTCGGCGACTGGGGCTTCTACCTGGGGCTGGCTCATCTCAAGCTCGCCGTCATCGCCGAGGGCATCGCCTACCGAGCCATGGCTGGGGCAGATGCGGGCCGTAACGCCAGGGCTGCTGCCGACGCGGTGCCTGAGCTCGTCGCGTCGGGTCTTGCCTGCGTGACCGGCTGAGACGGCTGTCGAGGAACAACCGGTCAGCGTGGGGCGCGGAAACAACCCGCACCCCACGCTGACCAGGCAGCCGGCGACCTCATCCGTCGTGGTCAGACCGAGGTCGACGATGCTCGCAGAGCGTTCTTGTCCGGCTTGCCCACGCTGGTCCGGGGGATGGCCGAGGTGAAGGTCCAGCGGTCGGGGATCCACCACTTGGCCACCCGGCCGCTGAGGAAGGTCACCAGCTCGTCCTCGCTGAGCTCGGCCCCGTCCAGACCGACCACGAAGGCGTGAGGTCGTTCCTCCCACTTCGGGTCCGGGATGCCGATCACGGCAGCCTCGCTGACGGCGGGATGGTCGGCGATCGCGTTCTCCAGCTCGACGCTGGAGATCCACTCGCCGCCGCTCTTGATGCCGTCCTTGAGCCGGTCCTTCAGCTGGACCCAGCCTCCCGGATGGATCACGCCGAGGTCTCCGGTGCGTAGCCAGCCGTCGTCGAACTTGGTGGCGTCGGCACTGCCGAGGTAGGAGCCGGTGACCGTGACACCGGCCACCTCGACCTCACCTTGTGACTGACCGTCCCAGGGCTGCACGACGCCCTGCTCGTCGACGATCCTCACGCGAACCCCCGGCATGACTCGCCCGCTCCGGGTCGTCCAGCCGATGGCCTCGTCCGGGGAGGTGCCCGCCGGGGGACGCGAGTAGGTGAGCAGAGGAGACGTCTCGGTCATGCCCCAGCCCTGGGTGATCTGGAGGCCGTTCCTCTCCTGGATCTGCCGCGCAAGCGACGGGGAGAGCGGGGAGCCGCCGGAGACGGCGACCCGAAGACCGGCCAGATCGACTCCGTTCGCATGGGCATGCTCGCCCAGCTGGCTCCAGATCGTCGGTACGGCGGCCAGCATGGTGGGCCGTGTCTGCTCGATCATGGCGGCCAGGTGCGGTGCCTGGAGATACCTACCGCTCATCACGAGCCGCGCCCCCGCGATCCACGCGGCGTGGACCCAACCCCAGGCGTTGGCGTGGAACATCGGCACCACCGGCAGGACGGTGTCGGCATCGCTGAAGCCGTACGCGCTGCCCGTCGAGATCATCAAGGTGTGCAGGTACGTCGACCGGTGGCTGTAGGCCACGCCCTTGGGGTCGCCCGTGGTGCCCGTCGTGTAGCACAGCACGGCCGCCTCGTCCTCCTCCACGACCGCGAGCGTGCTCATCGGCTCCGCGTCCTCGACCAGATCGTCGTAGAGATGGAAGGTGACGCCCTCCACGTCGAGCGCTTCGAGATCCACCGCGCCGATGCAGACGACGTGACGGACGCTCGGCACCTCGGCGAGGAACTCCGTCAGCAGGGGGAGCAGGTCGGCGTCGACGAGAACCACCTGATCCTCGGCGTGCCTCGCGATGTAGGAGAGCTGGGAGGCGTGCAGCCGCAGGTTCAGCGTATGCAGCACCGCGCCCATTCCGGGGACGGCGAAGTATGCGGCGATGTGGTGAGAGGTGTTCCAGCACAGGGTCGCGACCACGTCACCGCGGCCGATGCCGAGTGCGGCCAGGGCGGTGGCCAGCCTGCGACTCTCGTCGGCGACCTCGGCGAACGTGCGGTGGACGAGGGCACCGTCCTGGTAGTCGGTCACGGTCGCGTCGGCATGGATGCGCTCGCCGTGCTCGAAAAGGTCGGCGATGCCAAGCGGATGGTGCTGCATCGTGGCGTGCACAGTCAGTCTCCCTTCGGTTTCGGACGCTCCCTACGCAGGTCACGTCCCTAGATCTCATGGTATCCTGCAAACCGTACGTACGGTCAAGGAGTGAAGATGGCGGCAATCGCAGGGCTCGGGCTCACCGAGGTGGGCAAGGTATTCGGAAGGTCTTCGTTCGAGTTCGCCGCGGAGGCGGTCGACCTGGCGGCTCGAGATGCTGGACTCACCCTGGGTGATATCGACGGACTGCTGATCAACCCTGCGCTCACCTCGCCGGCCTTGGATCTGACCCTTGCCCGGCGCTTGGGACTACGCGACCTGCGCCTCCTGACGCAGCTGACCGCCTACGGTGCCTCCGCTGGGGTGATGGTCGCCCAGGCCGCGCAGGCTGTCGAGAGCGGGGCCGCCGATGTGGTCGCCTGCGTCTTCGCGGACACCCCTCGGTCCGAGTCCAGCTCGGGCTCGGACGCCTATCGGGCCACCTCGCTGCAGGCACGAGGCGTTCGGAGTGCGGAGACCGCGGCCGGCCTCACCAGCACGACACATCGGTACGCCCTCGCTGCGGATCGGTACATGTCGACCTTTGGTGTGACCCACGACGAGCTCGGAGCGGTCGCGGTCAGTCAGCGACGCTGGGCCGAGCTCAACCCTGTCGCTGCGATGCGTACTCCGATGACCCTCGACGACTACCACGCCTCGCGTTGGGTGGTGGAGCCGCTGCATCTGCTCGACTGCTGTCTGGTCTCCAACGGCGGTGCTGCGGTGATCGTGACGAGCGCCGAGCGGGCACGCGACCTGCGTCAGCCGCCGGTGCTCGTCCGTGGTTGGGGCCAAGCCCATCCGGCGCCGCCGCTGCGGGCCGGCAGCACGTTCGGCTTGACGACGGGGGCGAAGGCCTCCGGTCGGGCTGCGCTGGCGATGGCCGGCCTCGAGGTGGAGGACGTCCAGATCCGCGAGATCTATGACTGTTACACCTACACCGTCCTCGTCACCCTCGAGGACTACGGGTTCTGCAAACCTGGAGAGGCGGGGGCCCTCGCTGCGTCTGGTGCCCTGGCGCCCGGTGGTGACCTGCCCACCAACACCGGGGGAGGGCAGCTCTCGTCGTTCTACCTGTGGGGGATGACGCCCCTTCACGAGGCGGTCACCCAGGTTCGCGGGCAGGCCGGCCGCCGCCAGGTGGCTGCGCATGACACGGCGATCGTGAGTGGGAACGGCGGGATCCTCGAGCACCATTCGACCCTGGTTCTCACGTCGGAGGCGGCCGCATGAGTGTCCCCGGCCGGGCGCCGGCGCGGCGCGATGAGATGACGGCGGAATGGTTCGACGCCTTGAACGCGGGCCGGCTGCTGCTGAGGACCTGTCCACGCGGTCATCGCAGCCGACCCGACGTGCTGGTGTGCGATCACTGTGGTGCCCTCGACCTCGGCTGGGCCGAGGCCGGTGGGCGCGGCACGGTGGTGGCTCGTGCGGTGGATCACTCCACACGGCCGGCCACCTGCCTGGTGATCGTCGAGCTCGACGAGGGTCCCTGGCTGACCACGCGGCTGGAGGGCGCCTCGGTCGAGCGGGGCGAGAACGTCGTCGTCCGCTACGTCCAAGGCGACGAGGGCGAGGCCTATCCGGTGGTCACGGGGCTCGGGCCTGACGCCTCCTGAACACGGTCTGTTCCGGAGGGAGCCGGGATTCTTCGCCGATGGGTGACGACCATCACGGAATGCATTGACCGCACGTACGGTCTGTGGCAATGTGAGTCCTTGAGACGCAGACCCGATCGAGGTCTGCCCAAGCCACAACAGGAGGATCCGATGAGCTACTTCAAGGACGACGCGGAGGTCTACAAGTACCTCGGAGGCGTGTTCCGGGTCGCAAACGATGTGGAGGGCGTCGGATCGAATCTGCGCGCCGCCGACATCGTGCTTCGCCTGGACTACAGCAACCCCGCGTCGAGCATCACCGTCGTGCTGAAGGAGCCCACCATCGAGGTCATCGAGGGCGACTCCGACATCGAGCCGGACGTGCGGATGTCCATGTCGGCGGACCACGGCAACCAGTTCTGGCGTGGTGAGTACAACGTCGCCGTGGGGCTCGCCAAGGGTCAGGTCAAGGCCAAGGGGCCGGTCACCAAGATCCTGAAGCTCATCCCGGCCGCGAAGCCGGTCTTCCCGCTCTACCGGGACCTGGTCGGTGAGAAGGACGCCGCCGAATGAGCGCATCCACCACAACCGTGCCGCACTTCCAGATGTACATCGACGGTCGATGGGTCGATACGGATGATCGGTACGAGCTGACCAACCCGGCGAACGAGGAGCTCGTCGCCACCGCTGCCAGGGGCACCGTCGAGCACGCCGACCAGGCTGTCGCCGCCGCGCTGGCGGCGCACCGTCGGGGGGAGTGGCGCAACACGGCCCCGGAGGACCGTGCGGCGACGATGAGCCGGATCGTCGAGATCCTCAACGAGCGCATGGACGAGCTGGTCGAGCTGCACGTCGCCGAGAACGGTGTCACGGTTCGGCAGGCGATGGCGTTCCACGTCGGGTACTCGATCTCGCACCTGCAGTACTTCGCCGACCTGGCGCGCACCTACCAGTTCGAGTCGTCCGGTCCGATGCTGAGCTACCCGACGATGGCCGCCGGCATCACGCGGCGGGAGCCGATCGGTGTGGTGGCCGGGATCGTGCCGTGGAACTTCCCTCTGCTGTTGGCCGTCTGGAAGCTGGGCCCCGCGCTGGCGGCCGGCAACTGCGTGGTCATCAAGCCGGACGAGAAGACGCCGGCGACGCTGCTCGAGCTCGCCCGGGCGGCGCACGACGCCGGCCTGCCCCCTGGGGTGCTGAACATCGTCACGGGCGAGGGCGAAGAGGTGGGCAAGCGCCTGTCGGTTCATCCCGACGTACGCAAGATCGCGTTCACGGGGTCGACGGCCGTCGGCCGGCTCATCGCCCAGCAGGCGGCGGACAACATCAAGAAGGTCACCCTGGAGCTCGGTGGCAAGGGGCCGAACATCATCCTGCCCGATGCCGACCTGGACACCGCGGTCGATGCCGCGCTCTTCGCGTTCTGCCTCTACCAGGGGCAGGCCTGCGAGTCGGGGACCCGCCTGCTCCTGCCGGACTCGCTCCACGATGAGTTCGTGGGGCGGATGATCGAGCGGGCCAAGGCGATCAAGGTGGGCGATCCCGCCGACTTCGATACCGACATGGGGCCGATCATCTCGGCAGAGCAGAAGGCCCGTATCGAGTCCTACCTCGAGCTCGCTCCCAAGGAGGGCGCCACGGTTGCGTTCCAGGGTGAGGTGCCGTCTGGCCCGGGCCACTGGGTGCCGGTCACGATCCTGACCGACGTCACCAACGACATGCGTATCGCCCAGGAAGAGATCTTCGGTCCGGTCCTGTGCGTGTTGCGCTACTCCAACGTCCAGGAGGCGATCGACATCGCCAACGACAGCGAGTATGGGCTGTCCGCCGGTGTCTGGAGCGAGGACGTCGACGCCGCGATGGAGGTCGCTCGCCAGCTCGAAGCCGGGACGGTGTGGATCAACGACTGGCACATGGTCAACGTCGTCTACCCGTTCGGTGGGTTCAAGCAGAGCGGCGTGGGCCGAGAGCTCGGTCCGCATGCTCTGGACGAGTACACCGAGGAGAAGTTCGTACACGTCGACCTCGCACGTTCGCGAGAGCGCCGGATCTATGACCTGGTCGTACCGACCGAGGAGGGCTGAGCCATGCGAGCTGCAATCTTCGAGGAAGCAGGAACTGCTCCGGTCCTGCAGGAGGTCGAGCACACCGCACTGCAGGACAACGAGGTGCTGGTCCGGATCGCGGGCGTCGGCATCTGTCACACCGATCTCACCGGCCTGAACGGCAACGTGCCGCTGCCGACACCCGCGGTCCTCGGTCACGAGGGCGCGGGGGTCGTCGAGGCGATCGGAGCCGGTGTCGACGGCCTCGAGGTCGGCGACCACGTCGTGCTGACCTTCGACACGTGCGGCGACTGCCGCTCCTGCAACGCCGGCCATCCGGCGTACTGTGAGCTCTTCGCGCCGTTGAACTACTTCGGTACGCGGTTGGACGGCTCGACGACCATGGTCCAGGGCGACCGGGAGGTCCACGGCAGCTGGTTCGGCCAGTCGTCGTGGGGAACTCACGCCGTCGCGAGCGCACGGAACGCCGTCAAGGTCGACCAGGCGGCTCCGATCCACCTGCTCGGCCCGCTCGGATGCGGCCTCCTGACCGGAGCCGGCACCGTCCTCAACGTGCTTCGCCCGCAACCCGGGCAGAGCATCGGGTTCTGGGGTATGGGAACGGTCGGCCTGGCCGGTCTCATGGCAGCGAAGGCGTCGGGCTGCGCGAACATCGTCGCGGTCGACCTCAACGACGACAGGCTCGCCCTCGCGCGAGAGCTGGGGGCGACGCACACCTTCAACCCGTCCTCCACCAAGGATGTGGTCTGGGAGATCCTCGAGGCCACCGGGGGACTCGACTCCGCGATGGAAGCCGTCGGCCTCGGCGGTGTGGTCCGGGAGGCTCTGGCGAGCCTGCGCTCGCCGGGAATCTGCGCGACCGTCGGTCTGCAGACGCTGGAGAACGACATCACGATCGATCAGGGGCACCTTCTCATCGGGCGCACGCTGACCGGTGTGATCGAGGGCGACGCCGATCCGCACCAGCTGATCCCGCGGCTGGTCGAGATGTGGGGCGCGGGAGAGTTCCCGTTCGACCGGCTCGTGGCCGAGTATCCGCTCGACCACATCAACGCCGCCCTCGACGACTTCCACGCCGGCAAGGTGATCAAGCCGATTCTCATCCCCGGCTCCCCTGTGTCCGGTGACGACAACCACGAAGAGGAGAAGTGACATGTCAGAGACCGCGGCGGTGATGGAGGATCGCGCTGCCTGGATCGAGGAGTTCTTCAGGCGGGTCGACACCCATGACTTCGAATGGGTCGAGTCGGCGCTGGCACAGGACTGCGTGATCGACGCTCCCGGGTTCAAGCATGAGGGCGCTGAGGTGGTGGTGCTCTGGATGGCCGGGTTCTTCGCCGCCTTCCCGGATCTCCGCCACCGTCCTCACCGTGTGATCGCCGAGGGGGAGGAGGCAGCCTTCCTCGTCGAGGTGACCGGCACCCACACCGAGGATCTCGCCTTCCCCGACGGCGGCGCTCTGCCGCCGACCGGCAAGTCCATCCGGGTCGAACTGGCCGAGTTCTGGAGGTTCGAGGGTGCACAGGTCGTGGAATACAAGGTGATCTATGACCAGGCCGACTTCCTCGGTCAGCTCGGCGTAGGTGTCTGAGAGCCCGCACCTTCAGGGCAAACGAACAGGGCGCTGGACCGTGCAAACGGTCCAGCGCCCTGTGGCGTTCATCCGCGGAGGTATACCGACTTCAGCGTCACGTAGGCGTCGAGACCCTCCGGTCCGAGCTCGCGGCCGAGGCCTGATGCCTTGACGCCACCGAAAGGTGCGGACAGATCGAGATCGAAGAAGTTCACCCCGATGGACCCGGTCTCCACCCGGCGCGCCACCTCGAGACCGCGCTCGACGTCCGTCGTCCAGACGGTCCCGCCAAGGCCGTACTCCGAATCGTTGGCCAGGCTGATCGCGTCGCTCACGTCGTCGTACGGCAGAACCGCGAGCACCGGGCCGAAGATCTCCTCCTTGACGGGAGTGGCGTCCGGGGCGAGGTCGGCGAGGACGGTGGGCTCGACGTACCAGCCCCTGTCCATGTCGCGCGGCCGTCCGCCTCCCGCGACCACGCGGCCGCCCTCGGCGCGACCGGCCGCGATGAAGCCCTCCACACGCTCACGCTGCCGCTGGCTGACCAAGGGTCCGACTCGCGTGGCGGGGTCCAGCGGGTCGCCCACGCGGAACGACCGCGCGAGGTCCGCGACCGCGTCGACGACCTCGTCGTACCTGGAGCGCGGCGCGAGGATACGGCTGTTGAGGTAGCAGGTCTGCCCGTTGTTGAGGAGGCTGACCCAGGCGAGCCCGCGGACCGTCTCCGTCAGATCCGCATCGTCCAACACGATGGCGGCGCTCTTCCCGCCGAGCTCCAGGGTCACCGGGCGCAGCAGGCGCCCGCAGACCTCGCCGATCGCCCGCCCGGCGGCGGTGGAGCCGGTGAAGGCGACCTTGTTCACCAGAGGGTGGGCGACCAGGTAGGCGCCGACATCACGACCGCCGGTGATCACGTTGATCACTCCTGGCGGGAAGCCGCACGCCTCGGCGGCCGCGGCGAGCGCGAACGCATCCAGGGCGGTCTCCGGGGCGGGCTTGATCACCACGGTGCATCCTGCGGCCAGCGCCGGCGCCAGCTTGAACATGGTGAGCGACTGCGGGAAGTTCCAGGGCACCACGAGCGCGACGACCCCGACAGGGTCGCGCCGGACGACGGTGACGCGGCCGGGAAGGTTGGCAGGGCGCCGTTCCTCGACGGGAGTGGTCTCGGCCAGATCTGCGTAGTAGCGCAGTGTCGCCGCGGGTCCTTGCCCCTCGGCCACGCGGGCCAGGCTGATCGGCATGCCGTTCTCGTTGCTCACCACGTGAGCGGTGTCGTCTCCCCGGGAGGCGAGCTCGTCGGCCAGGGCTCGCATCCACCGCGCGCGCTGTTCTCCGGTCGAGTCGGCCCACGGTGACGTACGCAGGGCCTGCTGGGCGGCGTCGACCGCACGGTCGACGTCGGCGAAGGTCCCCGTGGGAGCGGCACCGAACGGCTCCTCGGTGGCTGGACAGATGACCTGGGTGAGGGCCTGGTCGCTCGACGGCTGCCATGTGCCTCCGATGAAGAGGTCGGTGTGCTCCTGGGTGAGGGTGGTCATGCGATAGCTCCTGGGATGAGGACGGCCTTGATGGTGTCGCCGCTGGCCATGTCGGCCTCGGCCTGGTTGATGTCGCTCATCGGGTAGGTCCGGATGAGGCGGTCGAAGGGGAGGCGACCTCGTCGCCACAGCTCGATGAGCTCGGGAATGAGTTCATGTGGAACGGCGTCACCCTCGAGGATCCCGGTGACGGTCTTGCCGGTGGCGAGCGCGTCGCCGGGGAGCTCGATGGAGCCGGCGACGGCCGAGACGAGGCCAAGCGTGCCTTGCGGGCGTAGTGCCCCGACCCCGGCCGTGACGACGGCGGGCGCTCCTGTGGTGTCCAGGGCGGTGTCGGTGCCTCCCTTGGAGATCTTCTTGACCTGGCTGGCGATCTCGCCCACGGAGAGACCGGTGGAATCGACGACGTGCGTCGCGCCGAGCTCCAGGGCTAGATCGAGCCGCGAGCGGTGGCGGTCGATGGCGATGACGTACTCGGCATTCGCGGATGCGGCGGCCATCACCGCCGAGAGTCCGACTGCACCCGCGCCGTAGATCGCCGTGCTTGTGTCGCGCGCTACCTGGAGGACCCGGAACACCGAGCCTGCGCCGGTCAGTACGCCGCAGGCGAGGGGGCCGAGCAGCTCCAGCGGGACATCGTCGGGCACAGGCACGACGTTGCGTGCCTCGGCCACGGTGTGGCTCGCGAACGAGGACTGTCCGAACCACCGGGCTCCGATCGACCCGCCCGCGAGGTCTTGTGCTCGGCCGCCGTCGTCGTCAGCGCGGCCGACCAGGTTCCGCCTCCAGAAGGAGCGGCAGTAGGCGGGGTGCCCGTCCGTACATGCCGGGCACGTCCCGCAGTGGTCGAAGGAGAGCACGACGCTGCTACCGACGGCTACGTCGGTGACCCCCGGCCCCGTCGCGGTCACGACGCCCGCACCCTCGTGGCCCAGGATGAGCGGTGGCTCGGCCATGAAACCGTCGATGCGGGGGAGTAGATCGGTGTGGCAGAACCCCGTGCCCGCTATCTCGACGAGCACCTCGCCCGGGCCGGGGTCGGCGAGGTCGACGTCCTCGATCTTGAAGGCGCCGGCGCGTTCGCGCAGTACTGCAGCTTGGATTCGCATTCTTCACCTCTAATTGACCGTGCGTACGGTCAATCATATCGTGATGCACCTCCATCCACCAGGGCGGCTGCGTCGCACCTGTCAGGCCGTGGCTGCGGCTTCGCTCTCCACGACGGCCTCGATCGCTTCGCGGACGACCTTGGCGGAGTGGCCCTCTGGATCGCTGAGCTCTGCGACACGGTCGCGGTCGACGAGGAGGCTGCCCAGGACGAGGTCGACCAGACTGCTTCCGATGGCGCTGATCGGGCGGTCGCCGTCAGGGTGGAACCAGGTCCACGCCCACTGTGCCGAGCCGAACATCAGCAGGGCGGGGGGGGGGGGGGGGGGGGGGGGGGGGGGGGCCCCCCCCCCCCCCCCCCCCGGGGGGGGGGGGGGGCCGCCCCCCCCCCCCCCCCCCCGGCCATGTCGGGGCGCCAGCGGAGTACCTCCCGCTGGAACGCCTCGGGGTCGACCATCGATTTGTCGACCTG
>NZ_JBITCR010000022.1:0-37297 GCF_044453405.1 Nocardioides sp. NPDC051685 | reverse complement strand
GCCGGTGAAGAGCTCGGCTACGACGACCCCGAGATCCGCGGCCACTCCATCGAATACCGCATCAACGCCGAAGACGGCGGCAACAACTTCATGCCCGCCCCCGGCACCCTGACCGAATGGGCACCCCCGGCCGGGCCCGGGGTACGCCTCGACGGCGGCTATGAGAAGGGCGAGACCATCCCGGGCGCCTTCGACTCCCTCATCGCCAAGCTCATCATCACCGGCCGCGACCGCACCCAAGCACTCGAGCGCTCGCGTCGTGCGCTGGCCGAGTTCAAGGTCGACGGGATGCCGACCGTCATCCCCTTCCACCAGGCCGTCGTCACGGACCCCGCCTACACCGCGGAGAACGGCTCCTTCGACGTCTACACCACCTGGATCGAGACCGACTTCGACAACCAGATCACCCCCTACGCCGGCACCACCGGTGAACCCACCGAAGACGGTTCAGGTGGCGAGCGTCAGACCGTGGTGGTCGAGGTCGGCGGCAAACGCCTCAACGTCTCCCTGCCCGCCGGCCTCGGCGGCCTCGGCGGCCTCGCGGCCGGCGGCACCGCCGCGAAGAAGCCCAAGCGCTCCGCGAAGAAGACCGGCGCCGCCGCCTCCGGTGACTCCGTCACCTCCCCGATGCAGGGCACCATCGTCAAGATCGCCGTCGAGGAAGGCCAAGAAGTCACCGAGGGCGACGTCGTCGTGGTCATCGAAGCCATGAAGATGGAACAACCCCTCAAGGCCCACAAGACCGGCACCATCACCGGCCTCAACGCCACCGTCGGCGAAACCGTCGCCAACGGCGCCGTGATCGCCGAGATCAAGTAGCTGAAGGGATCCGTGATGACACCACCGTCTGCCACCCTCCCAAGGCCTCCGTCACATGGCAACGTGGGCGTGCAGTGGCTCGCGACGGCGCCTCAGACACAGCCGCGGCACTCTCGCCACCGGCTGCCCTGGGGCACCGTCCACATCCGGAGGAACGGCTCCAAACGAACGGCCTGCGGAGAACCGACAGCGCTCTGGTACACCTTCTGGGAACTCCCCGTCGACCTGACGTCTCCCGAGATGTGCCGCGCCTGCGCGCAACGTGCCGCCGGCGATCACAGGATCACGAGAGACGTCTGATGCGGATCATCATCATGGGCCCGCCCGGAGCCGGCAAGGGCACCCAGGCCAAGCACCTCGCCCAGCACTTCGGCATCCCGGCCATCTCCACCGGCGACATCTTCCGGACCAACGTGTCGCTGGCCACTCCACTCGGGCTGGAGGCCAAGCGCTACCTGGACGCCGGCGAGTACGTGCCGGACGAGGTCACCAACAACATGGTTCGCGACCGGATCGACGAGCCCGACGCGACCAACGGCTTCCTTCTCGACGGCTATCCCCGCACGCTTGCACAGGTCGAGGAGCTCGACGGGATGATCAGACCCACCGGCCACGAGCTCGACGTCGTCATCAGCCTCGTCGTCGACGAGGGCGAGGTCGTCGAGCGGCTGCTGCAGCGTGCCCGGATCGAGGGCCGCGCCGATGACACCGAGGACATCATCCGCCGCCGCCAGGAGATCTACCGCGAGCAGACCGCACCGCTCATCGACGCCTATCGCGACCGAGGCCTCATCGTCGAGGTCGACGGCCTCGGCGAGGTCGATGAGGTCACCAAGCGGATCCTCAGCGCCTGCGACTCATCCGCAGACGCCATCTGTTGAGACGCGAACCGTGACATCTGGACCCCGGGCACAGAGCCAGACCAAGAACCCGCCACCTTTCGGCGTCGCCTAGGATCGACGCCATGCAGGATCTCCGATCGCCGACGCAGACACGCGGCGCGCGCCTCGTGCTCGCCGCGGTCGCGGTGGCGCTGTTCGGGCTCCTGTCGATGCACGGCTGGGGTTCCCACGCCGGCGCACACCCTGTCGGGGCCCATGGCATGAGCGTGATGACTGCCGGGGGCCACGAGGATGCCCAGGTCCTCCTGTCGACGGCTGATCGTGTCGAAGTCGGCAGCGTCGGACCACACGTCTCGTCCGAGGTCCCGGCGGACGGCGAGGGCGGAGGCCTTCTCGGCCTCTGCCTCGCGATCCTCAGCGGGTTGATCCTGGCCGTCGCCCTGTTCCTGGCGCGACGTCGCATCCGGCTCCTCACGAGCCTGCTCCCGACCTGGCCGAGCCCGGTCTTCTACGGGCGCGACCGCGACCCGCCCGATCTGCTCCAGCTCTGCGTGATCCGCTGCTGACAGGCCGTCGCCACGAGGCACCCACCCGGGTGGCTCGGGCTTTCGCCTGCCCAGAACCAGATCACACAGATGGAGCAACTCTCATGCGCAAGACCCTGACGGCCGCGATCCTCGCGACCACACTGATCACGCTCGCCGCCTGCGGCGGCGGGAGCGACAGCGACACCGCCGAAGGACACAACGACGCCGACGTCACGTTCGCCCAGGAGATGATCCCGCACCACCAGCAGGCCATCGACATGGCCAAGGCCGCCGAGACCCGTGCCGAGAGCCAGGAGGTCAAGGACCTCGCCGCCGACATCGAGGCGGCGCAGGATCCCGAGATCGAGACCATGACCGGCTGGCTGGAGTCGTGGGGCGAGGACGTGCCCGACGAGGGCATGTCGAACATGGATCACGGCGACATGTCCTCGGACGAGATGACCGGGATGATGTCGGAGGAGGACATGACCACGCTCGAGAACGCCACCGGCGCCGAGTTCGACCAGATGTTCCTCACGATGATGATCGAGCACCACGAGGGCGCGATCGAGATGGCCAAGACCGAGCAGGCCGACGGTGAGTCCGCCGACGCCAAGGCCCTGGCCGACGACATCGAGACCGCTCAGACCGAGGAGATCAAGACGATGCAGGAACTGCTGAAGTCCTGACCGTCACCCACGTGCCGGGCAGGCCCCAGGGTCTGCCCGGCCCGCTCCCTCAGGTGGCGCGGGGCGACGACGACGCCGGCCACGCATTGGTACGCCACCACAGGAGGCTGGTGAGCACGGTGAGCACGAGCAGCCAGACGCCGGCGTACAGCAGCGGCACCGTCTCGTCGAACGAGGAGGTGAGCGCGCCGTCGAGGACCAACCGAGTCCCTCCGTACGCCGGAAGCCATCTCGCCCACGGATCCGGCTGGACGCTCAGCATCGGGCTCTGGGAGATACCGACGTCGAGGAACGGCACGAGAAAGGCGAGGAACACACCGCTGACCCGGCCGAAGAGCGGCCCGACGAGCACTCCGACGAGGGCGTAGGTGCCGGCGACCAACAGGTTCCCCAGTGCGTAGACCGGCCAGTCGGCCGGGGAGAAGACCGCGGCCGCCACGGCCAGCGACACCGCTGCCGCGACCAGCACCGCGGCACCGACCGTGGTGAGCCGGACCGCGAGGAGGACACCCGGACGCAGGCCCGCGAGACACAGCCGTCGATCGGTCTCACCCGTGGCGAGGATCGTGAACAGGCCGACCAGCATGGCCAGCGACGCCACCGCGATGGGAGTCATCGTTCCCGCATGGATCTCGGCCGGATCGAACATCCTCACGGCCAGCCGCCCGCTCTCGCGCACCGCGATGCCGGTGTGCCCGTGCGGCGTGATGACGTCGGAGAGGACGATGAAGACTCCGGGCACGACCGCCAGCAGCGCCCACATCGCCGGGTTGCGTCTCAGGGCCCGCATGCCCATGCCGAGACCACGGCGGTACTGGTCGCTGCGGGATCCGGCTGCGCGCCGGCTGCGACGGTTGCCACGACCGACGGCCGAGGTGCGCACGATGAGCACCGCCGAGACGCCCAGCGATACGGCCACCCAGGCCGCACTGATACCGAGATCGCCCAGCCAGCCCGCGTGTCCAGACGGGGTGTCGGCAACCCACAGCGAGACGAAGTGCGTGGGCAGCAGGCGAGTGACCGGACTCTGGCTCGAGGACAGGGTCGGCCCGAAGAACACGTCGAGGATCCACACGAAGAGCACGACGACCGAGCCGTTCACCGGGTCGCGCGCCACGCTGCCCACGGCAGCGCCGATGCCGAGGTAGACCAGGGCGAACATGGTGGTGCCGATGACCAGCCGACCTGGGTGGTCCACGGGCTCACGCAGCGCCAGCACCACCAACGAGACGGCGGTGGCGACCACGGCCAGGAACGTCCCGGTCAGGAGCCGAGCCGCGACGAGCGTCAGCGGCCGGGCTCCGCACAACAGCAGGCGACGGTCGGCGTCGCGGGCGGCGGAGACCTGGAAGTACATGGCCACCGCGGCGAGGAACCCCGCCGCCCACCCTGCGGTGGCCTGCTCCAACGCGGTGCCGTCACCGCCGAGAAGCCGCGCCGCGTCCGCGAGCGAGTCCGCGGCGACGAGCACGAAGACGACCGGGACCAGCACCAGGACGATCAGGTTGGTGGAGTTCCTCGCGTAGTCACGCAGGAACCCGCGTGTGAGGATCCACCAGGTCACCGCGGGACCGCCTTCCCGTCGCGGATCTCCACGAT
The DNA here is from genome assembly GCF_044453405.1 of Nocardioides sp. NPDC051685. Classification (NCBI taxonomy): domain Bacteria; kingdom Bacillati; phylum Actinomycetota; class Actinomycetes; order Propionibacteriales; family Nocardioidaceae; genus Nocardioides; species Nocardioides sp. NPDC051685. The sequence goes on along the minus strand of NZ_JBITCR010000022.1, from coordinate 32,821 downwards.
CCGGTCGAAGCGGTCCTCGTCGACGACGAAGTGGCTCACGATCAGGGCACTGCGGCCGGCGGCGCGTCGATCGGCGACCAGGTCCCAGAACTTCAGGTACGTGTCGAAGTCGAATCCTGCATACGGCTCATCCAGCAGCAGCACCTCGGGGTCGGCCAGCAGGGCCAGGGAGAGGTTGAGCTTGGCCAGCGTGCCGCCCGACAGCTCATCGGCTCGTACGTCGGCGTAGCGGGCGAAGCCCAAGGTCTCATACAGGTTCTCTGCCGAGGTTCGAGCCTGCGCGGACGTGAGCCCGTAGGCGGCTCCGAACAGCTCGACATGGTCGTCGCAGGTCAGCCGCCCGTACACCTGAGGCACCTGTGGGCAGTATCCGATGCGCCCCTCGTGGATCACCGTTCCCTCGTCCTGGGCCAGGGCGCCGACGAGGATCTTCATCACGGTGGACTTCCCCGATCCGTTCTCGCCGACGAGGCCGACCACCTCGCCGGCACCGAGCTCCAGATCGAGCCCACGCAGCACCGGGTGCCGGCGCCGTCTGGGCCACCAGCCTCGACGGAACGACTTCACGATCCCCACGGCGTGCAGCACGTTTCCGACCGCGACCGGTTCGCGCATCGCTCTCCTCCTCGACCTCGGGCGGTGGAGCCGCTTGCCCTCAGCCTGGATCTGCACGTCGTCCGCGGCGAGGGTAGTTGGGTCACGCTCGGAGGCCGTTGGTCCCGAACCAGCGTGAAACCAGGGGCGGTATCGGCTCGGTCGCGACGGTCGTCGAGAGGGCGCGGCGGGGGTTGGGCGACCAGGCAGAGTGGTTGGTAGCACTCCCCGCACGACCGACCTGCCCCGACAGGAGACGTGAGATGGACACGACCACCGCGATCGCCCGCTTCGACGAAGTCCGGGCCGACACCGAACGCCTCGCAGCACCCCTCTCACCCGAGGACCAGACGGTCCAGTCGATGCCGGATGTCTCCCCCACCAAGTGGCATCGCGCGCACGTGACATGGTTCTTCGAGACCTTCGTGCTGGCCGAGCACGAGGCCGGCTTCACACCGTTCCAGGACCAGTACTGGTTCCTCTTCAACAGCTACTACGAGCAGGTCGGGCCGCGATACGCCCGGCCGATGCGCGGCGTGATCAGCCGCCCCGGCGCGTATGAGGTCGGCGACTACCGGCGCAACGTCGACGACCGCGTCAGGGACCTGCTCGACCGTGTGGACGAGGGCACCTTCGCCAAGCTCGCCCCGACCATCGAGCTCGGCTTCCACCATGAGCAGCAGCACCAGGAGCTGTTGCTGATGGACATCAAGCACGTGCTGTCGCTCAACCCGCTGCAGCCGATCTACGCCGGTCAGCCGGCCCCGGGCGACGGGACCGACCGGCTGGGGTGGGTCGACATCGACGGCGGCCTGGTCGAGATCGGTTCCGAGGGTGGCGGGTTCTGCTTCGACAACGAGCTGCCCCGGCACCAGCAGTGGCTGGAGCCGTACCGGCTCGCCGACCGGTTGATCACCAACGGCGAGTGGCTGGAGTTCATCGCCGACGGCGGCTACCGGCGCCCCGAGCTGTGGCTCTCGGACGGGTGGGCGCGGGTCAACGCCGAGGGCTGGGAGGCACCCTTCTACTGGCGCGAGGCCGACGGGGAGTGGTTCGAGCACACCCTGCACGGCACGTCACCGCTCGACCCGGGGCTGCCGGTCTGCCACCTGAGCCACTACGAGGCCGACGCGTACGCCACCTGGGCCGGCAAGCGCCTCCCCACCGAGGCCGAGTGGGAGCACGCTGCCCGGACCTACGAGGTGACCGGCAACCTCGCCGACCGGGACAGCTTCCACCCACGCGCGGCCGGCCCCAGGACGGGCGGCCTGCGACAGCTCTTCGGGGACTGCTGGGAGTGGACCTCCTCGGCCTACCTGCCCTACCCGGGCTTCCACCCCGCCGCCGGCGCGATCGGCGAGTACAACGGCAAGTTCATGTCGAGCCAGATGGTGCTCCGCGGCGGCTGCGCGCTCACCCCGCCGGGACACACCCGAGCCTCCTACCGCAACTTCTTCCCTCCTGGCGCACGCTGGCCCGTCACCGGTCTCCGGCTCGCCGACGACGGGCGTCGTGCGTGACCTGGTCGGCTGCTATCCCGTGCGCCCATCGCGCCATCCTCGGACCGCCCCGGACCCATATCGACTGGGCCTGCCCTCATGACGACTGCCCGGCTCCGCTGCGACTCGGTTCGTGGACCGTGGCGGTCAGCGGCACCATCGACGCCTCGTGGACGCTCATCCTCGACAAGGCGCAGCACGAGCGCCTGCCGGTCGGCTCGGCCCTGATCCAGATCGCCAACGAGCTGGAGGCCGGTGGCTTCTCGGTCCTCCTCAGCGACGGGGAGGACCTTGCCCTGCTGACCGGGGACGAGGGCAGCCACCTCGCCCAGCCCGCGGCCTGGGAGTACGTCGTCAGCAGCCGTCCGCTCCCAGAAGCTCCGTCCACCCCGATCCCGCCGCGCACCATCGGGGTCCTCAGCCCGTGCGGGCCCACCTGGTGGCGGCTCGACACCCCTCGCCACAACCCGAAGGAGAACCTCGCGTGACCCTCGACATCGACGCCCGGACCGACACCAGCACACCAGCCCGGGGCAGGATCATCACCCTGCTGAGCGCCGAGGACCTGCGGCAGAGCCTCGCAGAGGATGCCCGCACCGGCTTGAGTGCCTCACCGAAGTGGCTGCCACCGAAGTACTTCTACGACCAGCGCGGTTCGGAGCTGTTCGAGGAGATCACCCGGCTGCCCGAGTACTACCCGACACGCACCGAACGGGCGTTGCTGACCGAGCGCGCGAGAGAGATCGCCGAGGCCTCCGACGCCGAGGTGCTCCTCGAGCTCGGATCAGGCTCCTCGGAGAAGACCCGGCTCCTGCTCGATGCGCTGGCTCGGACCGGCCGGCTGACGACGTACGTCCCGGTCGATGTCAGCGGCAGCGCGCTCACCCAGGCGATGGACGCACTCGCCGAGGAGAGGCCGGGGCTCGCCCTGGAGGGGGTCGTCGCCGACTTCGACCAGCATCTCGAGCAGCTGCCGACTCCGGGACGCCGGATGATCGCGCTGCTCGGCAGCACCCTGGGCAACTACGACCGCCCCGGGCGCGAACGGTTTCTGCGATCGATCGCCGCCGCCATGCAGCCGGGGGAAGGTCTGCTGCTCGGGCTGGACCTGGTCAAGGACCCCGGGCAGCTGGTCGCCGCCTACGACGATGCCGCCGGCGTGACCGCCGAGTTCAACCTCAACGCACTGCGCGTTCTCAACCGGAGCCTGGGCGCCGATTTCGACCCCGACGGGTTCCGGCACCTGGCGCGTTGGAACGCCGAGGAGGAACGGATCGAGATGCGGCTCGTCGCCCAGGACCCGGCCCGGGTGGAGCTGAGCGAGCTCGACCTCGTCATCGAGTTCGACAAGGGCGAAGAGCTTCTCACCGAGCTGTCCTGCAAGTTCCGTCGAGGCAACGTCGCCGGCGAGCTCGAGGCGGCCGGCTTCGGCGACCTCCGCTGGTGGACCGACCCGGACGAGGCGTACGCCCTCGTTCTGGCCAAGCGCTGAGTGCTGCGCGCCGACTAGCCGCTCGATGCCCCTGGCGACGTCGCGACTTCGCCCCCGCGCGAGGTCGCGACGCCATCAGGGGCATCGAGCCGGTCAGCGCACGCGCATGTGGGACTGCTGTCGTCCCTTACCCCGCCGCGGCGGGTCGATGAGGACCCGGCAGGTGATCGAGTCGTCGGGGAAGGCCGCGGCGACGTCCCGGGAGCAGGTCTCGGCGGCGTCCGCGACGGGCGCGACCGCGGCAGCGGGGTCGATGTGCCCGCGCAACAGGATCACCGGCCGCGAGCGGATGGTGAGCACCGTTCCGGTGACCCCGGTGAGCGGGGCCAGGTTCTCGAGCCTGGTGGCGGCCGCATCCGCGATCGAGCGGAGGTCGGCCTGGACGCGTCCGGTCTGGTCGCTGGCGTCGAGACGCAGGGTCGAGGGTCCGCGCCGGCCCAGGTGCGCCAGTAGCCACGCCAGGCCGATCAGGCCGAGCAGGACGCCGGCCGCGGCGAACGCCCACGGAAACCAGTCGGACGTGACGATCTCACGCGCCGGGCCGGTGGACAGCTCGGCCGGGTAGGTCCGCAGGACCCATCGGTACTGCCAGTCGACGATCAGCAGACCCAGGGCGATCACGAGCACCGCCACCAGCAGGATCATCAGACGGTCGAACCTGATCACGCGTGGAGTCATCGGGGCACCTCCGTAGCCCGCACCTTGATGCTGGTCGAGGTCGGTCGGCCGACCTCGTCGTCGAGGAAGGCCCTGACGTGCTCGGTCACGGCGGCAGCCTCCTGGGGACCATCGGGGGTGTTGCGCGCAGCGACGACGATGTCGACGACGACGCGACGCCGGCTGCTGCGTGAGGAGTCGGCCGACATCACCCCGGGGAGCCGGTCGGCGGTCTCCTGGGCGATGGCCGCGACGGCGCCGGGCGCGAGCCACAGATCCGCATCGCCTGCGACCCGAAGGTGCGTACGCCGGCCGGGCCGGATCGCGAGCCAGAGCACCGCCAGCCCGACGAGGGCGATCCCTCCGCCGGCGGCGGCCAGCCCGACCGAGGGGCCGATCCCGTCGAGGCCGGCGACCAGGTCGGGGACGACCGGAGACCCGGTGGCCCAACCCTGGCTGACCAGGAGCTCGCGGACGGCAACCACGGCGACCCCGATCAGCACCAGGGCGAGCACGATGGCCGTCGGGACCACCACGGGCGCTCTGCGCGGTTGGGCGCGTGGTGGCGCGGGGCGGGTGATCTGTTCGGCTGATGGTTCGACGGTGTGCGTGCTCATTCCACCCTCCTGCCGGTGTCCTCGGCGGCCGACGGGTCGACCGCGTGCACGGTGACGTCCACGCTCCGGATCTCGATGCCCGAGAGGCGGAACGCCTCCTGGCGTACGGCGTCCCGAGCTGAGGTGGCGACGCGGGAGACGTTGCCGGGCCAGGCCATCGCGACGTCGAGCTTCACCCGGACGGCGCGCCCCTCGGCCGTGATGTCGGCCTTCGGCAGCGCCGACCCGGTGACCCGGCCGAGGGCGCTGCGATGAGCCACCGTGCCCGGTACCTTCAGCGCGACGCGCTCGATGATCCGCTGGAGCGCCTTGTTCCGGACGTCCAGGGTCCCGCGGTCCTCCGCCAGGTCGGAGGTCTCGGCGTCGACGAGGTGCATCGGGCGCGTGGGAGCCTCAACCACGGCGTCCTCGCAGCATGCTGCGGAGGTCGAGCTCGCCGTCGACATGGCCACCGATGAGGTAGCCCGCCCCGCCCAGCACGATGGCCAGCAGCAGGCCGACCAGTCCCCCGGTGACGATGGCGATCGTGAGCAACAGTCCGGCGACCAGGCCGAGTGTCGAGTTGGTCATGACGTGTTCTCTCCTTCTGAAAGGTCAGAGCGCGGCCGGAGCCGAGCCGGTGCTGCCGGGCGGGAGGATGTCTTCGACGGTGACGTCCACGGGGCCCGCCACGTACGGCCGGACCGCCTCGCGCACGGCGTCGGTGGTGCCGAGGACCGGAGTCCCCCAGTGGAGCACCACGTGGATCGAGCAGCCGGGCTCGCGCATCCTGATCCCGTTGACCCGGCGCCCGGGGAGGTAGGTGGCCACCTCCCCGGAGACTCCGGCGTGCAGGTCGTGGACACCGGGCACGGCGAGCACGGCGGCCGCGACCACGTCCACGACCTCCGGCTCGGCGCCGACACCGTCCTGCGGGTCGGGGCCGGCGGGCACCGTCACTCCACCCGCCGGGCGGCGTCCGCGTCAGCGTCGCCGGACTCGTCCTCGAGGAAGACGTCGTGGACGGTGATGTTGACCTCGGTGACCTCGAGGCCGGTCATCCGCTCGACCGAGGCCTTCACGTTGCGACGGATGGCCGAGGCGAGGTCGGGGATCGAGGTGCCGTACTCGGCGACGATGTCGAGGTCGGCGGCCGCCTGCCGCTCCCCCACCTCCACCGCGACGCCCTGGCCCAGGTTCGTACGCGAGCCCGGGATCCGCTCGCGGATCGCCCCTGCCGCACGCGCCGCGCCACCACCGAGGTCGTGCACGCCGCTGATCTCCCGCGCCGCGATCCCAGCGATCTTCGAGACCACGGTGTCGGCGATCGAGGTACGGCCGTACTCGGAGGCCAGAGCGCTCGAGTCGGTGCGATCCACCGGCTGGCCGTCGGAGCCGTTGGTCGAGCTCGTGCTTCCGGACTTCGTCTGCGTCATGAGAAGAACCTTCCTGATTCGTGTTCGGTCGTACTGATGCTGGTTAGTCGCGGCATCGGACCGATGTGTCACAAGAATCTGGGTGTGTTCTGGATCACATCTCTTTGCTTGGGGATGGTAGAACTCTCGTATTCGGACACTGCCCTCGCGTGGCAGCAGACGAGGAACTCGGGGGCAATGTCGAAATCGCAGGCGTCATCTGAGCCATTGGCGACGGATGAGTCGCTGGTGCGCGCGGCCCGCCTGGGCGACCATGAAGCCTTCCGAGAGATCGTGGATCGTCATGGCCCCGCCATGTATCGGTACGCCCTCCACATGGTCGGCGACTCCAGCGACGCCTCCGAAGTGACCCAGGAGGCGTTCGTCTCCGCGTGGCGGAGCCTGTCCGGCTTCGCGGGGCGCTCCTCCCTGCGTACCTGGTTGATCCGTCTCGTGCACCGTCGCGCGGCCGACCTCCAGCGCAACCGACGCGCGACACCCATCGACGACGGGCTGATGTCGCGGCTGACCCCGGCCGCGCCGGACAACCCGCTGCAGTCTGTTCTGGACGCCGAGCTTCTGGAAGCGTTGCAGCTAGCATTGAACGAACTGCCGTGGCACCAAAGGGCGACCTGGCTGTTGCGGGAGGTCGAAGAGATGAGTTACGAGGAGATCTCCATCGCCCTGGCCATGCCGATCGGCGCCGTCCGCGGACACCTGTACCGCGGACGACGCACACTCGCGGAGAGGATGGCCCGATGGCGCTAGATCCCAGCCCGCTCGGGCGCGCCATCCGCGCCGCCCGTGCCGAGGAACCCCCCGGTTGGGTCAACCTGGCCGAGTCGATCATGGCGCGCGTGCGCCGGGTCGTCGTCCCCTCCGAGCCGATCCTGACCTTCACCGAGCAGGGCACGTCGACGCGCGATGAGGAAGGCTCCGAGACCTTCGTCTCCGCGCGCGTCGTCAGTGCGGCGCTGCGCCGGCTTCTCCAGGAGCACCCGACCCACGCGCCCGACACCATCGAGCTGCACGTCGACGAGGGCCGTCTGACCGGCATCGAGATCCGCCTCGTCGCCAGGTACGGCATCGAGCTCCACCCCCTCGCCGACACCCTGCGCCCGCAGATCCTCGAGATCGTCCGGGACCTCATCGGGCCGGCTCCGGGCGTCGACCTCTCCGCGATCGGGATCGAGTACGTCGACGTCACCCGAGGCAACCCGAACCGGTCCTGACCCGAGGGCCGGTACGCCGGTCACCCGCGTATCAGCGTCCTTCCGGACGCACTCCTCCCAGTGAGGCTCTGGTCGTCCTGGAAGGTCCAGAAGCTGGAGCCGACAGGGGGAACGAAAATGAACAACGAGGATCTGTTCACGGCACAGTCAGAGGCCGTGCCCGAAGAGCTCACGGCCGTCGCCGAGTCGAAGGCGTCGGTCGAGGAGGAGCTGCTCGGCATGGAGAACGTGGTCGGCGTCGGGGTCGGTCTCAAGATCACCAACGGCGAGCAGACCGAGACGCCGAGCGTCATGGTCCTGGTCAGCCAGAAGATGCCGACCGATCTGGTCAGCGACGCGGACACCGTCCCGGACACGGTCGACGGCACACCGACCGACGTCCTCGAGGTGGGGCACCTGTTCGCCGGCGGCAGCCAGCAGCTCATGGAGACCCAGGAGGTCGATGCTCAGACCCTGGCCACCCGGATCCGTCCGGCCCGACCGGGATTCAGTGTCGGGCACTACAAGATCACCGCCGGAACGATCAGCGCCGGCGCGTACGACCTGAGCCCCGTCCCGGGGATCCCGCCGCGCTACTACATCCTGAGCAACAACCACGTGCTCGCCAACTCCAACAACGCCAACATCGGCGACCCGATCCTGCAGCCCGGGCCGTTCGACGGGGGTACGGCTCCGGCGGACGTGATCGGGCGGCTGGCCCGGTTCGTGCCGATCAGGTTCGACGGGTCGTGCAACTACGTGGACGCCGCCGTCGCGGAGGTGCCGTTCCACATGATCGACCGTGACATCTACTGGAACGGCTACCCGGCCACCGCCGCCAAGGCAGCCACCGTCGGCATGCTCCTCAAGAAGACCGGCCGCACCACGAACTTCACCACCGGCCGGGTCACCGCCGTCGCAGCGACGGTGAACGTCAACTACGGTGCCGGGAAGGTCGCGAAGTTCTGCAACCAGATCATCACGAGCAACATGTCAGCCGGCGGCGACTCCGGCTCGATGGTGCTCGACCTGCAGAACAACCCGGTCGGGCTGCTCTTCGCGGGATCGAGCGTGGCGACCATCCTGAACCCGATCGCGCTGGTCCAGCTCTCCCTCCAGGTGCGCGTCTGGCCGTGATCGGCCCAGGGACCCGGAGATGCCGTCAGCTCTCAGCCCTGAAGGCGTCTCCGGTCTCCACCCGCACCGGCAGCCCCTCGCACTCCTGCGGCACTGCCCGCGCCCCGGCCGAGGACGAGTCGAGGGCGTAGACCACCAGCTCCGGTCCCCCGTCCGCGGCGACCCCGATCGCGACGCCCTGGATGTCCTCCCCGATCCACTTCTCGGCGACCGTGAGCGCGCGCCGGGATCGCTCGTCTATCGACGGGATCTCGGCGTAGAGGTCGTCGTCCTCGCTCATGTCTCCAGGCTACGCCTGGCGTCCATGAACACAGTCGCTTTCACCATCAGCGTCCGCTGCCCTCCAGGCTGAGCACGCCGCTGTTCCGCCGCAGCTCCTCGCGCGAACGCAGGCCGAGCTTGCGCAGCGTGTGCGACATGTGCGTCTCGACGGTGCGGGGCGAGAGGAACAGCTCGGTGGCGATCTCTCGGTTCGTCCGCCCCGCGACGGCGAGCAGCGCGATCTCCCGTTCCCGGTCCGAGAGGTCCGTACCGAGCGCCCGGCGCCCTCCTCGCCATGGACAGGGAACAGCGACCCCGTGGCCACGCATGAGCTGGGTGACCCTGGCGATGTCGCGCCGGGCGTCCAGTCCACCGTAGGTGCGCAGCGCGCCTTCGAGGAGCGCCGGGCCGGAGTCCGCTCCCTGCGCGCACCGCCAGTCGCCGAGCCGCTCCTCGACCTGTGCCGCGACATAGACGAGTCCGGCAGCCGCTGCCGAATGGCGCGCGGAGGCCAGCGACCGCTCGACGGACGCCGCGTCGTCGTCGGCCTGCGCGACCAGCGCCTCGCACGTGCGCAGCGCGGCGATCGCGGCCGGAGCATCGACATCCTTCAGGTGGTCGGCCAGGTCGGCGACCTCGGCGCGGACCTCTGCCACGGTTCGGGACAGCGCGGTCTGGGCGGGGATGAGCGGCCAGACCGAACCCACCTGCTCGCAGTCGGCGATCACCTCGGCCAGCTGCTCGCGCGCATCGGTGCCGGTCGCGGTCGCGGTCAGCACGGGCCCGTGCAGCAGACGGGCGTCCAGCGAGGCTGCTCCGAAGCCGAGCGCCGGAGTGGCGAGATCTCGTACGCGGTCGGCCAGACCGTCCCAGCGGCCGCTCTCGTAGTCGGCCATCGCTCGGACGAGGACATAGACCTCGGCCACCCGCTCGAACCCGGCCGCCTCCGCGACGGCGCGGCCCGGCCGAGCTTCGTCGCCAGACGTACCCGGGCGTCAGGCGGCAGGCTCGCCATGTCGGCCGTCGCCTGGCGGAGGAGGTCTGCGGCGATGGCATCGTTCCCGCGCCGGACCGCCTCGTCGGCGGCGGCCTCGGCATGACGGGCGAACTCGGCCGGGCGACCGGCCCGCTGGTAGTGGTGGGCGATCCTCGCAGACTGCGGCGTCCCCTCGGACTCTTCGAGGACGTGGGCGGTGCGCAGGTGGAGCCAGCGGCGCGTCGACGGCGGCACCTCGTCGTAGACCGCCTGCTGGGCGAGGACGTGGCGGAATCTGCTCTGCCCCTCGTGGTCGTGGAGCAGACCGATCGCGTACGCAGCATCGAGCGCCCTCGCGACCTTCCGCGTGCTGTGGCCGGTGACCTCGGCGACCCCGACGGCAACGCCCACGGCTCCGACATCCCCTGGGACGTGACGATCTCGGAGGACGGCACACGTGCGGTCGTCACCGGCGAGTCGGCGGACACCGAGACCGACCTCGACTACACCACCATCGCCTACGACATGGCCAGCGGCGAGAAGGTGTGGTCGGCGAGCTACGACGCCACCGCGGCCTCGGACGGCGCCAACGGCGTCGTGCTCGACCGCGGGCCTGACGGCAAGCGGCGCGTGTACCTCACCGGAGCCAGCACCATCGGATTCGACCCGGTCGGCATCGACAGCAACATCGACGCGGCCGCGGTCGCCTACTTCGACCCGTTCGAGTAGGCCCGGGGCCACGGGGCCGGCCGGTCGGAACTTCGACGACACCCGCAGCGTCGTGCCGGGTTCCTCCGGCGACCCGACCGCGGCGAACAGGTCGGCTCCCGTCGATGAGAGCAACATCCCAGCAGAGACCGGGTGGTGGTCACCTTCGACGGGAAGTTCCTCGACTACAACTGGCGAGGACCCACGACAGTGGCCGCTGTCTCGGGTGAACGAATTTTCGTTCGCCCGAGAACGGGGTCGACCGCCACCACGGTCCGGTAGCCGGTGCGACGGTGCCAGAGGCCCCGCAGGGCATAGGCGCACATGCTGACGGTTCCGAGGACGATCAGATGGACTCCGGCGGCCTGGGCCACGGCGACCGAGGCGGCTGCGCCGGGCGCCGCCACGGCCCAGCTGCGCACCTGCCGGCTCGCGGCCGAGCCGGTCGAGGCCCAGGTCGCGAAGTGCTCGCAGTTGTTGCGGACCAGGTGGTAGCCACGCATCCCGAGACGAGACTCGGCTCGGCTGACGATCTCCTCGGACGGCAGCGGGCTGCGGTAGGTGCGGACGAATACGGGCCCGCCGCAGGCGAAGGACTCGAGCGAGCTCCTCTCCACACGCCGGCCGCTGGCAGCGGTGCCCGTGTAGTGGATGACGGTCCCATCGCCGGCGTCTATGGCGTGGTGGGTGTAGTAACGACCGCGGCGGACGTAGATGTGGTCACCACGCGCCACCGGAGCACCTGCCTTCTCGGGCCGTCACGCTGCGGGCTCCCACGGCTCGCGAACCACGGGCTGGTTGAACACGAAGCGCCGGAACACCCAGAATCGCGTCGTGGTGCTGATCCCCAGCCCGATCACGTTGGCCGAGACGTTGTCCGCGATCGGGCTGGACAGCCCCAGGACATAGCGGCTGACCCACAGGCACACGACGGGGATGGCCATCGTGAGGGCGCCCAGGACGAAGAACCTGACCACGCCGGTCACCTGATCGCGAGCGTCACGATCCCGGAACGCCCACAGCCGGGTCCCGACGTACGCCACGACTCCGGCGACGACGTTTGCCAGCACGTACGCGACGATCGGAGCGCTCCGAAGCGGGGCCGAGCCGAGGAGCAGGCCGTGGGCCAGCGCGTTGAAGCCCACGAACGACACCGCGGTCGCCAGACCGCCCACGGCCATGAATCGAACCACCTCACCGAGCAGCCGAAACGCCTGGCGTCTCCAGCTCGATGCGGCGGTCACCTTGACGATGCTACCGACGAAATAGGCCCCTCTGCCTGCCCTTTTAACGAAAGGGCAGGCAGAGGTCGACGAGTCAGTGCACGCCCGCCATCAACCGCCGGATGGGCCGGTTGCCGACGAGCAGGAGCACACCGACGACGACCGAGGCGAGGCCGACCCACCAGAAGAAGCCGCTGTCGTCGCTCACGTCGTAGAACTCCGCCAGCCGGCCGGACATCGCGGTCCCGAGCGCGATCGAGAGGAAGAACAGCGCCATCATCTGGGTCTGGAAACGCTCGGGGGCGAGCTTGGTCGCCAGGGAGAGGCCGACCGGGGAGAGCAGCAGCTCGGCGAGGGTGAAGAGCAGCAGGATGAACGCCAGACCCACGAGCGGCACCGCGTGCGAGCCGCTCGGCATCAGCAGGAAGACCCAGAACGCGATGCCCATCAGGATCGTGCCGACCGCGAACTTCACCGGCGTCGACGGCTGCCGGGAGCCGAGCCGGGTCCACAGCGCGGCGAAGACGCCGGCGAGCAGGATGATGAAGACCGGGTTGATCGAGTTGACCCACGAGACCGGCATCTCCCAGCCGAACAGGTCGCGGTCCAGGCGCTGGTCGGAGTAGACCACCATCACGGTGAACTGCTGCTGGTAGAGCGACCAGAAGACCGCGCTGGCGATGAAGAGCGGGACCATCGCCCACACCCGGCTCCGCTCGATCGCGGTGACGTGGCGGCTGAGCAGGATGACGGCGAAGAGCGCGACCGCGGCGACGGCGCTGATGCCGATCACGATGTTGGCCAGGCGAGGAGCGGTGATGACGCCGGTCAGGCAGAGCACCACGATCGCCACTACAGCGGCGACGGCGATGCCGATCCAGCGGCCGCGTTCGGCGGCGGGAAGCGGGTTGGGGACGACGCGGCTCGCGGCGGGGAGCGCCTTGCGACCCAGCGTGTACTGCACCAGGCCGAGGATCATCCCGACCGCGGCCAGGCCGAAGCCGAAGTGGAAGCCCCACTGCTTCTGCAGCAGACCGGTCAGCAGCGGGCCGACCAGGGCACCCAGGTTGATGCCCAGGTAGAAGAGGGAGAAGCCGGCGTCGCGGCGCTCGTCATCGGCGGCGTACAGGGTGCCGACCAGGGTGGACGCGTTCGCCTTCACACCACCCGAGCCGAGCGCGATCAGGACGAGCCCGACACCGACCCCGGCGATCCCGGGGATCAGCGCGAGGCCGAGGTGACCGAGGACGACGAGGCAGGCAGAGGCGAAGAGCGTACGCTCCGAGCCGAGCAGGCGGTCGGCGATCCAGGCCGCGATGATGGTCGAGAGGTAGACCGCGCCGCCGTACGCTCCGGCGATGCCGAGCGCGACCGTCTCGCTGATCCCGAGACCACCCTGGGCCGCGGAGTAGTAGAGGTAGATCGCCAGGATGCCCTGCATCCCGTAGAAGCTGAACCGCTCCCACAGCTCGACGCCGAACAGGTTGGCCAGTACGCGTGGCTGGCCCAGGAAAGACCGCTCGCCGGGATCGCCGGCCTTGGTCTCACTGTGCAGTTGAGTCATTACTTCAGGTTCACAAGGCCCCGCTCCCCCGCCCAAATCGCGAGAGGCGGATAGCCACCCTATGTGACTTGATTCACGCTCGCTCGGGCCGGGGTAGCAAGCCGGCGTCGCGGTGCTCGACCAACTCCGGCTGCTCGCGGGCGATGCGGTCCATCCCCCAGCGGCCGAGCGGCCCGAGCGCGGCGTTGAGGCTGCGGCCGTGCTCGGTCAGCGAGTACTCCACCCGCGGCGGCACCTCGGCATAGACCTCCCGGTGCACCAGCCCGTCCTGCTCCATCTCGCGCAGGTGCTGGGTCAGCATCTTCTCGCTGACGCCGGGCAGGCCTCGGCGCAGCTCCGCGAAGCGGCGTACGTCATAGGTGTCGAGCTCCCACAGGATCAGCCCCTTCCACTTGCCGCTGACCACGTCGAGCGCGGCGTCGATGCCGCAGATGTAGGGACCGCTTCGGGCCGACTTCGTCACGGGACTGCTCCTCACGAACCTTTTGGTAAGTACCCCAGTAAATAGTGGGTACTCCCGCAATCGTAGGCGAGTCGTGAGGATGGTGCCATGAACCAAACTCGCACCCCCGTCACCGTCATCGGCCTCGGCCCCATGGGCCAGGCGATGGCCCACAGCCTGCTCGCCGCCGGGCATCCGGTGACCGTATGGAACCGCACCGCCTCGCGCGCCGACGAGGTCGTCGCCGCCGGCGCCCAGCTGGCCGACTCACCGGCGAAGGCCGTCGCCGCCAGCGACCTGGTCGTGCTCAGCCTGACCGACTACCAGGCGATGTACGACGTGCTCGGCTCCGCCACCGACGAGCTCGCCGGCCGTACGGTCGTCAACCTCAGCTCGGAGGCCCCCGAGCGCACCCGCCAGGGCAGCGAGTGGGTCACCGGGCACGGCGCCAGCTTCCTGACCGGCGGCGTGATGGTCCCCGCCCCGATGGTGGGCACCCCCGATGCGTACGTCTATGTCAGCGGTCCCGCCGAGGTGCTGTCGCGGCACGAGGACGCGCTGGCCCGGATCGGGTCCGTCCGCTACCTGGGTGAGGACCCCGGGCTCGCTCAGCTGATGTACCAGGCCAACCTGGACATCTTCCTCACCTCCCTCTCCTCCCTGCTCCACGCCGTGGCGCTGCTGGAGACGGGCGGCATCAAGCCCTCTGCCGCTCTGCCCGAGCTCATGCAGACCCTCGCCGGCATCCCGCCCATGCTCGCCGCCGGCGAGGACCTCGGCACCCAGCTCGAGGCCGGCCAGCACCCCGGCCACCTGAGCACCGTGACCATGATGGGCGCCACCACCGACCACCTCGTCGAGGCCAGCGAGGCCGCCGGCATCGACACCGACCTCCCCCGCGCCGTCCAGGCCCACTACACCTGGGCCCGCTCGCGCGGGTACGGCGCCGAGAACTGGTCCCGGATCATCGACGCCATCCGTCCGTACGTCTGAGGTGTGAGCTGTCGCAGGAACGGCCGCAGCGTGCGATCGGATCCGCAGCGTCGGCCCTCAGACCTCCTGGGCGGCACGACGAACCAGTGCAACGGCCGACCAGACCATCTGCTCGACAGCCTGCTCACGGGTCAGGCCGGCGATGTCGGTGAGCCAGACCAGCGACTCGATCCCACTGACGGCGCGGACCGCGATCGCCAGGCGACGTACGCCGTCATCGCCGAGCTGCTCGGCCAACGGCGCGAGCGCCTCGGTGAACCAACCGATGGCCCGTCCCTGGCGTAGCGGTAGCTGGCGTGACTCCGTGTCGGGCTCGAGCGAGAGCCGGAGCATCGTGCGTTGCTGCGGCTCGGTGTCCACCACCATCGCCATGAACCCTCGGACCGCGGCCGCCATCCGCTCCTCCGGATCGTCGCTCACCTCTCCGGGAAGCATCGAGGTCGCGTCCACCTCGGGGTGGGCCGCCAGCAACAGCGACTTCTGGGTCGGGAAGTAGCGGTAGGCCGTCGTACGCGACACCGAGGCCGCCTCCGCCGCCTCGGCGACCGTGGGTGGCCGGCCGCCTAGGGCGACCAGATCACGCGCGGCCGCGACGAGCGCCTTTCGGGTTCGTTGTTTCTGGCGGGCTCGCCCGGTCTGTTCGTACGCCGTTGACATCGGACTCACGGTACCGTAGTTTCGTTATGGGACGCTAGTCCCATAACGCCAGGAGGCGCACGATGCCGATCACCACAGCCGCCCTTGTCCGCAACGCCGACGAGGCGGAGCGCCGTTGGTTCTACGGCGGCGGCCTCCACAGCTGGCTGGTCCGCGAGAGCGAGGCGGGCGATGGATTTCTGCTGTTCGAGGACACCGTCGACCCGGGCAAACGCACCCCGCTGCACACCCATCCCGCCGCCGACGAGACGTTCTATCTGCTCGGCGGCTCGATCCTGCTCCACATCGACGGCGTCGAGTACGAGGTACGCACGGGCGGGGTCGCGGTGATCCCGCGCGGAGTGCCGCACGCGTTCCTGGCCCAGGCGGAGGGCGCTCGCATGCTGTGCCTGCACACGCCCGGAGGCGGCGAGGACTTCTACCGGACCGCCAGCGAACCCGCGGTCCCCGGCCAGCCGGCCGTAGCCGTCGACTTCGACCGGGTCCGGCAGGCGGCCGCCTCGACCGGCAGCATGACGATCGTGGGACCGCCGCCGTTCCGAGCTGCGTAGCCCAGCCCCTGGAGCGCATCGACCAGCTCGGACGGGTCATGCAGATCCATCGAGCGCCCCAGCCTCCACTCCGCTGCCTCGTTCGTCGGCGGCCTTCGCCGCGTGGCTGGATGACTCTGGCGCCACTCGCATGCCTCGTTCTGCGATCCTCTAGCCCGGACGCGAGGTCACCGCCCTCCTCGCTGAGGCCTTGCGGCCCCGCTAGACCACGCGTTCCCGTCCCCAACACCGGGGATGCACACCACTGATACGGGACGCCGGGGAAGAGCCACGACTGTGCTTGGCACACACCCTTCTTGGACGAAGCGCCGTGCGACGGGAAGAAGGGGCTGACGAGCCGCCGGTCTGGGAGGACACTGATCCTGAGGGGAGTTCTGTTGAGCGAGGAGCCGAGGATGAGTCGCCAGATGACCATCACGATCCACGATCCTGATGTGGAGCGACTCGATGAGCTCAGTTCGGTCTTGCGCCGGGAGCTGCTGGACCTCGGCGTCGATGATGTCGAACGCGCGAGCGCGGGCGAGGCGCCTGCTGGCACCCGTGGCGTCGACTTCGCGGCGATCGGGGTTCTGCTCGTGGCCTTCCAGGAGCCGCTGGTCGCCGTGACCGCCATCGTGGGGGCGATACGGGGATGGATGTCCTCCACTCGCGGGGCCCACGCGGTCGAGCTCACCATCGGCGACCAGACGCTCAAGATCGACTCGGCGTCGCGGGAGCAGCAGGATCGGCTCATCGATGAGTTCGTCGCAGCCCTGCGCGGGTCCGGGGAGCCCGAGCCACCTACGTCCTCACCGGTGCCATGACCACGGGGCGGCGCAGCGCGCTGGTGGTGGCGAACGACACGTACGACGACCAGCGGTTGAGCAGGCTTCGCGCGCCCGCCACCGACGCCGAGCAACTGGCGCGCGTGCTCCGGAACGCCGAGATCGGGGGCTTCGAGGTCGAGGTGTCACTCAACGAGCCGGAGCATGTGGTCCGACGCAAGGTCTCCAGCTTCTTCGATGACCGCGGGCCCGACGATCTCCTCCTGCTGCATCTGTCGTGCCACGGGGTGAAGGATGAGGACGGGAGGCTCTACTTCGCCACACCGGACACCGAGATCGACCACTTGGACGCCACGTCCCTGCCCGCCGACTACGTGAACAGGCAGATGACGAGGAGCCGGTCCCGGCGCATCGTGCTGCTCCTGGACTGCTGCTACAGCGGCGCGTTCGCGCGCGGGATGATGAATCGCGGCGATGATCGCATGGACATCATGGAGCGTTTCGATGGCCGCGGGCGGATCGTACTGACGGCATCGAGCGCGATGGAGTACTCGTTCGAGGGCGACCAGCTTGCCGGCCAGGGCAAGCCGTCGGTGTTCACCTCGGCTCTGGTCGAGGGTCTGACCACCGGCGAGGCGGACCGGGACCGTGACGGCTTCGTGTCGGTCGACGAGTTGTACGACTTCGCCTTCGACCGGGTGCGCACCGTCACGCCGTCGCAGACTCCGGGCAAATGGGTCTTCGACGTGCAGGGAGACTTCTACATCGCCCGCAGCAACCGCCCACCCGAACCGGTGGACGTGTTGGCAGAGTTGCGTGGTGCCATCTCGAGTCCGTTCACCAACGTGCGTCTCGGTGCGGTGGAGGAGCTGGCCGCATTGCTGGACGACGAGGACTCCGCTCGCGCCGCCGCGGCGCGCATGGCACTGGACGACATGGCCGAGCATGACACCCAGCGTGTCGTGCGAGGGTCGGCCGAACGAGCTCGCAGGCCCGCCGAGCCCCCGCCCCCACCGCCCCCGGCCGCCCCGGAGCAGCCGACGGTCGTGGCGCCCCCACCAGACACACCCACACCTGCGGCCGAAGCACCTGTCGCGCGCGAGCCAGAGCCCAAGCCAGAGCCCAAGCCAGAGCCAGAGCCCGAGCCCCGCCCGCGGCCGGTGGCAGCTACCGAGCCCCAGCCACCCGCGTGGGTGCCGGCCGCCGCGTCAACAGCTGCCGTGGGGCTCCTGGCTGCGATTCCGTTGCCGTTGCTGGCCGAGACCACGACGTCCTGGAACTCGTTCGCGGTCGTCACGCCGTTCGAGGCAGCGCTTGCCGCCCTTGCTCTCCTCCTCGCTGCGGGCCGGCTCCGCCGTCAGCAGTTGGCCACCGCGTACGCAGCAGGACTGTTCATCGTGGTCGGGGTCCTCATGAGCGCCGCCGGCATCGGACTGGTGAAGTTCTCCCTCGAGGACATCGGCTACGTCGGTCTTGCGCTGAGTCTTCTTGTCCTGTGCGGCGGAGTGGGCGCTGTCGTGGCGGGCCGGGCGTGCTCGAGCGTGTCGTCGAGGGATCCCGACCTCGGTCCTGTCGAACCCGTCTGGCTCGTTTCGGCCATAGCGGGCACTGGACTGGCCACCCTCGCGCTCTTCATCCCCTACGACGGCTTCAGCTCGTTCTGGACCGAGGTCGAGGAAGGCGCAAGCGCCGAGTACATCTTCGAGCCGGCCGCAGTGGTCGGGTGCCTGGCCGTCGGCATGCTGACTCTTTCCTCCCGGCGTCGGTTCGCCACCGCCGTCCTTGTCTCTGCCGGTGCCCTCACCGCCGTCCACTACGTCGGGGTCGTCATAGCGGCCTGGCAGGCGATCGGCGAGGAAGGCGAGGTGCGTCCCGCCGGGTGGATCGGCATTGCCGGGGGCCTGCTGGTCGCCTTCGCCGCATGGCAGGTCCAGCAGTCGCTGACACGGGACGGCGCGGGGTCTGGCACAACCTGACCCGCTGAGAGGCCATCCACGGCGGACGTACGGCGCTCTGGGCCTCGTGTGGAAGGACTCGGGAGTACGGCACTTGGGCAGGTGTTTCGGCCGGGGTTCGACCTGACCGAGGAGCGGCGGAAGCGGGATGAGGCCGCCCGCAGTCAGGAATGAGCCGTGAGCCAGTCGATCACGTCGGCGGTGATCGCGTCGCGGTTGGTCTCGTTGAAGATCTCGTGGCGCGCCCCGGGGTAGAGCGTCACCGTCACATCCTTCAACCCGGCCTCGCGGTAACGCTGCCCCAGCAGCTCGACCAGAGCGCCACCTCCGGCAAGCGGGTCGGCGTCGCCGGAGACGACGAGAATCGGCAGATCGGAGCGGATCCCACCGATGGCTGCCGGGTCGGCGAGACGCTCGGCGCCGGCGAACAGCTGAGGCACGGCGGTGTCGGGCAGATCGAACCCGGACAACGGGTCTGCGACGTACGCATCGACCTCGGCCTCATCGCGCGAGAGCCACTCGAACCCGGTCCGCTGCTCGAACCCGGCGTTGAACGCCTCCAGCCCGACCGGACCCTCGGCGCTCGAGAGCGCACCAGCGAGTACGTCGAGGGCGGTCGAGCCCGACAGCACCACGCCGTCGTACAGGTCGGACCGGTCCAAGATCACCGTCTGCGCCGCAAAGGACCCCATCGAGTGGGCAACCAGGAACACCGGGATCCCGGAGAATTCATCGCGCAGCGAGGCACCCATGGCCGCGACGTCGGCCACCAGCGCCTCGAAGTCGAAGTGACCGAGCTGGTCGGCCGACGCGACGGACCCGCCGTGCCCGCGGTGGTCGACCGCCCGCACGACATACCCAGCCGCGACGAGAGCCCGAGCGAGCCGGTCGTAGCGCTGCCCGTGCTCGGCGATGCCGTGGGCAACCTGGACAACGCCCCGCGGCGCGGACAGCTCCTCCCCCCACGTCCGGGTCAAGAGCTCAGTGCCGTCGGTCGGTGAGACGAATGTGGCGGTGGTGGGCATGCGGCCTCCTGGTGACGGGGTGCCCATGCTGCCATTCCTGCGACGATCCCGCCGCCTGCTTTGCCGTTCAGCCGACCGCGGCGCGCAACCCGTCGAACGCGTCGGCCATACGGTTCATCTCACGTTCGGCGATGCCGTTGCCGGCTGCAACCTGACGCCAGTTCGCGGTCGCAGCGAACACTTCGTCCAACACTTCGGTAGCGCGTTCGTCCTTGAGACCGAAGGTCGCAGCGGAGGCCTTCAGTCCTTCGAGCTCTTCGTCTCTGGCGTGCGCGGACCCGATACCTATTTCGCGTTCCTTGGCGATGTCGGGATTGGGGTTGACGTCGAAGACCGGAGACAACGTCCAACCCGCCTGCCCGCGCAGGAACCCGTGATTACGGAGGTGGTCGTCGGTGTTGTGGATTGCGACCGAGAAAGCGACTCGACGCCACAGCTCGCGTAGGTCTTCGGCGATGGTGACGTCGCCGTGTTCGGCCAAGGCCTCTGCGATGTCGACGTAGTCGTACTCGCTGCTCTCACCATCTCGTGCCTCGAGCAGGCTCATGGCCGACATGTACGGGATACGACTGCCGTCATCTGCCCGGTCGAACCGGTCCAACAGCAAGACCGCCTTCCCGTTGACGCGCTGCAGACGACGCCGAGGCACCCGAAGCCCTGCGCTCTCGGCGAGATCGAGGGCTGTCTTCTCCCAGGCGATGACATCCCAGTCGTCTTTGGGGCTTGCGAACTTCGCAATCAGGATCCGGTCGCCGTCACGCACCGACGCCTTCGGTCGCGCGCCACCGAGCGACCCTGTACCCGCGTCCAAGAGCTCCTTGACTGCTGACAGGTCGTCATCATCGAGCTCGACCTGTTCTGCGGCATGCAAGAGCCGGGGTAGCTCCAACAGCTTTGGCACGTCAGGGTCATCGGCGAGGAACGGACCTTCTGTGCCGCTGTCGGTGTCGGTGAACCGAAGTGCCCCCTGTCTGGTGAGGTCGGTGACACCTAGCAGGTAGTCGACCTCCGTGACGTCACGACGGGTTCGCCCAGCGTCGGCGTCAGCGGCCTGCAACCGTTTACGAATCAGGTTCCTGCCCCAGCGGTCAGGAGCGCAGTCGGTGAAGCAGTACGGGAGCCCGTCTGCGATCGCGTGCGCTCCTTCGAACAGCGGCAACGCTGGGTCCAGCGGAAACGCCCGCTTGTGCGCCAGGTATGCAGACTCGTACCGGAACGTTGTGGCCACACCTCGCCGGCTGACTGCGAAGAACGCTCGCCCGACTCGGACCTCTTCGCGCCCAGCATGCCCTGCCGCGATTGGCAGTCCTGTGTACACGTCGACGCTTCGTCTCATCGGCGCACCCGCTTGGGCAGGGCAAGGTTCTGTTCAGCCAGCGACTGGCCCAGTGCCGTCTCGTAGGGGTTCATTCCTTCAGTGACAAAGTCGAGCACCCCAAGGACACGGCAGACTTCTAGGAACACGTCGAGACCGACGCTGGCGTCTCCCTGCTCGAGCTTTCGGAGCGTGTTTCGGGTGATGCCGGCACGGTCGGCTACCTGTTCTGCCGTCAGGCCTTGCAGACGGCGGAACGTAGAGACGTACTCTCCTAGCGTGCGGGCTGTACGCCGCGACTTCGCAGACAATGGGCGCTTCGGCATGGACATTCACCTTGACGTTGTAATGGTCATTACATTGACCATCGTACAGCGCATTGTGGTCAGCACAATGAGCATTGGGTGCGTCGTAACGATCTACAGGCTCAGCACCGGCGCGGCGGCCGAGACATCTGAAGTCTTTGCGTCCGCTAGCCCCTTGGCACGGGTCTTCGAGCGCCCAGATATCCGGACCGCGCCCCGCACATAGGAGCTGCATGATCAGGACCTACACGCTCACCGCCGAGCCGACGAACTCCCCGAACATCCGGCGGTCCAGGCCGTGCTCGGTCTCAGACTCGACCAAGCGCCCGTCGTTCACCCTCACCTCGACGACCGTGGCCATCCCCAACTTGGGGGACGTACCTCCCTGATGCAGCCCGAGGTGAACAGGCCGCCGCTGTCCTGGGTGCATGACGATCATGGGGGAAGCTGCACTGAGCGCTTGGCAGCAGAAGCTGTACGACGACC
This sequence comes from Nocardioides sp. NPDC051685, assembly GCF_044453405.1. Lineage (NCBI taxonomy): Bacteria > Bacillati > Actinomycetota > Actinomycetes > Propionibacteriales > Nocardioidaceae > Nocardioides > Nocardioides sp. NPDC051685. The sequence goes on along the minus strand of NZ_JBITCR010000022.1, from coordinate 10,995 downwards.
TTGCCGACGACGGCTACGTCTGGGACCTCACCCGGGCGTGGGCACACCAGCAGGAGACGAAGGACCAGCTGGTGGGACTGATCGAGGCATCGGCCGATGCAGCACGGCTGACCCCGCGCGACAAAGCCGTGATCGCGCTAGCGCAAGCAGCAGCGGTCCGTGGCTCCGACCGTGCCGTCGCGCGAAGCGAACGCCCGACCCACCGGGCCGACCTACTGCCCGCGATCACCGCGCTCACCGCCAGCGGAACACCGTTCAGCGGACGCGAGCAAGCCCTCGCCGCCTGGGCCCGCACCACCGGCCGCAGCACACCGCAAGACATCCAGCGTCTACGCGACGCAGGGTTCCAGGAGCCACAGATCGTTGCCCTGACCGTATACGCCGGGCTGAGCATGGCCCTCTCCAGCATCGACAGTGCCCTCGGCGCCCGCCCAGACATCGCCCTCGCGTAGGCCATCGATCCGGAACTACGAGCGGCCACCAGCCGGGAACGGGCCTCAGGATGACGCCGACAACCGGCGCTTGGGCGGTTCACATCGCCGCCAACAAGGTGGCGTGCTTCGTACAAGCCCACCATGCGTGAGCAACAGGGCAAGCCGTCGATGAGAAGCAGACAGTGGCGAGTCGACGGCCCATAACCCGTTGCATGTCGACGCGGCGGACCGCGAAACTCTAGGCAGAATGAGCATTCCGAAACACCAGATCAGAGCCACGTACGACACCGAGACCATCACCGTCTACCAGGCCTACTCCCCCGCGATCGCCGACCCGGCCGTCGCCGCCGGCACCTTCGTGCCACCGTTCAGCCTCACCAGGATGACGTGGATCAAACCGTCGTTCCTGTGGATGATGTACCGCTGCGGCTGGGCGACCAAACCGGGCCAGGAACGCGTCCTAGCTGTACGCATCACCCGCATCGGCTTCGAGTCAGCCCTGAGCCAGGCATGCCTCTCCCACTTCGACCGTGATCATCACGCGGACCACGACGCCTGGCGTAACGCGCTCCGCCGCAGCCCAGTCCGCATCCAGTGGGACCCCGAACGCACCCCCTCCAGCGCCGCGCTCCCCCACCGCTCGCTGCAGATCGGCCTCGGCCCCGAGGTCGTCCCGGCGTACGTCGACGACTGGATTGTCGGCATCGATGACATCACCGCCCAGCTGCCCGCCATCCGCTCGGGCGAACAGCCGCATCCCGCCGAGAAGCCCTACGGGTTGCCGTCCGACATCGCCGCACGAATCGGAGCTTCGGCTTGAGTCAGCCAGATCCACGCCACGAGGACTACTACTTCAACATCGCCAGCTACCAGCCGTCGTGGCGCAGCGGCCTACGTGCCATCAAGCTCGCGAACGGAAGACGCCTCGGACGTCTTCGCGGTCTATCCCTCACTCGATCTTGGCTCCTGTGGGAGCGGACGGATGACGAGTGGTTCGCCGACGCCCCGGTCGTGCTCGACTTTGCCGGCGAGCAGTTGGAGATCCAACATCAGAAGTTCGATGAGCTGTCGATCACGTGGAACACAATCGATCCGTTCCGGCAGGTTCCCTACCCGGACTTCGACCTCGCTTGGCGCGACGACGCCGTTGCCGAACTAGCTCGGCTGCACGCACGAACCGTCACCGCCGTGGACCTGTTGGAGTATCGAGGAGACGACATGGCGAATGGCATGGTCGCCGTCGGCATCGGGTTCGGCGAGGATTACCTCGTTATCCAGAACAATCTGGATGAGAACGGACTCGCGTTCGGTCCGCCGCAGCGTGAGTACTACCCTCACCCGATCCATTGAGGTGACCGTTGCGCTACCAGCGTTCAGGGCCATCGCCGTCGATCTCGTCCAAGAACGTCTCCGCGGCCTTCACAGCCAGCTCGATTCGAGCCTGGGCCCGGTCGCGTGGGTACGGCGCCGAGAACTGGTCCCGCATCATCGACGCCATCCGGCCGTACGCCTGAAGGCGCGAGCGTACGTGCGCCGGGCCGTCCCCTGGCTGCTGAGTTCTGGGGCGTTTCGAGGCATCGCCACGGGCAGGACGATCTGGCGATGCATTATGACATCTCCTCGTCGACAACTGAGCTGAGATCGCCATGGATGTCTCGATCACAACAGCGGAGATCATGGAGCGGCTGCCGGATCCCACGGACTGGCGGCGAGACCCCCTTGTCCGGTACCTGAGCTGCACCAGCGGCGACCTGCCGCCGCTGAGCTTCTTGGTCGACGAGGCACTCTCCAGCAAGAAGGCGTCGTGCCGGGCTGCAGGTCTCTTAACGCTCCGAGTGCGGTACGCCGCCGACGGCATGGCCACGTTCGTCACCGCGCTCCGAGATCGCTCCGGCGAGGTGAGTCTTCTGGCAGCGACCGCGATCGCGGAGCTGGGCGACAGCACCCAACAGCAGGAGTTCTTCGCCTGGGCCCGACGACGGATATCCCGGAAGTCGAGACTCAACAACTGGGACATGCACGAGCTGGTCGCGCTCGTCCAGTACAGCCATCGAGTCAACACGTTCGGTCAGCTGGCCCGACTCCTACGCCGGTATCACAGGAACCTTGCCCCCGACGAGCACGCCGTTCTCAACAGACACGCCTCCACGCTCCTCGACCCCGACGTCGACCCTGGAAGCATCTCGGACGCGGACGTCGGGGTCGACGCCATTGTCGATTGGGCACGCACTGCAACCGGCACCCTGTTCGGCGATCGTGACCTCGAGCCCGACGAGGTCGAGTTCGCGGAGGAGGACATCCGAGAACTGCTCGATTTACGGTGAGGCTGTCAGGCTCCGGTGATCGTCCACTCAGGCAGATCTCCGAACCCCAAGCGCCGGGTATGGCGCTCCTCTCCCCATGCGAACGACGTCTCGCACAGCCAGTCCTCGACACGCGAGCCCAGCTCCTGGAGCGCGTCGACCAACTCGGACGATTCATGGAGATCCGCCGTGCGCCCCAACCTCCACTCCGCTGCCTCGTTCGTAGGCTGATAGGTGGCGTGCACCCACACGTACTCGTGCCCATCGTCCCCATCGTCGGGAAACGTCCAATATGGCTCCCTCGGATCCCGCAGGGAACTGTCGTGCTCCGTCCCGGTCACGACAGCGACGGTGACCTCGGGGATCTCATGCTCTGTCAGCGCGCTGTGAATGAGCGGCCGGATGACCTGGTCCCGAAGCCTGCTCACGAACGACGTACGACTCATATCGCGCCTCCTTCGATCAGACTAGGCCCGGAACAGCCATCGTCACGTACGTCTCCGGGCAGGTGCTACACGGTTTCTCGGGTCAGGTGACATCCTTGGTCCATGGCCCAGATCTGTCGACGCTGCGGCAGGGCGGCGAGTTCGAGCGCGACAGACTTCGAGACCTTCGAGCAGATGCACTACGTCTGTTTCCACTACGAGTTCGAACACGGCGACGTTGATGTCGACGCGGAATGCGAGGCGGGCGGGTGCCCTTCCGCGTCAATCGCCGGGGGACGGAACGCTGTCGTAGAGACCGCGCGCGAGTTGGCGTTGGAGTCGGCGTCGGGCGCGCCATGGCCCAACGCAGAGCTCCATGAGTACCTCGAGGCCTTCGCCGCATGGCTGGATGACTCTGGCGGCATCTACGCGGAGAACGGCGACATGCGCGTTGTGGGCAACGGCTGGGAGGTTGTACGAGACGGTCTCCGCGCCGCTACGCGGTACGAATGACCGACCCTGTGTCGGATCCATCCCCAACACCAGGGACGTGTATCCCGAACCCGGCGCGAGGTCGGTGAGCTGCCCTTGTGCTGAGTACGTGACCTTCTTGGAGGAACCTGCGCCGAGTCCCGGGCAGAAGAAGCTGTACGCCCAGGACCTCGCCGACGACGGCTAGGTCTGGAACCTCACCCGGGTGTGGGCACATCATCCGGAGGCGAAGGAACAGCTCATGAGGCTGTTCGAGGCCACGGCCGAAGCCGCTGGGCTGTCCCCGAGGGACAAGGCCATGGTCGTGATCTCGCAGGCAGCAGCAGTCGGAGACTCCTACTGCGCTGACGTCTGGAGCAAACGCCTGACCAACTGGTCCGACCCGCAGACCGCGATCGCCGCCCTCGCAGCCGACGGACAGCCCTTCACCGAACATGAACGGGCCCTCGCCGCTTGGGCCCGCACTGTCGCCCGCTCCCCCGGCAGCAGCGCACCACAAGACATCCAGCGCCTGCGAGATGCAGGGGTCGAAGAGCTCAGATCGTGGCCCTGACCGTGTACGCCGGGCTGCGTACGGCTTTCTCCGGCATCAACAGCGCCCTCGGTGCCCACCCAGACATCCCTCTCGCCGACGCCCTTGAGCCGGCCGTGCTCGCGGCCATCACCTGGGGACGTTCCTGCGAGTGACGAGAGAGACGATCAAGCCGCCCCTTATCGCCCAGAATGACGCGTGCGCATCGCCCCACTGGCCTTGCCAGCGAAGAGCGACCACATTCACGCGGGGCCTCCCTTCGCCTGATGGACCGTCTGTTCCACATCGGCTGCGTCATCTGCTTGCGGCACACCTTCCGATTCGGGACGTAGGTGTTGCACTCGGGTGCATAAGCTCGGACCTTATGCCATTGTATCTGTGGTGGACCGCATTCCGCAGGAGGCGGCCCGCGAAAGCGGACCCCACGACATGAGGCGAAACAAGGAAGGATGAGCAGACTTACCATCGCACACAAGACTTTCCTCGAGGCTGCGCTCGAAATGAGTAGCGGTTACGTTCTAGACTTTAGCAACACTCGATTTGCGCAGTTCTTCGCGGACATGGGAATTGACATCTTTGAAGAAAGATACGCCGAGTATGGCCCCTCGAAAGCCAATCGCCTGCGCACCCTTTGGCAAATTGGATCGGAGGTCGAAGTTAGGGACTCACTCAATGCCCTAGCCGACTACATCGACGCCAAGAACGCAGTGGACGGAACCCGCCACGATGCCAGCGATGGCCAGGTCCAACGGATCCGCGAGATCACCGAAGAACTGAACGACGGGCTCAGCGAGGAGCAGGTCCACAGCGGACCCGTTGCTATCACTACTGAGGCGACAGTTACCGACAACCTGATCTCAATTGTTATCCACGAGGAACTCTACAGCCATATCAGCCCATACCTCAGAAGTGGCGATTACTATCACGCCGTCGAGGAGTCCTACAAACTAGTTCGAGAGAAGTTGCGTGACCTGACGGGAAAGGAGAAAGCGTCCGACATCTTCAATAACAGCGCTCAGAACGATGCGCACTATGGAGCCTTGTTCGGAAAGGCGAAGGCAACTGACGCCGCCGAAGCAGACTTCTTCCGCGGAGTGGGATACCTGCACCTAGGGGTTCAGCACCTACGCAACGAAAAGGCGCACACGCCCGCCAGCCCCCTGGAGCCCAACCTTGCCCTCCATTACATCGCTCTCGCGAGTCTCGCGTACGACCTCGTGACTAGGTACGTAAGCGAAGACACCATTCACGAGATCGAGGAATTTGTCCGCCAGAAGCGGCGCTCTTATCGAACAGCGTCGGCGTTTTATCGCGACTTCGAGGGCGGCCATTGGCTCCAAAAACTCGATCTTCCGATCGGCCTAACGTCAGCACCAGTTCGCAAGGCCCTGAAGGAGAAGTGGCTCGGCGAGGCTGACTTCACGCACAGTTTCGATCATAGCAATGTCATATGGATGCAACTCGAGCTGGTTACCGATCAACTCACACGGGAAGATCTCGATCGATTGCTCGACCTACCGACAAAGGACTCTTACGGTAACGATCAGCAGGCAGGCGAACAACAGTTCTTGGAGTTCGTCGACGAGAGATTTCCGACTATCCTGTCCGAGAAGGCCCGGCAACGCCTGGCCAACCTTCGCGAGAGCTAGACGCCGCGATCTAAGGGACGACAGCGCCACGGTAGGGAGGTCATTAATTCGTCGTTACGTGGAGGCAGGCACGACCGAACATATTCGATCTAGACCGTACCCGATGGCGCCAGAGCGAGCAGTCAACGGATCGCTAGACATCGAGGTCAGGTCTGTCATCTTCAGCCACCTCCGGATATTCGATGTCGGGAGCCGAGACTTCCAAGTACTCGAGGCACTGATCCCCGAACTGGGTCCTCCCATATCCGGACTCAATTGGGGACCCAGGCTTCTTGAGCGCCTTCGGCCGTCGATTGCTCGGGGGCCTCTTGCCGAGGTTGTCGACGATCCACTGAAGTTTCGCAACCTCATCCTGAAGCTCAATTATCAAGCGATCGTGTCGCTGTTCACTGCCGTACCCGTCTTGACTCGCCATTCCGGTGCGAACCAGCTCGGCCATTACGTTGATGGCTCCCTTGGTGCTGAGTCCCGCGCGCTCGGCAACCGCCGCCAACAGTGCGCCACGCCTGCCGCCCGCGCCTCGAGCCGACGATGTCGGGGTTGTCATCGGCCGCGGGCGCTGACGGGGCAGGTTGACCAGCACTCGGATGTGCGGCTCTTCAAGACCGGACAATCCTGCGACGATCAGCCGTTCCTCGTCCACGCGCGCCCCATCACCGGCCAACCCGTTCGCCAACGCACGACCCAGAGCGTCGATCTTGGACTGATTGGCGGTGAAGGCTGCAGCTTGAAGCGCTTCGGCGAACAATTGCGACTTCGCGTCCGTGGTGAAGGCCGCATCCGTTACGTCGGCTGGACCGACACGAAGGCTCTGGCTTGCCCTTTGAATCATCAGGCCCGCCGACCTCCGACGAACGTCGCTCAACTCGTCCCACGAGCGAGCAGCCAGTTCGATGAAGATGGGCTCGAGAGCAACAGCGACCACGGCGCCGGGCACCCCGCCGACGCTTGCGCCGACCATCGCAGCAATCGCCTTGCTGCCAACCTCCCGAACCGCGCTCCCAGTCGAATCGGACTCATCCGGCACCATGGCTTCATTCTCGCGCAGAGATGGCCAAGACGGTTGAGATCCGCGTGTTTCTGCAGCCAGCGGCGTTGGTCCCAACGTCGTTAGCGTTGCTCTGTCCGAGCGCCTCGCCGTGTTGGCGGCGAGCATGGCCAGGCCTCGCTTGGGTCGTCGCGTGAGGTGTCGCATGTCCACCACATCGAAGCTCCTGCCGTTCCAGCCCCTGTCGATGACGACCGCCGAGCTGGCCGCGGTCTCGTTCCTAGCCCGCTACTCGGGCCATACCCACGAGCTCTACTCCTACCAGCTGCGCCGCTGGTTCACGTGGTGCCAGACCAACGGGCTGGACCCGCTGACCGGGATCCAACGTGCCCACGTCGAGCTCTACATCCGCAACCTGGGTGAAGCCGGTCTCATGGCGTCCTCGATCAACACGATGATGCACGGGCTCCGTGGCTACTTCCGCTTCGCCACATCGACGGCCTGATTCCGGCCGACCCCGCCGTCTACGCACGGCTGCCCAAGGCGCACACGGACGAATCCCGAACCCAAGGCCTCGACCGACTCGAACTGATCCGCTTCCTTCAAATCGCCCAGACCATCACCGTCCACCACGGCGCCCTGGCCTACCTGTTGGGCATCAACGCGCTACGTGCCTCCGAGGCGGCAGCGGTCCGGATCGAAGACTACGCCGAGACACTGCGGGGCCACCGCGTGCTGCACCTGGTCGGCAAGGGCGACAAGCCCGCGACCATGCCGCTGACCGTCCCGGTCCTCCGCGTCCTGGAGGCTTGCCGGGGCGAACGGAAGACCGGTCGGCTGATCCTGCGGCCGGTGTCGGGCAAGCCGATCGACCGTCGCGATGCCTACCGGATGGTCACGCGGGTCGCGAAAGCCGCGGGGATAACGCGGCACATCAGCCCGCACTCGTTACGGCACGCAGCGATCACCAACGCCCTCGACGCCGGTGTCCCGCTCCGTGACGCCCAGATCCTGGCCCGGCACGCGGACCCCAGAACCACCGAGCACTATGACCGCGCCCGCGGGAACCTCGACCGCCACGGAGTCCACTTCCTCACCGCCTACGTCGCCGGCGTCTGAACACTCAGCACGCGCACGTCAACTTCGCCCACCAAGACGCCCCTCAGCGGCCAGCCTCAGGATGCCGTCTTTGGCAACAGGGTCTCTTCGACGTACTTCTCCCCCTTCGGCGAGATCCGTGCGGCGTCGCCCGCCTTCTTGAACTCAATGAAGCGCTCCTCGTGCAACCTTCTCAGCGCGCGCCGCAGGTTTCCGGGCAGCTTCTCGAGATGGTCGGCGAGCCGTTTGTCGGTCGCGCCCTTTGGCTCGCTGTAGAGCAGGAGCAGCACGGCGTCGCGGTCTGAGAGGCCGGTCTCAAGCAGGCGGCGCACCTCTCCTACCTCCCAGATCATCGGGAGCTTCCTGTCTACCAGCGCGTCCACGAGTGCGGTGGCCGTTTCGACGTCGGTGTCGTGGAATATCCGCACCAACTCGGCCATCACCCACTGGCACGAGTGCAGGAGGAACGTCGCGTCCATGTGGTTCGCGTTGACCTCGCCTCCCACGTGGCCGACGCCCCGTCGGTTGCGTACGTCGTATAGCCCGACCAGCACACGTGGGATCGTCAGTCGGACAGAGTCGGAGTAGGTAACGGGAGCGTTCTCCAACTTCTTGCACGCGTCGTTGAAACGCGACGGCTTGTTCGCCTTGTTGGCGTAGTTGTCGCCGTTGAGGTGGCCCTCCAAGATCGTGAAAACGATCTCGCAGAACCAGCCCGCATCCAGTTCCGACGCCTTCCAGCGCCGCTCGCGGTAGTTTCGCACGATCTCGTCATACGCCTGCAGTAGTTCGTCGCGCAGGCCCTGGGGCAGACGCCCCAGGGCCTGCTTGGCGTCGAGCGTCACCTCAGCCGGTCTTCTTCGCCTCCGAGGGCATCTTGGTCGAGAGGTAGTTCTCGCCCTTCCAGACGACCTTGATCGCCTTGGTGCTGGCCGTGTCGATCCAGCCGGTCCGGCTCGCGTTGCTGCGCAGAGTCTTGTCCGGGTGGGCGGGGGCACTCCAGCCCGCTGCCTGGTAGGCGGCGAGGATGTCACCGATGCCGACCTCGGAGAGGCCCATCATCTCGCTGAGGTAGTAGCAGGCGATAAGGGACTTTTCGTCGTTGTTCTTCGGCGCCTTCTCGGCGATGTAGTTCTCGAAGGTCGGGTGACCCTTGGGAGCGAAGTTCAGCCCACGGGTGATCGTGAACGACTTCTTCGAGCTGCTCCGAACCCGGCGGCGACGGCCCCCACCGCCATCCGACTCCTCCGCCTCGTCCTCGCCAGGGTCGACGTCGGCGCCCAGGTCCGGCGGCGTGATAATGCGGAGCCCTTCGACGTTCCGCGTCTCGGGAACGCCGCGGTCGGCCAGACCGAGCGAACAGACGATGGCCTCGAAGGCCTTCCGCTGCACACGCTCGGATGTGAAAGAGTTGACGAACTCCGCGATCTCGGACCGGTTGGCGAGCAGCCGGTCGAAGTTGTCGCTGTTCTCATGGTTCTGCTGTTCCTGCGAGGTCATAACACTCCGGTGGAGTAGTAGCTTTCCCGCTTTGACTGCGGCTCAGCTCAGGACGCTCGGACCAACAGGCGTCCCGGTGCTTGCGTCCGGACTGTGCCTGAGTAAGGTTCACCGTGTTACGCCAATAACAACGCTGGACCTCGGCCCGAAGCCTGTGCTTGGACCGGGGTCTTTGCGGCTTCGAGACTCATCATACGAGTGGCGAACGACAGCCTTGTGGTTCAATCCACTGAACCAGGACGCAAGGTGGCAACTGGATCGCCACTCCAGTCCCACGTGTGTCCTCAAGCCCCAGTAGTACGCGGTCGATCCCGGCCAGGCGGCGGGCGACACACCCTTCCATGTGCTTGACAGTCATTTCACGGAGCTATAGAGCGCCACTGTAATCACCCGGCGTGGCCAGCACGACCGCCCGCAAGGAGACGTACTAGAGGCCACGCCAGTCTGGTGGCTGGACGAAGACGAGACTGATCACGCGATCATCAGGCAGGACATCGTGACCCGAGAAGACCCTCGAACGCCAACGCTCCGAAGTTGCGTCTATCCACCACACTTGATGGTCAGTCGGTCTACTAGGCTGGAGAAGGCCATCTGTCGCTTCGCCACTCCTGGCGCTAGTCCGACGTCCGCACTACCAAGGGGGCGATCCGTTTGGCGACGGAGTCAACGGTTCCGAACGAGGCCACGCTGCGCGCACTGTGCGCCGATCTCCTGAACGACTGGCATACGACGCTGGCCTCGGCCGACGGATCGATGAGTCTTGGCCGGGACGATCAGGACGTCGACCCCGTCCGCTTTGCAACTGCGTTTGCGTTCGTCGCACATGCACATCATCTCGTCGGCACTGCCTGCCGCTTGTTGCACGAAAGAGACTATGCGGCCGCGGTACCCCTTCTCCGCGTCGCTTACGAGTCAGCCGTCACGGCCGTTTGGGCTGCCGACTCTCCGGAAGCTGCTAAGGCGCTGGAGCTAGAGATGCTGCGTGGCGTGAAGAACCTGCGGACAGGTTTGCTCGAAACTGGCTTGTTCGAGGAGGTGCTCGAGACGTTTCCCGAGCCGACCGAGCGCCTTACGAAGGAAGACGTGACCAAAGAGGCGCAAGCACAGTCGCGTCGGTTCAATGAGATGTGTGATGCACTTGAGCCGGAGCCGGTTTGGCTTTACCAGCAGTTCCGGTTGCTCTCTTCCTACGCACACCCTTCCGGTTCGGTCATCAACATGTTCGCACCCAGTGGTGACGAACATCTTCTCGCAACCCCAGCTGCAGCCGACGTGCAAGCCTATTTGTCTTGGTGGTTCAGCGCCGCGATGATCCTCCTCCACGCGGGCCAAGCTCTTGATCGGCTCGATCGGGATGCCAAACGAGCGGGGACACTGGCGGCCGCCGGAGAACTCCTCGGCTGGGAAACCCCTCTTAGATTGAAGAGTTCTGTACGTGAGGCCCTCGACGACTGAATCGGGTTCGGCCCGAGCGTCATACCGGCTCCCTTCTGTTGTCAACCGGTCTGGCGTAGCGTCTTGTCTGCGGGTCCGGGAAGTGGCTGATCCGAAGTGTCGATGAGCAGGGGAAGGTC
>NZ_JBITCR010000021.1:0-45794 GCF_044453405.1 Nocardioides sp. NPDC051685 | reverse complement strand
CCCACAACGGCCGAGTCGGCGCGACTGTCCCACCCACAACGGCCGAGTCGGCGCGTCTGTCCCAAAGTTTTGGGACAGACGCGCCGACTCGGGCTGATATGGCGGGACAGACGCGCCGACTCGGCACTACGTCGTGGTCAGCGGGCGGCGCTGCCCTCGGTGTAGTCGTCGTCGGACTGGCTCCACGAGAAGTGGGCGCGCAGGGCCTTGCCGGTGGCCTCGATCGGGTGACCGGCCTCCTCCTCGCGCAGCTTCTGGAACTCGACCGCACCGTTGTCCTGGTCGGCGATGAACCGGGCGGCGAAGGAGCCGTCCTGGATCTCGGCAAGCACCTGCTGCATGGTCTCCTTGACCTGCGGGCCGATGACGCGCGGGCCGGAGACGTAGTCGCCGTACTCAGCAGTGTCGGAGATCGACCAGCGCTGCTTGGCGATGCCGCCCTCCCACATCAGGTCCACGATGAGCTTGAGCTCGTGGAGCACCTCGAAGTAGGCGATCTCGGGCTGGTAGCCGGCCTCGGTCAGCGTCTCGAACCCGGCCTGGACCAGGTGGGACACGCCGCCGCAGAGAACGGCCTGCTCGCCGAAGAGGTCGGTCTCGGTCTCCTCGGTGAAGGTCGTCTTGATGACACCGGCGCGGGTGCCACCGATGCCCTTGGCGTACGACTTGGCGAGGTCCCACGCGGAGCCGGAGGCGTCCTGCTCGACGGCGATGATGTCCGGGATGCCGCGGCCGGCGACGTACTCACGACGGACGGTGTGACCTGGGGCCTTCGGGGCGACCAGGATCACGTCGACGCCCTCGGGCGCCTTGATGTAGCCGAAGCGCACGTTGAAACCGTGGCCGAAGACCAGGGTCTTGCCGGCGGTCACGTGGGGCGCGAGCTGGTCGTTGTAGAGACCACGCTGGTGCTGGTCGGGGGCGAGGATGACGATCACGTCGGCCTCGGCGGCGGCGTCGGCGGGGCTGAGGACCTTGAAGCCCTCCTCCTCGGCCTTCGGGGTCGACTTCGAGCCGGGCTGCAGGCCGATGCGTACGTCCACACCGGAGTCACGCAGGTTGAGCGCGTGGGCGTGGCCCTGGCTGCCGTAACCGATGACGGCAACCTTCTTCGCCTGGATCAGCGCGAGGTCGGCGTCGTCGTCGTAGAAAATCTCAGCCACGAGGGCTTCTCCTTTAGTTGTGTTTGATAGGGGTTCAGACCGCGGAAGGCGGAGCGGGCACAGCCACGGATCGCAGGCTACGCTCGGAAATCGACCGGGAGCCACGGCCCATGCCGACCATGCCGGACTGGGAGAGCTCACGGATGCCGAAGGGTTCGATGACCCGGAGGAAGTCGTTGAGCTTGCCGGTGTTGCCGGCGAGCTGGACGATGACGGTGTCGGTGGACACGTCGACGACCTTGGCCCGGAAGAGCTGGATGGTGTCGAGCACCTGGCTGCGGGTCTCCGTGGTGGCGGTGATCTTGACCAGCATGAGCGCGCGCTGGACGCGCGTCTCAGGCTCGAGCTCGACGATCTTGATCACCTCGACCAGCTTGTTGAGCTGCTTGGTGACCTGCTCGAGGGGGGTGTTCTCGAGATTGACCACGACCGTCATGCGGGAGAGCTCGTCGTGCTCGGTCGGGCCGACCGCGAGAGACTCGATGTTGAAGCCGCGGCGCGAGAAGAGCGCGGCCACGCGGGCCAGGACGCCGGGCTTGTTCTCGACCAGGACGCTCAGCGTGTGCTTGCCGCCGGTCTTCACGGGCTGGATGCTCATCAGAGGTCGTCCTCGTCGAACTCGGGCGCGAGGTCGCGCGCGTACTGGATCTCGTCGTTGGAGGAGCCGGCGGCGACCATCGGCCACACCATGGCGTCCTTGTTGACCCGGAAGTCCACGACGACGGGCATGTCGTTGATCTCCATGGCCTTCTCGATGGTGGAGTCGACGTCGTCGGCGGAGTCACAGGCCAGGCCGACGCAGCCCATGGCCTCGGCCAGCTTGGGGAAGTCGGGGATGCGCTTGGGCTGGCCGTGGGACTGCAGGTTGGTGTTGGAGTAGCGCTCGCCGTAGAAGAGCGTCTGCCACTGGCGCACCATGCCGAGGTTGTCGTTGTTGATGATGGCGACCTTGATCGGGATGCCCTCGATCGCGCAGGTGGCCAGCTCCTGGTTGGTCATCTGGAAGCAGCCGTCGCCGTCGATCGACCACACCGTGGTGTCGGGGCAGCCGACCTTCGCACCCATCGCGGCGGGGACGGAGTAGCCCATCGTGCCGAGGCCACCGGAGTTGATCCAGGTGTTCGGGTGCTCGTAGCCGATGAACTGCGCGGCCCACATCTGGTGCTGGCCGACGCCGGCGGTGAAGATCGTGTCCTCGCCGGAGATCTTGCCGAGGCGCTCGATGACGTACTGCGGGGAGAGGCCCTCGGCAGGGAGGTCGTAGCCGAGCGGGTAGGACTTCTTGATCCCGGCCACGAAGGCGATCCAGCCCTCGTAGTCCCCCTCCTTGCCGGCCTCCTTCTCGGCAGTGAGGACCGCGATCAGGTCGGTGAGGACCTCGCGCACGTCGCCCACGATCGGGACGTCGGCGTAGCGGTTCTTGCCGATCTCTGCCGGGTCGATGTCGGCGTGGATCACCTTCGCGTTGGGAGCGAAGGAGTCCAGGTTGCCGGTGACGCGGTCGTCGAAGCGGGCGCCGAGGCTGATGATCAGGTCGGACTTCTGCAGGCCGGCGACCGCGGCGACGGTGCCGTGCATGCCCGGCATGCCGAGGTGCTGGGGGTGGGAGTCCGGGAAGGCGCCGCGCGCCATCAGCGTGGTCACGACCGGGATCCCGGTGAGCGTGGCCAGCTGCAGCAGCTCGCGGTGGGCACCGGAGCGGATCGTGCCGCCACCGACGTACAGGACCGGCTTCTTGGCCTCCAGCATCAGGCGCGCCGCCTCGCGGATCTGCTTGGCGTGCGGCCTGGTCACCGGGCGGTAGCCCGGCAGGTGGAGCTCGGTCGGCCACCGGTAGGTGGTGGTGGCCTGCAACGCCGACTTGGTGACGTCGACGAGGACCGGACCCGGCCTCCCGGAGGAGGCGAGGTGGAAGGCCTCAGCGACCCGGAGCGGGATCTCCGCCGGGTCGGTGATGAGGAAGCTGTGCTTGGTGACCGGCATCGTGATGCCGCGGATGTCCGCCTCCTGGAAGGCGTCGGTGCCGATCATCGCCGCGCCGACCTGGCCGGTGATGGCCACCATCGGCACGGAGTCCATGTTGGCGTCGGCGAGCGGGGTGACCAGGTTGGTCGCGCCCGGGCCGGAGGTGGCCATGCAGACGCCGACCTTGCCGGTCGCGGCGGCGTAGCCCTGGGCGGCGTGGCCGGCGCCCTGCTCGTGGCGTACGAGAATGTGGCGGATCTTCGAGTCCATCAGCGGGTCGTAGGCCGGAAGGATCGCTCCCCCCGGAATGCCGAAGATGTTCTCGGCCCCCGCTGCTTCCAGCGACTTGATCAGGCTCTGTGCGCCTGTCATCTGCTCGCTCATGTCCGCCGTCCTACTCATCGGAGCTTCTACTCATGGGATCTCGTGGTGGGCTGCTTGTGCAACAAAAAACCCTCCGGCCCGGCGGGCAACGGAGGGAGACGCGTCGTCTGGAACCAGTGGCTCCTAGGCGACGCGCCTGATAAGTACGAGAATGCTGTTCAGCATGCCCACACGTTAACCCCATGTGTCGCGCCGTGTCACCTCACCCTATCGCGCGTCCCATGATCTGAGATCACCGTCCCAGTATCTGTCAGTCGTTCGGCTGGGGAGGATCTCAGGGTTCTCACCGAGGCGACCGGCCCGCGGCGGTCGATACGCTGGCCGGACAAGTGGATCTCGGGTCTGACTGCCCTGTGGAGGCAACGATGTCGACCGACGAGAAGCACAGATCCGGGTGGCTGCCGCCACGCTGGTTCATCCGCACCGCGTGGTGGTTCCACCGCCGGCTGTACGCCGCTGGCGGAGCCCGCTTCCTGCGCCGCCCACGCTCCGGCCGGGCCGGCATGCTCCGGCTGACCACGGTCGGGCGTCGCACCGGACAGGAGCGCTCGGTGATCGTGTCCTACGTCCCCGACGGGTCGAGCTACGTCACGTTGGCGATGAACGGCTGGGCCGACCCGCCGCCCGCCTGGTGGCTCAACCTGCTGGCGCACCCCGATGCCGTCGTCGAGACCGTCGACGGCCGGCAGCGAGTTCGCGCCCGCGAGGCCACCGGGACCGACCGGGAGCGGCTGTGGGAGGTGCTCGCGGCCTCCGACGACGGGTGGGGTGAGCTGGACGACTTCGCCGCCCGCCGCTCGCACCCCACTCCGGTCGTGGTCCTGGAGCTCTCAGACCAGTCCGAGCCGCTCGCGCAGGAAGGTCCAGGCGAAGGCCGAGAGGTGGGCTGACTGGGCGTTGTTGGCCGCACCACCGTGGCCACCCTCGATGTTCTCGTAGTAGGTGACGTCCTTGCCGGTGGCCGCCAGCAGCGCGGCCATCTTGCGGGCGTGGCCGGGGTGGACGCGGTCGTCCTTGGTGGAGGTGGTGAGCAGGACCGGCGGGTAGGTCCTGGCGGCGTCGAGCAGGTGGTAGGGCGAGAAGGTCCGGATGTAGTCCCACTCCTCAGGGACGTCCGGGTCGCCGTACTCGGCCATCCACGACGCTCCGGCGAGGAGATGCGAGTAGCGCTTCATGTCCAGCAGCGGCACCTGGATCACGACGGCGCCGAACAGGTCCGGGTAGAGGGTGAGCATGTTGCCGGTCAGCAGCCCGCCGTTGGAGCCGCCCTGGATCCCGAGGTGGCTCGCGTCGGTCACCCCGGTCTCGACCAGGTGGCGGGCGACGGCGGCGAAGTCCTCGTAGGCCTTGTGCCGGTTCTCCTTGAGCGCCGCCTGGTGCCACGCCGGGCCGTACTCCCCTCCCCCGCGGATGTTGGCGACGACGTAGACGCCGCCCTCGCTGAGCCAGGACCGGCCGACACCGGCGGAGTAGCCCGGCGTCATCGGGATCTCGAAGCCGCCGTAGCCGTAGAGCAGCGTCGGGGCCGGGCCGGCGCTGCCGTCGAGCGCGGCATCCGAGCCGACGATGAAGTAGGGGATCCTGGTGCCGTCGGCCGAGGTGGCGAACCGCTGCTCGGCGCGGATCCCCTCGGTGTCGAACCAGGCCGGGGCAGACTTGAGCGGCTCGATCGTCTCGGCGCCGATGGTGGTCAGGCCGTACGTCGTCGGGGTGAGGTAGCCGCTGGTGACGACCCAGACCTCGTCGGACTCGACGGCGTCGACGGCACGGGTGCCGACCGCGGCCACCGGATCGGTCGCCGGGAAGTCCGACCGCACCCACTCCCCCGACGCCGACGGGGTCAGCACGTGGAGCTTGTTCTTGACGTCCTCGAACACGTTGAGGATCAGGTGGTTGCGGGTCCAGGTCGCCCCGGCGAGCGAGGTCTTCGCGGTGGGCTCGAAGAGCACGGTGAGGTCGCGCTCACCGGCCAGGAACCGCTCCGCGTCGGCGGCGAGCAGCGAGCCCGCGGCGTAGGTCCGGCCCGCGACGCTCCACTCGTCGCGCAGCTCGATGACCAGCCACTCCCGGTGGAAGCCGGCCTCGGCGGAGTCGGGGATGTCCAGCTTGGTGAGGGTCTGCTCGGGGGTGCCGGGGTGGGTGGCGACGTACGTCTCGGACCGGTAGAACGCGATCGAGCGGCTGACCAGGTCGCGCTCGAAACCGGGGGTGTGGATGTGGCGGGCGGAGATGTACATGTCCTCGTCGGTGCCCTCGTAGACCACCGCCGCGTCCTCGAACGGGGTGCCGCGGCGCCACAGCTTCACGATCCGCGGGTAGCCGCTCGGGGTGAGCGAGCCCTCGCCGAAGTCGGTGAAGACATAGACCGCGTCGGGGCCGCACCAGGAGAGGCCGCCCTTGGCGCCGCCCTGCTCGACGGCACGGGTGAAGCCACCGTCCGCGGGTGCGACGAACGCCTTCTCGACGAGGTCGAACTCCCGGGTCACGTCGGCGTCCGAGCCGCCCGGGGAGAGGTCGACGAGCACCTTGCGCCACGGCTCACCGGGCTCGGGCCGGAGCACCGAGGCGCCGTGCCAGACCCAGCTCTCGCCCTCCTCGGCGGCCAGCGCGTCGAGGTCGAGCAGGATCTCCCACTCCGGCTCGTCGGTGCGGTAGGACTCCGGTGTGGTGCGTCGCCAGATGCCGCGCTCGTGGTCGGCGTCGCGCCAGAAGTTGTAGAGATGCTCGCCGAGGCGCGAGACCTCGGGCACCCGGTCGTCGGAGTCGAGCACCTCGAGGATCTGCGCCTCGATCTTGGCGAAGACGGGATCGGCACCGACACTCGCGTGCGCTTCCTCGTTGCGCGCCCGGACCCAGGCCAGCGCCTCGACGCCCTCGACCTCCTCCAGCCAGCCGAACGGGTCCTCCCCGGCCGGGTCGAGCGGGGTCACGATCGTCAGCTCAGAGGTCATGCGGGAAGGCTACTTCGCGGTGTGCAAGTTGCAGCCGACAGGCACACTAGCCTCATGAGTGAGGCGGAGGGGTCGTCGAAGGGTCTGCCGCGGCGAGCGGCGACACGGACGGCGAAGCTGGCCGCGCTGCCGATGGGCTACGCCGGGCGCAAGGCGCTCGGGCTCGGGAAGCGGATCGGGGGCAAGCCGGCCGAGGCCGTGCTGGCCGATGTCCACCAGCGTACGGCGGACCAGCTGTTCCGCACCCTGGGTGAGCTCAAGGGCGGCGCGATGAAGTTCGGGCAGATGCTCTCGATCATGGAGGCGGCGCTGCCGGAGTCGCAGGCGGCCCACTACCGCGCCCAGCTCACCCGGCTCCAGGACTCCGCTCCCCCGATGCCGACCGGGATCGTACGTGGCCTGCTGGCCCGCGACCTCGGCCCGGACTGGTCCGAGCAGGTGGTCGAGCTCTCCGAGGAGCCGGCGGCATCCGCCTCGATCGGGCAGGTGCACCGGGGCCGGTGGGCCGACGGTCGCGAGGTCGCGGTGAAGGTGCAGTATCCGGGCGCCGACGAGGCGCTGCGCGCCGACCTGCGCCAGATCGGCCGGGTCGCGGCCATCGGCAACGCGGTCGTGCCCGGGATGGACATCAAGGCCCTGGTCGCCGAGCTGCAGGCGCGGGTCGTCGAGGAGCTCGACTACCCGAAGGAGGCCGAGGCCCAGCACGTCTTCGCCGAGGCCTACGCCGACCATCCGCTGATCGACGTCCCGGACGTGGTCGCGGTGGGGCCGAGCGTGCTCGTCACCGAGTGGGTGGAGTCGGAGGGCTCGATCGCGAAGATCATCGCCGAGGGCACCCCCGAGGAGCGCGACCACTACGGCGAGCTGCTCGCCCGGTTCTGGTTCTCCGCACCGGGGCTGACCGGGATGCTCCATGCCGACCCGCACCCGGGCAACTTCCGGGTCCTGCCCGACGGACGGCTGGCCGTGCTCGACTTCGGGCTGGCCGCACGGCTGCCGGAGCGGGGTTTCCCGGAAGCGATGGGCCGGCTGATCCGGATCGCCGCGACCGGTGACGCCGACGCGCTCGTCGCCGGCCTGCGCCACGAGGGCTTCATCCGCGAAGGCATCAAGGTCGAGCCGCAGCACGTGCTCGACTACCTGGCCCCGTTCGTCACCCCGGCGCTGGAGGAGCGCTTCCGGTTCACCCGGGCGTGGATGCGGGAGGAGTTCAAACGGATCAACGATCCCAAGGATCCCGCTTACACGGTCGGGCTCAAGCTCAACCTGCCGCCGTCCTATCTGCTCATCCACCGGGTCTGGCTCGGCGGACTCGGGGTGCTGGCGCAGCTCAACGCGGAGGCACCGTTCCGGGAGATCCTCGAGGAGTATCTGCCGGGCTTCGCGGACTGACCCGTCAGGGCAGCAGGCTCTGTCCCACCGGGCCGGGGTTGTAGGCGATCTCCCAGCGGACACCGTCGGGGTCGGCGAAGTAGCCGGTGTAGCCGCCCCAGACCCGTTCCTCGGCGGCCGAGGCGTCCCGCCCGAGCGAGCGGGCGAGCTCCAGGACGCCGTCGACCTCCTCGCGGGTGGCGACGTTGTGGGCGAGGGTGAACGGCGCCACGCCGTCGGCGACGGCGATCCGGCCGACCTCCTCCTCGAACTCGGCCCGGTCCCACAGCGAGAGGATGACGTGCTCGCCGACGCGGATCATGAGCACCCCGTCGGCCTCGAGCTCGGGGGTCCAGCCGAGACCGTCGACGTAGAACGACCGGCTCGCGGCCACGTCTGCGACCGCGAGGGTGATGAAGCTGATGCGCTGGTCCATGGCAGCCACACTGCCACGGACCAGCGGGGGTGTCAGCGCGCCTTCATCAGGTCTGCTTGGCCGGGCCCGGCTTCTCGCGCAGGACGTCGCGACGAGCGCGGTACTCGTTCTCGTCGATCTCGCCGGCGGCGTACCTCTCGGCCAGCCGTGCCTCACCCGCGCGCCGCGGCGCCTCGGTGGCGCGCTTGCGGTTGTAGAGGACGACCGCGGTGATGATCGCCGCGATCACCAGGAACCACAGGATCGGGAAGATCGGCCAGAACGCCGGCGGCCCTCCCCCGTCCTGCCACGGTCCGCCGTCTCGCCACGGACCCCAGTGGTCGTCGGCGACCACGGTCGCCACCGTCTCGTTGATGCTCATTGCTCGTGTCCAATCTGTCGGGCTTGCCTATGCCCTCCAGAGTGCTGCGCACGAGCCGCCGGCACATCGGCTCAGGAGCGGGGGCGGCGTACGCAATCGTGCGTACGCCGCCCCTACCCGGCCCGCAGCCGGCTGCGCTGACGCCCCTGCTCGTCGAAGTTCGCGGGGTCGAGCCAGCGCTCGTGGCTCTCCCGGACCTTCGGCCACTCCTCCGCGGTCACCGAGAACCAGTCGGTGTCCCGGTTGCGGCCCTTGACCACCATGTGGTTGCGGAACCGGCCCTCGTAGCTGAATCCCAGCCGCTCCGCGGCCCGACGGGACGGCTCGTTGAGGGAGTCGAGCTTCCACTCGAACCGCCGGTAGCCCAGCGTGTCGAACGCGTGCCGCATGAGCAGGTGGATCGCCTCGGTCGCGGCCCTCGTGCGGGCCAGGGCAGGCCCGAAGAGAACGCCGCCGACCTCGATGGTCCCATTCCTGGTGTTGATCGCGTGGTAGGCCGCAACCCCGCTCGACCGGCCTTCCCGGTCGCCCTCCAACGGGACGAACGCGAACGGCACAGCGTCGTCCGCGTCGACGAGCCCGGCCAGGTGCATCCACAGGTCCTGCAGCGAGGTCGGCATCGCGATCGGCCGGTAGGTCCACAGGTCCGCGTCGTCGGGGCCGCAGACCGCGGCGTAGAGGTCCGAGTACTGCGCCGACGAGAGCGGCGCGACCCGGACGTAGCGCCCCTCGAGGGTCACCGGATCGGGCCACGGCCGCGTCTCCCAGCTCTCGACGGCGACACCCACGGGATAGGAGAAGTCGGTCACGGCGGTCATTGTCTCCGACCGCCGTGACCGTTGCTCAGGAGGCCGCTCAGGAGGCCGCGGTGTCTGCCGTGCCGAGCGAGCGCCGGGCGGCACCGAGGGCGAGCATGCCGCCCAGGCTCCCCAGGAGCAGCACCCCGGCCAGGACCATCACCGACTCCACCGCGAACCGGTCGGCGAGCGGACCGAAGACGATCATCGAGACCGGCATCGCCACCGACATCACGATCCCGTAGAACCCGAAGACCCGGCCGCGCATCGAGTCCTCGACCTGCTCCTGCAGGACCGTCGCGGCGGGCACCAGCAGCGTCTGGAAGAGGATGCAGATCACCAGGCCGGCGACCGAGAACATCCAGAAGTCGGTCGAGACGCCCAGCCCGACGACCAGGATCCCGACACCGACCGAGGCCGCCACCATCAGTCGCACCCGGCGCTTCACCTTGGGCCCGAAGACGGCCATCATCGCACCGCCGAGGACCATCCCGACGCTCCAGAACAGCTCGTTGACGCTCAGCATCCAGACCTCGTCGCCGAAGCTGCGCGTGATCATCAGCGGTGTCAGGTGCGCCGGCGCTCCGGCCATGAACATGACGACGGCCACGAGACCCATCACCCATCGCACCGAGGCGTTCCCCTTGACGTACCGCACGCCGGCGAGGAGGTCGCCGAAGTAGCTGATCGGTCCCGCCGAGTCCGTCGAGCGAACCGTGCGCGCCACCGGCACCAGGAGCAGCAGGAGTACGCCGGCCACGGCCGTCACCACGTCGATGAAGAAGACCGCGACGATGCCGGTGCTCGCGTAGACCGCGGCGGCCACCGCAGGCGCGAACAGCATCATCCCCGACTGGATCGTCTGCTGGACGCCGTTGACCCGCATCAGGTGCTCAGCCGGCACGATCTGCGGGAGCATGGCGTTGACCGCAGGCCCCTGGACCCCGGCCAGCGCCGAGCGGACCGCCATCGCGACGAAGATCATCCACAGGTCACCGACCCCGCTCAGCATCAGCAGGGCGAGCACCAGGGTCGCCACCGCGATCATCGAGTCGGCCCCGATGATCAGCAGCTTGCGCGAGTGCCGGTCGGCCCAGACTCCGCCGAAGACCGACACCACCGCCTGCGGCAGCATCCCCGCCGCGACGCTCAGGGTCAGCACCGCGGCTGAACCGGTCTCGACGGTGAGGTGCCACATCACCGCGTACCCGACGATCATCGAGCCCAAGGACGACACCGTCTGGCCGCCCAGGAAGACCAGCAGATTCCGCTTCCACCGGTCCGACTTCTGTTCCGACATCGCAACCACTCCCGCATCCGGTGGGCCGCCGTGTCGGCCCCTCGCTCATGCCACGAAGAGCGACGGTCCGTTTCGACAGAGTTGTCTAGTCGAAGTCGAAGGCCGGCAGACCGTCGAGGCTGGTCGGGTTCTTGGTGCGCCGGTATT
Organism: Nocardioides sp. NPDC051685; assembly: GCF_044453405.1. Classification (NCBI taxonomy): domain Bacteria; kingdom Bacillati; phylum Actinomycetota; class Actinomycetes; order Propionibacteriales; family Nocardioidaceae; genus Nocardioides; species Nocardioides sp. NPDC051685. The sequence goes on along the minus strand of NZ_JBITCR010000021.1, from coordinate 34,919 downwards.
CGGCGGACCCCTCGACCCCCTTGCGCTCGAAGTACGCCGGGAGCAGGTCGCGCTCGCCGACGTACGTCATCAGCGGGACGGCGTAGCCGCAGGAGTCGGAGACCCGCTCGATGTCCACGACGACGACCGCGCGAGCGCCGGGGAGATCGGTGAACCGGCCGGCCAGGTCGGCGTACTCCGCGTCGTAGCGGGTCACGACCCGGCCGCTGCCGTGGAAGCGGACGATGTTCGGCGCCCCGTCGAAGGCGCAGAACATCACCGTGATCCGGCCGTTCTCGCGCAGGTGCGCGATCGTCTCGCTGCCGCTCCCGGTGCCGTCGACCCACGCGAAGGTGAGCTCGTCGAGCATCCCGAAGGTGCCCGGGATGCCCCGCGGCGACAGGTTGACGTGACCCTCACCCGAGAGCGGCGCGGTGGCGACGAAGAAGACGACCTGACGATCGACGAACTCCCGCAGGCGGCCTTCCACCCGCGCATGAACCTTCCCCATGTGCCGGTTACTCCGGCACGTTGCGGTAGGCGCCGTCGGAGGCCGAGGTGGCCATCGAGGCGTACGCCCGCAGGGCCGCGGAGACCTTGCGGTCGCGGTTGGCCGGGGTGTAGGGCTTGTCCCGCTTCTCCTGGCCGGCGCGACGCTGGTCGAGGACGAGGTCGTCGACGTCGAGGGAGATCGAGCGGTTCGGGATGTCGATGGAGATCTGGTCGCCGTCCTCGACGAGCGCGATCAGGCCGCCGCCGGCCGCCTCCGGCGAGACGTGGCCGATGGAGAGCCCCGAGGTGCCGCCGGAGAAGCGTCCGTCGGTGATCAGCGCGCACTTCTGGCCCAGGCCGCGACCCTTGAGGAACGAGGTCGGGTAGAGCATCTCCTGCATGCCTGGCCCACCCTTCGGGCCCTCGTAGCGGATCACCACCACGTGGCCGGCCTCGACCTTCTTGGCGAGGATGCCCTCGACCGCGGCGTCCTGGGACTCGAAGACGATCGCGGTGCCGGTGAAGGTCAGGCACTCATCGGGCACGCCCGCGGTCTTCACGACGCAGCCGTCAGGCGCGATGTTGCCGGACAGGATCGCCAGGCCGCCGTCGGCGGAGTAGGCGTGCTCGAAGTCGCGGATGCAGCCCTCCGCGGCGTCGGTGTCGAGGCTGGCCCAGAGGTTCTCGGTGGAGAACGCCTCGGTCGTACGCACCCCGCCCGGCGCGGCGAGGAAGAGGTCGAGCGCCTCCTGGCTGGGGTTCTCGGCGCGGATGTCCCAGTTGTCCAGCCACTCCTCGACGGTGGCGGAGTGGACGGTGTGGACGTCCTCCTTCAGCGCGCCGCCGCGGCGCAGCTCACCGAGCAGGGCGGGGATGCCACCGGCGCGGTGGACGTCCTCCATGTGGTACTTCGGGCTGTTGGGGGCGACCTTGCTCAGGCAGGGCACCCGCCGGGAGATCGCGTCGATGTCGTGCACGTTGAAGTCGAGCTCGGCCTCACGGGCGGCCGCCAGCAGGTGCAGCACGGTGTTGGTCGAGCCGCCCATGGCGACGTCGAGGGCGACCGCGTTCTCGAAGGCGGACCGGTTGGCGATGCTCCGCGGCAGGACGGACTCGTCGCCCTCCTGGTAATAGCGGCGGCACAGCTCGACGATGGTACGACCCGCCTCCTCGAACAGCGCGCGGCGCTTGGCGTGGGTGGCCAGGGTCGACCCGTTGCCGGGCAGGCTCAGGCCGATGGCCTCGGTGAGGCAGTTCATCGAGTTGGCGGTGAACATGCCGCTGCAGGAGCCGCAGGTCGGACAGGCGGAGCGCTCGATGACGTCGAGCTGCTCGTCGCTGACCGCCTCGTTGACCGAGAGCACCATCGCGTCGACCAGGTCGAGCTTGTCGTGGACGATCCCCTCGATGGCGGTCGTCTTGCCGGCCTCCATCGGACCACCGGAGACAAAGACGACCGGGATGTTGAGGCGCAGGCTGGCCAGCAGCATGCCGGGGGTGATCTTGTCGCAGTTGGAGATGCACACGATCGCGTCGGCGCGGTGCGCCTCGACCATGTATTCGACCGCGTCCGCGATCAGCTCGCGGCTCGGCAGCGAGTAGAGCATCCCGGCGTGGCCCATCGCGATCCCGTCGTCGACGGCGATCGTGTTGAACTCCTTCGCTACTCCCCCGGCCTCCTGGATCTTCTCGGCGACGATCTTGCCGAGGTCGCGGAGGTGGACGTGGCCGGGCACGAACTCGGTGAACGAGTTGGCGATCGCGATGATCGGCTTGCCGAAGTCGTCATCAGTCATGCCGGTCGCGCGCCACAGCGCGCGGGCACCCGCCATGTTGCGGCCCGAGGTCGAGGTTGCGGAGCGAAGAGTGGGCATGCGCGCCAGATTACGCCGGTCCGCGTGCGTCCCCGAACACTGCGACACACGCTGGACGGCCCTGGCAGCTCAGCGGAAGGCCGGCGCCATCCTGAGGGGCCTGTCCTGCCAGCGCGCGGCCAGCTCCTTGCGTACGTCCGCCGCCCAGGTCAGCAGCGGCTCGGGTCCCGCGGTGCGGGTGACGAGGTCGAGGCGGGAGAGGACGATGGTCCGGCGGCCCGGCATCCGGTCATCGTCGAGGTTGTACTCCAAGCCGTCCTGAAGAGCACCAACGAGGAACCAGGTCGTGCTCTGGATACACCACAGGAGAGTCGCCAGGTCGAGGTCGCGCTCGAAGGTCGAGGGTGGACCAGCGGACCCGTAGGTCGCGTCGACATAAGTGCCCAGCGCCTTGCCGGCCCAGCCGTCGGGCACCTGCCAACAGCACCAGCAGGAAGGCCACGGTACGTGGAGGTAGGCGCCCTCCCACGCACGGTGACGGATCTCGGCGAACTCGAAGTCCAACAGGGTCAGCCCGTCAGGACCCACCAGATTGTTGTCCGGGCACGGATCGCCCGGGGTGAGAGCCTGATCGGTCTCTGCCAGCAGCGGCTCCATCGCCTCAGTCAGAGCGTCCGGCACCGACTCCGACCACGGCAGGTCCGACTTCGCGGCACGTTCACGAAGGTGCCTCGCGATCGTCTCGATCTCGGCGGCGGTCGCATCCGCACGGATCCCGTCGCCCAGCGCCTCCCTGAAGACGTCCAGCCGACCTGTCGTATGCCTCTGCATCTCGCCGATCGCCTCCGCCCAGGCCACCATGCCGGCTCCAGCGGCCTGCGCATCAGCACTCAGGAGCAGGTCCGCGACGTTCGAGCCGGTTCCGAGATCGGACATCACCACGATCGTCGGGTCCTCGCTGACCCCGAGCAGCCTCGGCGCGCGTACGCCGTCTGCTGCCTCCAGCCCCGCCGCCTCGCGTCGCCAGGTCATGTCCTCGGGGGTGAGGTACTCCTTGACGATGTAGGTCTCAGCGCCTGCGCGCACCCTACGTACGACGCTTCGACGGCTCCCGCCGAGCTCGGCCACCTGCTCGACCTGGTCCACCTCAAGAATCTCGGCAGCAACTGCGAGCGCGTCAGACATGGCGTCGACCGTATCGGGAACCGTGCACCTTCCCGCGGCTTATCCGCACTGCAGCAGCCGTTCCAGCGACGTATCATCGAGGCTTGACCAATCAGCGCATCACCGTCGACCCTGACCGCATGGGCGGCCTCCCGACGGTTCGGGACACCCGAGTCACCGTCACCGCGGTCCTCGGGCAACTCGCCGCTGGTCAGTCGGTGGACCAGATCCTCGATGACTACCCCTAACTCGAACGAGACGACATCCTGGCAGCACTGGCGCATTGCAACGCGAAGCCTACGAAGGGCGAGCAGACGGTGAACCAAATGCGGGGCACCGCTTCTACCTCTCAGTCAACCGACGAACTGATGGATCAGCTCCGCAGCGAGTGACCGGCGTGCCGGAACCATGCACATGCACGATTCCGGCAGCGCTCAGACCTTCGCCGCCCTGACCACCAACACGTCGGGGATGTCGCGGAGAACCTCGCGCCAGGTCTCGCCTGCGTCGCCGGAGGCCCAGACGGAGCCGTTGCGGGCGCCGAAGTAGACGCCGGTGGTCTCGTGGTCGTCGGCGCACATCGCGTCCCGCATGACGCCGACGTAGAAGTGGTCGGGCAGGCCCTTGTCGAGCGCCTCCCAGTGGTCGCCGGCGTCGCGGGAGCGCCACACGATCGGCTTGGCCTCCGGCGGGTAGCGGGACTCGCCGGCGCCGATCGGGAAGGTGAAGATCGTGTCGGGCTCCTGCGGGTGGACGACCATCGCGAAGCCGAAGTCGGTGGGCAGGCCGTCGGCGATGGACTTCCAGGACTCGCCTTCGTCGTCGGAGCGGTAGACGCCGCCGTGGTTCTGCAGGTAGAGCCGCTCGGGACGGGAGGCGTGGCGAGCGACCTTGTGGACGCACTGGCCGAACTCGGGATACTGCTGCCCCTCGGGAAGGAAGACCGCGATGATGCCGTTGTTGCGCGCCTCCCACGTCTCGCCGCCGTCGCGGGTCTGGTAGACGCCGCCGGTCGAGATCGCCGCGGTCACCGAGTCGGGGTCGGTGGGGTGCGGCAGGATCGTGTGGAACGCCTGGCCGCCGAACCCCTCGTTCCACTCGGTGCGGTGCGGGTGGTCCCACAGCCCTCGCACCAGCTCGAAGCTCGCCCCGCCGTCACGGGACCGGAAGATCGCGCCGGGCTCGACGCCGGCCCAGATCGTCCCTTCCGGGAGCCCCGGCTGGAGCTGCCAGACGCGCGCCAGGCTGGCGTCGACGTCCTCGGGGAATGACATCGAGGTCTCGGTCCAGGTCTCGCCGCCGTCGGCGGAGGTACGCACCAGCGCACCCAGCCACAACGAGGAGCATCCGGCAAGGATCCGCCCGGTCCCGGGCTCGATCATGGCGGAGTAGATCTCCTCCATGTCATGGTGCGGACCGGTGAACTCCCAGTCCTGCCGGGCGTCGTCAGAGCGCCCTATCCACAGACCCTTGCGGGTCCCGACAAGCAGCTGCGTACCCATGCCTTCCAGCATCCACCCGGTCGCCGTCTGTGGCCAGAAGATTTCGGCGGAAGAACGGCGAGGGAAAACATCCCGCTTCGACGGTAAGGGGAGGTCCGGATTCTTCGGCATGGGCGGCCCAGCCCCTAGCCTGAAGCCATGACCAGACCTGTTGCCTGGGAAACCTTCACCGCGATCCTCTTCGACCTCGACGGCGTGATCACGCCGACCGCGGTCGTGCACATGCGCGCGTGGGAGGAGATGTTCAACGCCTACCTGCAGGAGAAGACCCCGAAGGCACCGGCCTACACCGACCAGGACTACTTCGCGTACGTCGACGGCAAGCCGCGCTACGACGGCGTGCGTGACTTCCTCGCCTCCCGCGACATCCGGCTTCCCGAGGGCACCCCGGACGACGCCCCGGAGCTGGAGACCGTCTGTGGCCTCGGCAACCGGAAGAACAACGCCTTCAACATGGTGCTCGAGCGCGACGGCGTGGAGGCCTACCCCGGTTCGGTGGACTTCCTGGACTATCTCGCCACGCTCGACGTCCGGCTGGGCGTGGTCTCCTCGTCGGTCAACGCGCCGACCGTGCTGAAGGCGGCCGGGCTGCTGGACCGGTTCGAGACCGTCGTGTCGGGAGCGGTCGCAGACGAGCAGGGCCTGCCCGGCAAGCCTGCGCCGGACACGTTTGTCTACGCCGGTAAGGTCCTCGGAGCCACTCCGAGCGAAGCCGTCGTCCTCGAGGACGCCGTCTCCGGGGTGCGCGCCGGCAAGGCAGGAGATTTCGCACTCGTCGTCGGGGTGGATCGTGGCGCCGGTCACGACACCCTCACGGCCGCAGGCGCCGGTCTTGTCGTCTCCGACCTCGCTGAACTCATCCCAGACCCTGCTCGAGGAGCACAGCAGTGAAGACCAACGTCGGCCCGAACCCCATGGACCGGGCCCGTTACCCCATCGACCCGTGGCGGCTGGTGGAGACCAGCTACTCCCCCGACGACCTCGGCCTGACCGAGACGATCTTCAGTGTCGCCAACGGCTATCTCGGCATGCGCGGCACCCCGGAGGAGGGCCGCCCGACCTACGCGCACGGCACCTTCATCAACGGGTTCCACGAGACCTGGCCGATCCGCCACGCCGAGAACGCCTACGGCTTCGCCAAGACCGGCCAGACCATCGTCAACGCCCCCGACGCGAAGATCATGAAGATCTACGTCGACGACGAGCCGCTGACCTTCGGCACCTCCGACCTGGAGGAGTACGAGCGGGTGCTCGACTTCCGTGAGGGTGTGCTGCGGCGGCATCTGGTGTGGCGTACGCCCTCTGGCAAGCGGGTCGCGATCAAGTCGACCCGGATGGTGTCGATGACCCAGCGCCACCTCTCGATCCATACGCTGGAGATCACGATGCTGAGCGGCGCCGCGCCGATCGTGATCTCGTCCCAGCTGCTCAACCGGCAGGACGGCAAGGACGAGTACCACGTGCCGTCGGCGGCCCTCGGCGAGGGCATGGACCCGCGCAAGGCCTCCGCCTTCGACACCCGGGTGCTGCTCCCCCAGATGTCGGTCGCCGACGAGGAGCAGATGACCCTCGGCTACCGGTGCGCCAACTCGGGGATGACGATCGCGGTCAGCGCCGCCCACCAGATCGACACCCCCGACCCGGTCGAGACCGTCGTCCGGGCCGAGAACGACCTGGCCAAGACCGTCTTCCGTGTCGACGCCACCGAGGGCAGCACGCTGCGGATGCAGAAGACCGTGGCGTACCACACCTCGCGGGGCGTGCCGGTGCGCGAGCTGGCCGACCGCTGCGGACGTACGCTCGACCGGGCGATCCGTCTGGGCGTCGGCCACTTCGAGCGCGACCAGCGCAACTGGTACGACGAGTTCTGGTCGGCCGCCGACGTCGAGATCACGGCGGCCGGCGAGGACGACGCCGAGGACATCGCGGCGGCCCAGCAGGCGATCCGGTTCAACCTGTTCTCGCTCGCCCAGGCGACCGCCCGCACCGACGGTCTCGGCGTCCCCGCGAAGGGGGTCACCGGCTCCGGCTACGAGGGCCACTACTTCTGGGACACGGAGTGCTATGTCATCCCGTTCCTCTGCTACACCCAGCCCGAGGTCGCCCGCAACGTGATGCATGCCCGCTCGGTGATGCTTCCCGCGGCCCGGCAGCGGGCCTCGGAGATGGCCGCCAAGGGGGCGCTGTTCGCATGGCGGACGATCAACGGGCAGGAGGCCTCGGCCTACTACGCCGCCGGCACCGCTCAGGTGCACATCGACGCGGACATCGCCTTCGCGCTGATGAAGTACGTCTACGCCACCGGTGACACCGGCTACCTGATCCGCGAGGGCGTCGACATCCTGGTCGAGACCGCGCGGATGTGGGCCGACCTCGGCTTCTGGCGCCAGAACGGCGAGCCGTCCTTCCACATCCACGGCGTGACCGGGCCGGACGAATACACCACGGTGGTCAACAACAACCTGTTCACCAACGTGATGGCCCGCTACAACCTGGAGAAGGCCGTCGAGACCATGCAGATGCTCCGCACCGAGTATCCGCGCGAGTACGGGCAGGTCATGGGCCGGCTCGACGTCTCCCCCGACGAGGTCGAGGAGTGGGGTCGCTGCGCTGCCGCGATGCACATCCCCTACGACGAGGGCCTGGGGATCCACCCGCAGGACGACAACTTCCTCGACCGCGAGGTGTGGGACCTGCCCAACACCCCCGACGAGGTACGTCCCCTGCTGCTCCACTACCACCCGCTGGTGATCTACCGGTTCCAGGTGCTCAAGCAGACCGACGTGGTACTCGCCCTCTTCCAGCAGGGCAATCGGTTCACTGCCGAGGAGAAGCGGGCCGACTTCGAGTACTACGACCCGATCACCACCGGTGACTCCACGCTGTCGGCGGTCGTGCAGTCGATCATGGCGGCCGAGGTGGGCTACCAGGACGACGCGCTGCGCTACTTCTACGACGCGCTGTACGTCGACCTGCACAACATGCACGGCAACACCGTCGACGGGATGCACATCGCCTCCACCGGCGGCGTGTGGGGCGGGCTAGCGTTCGGCTTCGGTGGGATGCGCGACTACGACGGCAGGCTCTCCTTCGACCCGCGGCTGCCGGTCGAGTGGGGCTCGCTGATCTTCCGCGTCCAGTGGCACTCGACCCGGATGCAGGTCGCGGTGACCCGCGACCAGATCGTGTTCACCGTCGTGGACACCCCGGGTGAGGAGTTCGACATCCCGGTCAGCGTCCGTGGCGAGGAGTTCGTGGTCTCGAAGGGCTCGCCGGTGATCGTGCCCCTGGCCGACCAGGGCCCGCGGATCGGCACGCACCTCGACGAGGAGCCTCACGGCGGCATCCGGCAGGACGGTTCGAGGATCACGGCCACGGTGCCGACGCCGATCCCGCCGGAGGTCTACGAGCAGGACCACATCGAGCACCCGATGGTTCCGCACGACGGGGTGCGCGGCTCCGAGCGGCTCGCCGAGGAGGCCAACACGGCCGCCAACCTGTCCAACATCTCGCAGACGGACTCCGCGCAGTAGCCGGTCTTTACATAGCCCTAGACTGACCGGGTGGTTCAGCGCTTCTCAAACGGTGGAGACTCTCTCCGGGCGAGGCTGGCCCACCCGGTCGTCCTGGTCCTGATCGGGATCGCGTCGGTGCAGGTCGGTGCGACCTTCGCCAAGTCGCTCTTCGACGAGGTCACCCCGACGGCCATGGTGTGGCTGCGACTGTCGATGTCCGCGCTGATCCTGCTGGCGATCACCCGGCCCCGGATCCGCGGCCTGTCGCGGCGCGACTGGCTGGTGGTGGTCGCCTTCGGGGCCTCTCTCGGCTTGATGAACTGGGCGATCTACCAGTCCTTCGCCCGGCTCCCGATCGGGATCGCGGTCACCATCGAGTTCATCGGCCCGCTCACGATCGCGCTGGTCACCTCACGGCGGGCGCGCGACCTGGTCTGGGTCGCGCTGGCGGCCGCAGGGGTGGTGCTGCTCGGTCTCGAGCCCGGCCGGATCTCGGTCGTGGGTGTGCTGTTCGCGCTGCTCGCGGGGGCGTGCTGGGCGGCGTACATCGTGCTGTCGAAGGCGACCGGAGCGCGCTGGGAGGGGCTCGACGGGCTCGCCTTGGCCTCCACCGTCGCGGCGGTGGCGCTGACGCCTGCGGCGATGGCGTACGCCGACGGGCTCGGGTCTCCGCACGTGTGGCTGGTCGGGCTGATGGTGGGCCTGATGTCGTCGGTGGTCCCCTACTCCCTCGACCTCGTCGCCCTGCGTTCGATCAAGCCGGGGCTCTACGCGATCCTCATGTCGCTGGAGCCGGCCGCCGGTGCGCTGGCCGCGATCCTCGTCCTGCACGAGGGGCTCTCGGTCCTGCAGTGGCTGGCCATCGCGTGCGTCGTGGTCGCGTCCGCCGGGGCGACCCGCACCGGGAAGCCGGTGCATCACGTGGCTGCGGAGTCGACTCCGGCGTAGTAGCGTGTTTCACACAAGCGACATCCGAACGTCACCGACCCCGAACGTTGAGGTCACTACAGTTCGGTGACAACTCCCCCTCTTTCCACTCGGTTCCCCTGCCTGTCTCTGGAGTTGCTTCCCTTGTCGACCATCACCGTCCCCGTACCCACCGCCGCCGTCGCCCAGGTGACCGCGATCCTCGCCGCACGCACCGCGGGCCGAATGGTCGGCCCGTTCCTACGACCGATCCAGCTGCTGCTCGCCTGGCCGGTCGCCTCCCATCTCGTCGCTCGCCACAACGCCAAGGCCGCCGAGGAGGCGCTCCTGCTGCGGCGTGCGGAGCGTGAGGATGTCCAGCACTATCTCCAGCTGCTCGCCTTGGAGAGAATGTCTGCATGAGCGAGCGCCAGCGAGCGACCACCAGATTCATGCCGCCGCATCCGTACTCTTTGCTCTGCCCTACGGAGGCGGCGGCATGAAGGTTCCCCGGGCGATGGCCGAGTCGACGGTCGCGTTCCGTGACGTGCTCTCCGACGACGGCACGCTGATCCGCGCCTGGACCAACGACCCGGAGGGCGTGATCGACGGCCCGACGGTGCTGCTCTGCAACGGCCTCGGCACCAGCCCGTGGAACTGGCCGGCGCTGCTGCACACCTCGTGCGGCGTACGCGTGGTGTCCTGGCAGCACCGCGGCACCTCCGGCTCGGCGCGGCCGAAGGACCTGGAGCAGACCACCTCGAGACACTTCGCCGAGGACGCGCTGTCGGTGATGGACGCCTTCGCGCTCTCCCGGCCGGTGGTGATGGGCTGGTCGATCGGCGTGAACACGGCGTTCGAGCTGGCCGCGGACCACCCCGAGCGGGTCTCCGGCATCTTCGGTGTCGCCGGGGTCCCCGGGGACACCTTCAAGTCGATGCTGGGACCGCTGCCGCTGCCCGCCCCGGCGGCCGCGATCGTGACCCGCACCGCCGCGAAGGTGCTGCGCCGTACCGGCTCCCTCATCACTCCCGTGGCGACCCGCCTCGAGCTCGGCCCCCGGGCGATCGAGATGTTCTCGAAGGCCGGCCTGATCGGCAAGGTCCCCGACCCCGAGCTCGCCGCGGCCGCGCTCGCCGAGTTCCTGACCACCCCGGTCGAGTGGTACTTCCACCTCGCGCTGCGCACCTCCCAGCGCCGCTCGGTCTCACCGCGCCGGATCAAGGTTCCGGTCGTGCTGGTCGCCGGCACCCGAGACCTCATCGCCGGCGCGCGCCACATGTCCCGGGTCGCCGCCGACCTCAGGAACGGCACCTTCGTCGAGCTCGACGGCACCCACTTCGTGCAGATGGAGCAGCCCGACCGCGTGCATCATCTGCTGGTCGGCTTCCTTGCCCGGGTCGCCGAGCACCAGCGCGCCTAGACCGTCGGCGCGACCACCCCGGTGACCGTCGCCCGGCGGGCGACCCGGCGCAGGGTGGCGAGGACAGCGGGACCGAGGAGCGCGATGGCGATGGCCGTCGTGATCGCGCGCATCGTGTCCCAGCTGCTGGTCGAGGTGACCAGGGTGTAGCGCAGGAACGTCGCCAGGTTCTCGCCGAACGCCGCGCCGGGCTCGTAGGAGAGGTTGCCGCTCGCACCCGGCACCGTGACCCCGGTGAGCAGCGGCCAGCCCTGCAGGTTGAGCAGGAGGCCGTAGGCGTAGGAGGCGAAGATCCCGTACGCCGCGAGCATCGCGACCTCCCAGCGGCCGCTCGCGCGCGGAAGGCGCGGCAGGAGGCCGGCACCCATCGCCACCCAGGCGGCGCCGAGCATCTGATAGGGCAGCCACGGCCCGACCCCGGCGGTGACGAGCGCGGCCACGAACAGGCTCGTGCAGCCGAGGACGAACCCGAAGGCGGGGCCGAAGACCCGGCCGCCCAGGATGAGCATGAAGAAGACCAGCTCTACGCCACCGGTGCCGGCGGAGATGGCGCGCAGTACGGCCTCGATCGCGCTGAGGACACCGAGCAGCGCGATCATCCGGGTGTCGATCCCACCCGCGGCCAGTTCGCTCAGCAGCACCACCAGCATCAGCGGAAGCAGCGCGAGGAAGACGAACGGCGGCTGCACCCGCTCGTAGCCGTGGAGCAGCAGCGGCCAGGCGAACATCATCAGCCCGGCGACCGAGATGATCGCGAGCAGCACGGCCGTGCGGGGCGAGAACCTGATCATCCCTCGCCCACCGCCTCGACGATCTCGCGTACGTTGAGCCAGCCCGGACCGAAGACCTTGCTCACCTGCGGCGCGAACGCGGGCGACTCGGCGGTCACGCTGCGTACGTCTCCGGCGGAGACCACCTCGCCGTCGGCGAGCACCACCACGTCGTCGGCCGCCTCGGCGACGAACTCCACGTCGTGGGTCGCCACCAGGACCGTCTTGCCCGCTCCGGTGAGATCGCGAAGGATCTCGGCCAGGGCGTGCTTGGCGGCGTAGTCGAGGCCGCGGGTGGGCTCGTCGAGGAGCACGACCGGCGGGTCGGCGCTCAGGATCAGCGACAGCGCCAGCGCGAGCCGCTGGCCTTCAGAGAGGTCGCGCGGGTGCTGGTCGTCGGGGATGCCCGGGACGAGGCTGTCCAGGATCTCCCTGGTCCGCGGGCCGCCCGCGTCGCACTCCTCGGCCACCGTCTCCAGGTAGAGCAGATCCGCCGCGGTCTGCGGCAGCAGCCCGACAAGGCTGCGGCGCGCTTCGGGGTCGAGGGTCGCCGGGTCCTTGCCGCCGACGTCCACCGACCCGGCCAGCCGCTTCTGGGTCCCCTGCAGCGTCCACAGCAGCGTCGACTTGCCCGAGCCGTTGCGCCCCATCAGTGCCGTCACCCGTCCCGCGGGCAGGTCGATCGAGACGTCGTGCAGGACCGGCGTACGGCCCCGGGTGACGGTGAGGCCGGAACTTCTCAGGCTTTTCCTGCACTTCTCTGGCGTTGCACTGCCTGAGAAGTGCCGGGATACCCGATTGACCGGGGATTCCAACCCCCGCGCCCGCCGCTTCGCATCCCGCACGGTCAGCGGCAGCGGCGACCAGCCGAGCTCGCGACCGAGCTCGACCAGCGGCGGCACGATGGGCGAGGTCTCCAGGATCTCGGCGGGGTCGCCGACCGCGATCGAGCCGTCGCCGACGAGGAGCGCGATCCGGTCGGCGAACGGGATCACCCGCTCGAGGCGGTGCTCGGCGAGGACGACGGAGGTGCCGAGGTCGTGCACCAGCCGGGTGATGGTGGCGAGCACGTCCTCGGCGGCGGTGGGGTCGAGTGCGGAGGTCGGCTCGTCGAGCACGACGACCCGCGGGTGGGTGGTGAGCACCGAGCCGATCGCGACGCGCTGCTGCTGCCCGCCCGAGAGCGTACGCAGCGACCGCTGCCGCAGCTCGGCGATGCCGAGCAGGTCGAGGGTCTCCTCGACCCGGCGCCGCATGGTCGCCGGCGGGAGGCCGAGCTGCTCCATGCCGTAGGCGAGCTCCTCCTCGACCGTATCGGTGACGAACCCGGCCACCGGGTCCTGCCCGACGTAGCCGATGATCCCCGCGCGCTCGCGCGGCGGCGTACGGATGATCGAGGTGCCGTCCAGCAGCAGATCACCGTCCAGCACACCGCCGGAGAAGCGCGGCACCAGGCCGGCGATGACGCCGAGCAGTGTCGACTTCCCGGAGCCGGTCGGACCGGAGACGAGCAGCAGCTCGCCCTCCTCGACGGTGAGGTCGACGTCCTTGAGCACGTGCTCGGAGGAGTCGGGCGGCGTGAACGTGATCCCTCGCAGCTCGATCATGCGACTGCCTCCTCGTGGACGGATGATGATGCCGGCACCGGCGCAGCAAGGGCCGGAACCAGCCCGACCAGCACTCCTGCCAGGGCGGTCACGGTGACCGCCGGAACGGTGCTCACGCCCGGAAAGGCGACCGGCACCTGGGAGCGGGCGATCCACCAGCCCACCGCCACGACGAGCACGCCGCTCAGCGCCACCACGACCTCCGGCCAGCGCCACCGGTCGGCCCGGTAGACGGTCCGCGTCACCCGCCGGCCGGCGAGCGCCAGCCCACCGGCCGCTGCCGCGACGCCGAGCACGAGCATGGCCCCCGCCAGCCAGCCGGGAGTGGTGCCGTCCAGCACCGCGTAGACGCCGACGCAGAGCCCGACGAGCGAGACCAGCATGAGCACCGAGGTGATGCGCCGGGTGGCGACCGGGACCCCGGCCGTACGCCCGTAGCCGCGCGTGTCCATCCCCGCGGCCAGCGCCATCGACCGCTCGAGCGCGTCCTCGAGCACCGGGACCAGGAAACGCCGCAACCGCTTCACGCGACCGGTCGCCCCGGCGCGAAGCCGCTGCGCGGCCCGGACGCGCTGCACCGACTCGGCCAGCTGCGGCAGCACCGTCACCGCGACCACGACCGCGGTGCCGATCTCGTAGAGCGCCGGCGGCAGCGACCGCAACAGCCGCTTCGGGTTCGCCAGCGCGTTGGCCGCGCCGACGCAGATCACGATCACGCCCAGTCGCATTCCGTCGTAGAGACCGGCGAGCAGCGCCTCGCGGGTGAGCGGCCCGAGCAGCCTGATCCCCAGCACCCAGTCCGGAAGCGGGACCTCGGGCAGATCGATGAGCACGTGGCCGGGCACCGCTCCGAGGAGCACCCGGAAGAGCACCCGGGTCGCGACGATGAACAGCGCGAGGCCGACGTAGAGCCGGAACGCCTTCGCCCACGGCTGCTCGCCGCGGCGGGCGGCGACCACGACCGACACCACCCCCACCAGGAGCAGGAGCAGCAGCGGGTTGGTGGTGAAGGACGCGTACGCAGCCAGCCCGATCGCCCACACCCACCAGGCGACGGGGTGCAGATCACGGGGCAGGCGAGCGACCGCGGCCCTGCGGATCAGCGCGCTCATCGCCGACGCCACCAGACGACACCGGCGACGGAGAAGAGTGCGAGGATCCCGGCCGGAGCGACCCAGACGGGCAGATGCTCGGGCTCGGAGGCCGAGCTGGAGGGTGAGTCCTCCGGAAATAACTCCGGCGACGGGCTTGAGGGCGCCCCCACAGCATCCCCAAGCTCCGTCGCCGGAGCGGTAACGACATCGTCGTCTATCCACGTGAACGCAACACCCTGCCCGGAGGTCACGCTGATTTCGGTAACATTTCTGGAGGCATAGCTCCAGGCCCCCGAATCGTCGGTGACCCACAGCGACCAGTAGGCGTCGGCAGGCGGCATCTGGGCGCAGCCGGCCGCCTCCGGCCGGCCGTCGATGCGGCACACGACGCTGGGCATCGAGGTCACATAGGTCAGCGGATGTCCGGCCTTCTCGAACAGATCGGCGCCGGTGTCGCCCTCGGCGGGCTGGACGCAGACGACCTCCGGCTCGCCGCCCAGGGCGTTGGGTTCGACCACGACGGTGACGCCGCCGCACGCCTCGGCGGCGGACCCGGAGGCCGGGGTGACGACGGGGGCGGTGGCCCCGGCGAGCATCGCCAGGGCCACCAGCGCGAACCGTGGGCTCAGCACGAGCTCTTCGTGGTCGTGTCCTTGGGCAGGAAGACGAGGGACGGGAGCGCCTGGGCAGCCGCGAGGCGGTACATCCCCTCGGACTCCTTGGTCAGGCCCTTGGTGTTGCCGTCGGTCAGGGCGGCGTCGTCGTAGGCCACCGCGCCGACGTCGTCGCCGCAGGTCACGACGTGCTCGGCGACCCAGGTCGCCGCCTTCTCCGCGGACTCGGTCTCACCCGCGCGCCCGAAGGCCCATCCGGCCAGGCCGGTGGTGTTGGAGTTGGCGATGTTGCCGGTGGCCGCCTTGAAGGACCCGTCCTCGGCCTGAGTCTCCTTCAGCCACTCCACGCCGGCCTTGACGGCCTTCTCCGCCTCCGGGGACGCCACGCCCGAGAGCGCGATCAGGGCGAACGCGGTGGCGTCCGCGTCCGGCAC
The DNA here is from genome assembly GCF_044453405.1 of Nocardioides sp. NPDC051685. Classification (NCBI taxonomy): domain Bacteria; kingdom Bacillati; phylum Actinomycetota; class Actinomycetes; order Propionibacteriales; family Nocardioidaceae; genus Nocardioides; species Nocardioides sp. NPDC051685. The sequence goes on along the minus strand of NZ_JBITCR010000021.1, from coordinate 19,605 downwards.
GGCCTTGGGGTCGGCGTCGCAGGTCTGGTCGGCGGCCGTGGGGTCAGCCGCGAAGGTGACCCGGAACCAGCCCTCCTCGCACTGCTGCCCGGCCAAGAACTCCGTCGCGGCCGCGGCCTTCGTGCTCTCGGCGTTGTTGAGGGCCCACACGGCGTACGACTGGCCGATGGTGTTGGAGTAGTCGGCCGCCTTCTTGTTCTTGGGGTCGAGCTTGTCGGCGATGCGGCCGTTCGCGGCCACGGTGCCCTCGAGCTGCTTCAGCAGGGCGGGGTCGGAGGCGTCGATGTTCTGCTGGAGGACGAGCGCCTTCGCGGTGGCGCCGGCCGAGGTGATGGTGCCGAACCCGGGCGAGGTGTAGGCCTTCTTGTTCTTCATGACCGCGGCGGTGATCGTGGCGATCTCCTCGTCGTAGCCACCGACCTCGGCCAGCGCGATCCCGATGTCGGCGCTGAGCCCGAAGTCGTCGGTGCCGTACTGCGCGTTGCGGGCCACACCCTTCGGTGCCTGGGCGACGAGCCAGTCGGCCACGGAGGTCGACACCTTCGCGTCGTAGGTGGGCTTCTCCCCCTCCTCGACGGTCTTCTCGCCACAGCCGGCGAGCGAGGTGAGGGCAAGGGCGGCGACGATGCCGCCGAGGACGGTCTTCTTCATGGTTCCTTCCGCGCTGTTCGTCGGGAAGGCCCAGGGCCGACCCGCTGCTTTCCACGACAGCGTCAGGTCAGTACGCGTCCGTCGGCAGGTGCTCCGGCTCGCTCAGGGCACCGTCGGTGTCCTGGGCCTACGGTTGCGGGTCAGCGCCGGGATTCGACCGGCTTCCCCCACCACGGCGTGTGTTGATAGAGGGGGCCATCTTATGCCGGGCCGGCCGTGCTTGCGGGATCGCCGCAGAGCAGTCACTCTGTCCCCATGCGCCACAGGATTCTCGGCCTTGTCGCAGCGTCGATCTCGGCCACCCTTCTCGCCCTCTGCCCGACCACGACAGCGGTCGCGGAGCCGGACCGGACATCGGTCACGTACGCCGATCTGGTCGCCATGTTCGGCGACAAGGTCGGTGACCGGAAGACCGTCGAGACCGGGCTCCCGACCCTCAACCGGGCCATGGCCGACGCCGGGATCACCACCGCCTACCGGCAGTCGGCCTATCTGGCCACGCTCGTCAACGAGAGCTCCCTCCACCACGACGCCAAGGGTCGCGACAAGCGGAAGTTCACCGGCCGCGGCTACATCCAGCTGACCGGGAAGGCCAATTACACCGACGCCGGCGCCTACTTCGGGATCGACCTGCGCCGCCGCCCCGAGCTGGCCAGGTCGCTGGACTACAGCGCGCCGATCTCGCGGTGGTACTGGACCGTCGCCCGCGACATCAACCCGCTCGCCGACGCCCTCGAGATGGGCAAGGTCAACGCGGCGATCGGCTACCCCCACGACAAGGAGGAGGACGCCGAGCGCTGCCGCGACTTCAAGGCCGCACTGAAGCACCTCAACGGGTCGGTGCCCAAGGGGATCAAGTGCGCCCGCCCGAAAGCAGCCCAGGACTCTGCGGCCAGGCCCTAGAAGAGGTACGTCATTTCTTCGTGCGCTTGTCGCTGACCGCGATCGCCGAGGTGCCTTCGTCCTTGAGCTCGAAGAGGTCGATCGCCTTGATCAGCTTGGTCCAGGTGGCGTACCCGTAGTTGCGCGGATCCTCGGAGGACTGGTTGCGGATGCGGGAGACGACCGTGCCGACCAGGGCCCAGCCGTCGTCGTCTGCGGCCGCGGCGATCGAGTTGCGCAGCAGCTGGATCAGCCGGGCGTTGCGCTTCAGCAGCTGTCCGTTGGTCGCCGACGACGACGGCTTGCGGGTGCGCGGGGTCCCGGGCTCGGTGTCGACCTCGGTCTCCTCCTCGGTGTCACCGAGCTTCTCCACGACGGTGAACCGGGTGCAGGCGCTCTTGAACGGCGCCGGCGTCTTCTCCCGGCCATAGCCGTAGACCGCCCGGCCCTTCTCCCGCAGGTAGTGGACCAGCGGCGTGAAGTCGGAGTCGGAGGAGACCAGCGCGAACGCGTCCGGGACGGCAGCGTGCAGCAGCTCGACCGCGTCGATGGCGAGCGCCATGTCGGAGGCGTTCTTGTGGGCGGTCAGGTCGAACTGCTGCATCGGCCGGATCGCTGCTTCGTGCAGCTCGCCGATCCACCCCTTGAGCTCGTGCTTGGTCCAGTTGCCGTAGGCCCGGCGGATCGTCACCTCGCCGTATTCGGCGAGGTCGTTCAGGATCGCGTCGATCTTGGTCGCGGGTGCATTGTCGGCGTCGATGAGCAGGGCAATGCGGAAGGGCTCGGTCACGCCGGACAGTCTGCCAGTGCCACCCACCGCCGAGTCGGCTCATCCTGACCAAAACCAACGCCGAGTCGGCGCGTCATGACGCGCCGACTCGGCGGAGTTTGATGTCAGAACGAGCCGACTCGGCGTGGGTTCAGGCGAGCTTCTCCAGGATCAGCTCGCGGACACGCTTGGCGTCCGCCTTGCCACCGGTCGCCTTCATGACCGCACCGATGAGCGCACCGGCCGCGGCCTGGTTGCCGCCGCGGATCTTCTCCGCGACCGCGGGCTGGGCGGCGATGGCCTCGTCGACGGCGGCACCGAGGGCGCCGTCGTCGGAGACCACGGCGAGGCCGCGGGCCTCGATGATCTCGGCGACGCTGCCCTCACCGGCCAGCAGGCCCTCGAAGACCTGGCGGGCCAGCTTGTCGGTGAGCGTCTTGGCGTCGACCAGCTTCTGCACCTCGGCGACCTGAGCCGGGGTGACCCCGACCTCGGCGAGCTCGACGCCACGGTCGTTGGCGCTGCGGGAGAGCTCGGCCATCCACCACTTGCGGGCCGCCTGCGGGGAGGTTCCTTCGGCGACCGTCGCCTCGATCAGCGACAGAGCGCCGGCTGCCCAGACGTCGCGCATCTCCAGCTCGGAGTAGCCCCACTCGACCTGCAGGCGGGCCCGCTTGTCAGCGGTGCGCTCCGGCAGGCTCGCCCGCAGCTCCTCGACCCATTCGCGGCTCGGCGCGACCGGGACGAGATCCGGCTCGGGGAAGTAGCGGTAGTCGTCGGCGTCCGACTTCGGGCGCCCGGCCGAGGTGGTGCCGGTGTCCTCGTGGAAGTGGCGGGTCTCCTGGAAGATCGCCTCCCCCGCGTCGAGGATCCCGGCGTGACGCGACATCTCGAAACGTACGGCCCGCTCGACCGAGCGCAGCGAGTTCACGTTCTTCGTCTCGGTGCGCGTCCCCAGCTTGTCGGAGCCCTTCGGGGACAGCGACAGGTTGACGTCGCAGCGCATCGAGCCCTGGTCCATGCGTACGTCGGAGACACCCAGACCCAGCAGGATCTCGCGCAGCGCGGCGACATAGGCCTTGGCCACGAGCGGCGCCTTGGCACCGGTGCCGAGGATCGGGCGGGTGACGATCTCGATCAGCGGGATCCCGGCCCGGTTGTAGTCGACCAGCGAGTAGTCGGCGCCGTGGATGCGACCGGTCGCGCCACCGATGTGGGTGGTCTTGCCGGTGTCCTCCTCCATGTGGGCACGCTCGATCTCGACCCGGAAGGTCTCCCCCTCGACCTCGACGTCGAGATAGCCGTCGTAGACGATCGGCTCGTCGTACTGCGAGGTCTGGAAGTTCTTCGGCATGTCCGGGTAGAAGTAGTTCTTCCGGGCGAACCGGCACCACTCCGCGATCGACCCGTTGAGCGCGAGCCCGATCCGGATCGCCGACTCCACGGCCTTGGCGTTCACGACCGGCATCGAGCCGGGCAGGCCGAGGCAGGTCGGGCAGACCTGGGAGTTGGGCTCGCCGCCGAAGGTCGCCGGGCAGCCGCAGAACATCTTGGTGTTGGTGTTGAGCTCGACGTGCACCTCGAGCCCGAAGGCCGGGTCGTAGCGCTCCAGCACCTCGTCGAACGGGACAAGAGTCTCCGTCATCGGGCCACCTCCAGCTTGTCGATCGAGAGCACCGGACCGATGGCACCCTCGAGCGCGGCACCGACGCGGTAGAGACGGGCGTCCTCCAGGACCGGAGCCAGGAGCTGTACGCCGACGGGCAGCCCGTCCACGTCGGAGACCCCGGCCGGGATGGAGATGCCGGGCGTGCCGGCCAGGTTGGCCGGGATGGTGGCCAGGTCCTGCGCGTACATGGCGAGCGGGTCGTCGAGCTTCGCGCCCAGCGGGAACGCGGTCGACGGAGAGGTCGGCGAGACCAGCACGTCGACCTGCTCGAAGGCCTTCTTGAAGTCCTCGATGATCAGCGTGCGGATCTTCTGCGCCTGACCGTAGTAGGCGTCGTAGTAGCCGCTGCTCAGCGCGTAGGTGCCGAGGATGATGCGGCGCTTGACCTCGTCGCCGAAGCCGGCGTCACGGGACGCCTTCATGACGTCCTCGGCGGACGGGTCGCCGTCGGGCGTGACCCGAAGGCCGTAACGCATGGCGTCGAACTTGGCCAGGTTGGAGGAGCACTCCGCCGGCAGGATCAGGTAGTAGGCCGCCATCGCGTGCTGGAAGCTCGGCGTGGAGACCTCCACGACGTCGGCGCCCATCTTGGTGAGCAGGTCGACCGACTCGTTGAACTTGGCCATCACGTCGGGCGCCCAGCCCTCGCCGGCCAGCTCCTTGATGACACCGACCTTGAGGCCCTTCAGGTCGCCGGTCGCGCCCGCACGGGCGGCGTCGACGAGCCCGGTCACCGGGGTCGTGGTGGAGGTCGAGTCGAGCGGGTCGTGACCGCCGATCAGCTCGTGCAGGAGCGCCGAGTCGAGCACGGTGCGGGTCACCGGGCCGACCTGGTCCAGCGAGTTGGCCAGCGCGACCAGACCGTAGCGGGAGACCGAGCCGTAGGTCGGCTTCACGCCGACGGTGCCCGTGACGGCACCCGGCTGGCGGATCGAGCCACCGGTGTCGGTGCCGAGCGCCAGCGGCGCCTCGAAGGCCGCGACGGCGGCGGCCGAGCCACCACCGGAGCCGCCGGGGATCCGGTCGAGCTTCCACGGGTTCTTCGTCGGGCCGTAGGCCGAGTGCTCGGTGGAGGAGCCCATCGCGAACTCGTCCATGTTGGTCTTGCCCAGGATCGGCAGACCGGCGTTCTTGATCTTCTTGACCACGGTCGCGTCGTAGGGCGGGACCCAGCCCTCGAGGATCTTGGAACCGCAGGTCGTCGGCAGGCCGGTGGTGGTCAGCACGTCCTTGACCGCGATCGGTACGCCGTCGAGAGCATGCAGCGCGTCACCGTTGGCCCGGCGCGCGTCGGAGGCGGCGGCCTGGGACAGCGCGCCCTCGGCGTCGATGTGCAGGAAGGCGTGGACGTCACCGTCGACCGCGGCGATGCGGTCGAGGTGGGCCTGGGTCAGCTCCACGGAGGTGGTCTCGCCGGCGGCGAGGGCGTCGATCAGCTCGGCGGCGGTCTTCTCGATGAGAGTCACTGCTCGTCCCCCAAGATCCGCGGCACCGAGAATCGCTGCTCCTCGACGGCGGGCGCACCGGAGAGCGCCTGCTCCGGCGTCAGGCCGGGCACGACGACGTCCTCGCGGAAGACGTTGGTCATCGGAAGCGGGTGGGAGGTGGCAGGCACGTCGTCGCCGGCAAGCCCCTGGATCGAGGCGACGGACTCGAGGATCACCTGCAGCTGCGGGGCAAGGTGATCGAGCTCGGCGTCGCTGAGGTCGATGCGGGCGAGGTCGGCCAGGTGCGCGACCTCGTCGCGGGTGATTTCTGGCATGCCGCACATCCTAGGCGGCAGAACGCCCAACTCTCACCTCGGTAACGCCGAGGTGAGCAGATGAGGCCTACTGCGTCTTGTTCGGCCCGCCGCCGTTGGACGGCTTGCCGGTCGGCCTCCCTCCCGTGCCGGGCTGGGTGGTCGGCGCCTGGGTCGGGTCGGAGCCGAGCGTGGAACCGGTGGACGGGGTCGGATCGGTGGCCTGCGTCGGCCGGGTGCTCGCCGTGGCGCCGGCCCGGGTCGGGGTGGGATCGGGTGCCGTTGTCCGATCCGGTGTCGTCGGGTCCGCCGTCGGCGTCTGGCTGGGTGTCGGGCGCGAGGAGGGCGACGGCTCGTGCTTCTCGGCGCTCGGCTTCTTCTCCAGCGCCCCGTGGACGTCGCCGACCTCGGGTACGTCCGGGCTGCCCACCGGCGCCGCGAGCGCGACGAGCCCGGCGAGCATCACCGCGGAGAAGGCCAGCACCAGTCCCCCACGCCGGGCGGCCGGAGCGGCCGCGCTCCAGGCCCAGATCCGCTCGCGGCGGCGACGCAGGTCGGCGGGCAGGTCGCTACGGATCGCCGCCCAGCTGTTGATCGGCGCCAACGCGTACCCGATCCCCTGGAAGGCGAGGAGCGCCGCGACGGCGACCCCGGTCGCCCCACCGCTCACCCCGACCACGAGCGCCATGACCAGACAGACCACGGCCGCGACGGTCTCGACCAGGTTGCCCCGGACCACGTCACGCACCCGCGGCTGCCCCTTGATCTTCGGCGTACGCAGGAACGTGCCCTCACGCGAGACCAGACCGAGCCAGGAGGCCCGTGCGACCGTCACCCCGAGCGCCAGCCACAGCCCGAAGGCGCCGAGCGCGTCACCCCAGGAGGCTCCGCCACGGAGCCTGACCAGCGCGATCGAGCGGGCAGCGCCGAAGAGCACCAGGGCGACGGTGGCGAACAGGAGGAGCCCGGAGACGCGGCGTACGACCAGACCCCCACCCAGCATCAGGTCGAGGGCGCCGGAGATCAGGAAGAAGGTGAACAGCGCTCCGGCGAGGTCACCGAACCACTGCAGCCCGCCGACGAGGTAGGCCCACCGCTGCGCCAGGTTCATCTGGTTGTCCTCGGTGCGACGTCCGGGCAGCAGCGAGCGCCAGTGCATGCGGAGGATCTGGATGCCGCCGAAGCACCACCGGAACCGCTGCTTCTTGAGCGTCTCGAAGGTCAGCGGCATCACGCCGTGACCGTAGGAGCGGTCGACGTGCATGCCGTTGTAGCCCATCTTCAGCAACCGCAGCGACAGCTCGGCGTCCTCGGTGATGCACCACTCGTCCCAGCCGCCGGACCGGATCAGGGCGGACGCCCGGATCAGCCCCATGGTGCCGCCGAAGATGGCGCCGTTGCGCTCGTTGCGCGAGACCTGGCTGACGTCGAAGAAGTAGCCGTAGGAGTGGTAGAGACGGCGGAAGTAGGGCGAGACGTCCCAGTCCCGGTAGTCCTGGGGCGTCTGCACGAAGGCCACCGACTCGTCGGTGAACAGCGGGGCGTTGTGGGCCAGGAAGTCCGGGGCGACGTGGTAGTCGGCGTCGACGATCCCGACGACCTCGGTGAGCGGGTTCATCCTCGTCAGCGCGTAGTTGAGCGCTCCGGACTTGAACCCCGGCCAGTTGGCCAGATGGATGAAGGTGAGCCCGTCGTACTGCTCGCAGAAGTCCTGCACCGGCCGCCACAGGGCGGGGTCGTCGGTGTTGTTGTCGATGACCAGGATCTCGTAGGCGTCGTAGTCCAGCTCGAGCATCCGCTGGAGCGTCTCGATGACCATCTCGGGCGGCTCGTTGTGGGTCGGGACGTGCAGGCTCACGAACGGCCGGCGCCAGCCCGGGTGGTACTCACCGCGGGTCGGCCACCCGCGCCAGCGGCGCCGGGCGAGCACGTCGACCATCTCCCACAGATAGCCCACGCCGATCAGGAAGACGAAGACCTCCAGCAGCCACAGCAGGCCGGACAGGGTCGTCGTCCACGCGCCGGGGTGGACCGTGACCGTCCACAGGCCCACGTAGGTCAGGTAGAGCAGACCCACGTCGATGGTGAGCGCCCAGGCCACCAGACCGCGTACGTCCCAGTCCCGCGCCGCGGGCAGCCAGGCCAGCAGCGAGACACCGAGGACGGCGCCCCCGATCGCGGCCCGGGTCGCGTCCTGGCCGAGCAGCAGGCCGACCCCGAGGGCAACCAGTGCGGTGAGGACCGCCGCGAGGATCGCGGTGACCGGGGAGAGCGACCCGGCACGCGGCGTACGGATCGTGAACAGCAGCACGGTCGCCGGGACCAGCAGGACCGCGGCGACCGTGAGGAGTGGGGGAAGGACGTCGAGCACGGCCCCACACTATGGGGGGTATCGGTCACCAAGTCCAGACAGCCCCGACCGCGAGAAGTCGATCTCTGGCGCCGAGACGTCGATTTCTAACAACGAGAGGTCGATTTCTGAACCCGCGGTTCAGGAATCGACCTCTCGGCGTCGATAACTGACTACTCGGCGTCAGAAACTGGCGTCTCGGCGGGGCCGTTTTCGAGGAGTGCCTTGAAACCATCCTCGGTCAGGATCGGGACGCCTAGCTCCTCGGCCTTGGCTGCCTTCGAACCGGCGCTCTCACCGACCACGACGTAGTCGGTCTTCTTGGAGACCGAGCCCGCAGCCTTGCCGCCCCGGCTGATGATCGCCTCCTTGGCGCCGTCGCGGGAGAAGTCCTCCAGCGACCCGGTGACGACGATGGTCAGGCCCTCGAGCGTGCGGACCACCGACTCGTCGCGCTCGTCGGCGAGGGAGACCCCGGCCGCGCGCCACTTGTCGACGATCTCCTGGTGCCAGTCGACCTGACGCCACTCGACGATGGCCTCGGCGATGATCCCGCCGACGCCCTCGGTGGCGGCGAGCTCCTCCTGGGAGGCCGCCCAGATCGCGTCGAGGGAGCCGAACTCGGTGGCCAGCGCACGCGCCGCGGACGGGCCGACGTGGCGGATGGACAGCGCGACCAGCACCCGCCACAGCGGGACCTGCTTGCGCTCCTCCAGGTTGCGCAGCAGACCGAGGGCGTTGGCGTTGAGGACCCGGTCGCCGGCGCCGGCCTCCTTCTCGGCCTTCTTCGCCGCGCGGGTGAAGAACGTCGTCGTGGCCAGGCTGGCCTCGTCGAGCGCGAAGATGTCGCCCTCGTTGGTGATCACCTCGGCGGCGAGCAGCGCGTCGGCCGCCTCGTAGCCCATCCCCTCGATGTCGAAGGCGCCCCGCCCGGAGGCGAAGAAGACCCGCTCCCGCACCTGCGCGGGGCAGCCGCGGTGGTTGGGGCAGCGCAGGTCCTTGTCGCCCTCCTTCTGCTCGGCGAGCGTGGTGCCGCAGGCGGGGCACTCGGTGGGCATCACCCACTCGGGCAGTCCCTCGGGCCGCAGCGGCAGCACCGGGCCGAGGATCTCGGGGATCACGTCGCCGGCCTTGCGCAGGATGACGGTGTCGCCGGGGCGTACGTCCTTCCGCTTCACCTCGTGGGCGTTGTGCAGCGTCGCCCGCTCGACGGTCGAGCCGGCGACCTTGGTCGGCTCCATGACGCCGAAGGGCGTGACCCGGCCCGTGCGGCCGACGCCGACGTCGATCGCGAGCAGCTTGGCGTTGACCTCCTCCGGTGGGTATTTGTAGGCGATCGCCCACCGCGGCGCGCGGCTGGTCGAGCCGAGACGTCGCTGCAGCGAGATGTCGTCGACCTTGATCACGACACCGTCGATCTCGTGCTCGGTGACGTCGTGGCGGTGCTCGCCGAAGTAGCTGATGAACTCCTCGACCTCCTCGAGGGTCTTGAGGACCTTGACCCGCTTCGAGGTGGGCAGCCCCCAGGCCTTCAGAGCGTCGTACGCATGCGACTGGGCGACCGGCTGGAAGCCCTCCCGGGCGCCGATGCCGTGGCAGACCATCCCGAGCTCGCGGGTCGCGGTCACCCGCGGGTCCTTCTGGCGCAGCGAGCCGGCGGCGGAGTTGCGTGGGTTGGCGAACATCGGCTTGCCGGCGTCGACCAGGGAGGCGTTGAGCTTGTCGAAGGCCTCGATGGACAGGAAGACCTCGCCGCGCACCTCGACCAGGTCGGGCACCGGAAACTCCGCGGTGCCGCTGAGCCGGTGCGGGATCGACTTGATGGTGCGTACGTTCGGGGTGACGTCCTCGCCCGTGCGTCCGTCGCCGCGGGTCAGTGCCCGGACCAGACGGCCCTTCTCGTAGAGCAGGTTGATCGCCAGGCCGTCGACCTTGAGCTCGCACAGCAGCTCGGCCTGCCCGGCGCCGTCCTTGGCGATCCGGGCATGCCAGGCGGCCAGCTCGTCGAACGAGAAGGCATTGTCGAGCGACTCCATCCGCTGCAGGTGGTCGACCGCGGTGAACTCCGTCGAGAACGTGCCGCCGACCTTCTGGGTCGGTGAGTCGGGTGTGCGCAGCTCGGGGAACTGCTCCTCGAGCTCGTTGATCCGGCGCCACTTCTGGTCGAAGTCGGCATCGGAGAGCGTCGGGTCGTCCAGCACGTAGTAGCGGTAGCGAGCGTCCTCGATCTGCTCGGCGAGCTCCTGGTGCTCGGTCTTCTGCTCAGGGCCCGCGTCGGCGGTCACGTCATCGTTCACGGGCACCATCTTGCCCGGTCCCGCCGACAATTTCTGACGGCATACCCACCCGGGCGTTTTCGGCGTTTCATCGGCTCAAACGACACTCAACGCCCTCAATATCGACGCAACCGATCAACACCTGGGTGACGGGACTCACCACAAGACGGTAAAGCGGGCTAACTTCCTCCCGCGTCGGGCAAGGCGGGCCGACACCAATCCCCCATATGACCGCCGTGTGAGGTCTTGCAGTGGTTTCTCGGCTCGTGATGACGCTGGCGGCGGCGCTCGTCCTCTTGCTGGCTACGGTCGGCGCTACCCACGCGCTCGGACTGGGGAGCGCCTTCTCCGACGCCGAGGTCGAGGTCTCGATCGTCGAGCAGTCCAAGGACGGCGTGGTCCTCAGCGTCCACGGCACCGACTACAACGGGAACGACCCTGGCATCGAGGTCGCCCTCAACCCGGTCGGCTACTACGGCTCGGGCACCCGGGACACGTTCATCAAGTCGGTGCTGATCAACCCCGACAACCCCGACGACTGGACCATCCGGTTCACCCTCGACGCCGCCCAGGTCGCGGAGCTCGACCCCGACACGAGCTACCAGATCATGACCATGCGCGGCGGGGGGCGCGACGTCTACGACTCCTCCGAGTCGAGGCACGCGGACGTACCCTTCGACTTCGCCGCGCTCGCCGAGCCCAGCAGCTCGCCGACACCGGACGAGCCCTCGACCGGCACCGGGACCTCGGACGGATCCGGCTCGGGCTCGGGCTCCGGCTCCGGCTCGGGCGGCGGTACGTCCTCGGGCCGAGCCACCGGCGACGGCTCCGGCGACGGCGACGGTGCCGGCTCCCGGGAGAGGCCGAAGGCGAAGGCGTCCAGGAAGCCGTGGTCCGCGCCGGAGGAGCCGCCGACGGCCAAGGGCATCACCCTCACCGGCCTCGACAACGTCTCCGTGGACGCCGAGGACGTGATCCACGCGCAAGCCTCCGGCTTCAGGCCCCACGAGACCGGCATCAGGGTCGTCGTCTACTCGACCCCGCTGGTCCTCTCGACCAGCGTGAAGGCCAACGGTCGCGGTGTCGCGAAGTGGTCCGGCCGGCTTCCCAAGGACATCGGCCTCGGCAAGCACACCCTCACCTTCCAGGGTTCGGTGAACCGCGGGATCACGTTCCTCGTGACCGGCACCCCGAGCGACGGCGAGTGCGTCCAGAGCGGCTGCGCCCCGCCGACGCAGGCCGTCAAGAAGGCGGCAGCTGCCGACGAGGGCGGCGTCGGGCCGCTCACCTGGATCATCGTCGCCACGTTGATCATCCTCGCCCTCGTCGCCGGTGCCGTCGCCATGCTCTCCGGGCGCCGCAAGCGCGGCACCGAGTGGGACGAGCCGAGCTACGCCCAGGCCCCGCCGCGCTATCCGTCGGACCCGCGGCATGCCTCCGGGCCCCATCCGGCCCACCCTCGCCAGCCGCAGCTCCAGCTCCCGCCCCAGCGTCAGGGCCAGCACCAGGGCCCGCCCCGTCACGAGACGCCGCTCCCGCGCCGGCTCCCCGCGGACCAGCAGCCGGGACCGCGGCAACCAGGACCGCGTCAGCCGGGCCCGCGGCAACCGGTTCCGCGGCAGCCGAGCCACCGTCAACCGGCTCCCCAGCACCTGGATCCTCAGCACGTCGAGCCGCAGCATGCGGCCCCCGTGCAGCCGACCCACCGTCAGCCGCGCCCGCCGGAGTCGTTCGCTCCGCCGAGCGAGCGTGGCCAGGCCTACGAGGGCCAGCGGGTCGCCGGGCGCTGACGTCGGTCAGTCGACCAGCGACTCACCCCGGCGGGCGGTCGCGGCAGGAACCGTCGGCCACAGCGTCTCCAGGGCCGACTCGAAGCCGGAGAGGACCGGGTCGAGGTCGTCCCCGGGGAACGGGGCGGGCGCCTGCTGGCGTACGACCGCACAGAACGCGCGACGATCCCCCTCCGCCTCGTAGCAGCGCACGGTCTCGGCCGACCCTTCGGTCCAGCCGTCGTAGCCGTCGGTGTCACCCTTCGAGCAGGTGAGCGTCTTGGGGCACTTCCGCTTCTCGGCGGGCAGATCGGGAGCGTGGACGGCGGTGACGGTGCTGCCGTCGGGGCGGGTCCCGACGACGCCGAAGGCGCCCTTGCCGTAGCCCGAGACATCGGCCTTCTCGAAGGAGTCGATGTCGGCGTACTCCTTGGTCTCGAGCAGCCCTGCCGCGATCGCCCCGGCGGTCAGCGCGACCTCGCCGGCACCGTTGGCGCCTTCCGAGGGGAAGCCGCTGACCTGCGCCTTCGTCATCTTCAGGGTCGTCTTGGTGCCGAGGCGTGGGTCGGTGACCAGGGCGACGAGGTCGTCCACGCTCACCTCGAGGTCGAGCTTGCGGGGATCCTCGGTGATCTTCTCGCCGACGTAGGCGGCCCGGCGCTCCTCTCCCCCGGACCGGTGGGAGACCATCAGCTGGCCGGGGGTGCCGTCGTCGGTGGCGAGGTCCCAGCCGACCGTGGCGGTGTCGGTCTCGCCCTTCACCTCGACGCACCCGGACATGCCGTCGTGGCACCAGGTCGAGAGCAGGTCGTCGTCGACCGCGCCGGCCTTCACCTCCAGCGAGTGGTCGGCTCCCCACAAGAGCACGGTGCCGACCTCGTCTCGCTCGAAGTAGAGGTCGCCGCCGTCGAACTCCTCCGGCACGACGCGTACGTGCTGGAGCGTGATCGCCGCGAGCGCCTCGGGGGTCGCGGGCCGGTTGCCGGGCTTCAGATCGGCCGGGTCGATGCTCACCGAGGGTGCGACCGTGGGCTCGTCGCTGGTCCTGTCGTCCGCCTCGGTCGCGCTGCTACCGCAGCCGGCCAGAGCCCCGGCCAGCAGCAGAGTCGCAGCCGGCAGTGCCATCCCCCGTCGTCGCATGAGGGGAATCTACGCCAGGTGACGGGCGCTTTCGGTGAGGATTCGCAGCACGGTGCGGGCCCATCGCCAGTCGGCACCGGCGAGACCGCACGCGGGCGTCAGGACGATGTCGTACGCAGCATCGAGCCCGAGCATGTCGAGCCAGCGTTCCACGGTCTCGGTGACCGTCTTGTCGGTCGGCGCGGTGCCGACCGGCGCGAGGGAGGGGACCACACCGAGCGCGACCGTGTCACCCGCCTCCAGCGCGGTGGCCAGCTCGTCGTGGTCGGCCGCGGCGAGCTGGGTCAGATCGACGCTGACCCCCTTCGCCCCGGCCCTGCGGAGCAGGCCGAGCGGGGTCCCGGGCGCGCACGAGTGCACCCACGGGGTCGCGCCCTCGTCGGTGATCGCGCCGAGCACCCACTCCAGCGACTGGGAGGCCTCGGGCAGGTCGACGCTGCGGTGCTTGCCGAACCCCGAGGCGGTCGGCACCTGGGCGTTGAGCACGGCGCTCAGCGCGGGCTCGTCGACCTGGACGACAAGGGTGTCGGCGCCGGGGAGGCGGCGGCGTACGTCGCGGATGTGGGTGCGTACGCCTTCGGCCAGCGCCTGCGCCAGATCCCGCCGGGCGCCGTGGTCGGCGAGCAGCTTGTCGCCGCGCGGCCGCTCGACAGTTGCGGCGAGGGTCCAGGGTCCGGCGACCTGGATCTTGAACGCACCGCCCCCGGCGGTCAGCGGAGAGTCCTGGACCAGCTCCTCGAGAGTGTCGAGATCCTGGGCGAGCAGGCTGCGGGCGCGCCGGTGGTCGACCCCGGCGGACCCCGAGGTGCCGGTCAGCCGCCAGCCCGCGGGCTGGAGGTCGGCGTCGAGCCCGTCGAGGACGGCCAGCCCCCGACCGGTCATGTCGGCGATCGCGCCGCGCGCAGGCAGCTCGGGCAGGTGCGGCAGGTCGGTGAGCTCGCCGAGCACGATCCGGCAGGCCTCTGCGAAGTTCTCTCCCGGCAGCGACCCGACTCCGGTGGCGCCCCTCATCCGCGTCCCTGACATCCTGGCGCGCGACACGCGGTCTTGTGGTCCGGGATGTCAGGGGCGCGGAGCCCGGGCGCGGCGCCCCTGACGTCCTGCCGCACGACACGCCGCGAAACGCTACGAGATGTCAGGGGCGCCCTCACGCGACAGCCACCCGCCGCGTAGCCGAGATGGTCGCCGAGCCCACGACCCGGCTGCCGTCGTAGATCACCGCGGCCTGCCCCGGCGCGATGCCGTAGGCCGGGTCGAGCAGGTCGATCTCGACGCCCTCGGGAGTCACGGTCACCCGGGCCCGGTGCTCGTCGCCGTGCGCGCGCAGCTGGACGGTGCCCTCCAGGACGCCCTCCGGCACCCGCCCGGCCCAACGCGGCCGGATCCCGGAGAGGCCGTCGACGGCAAGATGCTCGCGCGGCCCCACCGTGACGGTCGCGGAGACCGGCTCGATGTCGAGCACGAAGCGGGGCTTCCCGTCGGGCGCCGGCTTCCCGAGGCGGAGGCCCTTGCGCTGCCCGATCGTGTAGGCGTACGTCCCCTGGTGCTCGCCCACGACCTCACCGGTCTCGTCGACGATCGGCCCGGACTCGTTGGGCGCCCGGTCGCCCAGCTTCTCGCGCAGCCAGCCGGCGTTGTCGCCGTCGGCGACGAAGCAGATGTCGTGGGAGTCGGGCTTGTCCGCGACGAGCAGGCCTCGGCGCGCCGCCTCCTCGCGCACCAGCGGCTTGGGGGTGTCGCCGAGTGGGAACAGCGAGTGGCGCAGCTGGGCCTGGTCGAGCACCCCGAGAACGTAGGACTGGTCCTTGCCGCCATCGACCGCGCGGTGCAGCTCGACCAACCCGTCGGCGTCCTCACGAAGCGTCGCGTAGTGACCGGTCGCGACGGCGTCGAAGCCGAGCGCGAGCGCCCGGTCCAGGACGGCGGCGAACTTGATCTTCTCGTTGCAGCGCAGGCACGGGTTGGGCGTGCGGCCCTCGGCGTACTCCGACATGAAGTCCTCGACCACGTCCTCATGGAAGCGGTCGGAGAGGTCCCAGACGTAGAACGGGATGCCGATCACGTCGGCGGCGCGACGGGCGTCGTTGGAGTCCTCGATCGTGCAGCACCCGCGGGCGCCGGAGCGGTAGGACGCCGGGTTGCGCGAGAGCGCCAGATGGACGCCGGTGACGTCGTGGCCGGCCTCCTTCGCGCGGGCGGCGGCGACGGCGGAGTCCACTCCGCCGGACATCGCGGCTACCACTCTCATCGGGCCACCTCCGTAGCGCAAGCGCCATGATACGGACGCGGCCCGATGAAGGATCCGATGTTCGCTCGCTGACGCTCGCTCATCGCTGCAACCCCGCAGCCCGGCCGCGCTCGACGGCCGGACCGATCGCCGCGACGAGCCGGTCCACGTCCTCGGCCGACGTGGTGTGGCCGAGCGAGAAGCGGAGCGAGGAGCGCGCCTGCTCGTCGGACTGTCCCATGGCGAGCAGCACGTGAGAGGCCTGAGGTACGCCGGCCGAGCACGCCGCACCGGTCGAGCACTCGACCCCGGCGGCGTCGAGCAGCATCAGCAGCGAGTCTCCCTCGCAGCCGGGGAACGCGATCTGGGCGTTGTTGGGCAGCCGGTGACGACCCAGCGGCTCCAGCGGCGGACCGTTGAGGTGGGAGTCCGACACGACCGCCAGCACCTGCTCGACCAGCCGGTCGCGCAGCGCGCCGACCCTGGTCGCGTACGCCTCCTGCTCCTTGATCGCGAGCTCGACGGCCGCCGCGAAACCGGCGATGGCGGCGGTCGCATGGGTGCCGCTGCGTACGTCCCTCTCCTGGCCGCCGCCGTGGACGAGCGCGGTCAGCTCGAGCTCGCGGCGCACGACGAGCGCTCCGGCGCCCACCGGGCCGCCGAGCTTGTGGCCGGTCAGGGAGAGCGCGTCGACACCGCTGGTCGCGAAGTCGACCGGCACCGCGCCGACCGCCTGGACGGCGTCGGTGTGGACCGGGATCCCGTGTTCGGAGGCGATCGCGGCGATCTCGGCGACGGGCTGCAGCGTGCCGACCTCGTTGTTGGCCCACATCACCGAGACGACCGCGACCGAGGCCGGGTCACGCTCGATGGCGTCCTTCATGGCAGCGAGGTCGACGCGGCCGGTCGCGTCGCACGGGATCAGCTCGACCTGGGCGCCCTCGGTGGTCTCCAGCCAGTGCAGCGGGTCCAGCACCGCGTGGTGCTCGACGGTGGTCGACAGGATCCGGGTGCGCGCCGGGTCCTGGCCGTGCCTGGTCCAGAAGGCACCCTTGAGAGCGAGGTTGTCGGCCTCGGTGCCACCGGAGGTGAAGACGACCTCACCGGGCCGGGACCCGAGCACCGCGGCGATCCGTTCTCGGGACTCCTCCAGCACTCGGCGGGCGCGGCGCCCTGATGCGTGCAGCGAGCTCGCGTTGCCGACCTGCGCCAGCTCCGCGGTCATGGCCTCGATCGCCGCCGGAGCCATGGGCGTGGTGGCGGCGTGATCCAGATAGACGGTCCGGGGGTTCATCGTCTACCAAGGTTACGGCCCGATGGGCATGCTTGCTGAAACGTCGCCGCACGTTCACCTCGCCTCCCTATGGTCTTGCGCATGTCCCAGGGATTCCGCGAATACATCGACAACCTGATCACCGAGGGTCACACGATCGGCGAGGACCATGACGATGACCCGGTGCTTCTGGATCCGGCGGGCAGGGCCGTCGACACCTGGCGCGAGAACTATCCCTACACGGAGCGGATCGCCCGTGAGGTCTACGACGAGCAGAAATACCTCCTGCAGGTCGAGCTGCTGAAGTTCCAGCGCTGGAACGACCGCGTCGGCGGGAAGCACGTGCTGATCTTCGAGGGCCGCGACGCGGCCGGCAAGGGCGGCACGATCAAGCGGTTCATGGAGCACCTCAACCCCCGCTACGCCCGCACCGTGGCGCTGTCGAAGCCCTCGGACCGCGAGTCGCAGCAGTGGTTCTTCCAGCGGTACGTCCAGCACCTGCCGACAGCCGGGGAGATGGTCCTCTTCGACCGCTCCTGGTACAACCGCGCCGGCGTCGAGCGGGTCATGGGTTTTGCCTCCGACGACCAGTACGAGCAGTTCATGCACCAGGTGCCGCTCTTCGAGCAGATGCTCGTCGACTCCGGGATCACGCTCACGAAGTTCTGGTTCTCGGTGGGTCGCTCGGAGCAGCGGACCCGCTTCATCATCCGCCAGATCGACCCGGTGCGGCAGTGGAAGCTCTCCCCCATCGACGTGCAGTCGCTGGACAAGTGGGACTCCTACACCGCCGCCAAGGAGGAGATGTTCCGCCGCACCGACACCGACTGGGCGCCATGGACGACCATCCGCTCGAACGACAAGAAGCGCGCCCGCCTCAACGCGATGCGCTACTTCCTCGCCGACCACGACTACGACGAGAAGGACACCGACGTCGTCGGCACCCCCGACCCGCTCGTCGTCCAGCGCGGCATCGACGCCGTCGGCGACTGACTCCGGGCAGCGTCACCCCGGCCACGGGATACGGGTCAGGTGCGCCTCGATGCTGTCGTCGAGCGCCCCGGCCTCATCCTCGTCCAGCGGAAGAACCGAGGCGTACGCCGCGACGAACGCCCCGCGCACCTCGGCCGACGTCGGGCGCCAGTCGTGATAGCGCGTCCCGAGCAGGACGGCCGCCTGGGCGAGGTCGTCCACCCGGCGACGGTACGTGGCCTCCTCGAGATCCAGGACCGCCGCGATCCTCCCCTCCGCCCAGAGGATGTTGGCCGCCCTGAAGTCGTTGCCGACCAGCTGGGCGCCCGGCGCCGCTGGCTCGTCGGTAGGGATCGTCCCCGGGTAGTCGGCCATCGCAGCATGCATCCGCGCGAGCACCTCGCCCGCCGCCCGCACCTGGTCGGCGTCGGTGATGTCCAACAGCTCGCCGTCGATCACCTGCTGGAGCCCGAGCGAGACCCCGTCGACCTCCACCTGGACCCTGCCGTCCCGAGCCGCCCGCGGCACCGAGACAGGTATCCCTCGCTCCCCCAGCCACACCGTCAGCCCTGCGATCGCCGCCAGGCGCCCGAAGACACGTGGCCGCATCGACCACTTCGCGACCATCCGGCACCCGTCGACGACGATCCAGGCCAAGCAGTTGGCGTCGCTGATCACCAGCCGCTCGCAGCCCTCCACCCGCAGTCCCCAGTGCTTGATCAGTACGCCCCCGAGCCAGTCGATCGCGTCGCCGGTGGACGCGAACCCGAACCGCTCGGTCAGTGCCGTGCGTTCATCCGTCGACTCCCAGAGCATGCTGATCGGCGTGGTCACGTCGTCGGCCGCGGTCATGGGTCGCAGTCAAGCAGGCGGGTGGGCGGGTGGGCGCCAAACGTGAGTGTCGCGTGCTTGACGTTGCTTCTTGGGGCTGGTCGCCGCGGATTCCTTGGGTTGGGTACGTGCGTGAGATCCATGGCCTGCGGAGTCCTCGCGGCCGGAGCGTTCGGGGGGACTTCTACAAGACGATGACGCCTTGTGAATCCTTCACAAGGCCCCGCTTCCGGCCCCGCCTGGACCCCTGATGGCGCCCAACCATCATCGCATCCTCAACGGGCTCCGACCACCCCGCCGCCGAGCCCCTCGACCCGCGAACTCCCTGGCATCACAGCGCCCGTCTGCGCGGAGCTCGCCTGACCTGCCGAGACGTCACCCGCGTCGGCCGAGTGGGCACCTGACTGCCAACTCGCCCGACAAACGTGACGCCTCGTCCGACGTACCTGACACCTCGCCCGACGCACCTGACCTTTCGGCCGGCGTGCCTGACCTTTCGGCGAGGGGTCGTTGGCTGGCTGGCAGTTCGCTGACAAGGCCGGCGGTGGCGACGACGTGTCGCGGAACGACGTGGGGTACGGCGCAATGACCGCACCACACTCGGCATCGCATGGTCGCCCCTAGGCGTCGCCTGGTCGAGCTGGCTGGAGCAGTGGTCCGAGAAGGAGTCGCGCGAGCGGGCGGGCCGCCAGAAATCAGCGCACCGGGGCTCTGGTGCGATACGAGGATGTCGGATCGGTCCGGGGTGGGCCAACATCTCGGCCGCGTCAGCGACACCAGCGACATCCGCAACGTCAGCAGCATCAGAGGAATCGTTGTGGATCAGCCCGTGCGGGCAGCCCTGGTGAACCGGATCCGCCCGTCCGGGAGCCGCTCATAGGCGTAGTTCGGGTCGTGGATGCGGCGATGGTCACTCGCACACAACAAGACCATGTTCGCCAGGTTGGTGAGGCCGCCGTCGGACCAGGGTTTCAGGTGATGGGCCTCGGTCCACGTGGCTGTCGCGATTTGAAAATCGCCGAGTCGGGTCCGTGATGGTTGGCGTGTGCTGCGAA
>NZ_JBITCR010000020.1:0-46086 GCF_044453405.1 Nocardioides sp. NPDC051685 | reverse complement strand
CCGGCGCCCTCGTTGATCCCGATCAGCGGGGACCCGGTCTTGATCGCCAGGTCCATGATCTTGGTGATCTTCTCCCCATAGACCTCGCCCAGCGACCCACCGAAGACGGTGAAGTCCTGGGAGAAGACACAGACCTGACGCCCATCGATGGTGCCGTACCCGGTGACCACCCCGTCCCCGAAGGGACGGTTCTTCTCCAGCCCGAACGCGGTCGAACGGTGCCGGGCCAGCTCATCGACCTCCTGGAAGGAACCCTCATCGAGCAGCATCTCGATCCGCTCCCGCGCGGTCTGACGCCCCTTCGCATGCTGCTTCTCCACCGCCTTCGCGGAACCAGCATGGACAGCCTCGTCAAGACGACGCTCCAGCTCGGCCAGCTTCCCGGCAGTCGTGTGCAGATCGATCTCGGGCTGAGGGTTGGGCTCGGCGCTCACGCGGCCACCTCCGTAGCGCAAGCGCCATGATACGGACGCGGCCGCGTGTGGTTCTGACGGTTTGCTCGCTTGCGCTCGCTCACGGGTGCTCCTTTGGACTTCGTGCGGTGCGGGGGCCAATCTAATCCTCGTGGGACCTTCTTCGATGCGACGCCCGTCACTTGACTCTTCCCGGCTCGATGCGCTGTCGGGCGGTTGGCGCGTCGAGATCCTCGACTCGACACCGTCGACGAACGCTGCGCTGGCCGCGCGTGCGCGCTCGGGTGAGGCGGCGGGACTGGTGATCACGACCGAGCACCAGACCGCCGGCCGGGGACGCCTGGACCGCGGCTGGATCACCCCGGCTCGCTCCGCACTGACCGTCTCGGCACTCCTCCGCCCCGACCCGTCGATCCCGGTGGAGCGGTGGCCGTGGCTGCCGTTGATGACCGGCGTCGCGGTGGCGTCCGCGTTGCGGAAGAAGGGGTACGCGGCCGGGCTGAAGTGGCCCAACGACGTGCTCATCGAGGGTCGCAAGGTGTGCGGGATCCTGATCGAGCGAATCGAGGGGCCCGAGGGTGCGGCCGCGGTGATCGGGTTCGGGCTCAACACCTCGCTGACGCGCGAGGAGCTGCCGATCGAGACCGCCACCTCGTTGGAGCTGGAGAGCGGTGCACCCGTCGACCGCACCGAGATGCTGGTCGCGCTGCTGGAGGAGCTGGGGGCTGCGTACGAGATCTGGGGGGCGGATCCTGCCGAGCTCGCCCGTCGTTACCGGGAGCTGTCGGTGACGGTCGGGGAGCAGGTGCGTGCCGAGCTTCCGGGCGGGGAGGTCTGGGAGGGTGTCGCCACCGAGATCGACGACTTCGGCCGGCTGGTCATCGAGACCGGCGAGGGGCCGCGAGTGGTCGGAGCGGGTGACGTGATCCATGCTCGGCTCCGTCCGCGGTCTTGACCGGCCGTCGTGACGGAACGTCCTGACGAGCGGGATGGCATGATCTGTTCGTGGCGAAATCGAAGCAGCCCGTCAACCTGACCTCGGCGGAGGTCGCCGAGAAGGCAGGCGTGAGCCTGGACCAGGCGAAGCGTCTGTGGCGTGCTCTCGGGTTCCCGGAGATCGGGAACGACGAGGCGTTCTTCGACGAGGCCGACGTGAACGCCCTGGCCAAGGCCCACGAGATCTCGGGCAACGGTCTAGTCAGCTTCGACCTGGTCGTCAACCTGACGCGCGGCATCGGGCAGTCGATGGCGCGGCTCTCCGACTACGAGATCTCCGCGCTGCTGCACCACGTCGAGACCCAGAACGAGGGCGAGCGCTCGCCCGCCGAGCTGTTGAAGGCGACCGTCTCGGTCTCGGAGCAGTTCGAGAGCGCGTTCGAGGAACTGATGACCTTCACGTGGCGCCGGCACATGCGCGCCGCGATCGCGCGGGCCGAGGCGTCGATCGCTGGGCCCGAGGAGCAGCTGGGCACGGTCTGGCAGACGGTCGGGTTCGCCGACATCGTCTCGTTCACCGCGCTGTCGAACACGCTGACCGAGGAGAAGATCGGCGACCTGGTCGAGCTCTTCGAGTCCCGATGCGCCGACGTGGTGGCGACCTGGGGCGGTCGGATCATCAAGTCGCTGGGTGACTCGGTGCTCTTCGTCAACGACGACCCGCTCCAGGCCTACGGCACCGCCGAGGGGATCATCAACGTGATCGGCCGGGACCCGCGAATGCCGGACGTACGTGTCGGGCTCGCCTCCGGCAACGTCGTCTCGCGTCTCGGCGACGTCTTCGGACCCCCTGTGAACATGGCCGCGCGGCTGACCGCCGTCGCTCGCCGCAACCGGATCATCGTCGACGAGGCGACCGCCAAGACGATGCCCGAGGACGAGTTCGAGACCCGGCGACTGGCCGCTCGACCGGTGCGAGGCTTCGGAATCGTGGAGCCCGTCGCCGTCCGCCGTGTCTGAATCGTGACCTTCCAGGCTGTTGTTGACCTGGGGTTTCGCAGATTTGTTCACATTCCGTTGTAGTTAACAGTCGATCAACGCGAGGCATCGATTGCTTTACCTGATCGGGCCTTCATGGGCATGGTTGAGTGCGCCATTCGGGGGCGCACGTTTGTCATGCCCATTTCGTTGCAGCCTGGCATGAAAATGTCAGTGGCAAGATCGTGCAATCCTTTGCCAAGGCCTCTTTACCTCCCTAATGTCGGTCTCATGATCGAGGTACAGGAGATCAAGCTCGACCCGGAGACCCGGCGAGCATGGCGGAACGATGAGGAGCTGACGCTCTCTCGCAAGGAGTTCGACCTGGTCCACGCCCTGATCAAGAGGGCTGGCAACGTCGTCTCCCGCGACGAGTTGATGAGGGACGTGTGGAACGCGACCTTCTACACTTCGTCGAAGACCATCGACGTACACCTGGGATGGGTGCGTCGCAAGCTGGGCGACGACCCCCGGAAGCCCCATCTGATCACCACTCTGCGCGGCAAGGGGCTGCGCTTCGAGAAGGCCTGACCTTCGTTTCAACTGCCGGGGGTCGGGTTTCGCGGATTGCGTGAGGGGGATCCGCGAAATCGGCCCCGGCGGGCAGGCTCATTATTCTGTCGTCGTGACCCTCGCACCGACACTTGCGATCATCGGCGGCGGCCAGCTGGCCCGCATGATGGCTCAGCCCGCAATCGCGCTCGGACTCCCGCTCCGGCTTCTCGCCGAGGGTGAGGGTGTGTCGGCCGCTCAGGTCATCCCCGACCAGATGGTCGGCGACTACCGCGACCTGGACACGTTGAAGAAGGTCACCGAGGGCTGCGAGGTCGTCACCTTCGACCACGAGCACGTCCCGACCGAGCACTTGCACGCGCTCGAGGCCGCTGGAGTGGCGGTCCGCCCCGGCCCGGACGCGCTCGTGCACGCCCAGGACAAGGGCGTCATGCGCGCCCGGCTGACCGAGCTCGGCATCCCGTGCCCGCGCAACGCCATCGTGTCGTCGGTGGCCGACGTCGAGTCATTCGGCTTCCCGTGCGTCCTCAAGACCACCCGGGGTGGCTACGACGGCAAGGGCGTCTGGGTCGTACGCTGCGTCGCCGATGTCGCCGAGCCGCTTCGCGTCGCCGAGGAGGCGGGTGTCCAGGTCCTCGCCGAGGAGCTCGTCGACTTCCGCCGAGAGCTCTCCGCGATCGTCGCCCGTTCGCCGAGCGGCCAGGCCGCGGCGTACCCGGTCGTGCACACCTACCAGGAGAACGGCATCTGCAAGGAGGTCATCGCTCCCGCGCCCGACCTCTCGCCCGAGCTCGCCGTCGAGGGTGAGCAGATCGCGCTGCGCATCGCCGGCGAGCTCGGCGTCACCGGGGTGCTCGCGGTCGAGATGTTCGAGACCGTCGACGGCCGCCTGCTCGTCAACGAGCTGGCCATGCGCCCCCACAACACCGGCCACTGGACCCAGGACGGCGCCGTCACCTCGCAGTTCGAGAACCACCTGCGCGCGGTCATGGACCTGCCGCTCGGCTCTCCCGCGCCTCGCGCGAAGTGGTCGGTGATGGTCAACATCCTCGGCTCCTCCCAGCCGGATGTCGGCCGGCTCTACGACGGCTTCCCGCACGCGATGGCCCGCGACCCCCATCTCCGCGTCCACCTCTACGGCAAGGAGATGCGCCCCGGCCGCAAGGTCGGCCACGTCAACGTCTACGGCGACGACCTCGACGACTGCCTCGAGCGCGCCCGCCACGCCGCCGACTGGTTCCAGGGCGACCTCGGCAACGACTCCGACTGACAGCCGAGGCGTCGCCCGCGTCGGCCGAGGCGTCACTCGCGTCGACCGACGTGGCACGCGGCTGCCAACTCGGCCGACGTACCTGACGCCTCGGCGGGGGTTTGGTCAGACGCCGAGGCGCCGGCGTTCGGTGGCGACGACGTCGCGGGCGATCTCGGCATCGGAGGCTTCGGTCGCCAAGGTGGTGACGGCGTCTTCGGGGTGCGAGGTCTCGTACGCCTCGGGGCTGCTGGCCGCGGTGGCGCTGACCCGGGCGAAGTCGTCGAAGAGCTCGGCCTTGGCGGCGAGGATGTCGTGGACGCGCTGGTCGACGCCGACCTCGGAGAGCAGGCGGTGGACCTGGACCGACTGGAGCTGGCCCATCCGGCGGGCGCGGGCGATGGCCTGCCATTCGATGGTGGGCTTGAGCTGGGGTTCGCAGATGACCACGACCGACGCCGACTGGATGTTGAGGCCCACGCCGCCGGCGACGATCTGGGTGACCAGCACGGCACCGTGGCCGGCCGCGGAGAACTCGTCGACCATCTGCTGACGTTCCTCGGCAGGCACCGACCCGGTCAACGGGCCGAAGACTTCGCCCGGCAGCAACCCGACAAGGTCGTCCAACACGCGTCTGAAGTGGGAGAACACGATCACGCGGCGACCGTTCTCCTCGGCCTCGCCGACGATCTCGACCAGCCGCTCGACCTTCGCCGACGACGTTCCCTGGAGCATGGCGGCCTGCCGCATGGCCATGAAGTTGCCGTCACGGACGCACTCGGCGTACGCCCTCTCGTCGGCCACCGAGAGCGGCAGCCAGTCCTCGACCTCGACCAGGTCGGGCAGCTCGGTGAGCACGTCCTCCTGGTTGCGGCGCAGATAGACCGGCGCGACCTGCTTGCGGAAGCGGTGAGGGTTGAACTCGTCGGCGGAGAGCAGCAGGTCGGGACGGAGGTAGGAGACCAGGTTGCGGAACTCGTCGATGCGGTTCTCCATCGGGGTTCCGGTGAGCAGGATGGCGCGCTCGGAGGCGTCCAGCACCCGGCGTACGCGTTCGGTGCGCTGGGTGCGCGGCGACTTGATCATGTGCGCCTCGTCGACCACGACGCAGGCGATCCTGACCTGGTCGAGGAACGGCTGGATCGCGTTGAGCGTCTCGTAGGTGGTCACCGCGACGCCGCCCTGCTCGACCCAGATCTTGGCGGCCTTCTGGCGGCGGTTGCCGTGGAGCCGGTGGGGGATCAGGGTCGTCTTGGAGTCGGTCTCGCGCACCCAGTTGGTGACCACGGCGGCCGGGCAGACCACCAGCGTGTGGGACGCGCCCATCGCGTGCAGATGAGCGAGCACCGCCAGCGACTGGAGGGTCTTGCCGAGCCCCATCTCGTCGCCGATGATCACCTTCATCTGCACCAGCGCGAAGCGGACGCCGAAGTGCTGGTAGCCACGCAGCGAGGCGGTCAGGTTGTTGGTGCGCAGGTCCTGAGCACGCACCGCCTCGACGATCTCGGCCGACAGGTCGCCGTGGATCTTGTCCTCGTCCTCGGTGAGGAAGCCGAGCTCGGAGAGCATCGCGTAGTAGTCGGCGGGTCGCCTCTCGAAGTCGTCCCACGGATCGGCGGGCCGGTTGCCCGGACGGATCCGGCGCGCCATCTCGGCCCGGTGGGCGATCGCCCGTAGCGCGCCGTGGAAGTCGTCGAGGCTGGCCGCGTTGGCCAGGATCAGATGGAACCTCGAGCCGCTGTCGAGCGATCGGGTCAGCGGCCGCAGCGACTGCACCAGCGCGAGCTCCGCTCCCGCGTCCTTCGTACGCCGCCCGGCCTCCCACTCCGCCAGTCGGGCCAGCAGCCTGGTGGCTGCCGGGGAGCGGCGCTCGTGGTCGATGGCGAGGGGCATCTCGTCGTAGGTGCGCTGCCACAGCGCCTGTGCCGCCTCCTGCATCCGCATCGCCGTGGCCGGACCGACGCCGGGCAGTTCTCGCAGGTCAGAGCTCGGATGGATGACCTCGTGGACGGTGCGGATCCCGGCCTCGAGGAGGGGCTCGATGCGTACGAGATCGGCGAGCTCCTCGACCGGCAGCGACCTGACCGCGGTGTCGGTGTCGGCGCTCCTGACCGCGTTGGCGGCGTCGGTCGCGGCCCGACGGGCGGGCTCCTCGGAGCGCCTGGCCTCGTTGAGCGCCTCGCCCTCGTTGCGCAGCACCATGATGCCCTTGCGCGGGGACAGCACCGCCTCCGAACCCAGCTCCGAGAGGGCCTCGAGGAGGCCGATGCTCGGCAGCAGCGCCTCGCGGACCCGCACCCGGCGCCCCGCCGGCAGCTTGGACAGCTCGCCGAGTCGCGCCGCCGCCTGGAGCTCGCTCGCCCAGCGGTGCAGGTCGAGGATCCTCCTGCCCGCCAGCTCCGCGTCCTCGCGGCGGTGTCCCCGCACGAACAGACGGCGGGCGCCGGCTGCCCTCTTCGCCCGCGCCAGGTCCTCCGCACCGGCGGTCAACGTCGAGACGAGCTCCTGCGTGGTCGCCTCGACCGGCTCGAGCGCGTGACGCCGCGCGATCGCAGCCAGCCGAGGCCCGTCGCTCCGGTCGAGACCGATGCTGCGCCAGGCCACCTGGGCCGCGCGCTTCAGGTCGGCCGCGTTCGCCCGGTAGTGGTCGACCGCCTCGGCCGCTTCCCGCTCGATCTCGGCCCGCGCCCCGGTCGCGGACGCCGCCTGGCGGCACCAGGACGAGACCTGCCGCACCCGGGAGGGCAGCACCTTGCGCTCCGCCTTGGTCAGCCCGGTGAACCGCTCGACGGTGGTCGGGTTCGGTGGCGCGCTGAGGACGACGTCGCTGCTCGTAGCTGGATCCATCTGCCTTTGTCCGGGTCGCGGGGGAGAGTGGCCAGCACCCTAGCGGGCAGGACCGACACTCAGGTGACAGACAGAGGTCGGGGCCATGACGCGATGCCCTCGTCGAGCGCCAGCTCGGCGTCGGCCTCGGCGGCAGCCTCGGGGTCGTGGGTGGCGAGAACGACGATCGCGCCGCGCGCCGCCTCGGCACGGAGCGCGGCGATCATCCGCTCCCGGTTGCCGGCGTCCAGGTCGCTGGTGGACTCGTCGGCAAGCAGCACCTGTGGCCGGAGCGCGAATGCCCGAGCGAGTGCGACGCGCTGCTGCTGACCGCCGGAGAGCTCGTCGACGAGGTGGCGTCCGGACTCCGCGAGGCCGACCAGCTCGAGTGCCTCCTGGGTCCGGCTGCGCGCCTCGGCGGCCGCAGTCCCGACCGCGAGCAGCGGCACGAGGACGTTCTCGGTCGCGTTGAGCGATCCGGCCAGCCCGTTGCCCTGCGGGATCAGGGCGACGCCGAGCCGCGCGGCCGTGTCCCGCCCGTCGAGCCGTGCCCCGTCCAGGCTCACCGTGCCCGCGGCCGGCGCCAGAGCACCGCCGAGAGCCCACAGCAAGGACGACTTCCCGGCGCCCGAGGGACCGGTGACGGCGAGCACCGTGCCAGGCGCCAGCCGGAGGTCGAGCGGACGCAGCGCGACCAGGTCGTCGTACGCCACGCTCAACCGCTCCGCGACCAGTTCACTCATCCTCGACGCCTTCCCGTTCCGGCACCAGCTCGTAGTGCCCATCCACCGGATGGAACCGGACAAGCGTGCCCGGCGGCAGGTCGTCGCGTACGTGGCCAGGGAGCGGCAGGAACCCGTCGGCGGTCACCACCGCGTACTCCTCGCCGCTGCGGCCCTCGCCCCCGATCCGGCCGTCGCGGATGGTCACGGTCCGGGGGAGGAAGGCGGCGACGTGCGGATCGTGGGTGACCAGCACGACCGTGGTCCCGTGGGTGCGGTTGATCTCCTCCAGACGCTCGAGGACCAGGTCACGGGCACCGTGGTCGAGCTGGCTGGTCGGTTCGTCGGCGAGAACCAGCCCCGGCCGCGTGCCGAGCGCGACCGCCATCGCCACCAGCTGGAGCTCGCCCGGGGTGAGCCGGGAGAGCGGTCGATCAGCCACGGCGGGGATGCCGAGCTCCTCGAGCACGGCCTCCGGCGCAGGCAGGTCGATGCCGGTCCGGCGTGCGGCCTGCTGGGCGAAACGTACGTTGGCGGCCGGGGTGGCGTAGGGAAGCAGGTTGCGTGCGGCCCCCTGCAGGATCAGCGACACCCGGGTCGCCTGGAGTCGGTCGAGCTCCTTCGTCGAGGCAGCCGAGACCTCGTGCTCGCCCACGAAGATCTTGCCGGCGCTGGGGCGGAAGAGGCCGGCGAGCAGGCTCATCAGCGTCGACTTCCCTGAACCGGAGGGGCCGAGCAGCCCCATCAGCTCGCCCGCCCTCACGTCCAGATCGACGCCGGAGAGGGCCGCCACGTCGTGTCCCTCCGCGTGGTAGATGTGCACGAGCCCCTGCGTGCGGATCGCCATGCCAGTCATGCGGTCTCCCGAAGCCGGTCGAGTCGGGCTGTGGCGGCCACCGCACGGCCGAGGAGGACGGCGGTGACGCCGAGCACGATCAGGCACCCCAGACCAGCCATCGCGACCGCCGGCCAGGGGATGCTCAGGTCGGTCGCGTCCACCACGGGCGGCAGCGCGAACAGCGGGAGGTCCGGCAGGGTCAGGACCACGCCGAGCGCGCCACATCCTGCTCCCGCTACGACGCCGACGAGCACCGGAAGCAGCTGCGCGCCGGCGGGAAGCCGCTCGACCGTCCGGCGGCCGACGCCGGCCAGTCTCAGCGCGGCCAGGTCCCTGGCCCTGGCGCGCCAGCCGGTGACGGCGAGCACCGTCAGCGCGACGGCCGCGAGGAGTACGGCCGCGGCCCCGACCACGACCGCGAGCCAGAGGCTCCAGGCCGCGACGGAGGCGTCCAGGCCGCGGCGTACGTCGGAAATCGTGCGGGTGTCGGTGGCGTACACGCCCTCGCGGGCCAGCGCCCCGGTGACCTGCTTCTCGAAGACCGGGTCGTCGGAGCCGAACCAGAGCGAGACGCTGGAGTCGGAGTCGGGCTCGGCGAGCTTCCGGGCGGTGGCGATGTCGACGACGGTGAGGTTGGGCCCGTCGCCGGGGATCCGGCCGACCACGGCGACCCGCTTGGCCTTCTGCTCGATCCCGTCGAGCCCGAGGACCCTCAGCTCGCTCTTCTCCACCTCGGAAGGGCCACCCGAGGTGATGGCCGGGACCGGTTCCCGTGCAGGGCCGGCGGAGATGGCCGACCAGTTCTTCCGGCTGGGCCCGTCCTCGGCGAAGAACGCGATCCGCCGGAACGACTCGGGGTCGACCGCAAGCGTCGAGACGCCCCCGCTGGGGGCGGCGGTGCGTACGACGGGAGTGACCCGCCTTGCCTCGGGGTCCAAGTCGGCCAACACTTTCTCGACCGTTGTCAGCCGCTGGTCGGTGCCGGTGGCGCTCTGTAGCTCGACCACCACGGGCGCGCCGACGGCCTGCTCGGCCGCGAGAGCCCGGTTGCGGTCGCCCACCACCAGCCCGCAGACCGAGAAGACCGCCAAGGCGCTCGCGACGGTGACCAGCGCGACCACACGCCTCGTGACGACGCTCCGCGAGGCCTCCAGAAGCGAGACCCCGGCCCGCAGCCGGCCTCGGAGCAGAAGGGCCCCACCCAGCCAGGCCGCCGCCGGCGGGAGGACGTGGGCGAGGACGAGCCCGACGAACACCGAGAGCAGCGCCGGAGCGGCCAGAGCGACCGGCCCCGCCAGACTGCCGGTCACGAAAGCGACCACGCCGGCACCGGAGGCGGCGATCGCGATCGCGTCACCGGCCCCCAACCGCCATCCCGGACGTCGGCCGGTGACGCTGTGCAGGAGCGAGCCGAGCGGTTCGCGCGAGACGCGGACCACGGCGGCGTACGTCACCAGCACGAGCGCCGCCACGGCGATGACGATTGCGACCGCGAGTCCTCGGCGCACCTCGAAGGGAGCCTGGCCCGGCAACACGTGGATCCGGGTCAACGACGAGGCGGCGAGAGCGACCGCCACCCCCGGCAGGACACCGAGGAGCACCGCCGGGAGGAGCTCACGCATCAACAGTGTCCGCGCGCCGGCGGTGCCGCGTCCACGCAGGCGCGCGACCACCACCTCGGATCGGCGCTGGTCGGTGGCGGCCCGCAGCATCAGCCACAGCACGAGTACGCCGAGGAGCCCGAGCTGGCACAGCAGGAGCGGGACCGTCGTGCGGCTCTGCTCGATCTGGGCGTCCACCTGCTCGGTCAGCCCCGGGAGGGACGTGACGACCAGCGAGACCGTCTCCGTCGTCTCCAGGCTCTGCCTGGGCTCATCGTTGACCCGATCCTGGAGCCGTCGCAGATCCGCCTCGAGCGCCGCCATCTCGTCGACCCCCACCGCGCTCGTACGCAGCCGCGTCCCGAGCCAGGAACGTTCGCGGAGCAGGAACGGCGTGTCCCCTGAAAAGGTCGATTCGTCGGTCAGCCAGGCGTCGTGCTGAGCGTCCTCGGAGGAGGCGATCCCGGCTAGCCCGGAGAGCTGGGTTCCTTGCCACCAGTCCTCGTCGGTCGGCAAGTAGGTGCCGACGATCTCGTATCCGACCGTAGGCGTCTCCGGCGTTTCGAAGTTGGCGTCCATCGCTGGCTCGGCGGCCTTGGAGGTGACCGTCATCCCGACCTTCAGGTCGTAGACCTCCGCTTCCTTCTCGGTGACGATGATCTCGCGGCTCGCATCCGGACAGGAGCCGGCGCTGATCTCGATGTGCTCGCACTGGCCGGCGCGCCACCACAGCTCCCCTGCGACAGGCTTGTAGACCCCGACGAAGGCTGCGTTCGTGGTCGCGTTGTGCCCCAGCACAGGTGTCTGAAACAGGGGGCTGCTGTCGGGGACGTAGGGAACCATGTCTGCGGGGTCGCTGCGCGCTTGGAACCAATTGACGTCCGGTCCGAAGATCTGCAGGTCGCGCTGAACGCTCGGGGCGTTCTCGAGGGTGACATCGACTGCCGCCTGCTGCATCGCGCGGTCATAGAGAGGGGCGAACGCCGCGCACGCCGTGATCAGCGCGGACATGAGCGCGATGATCACGACCTGGCCGGCGCGGTATCTCAGGGCAGACAGCACCGGGTCACGATGTCGCAGGTCTTTACCGAGCGAAAGTGAAATACGGCCCGATCCGTCGTTCGCGGCCCGGCCCGCCTAGCCTGTCCCCATGAGCGCTCGTGTAGGCATCGTGATGGGATCCGACTCCGACTGGCCGACGATGAAGGCCGCGGCGGAGCTTCTCGACGAGTTCGGGATCGAGTGGGAGGCCGATGTGAAGTCGGCCCACCGGATGCCGCAGGAGATGCTCGACTACGGCCGAGAGGCCGCCGGCCGTGGTCTCTCGGTGATCATCGCCGGTGCCGGGGGCGCCGCGGCTCTTCCCGGCATGCTCGCGAGCGTCACCCCGCTGCCGGTGATCGGTGTCCCGGTGCCGCTGAAGTACCTCGACGGCATGGACTCGCTGATGTCGATCGTCCAGATGCCCGGCGGCATCCCGGTGGCCACGGTGGCCATCGGAAACGCCAAGAACGCCGGCATCCTCGCCGCCCGCATCCTCGGGGTCAGCGACCCCGAGCTGCAGCAGAAGCTGGTGGCGTACGAGAAGTCCCTCGCCGAGCTCGCCGCCGCCAAGGGCGAGGTCGTCCGCAACGCCACCTCGTGACCCTCAGGGCAGGAGCGAGAGTCCCTTGACCAGTTTGTCGATGATCCGGCGTGGGCCGAAGAGGCTGACCGCGCAGTAGGAGAGGTCGGCGCCACGGCTGGTCCCGACGGCGAAGAGATAGTCGTCGTACACCCTGGTGTGCTGCGCCTGGGTCGGCATGTCGATGACCGCCACCCCTGGCTGTACTACCGCCTGACGCCGCAGGTCGGTCAGCCGCTGCGCGGGCGCGCCCAGCGCCGTACAGCCGATCCAGGGCAGGCCCGGATGCGTCGCCCTCGCGTGCCAACATCGAGGCCTTCCGGGACTGGGTCGGCGCGCTCCCGGAGGCGGTCGGCGTCTTCGTCACCTCGGGCCGGATGGACTTCATCGTCCACGTCGCGGTTGCCGACAACGACGCGCTCTACGCGTTCGTGATCGACCGGCTCACCTCGCGGGCCGAGATCGCCGACGTCGAGACATCGGTGATCTACGAGCACCTGCGGACGATGACGGTCGAGCCGTAGGGCCTACCGCCGTGCGCCGGCCCTGGCGCGATCGAACCAGACCTTGCTGGGGCAGGTGTCCATCACCATCGGTACGCCGGCCGCGGCGGTGCGCTCGAAGGCGGCCTTGTCGATCACGCCCATCTGGAACCAGACGCCACCGGCGCCGATCGCGACGGCCTCGTCGGCGAACTGGCCGGCGGCCTCGGAGCGGCGGAAGACGTCGACGACGTCGATCTTCCCAACGGCCGCGGCGGCGTCGGCCAGGGTCGCGTAGACCTTCTCGCCGAGCACCTCCTTGCCCTCGGCGGCGGCACCCGGGTGGATCGGGATGATCCGCTTGCCGTGCTCCTGGAGGTCCTGGGCGATCGAGTAGGCCGTACGCCACGGATCGCCCGAGAGGCCGACGATCGCCCACGTCTCGGAGTCGTCGAGGAGCTTGTCGATGGTGTCCTGGTCGAGCCATGCCGAGGTCATGTAGAGCGCAACAACAAGGGTGGTCTGGGGATTCCGTGACCCGCCGACGTACTGGCGAGTAGCAAACAGGCATAGACTCCGGGACATGAGTGCCGAGTACCCGTTGTTCGCCCTCTCCGAGGAGCACCAGGAGATCCGCAAGGCCATCCGCGAGATCTGCGACGCGAAGATCGCACCGGCCGCGGCTGTGGTCGATGAGGAGGCTCGTTATCCGCAGGAGGCGCATGATGCGTTGGTCGAGACGGAGTTCTTCGCGCCGCATGTGCCCGAGGCGTACGGGGGTGTGGGTGCCGACGCCCTGGCGACGGTGTTGGTGATCGAGGAGATCGCGCGTGCGGATGTGTCGGCCTCGTTGATCCCGGCGGTGAACAAGCTGGGGTCGTTGCCGGTGCAGATCGGTGGCTCGGAGGAGCTGAAGAAGAAGTATCTGGGGGCGCTGGCCGCCGGTCAGGGTGGCTTCTCCTACTGTCTCTCCGAGCCCGATGCGGGTTCGGATGCGGCCAACCAGAAGACCCGGGCGGTGCGCGATGGTGATTTCTGGGTGCTCAACGGGGTCAAGCGGTGGATCACCAACGCGGGTGTCTCGGAGTACTACACCGTGCTGGCGGTGACTGACCCTTCGATGCGGTCGAAGGGGATCTCGGCGTTCGTGGTGGAGAAGTCGGATGAGGGGGTTTCCTTCGGTGCCCCGGAGAAGAAGCTCGGGATCAAGGGCTCGCCGACGCGTGAGGTGTACTTCGACAACGTCCGCATCCCGGCTGACCGGATCATCGGGGAGGAGGGCAAGGGCTTCACCTACGCCATGCAGACCCTCGACCACACCCGGATCACCATCGCGGCCCAGGCGGTCGGTGTGGCTCAGGGTGCGCTGGACTACGCGCTGGGCTACATCAAGGAGCGCAAGCAGTTCGGCAAGGCGATCGCGGAGTTCCAGGGTGTGGAGTTCATGGTCGCGGACATGGGCATGAAGATCGAGGCTGCCCGCCAGCTCACCTACGCGGCCGCGGGGCGTTCCGAGCGCGGCGACAAGGACCTGACCTTCTTCGGTGCCGCGGCGAAGGCGTTCGCCTCGGATGTGGCGATGCAGGTGACCACGGATGCGGTGCAGCTGTTGGGTGGGTATGGGTTCACGCGTGACTATCCGGTGGAGCGGATGATGCGTGATGCCAAGATCACCCAGATCTATGAGGGCACCAACCAGGTCCAGCGGATCGTGATGGCCCGCCAGCTCCTCGCCGGCATCCAGTCGACCCTGTGACGACCCGGTGACCGATCGGTGCACTCAGCCCTCGCTGGCGAGTGCACCGATCATTCATGTGCGCGATCCATGCACCGGTGATCTCCGCAAAGGTGCACGGATCGCGCAGGGACGGCGGATGATGCCTTCATGGGGGACACATCCGGCGAGGACTTCGTCCTGGACACGTCACGACCGTTCTCGCGGGCGGATGCCGCCAAGGCGAAGATCAAGCCGAGCACGTTGCGCGGTCCGCGTTTCGTACGCCTCTTCAGCGGCGTGTACGTCTCAGTCGAGGCACCGCCGACGCCGCTGCAGCGGGTCCAGGCTGCCCTCGTGCCGTTTCGTGGCAACGGTTTCGCAAGTCACGCGTCCGCGGCCCGGGTCTATGGCGTGTCGGTCCCGACGCTCCCCGACGAGCATGTGACGGTGACGGCTGCGGCCCACCGGCGTACGCATCCTGGGATCGTCTGTCATGTGCTGCGGAAGCCGCGAGCAGTGGTCCTCGACGGCATCGGGGTCTCCTCGCCCGATCAGCTCTTCGCCGAGCTCGGGAGCCAGTTGAGCCTGGTCGACCTCGTCGTCGCGGGCGACCATCTGGTACGTCATCACCTGGGCGTGACTCCGGCGACCTTGGCCGACTTCTCGGCCTCCAGCACGCTGCCGGGCTCGCGCCTCGGCGCTACGGCGGCGGGCTACATACGCGAGAAGGTGCGCTCTCCGATGGAGACCCGTCTCCGCATGCTGATCGTGCTCGCCGGGCTCCCCGAGCCGCGTATCAACGCCCTCGTCGGCACCGGCGACGGCATGCTCAAGCGGGAGCATGATCTGGTGTACGCGGCGTCGAAGACCGCGATCGAGTACGACGGACAACAGCACCCGGCTGAGCAGTGGGATCGTGACCTCGAGCGGCGTGAGGAAGCCGACGACGACGGCTGGCGCATCCTGACCGTCGTCGCGAAGGGTCTCTTTCGTCGTCCGGACCTGACGTTGGAGAAGATCCACCGGGTGCTGCAGGAACGGGGCGAGCCAGGAGTGCCCGCGCGGCTCTCGGACGCCTGGCGCCCCCACTTCCCGGTGATCCGCTGACGACCGTGAACGATCTGTGCACCTGTGCATCGCTCTCGGGTGCATGAATCGTGCCTGTGCGCGATTGGTGCACTTCTGGAGGCGGTGGAGGTGCACGGATCGTGCACGGTGTCCGCGCTATCGTCTGCTGCATGGGGAACGACGGCTTTCGGCTCCGCGAGTGGGAGGAGTCGGACGCGGCGGTCCTGCTCGCGGCGTACGACGGGGTCGGCATGGCGACCGAGCGGCCGGCGGATGTCGCCACCGTCGAGGACGCCGAGCGGTTGATCGCCGGGTGGGCCGAGGACGCGGCGGCGGACCTGGCCTACACCTTCGCGGTCGTCGACGGCGCCGACATCCTCGGGCAGATGCGGGTCACGACCCAGCTGCGCGTCCACAGCATCGGCTGGATCTCCTACTGGACCCTCGAGAAGCACCGCGGGCGAGGCGTCGGCAGCACCGGCCTGAAGCTTCTGGCGAGGTACTGCTTCGACGAGCTCGACCTCTTCCGCCTCGAGACCGGCCACCGCATCGACAACCCCGGATCGTGCCGCGTCGCCACCGCAGCGGGGTTCATCGTCGAGGGCCGCGAACGCCAGAAGCTGCTCTACGACGGCGTCCGCTACGACACCGAGACCCACGCCCGGCTCGCCACCGACCCCGCCTGACGCCGAGAAGGCACGTACGTCGGCCGAGACGTCGCCCCGGTCGGGCGACGCGTCACTCCGGTCGGGCGAGACGTCGTTGCGGTCGGGCGAGGCGTCGTTGCGGTCGGGCGAGGCGTCACTCCGGTCGGGCGAGACGTCACTCCGGCGAATCGAGATGTCTCTTGGTGACATCTCGGCCGACGTACGCGACGTTTCGGCCGACGCGGGTGACGTTTCGGCCGACGTACGCGACGTTTCGGCCGACGCGGGTGACCTTTCGGCCGACGTATGTGACGTCTCGGCGGGGTCAGTCCTGGATGCGGCCGCGGAGCTGCTTGGTCTGGCTGCGCTGGCGCTTCGCGTCGAGGCGGCGCTCCTTGGAGCCTCGAGTGGGCTTGGTGGGGCGGCGGGTCGGGGGTGGTGGGGCGAGGAGCTCGCGGATGCGGAGGGCGAGGCGCTCGCGGGCGGCGATGCGGTTGCGGTGCTGGGAGCGTTGCTCGTGGGAGACGACCTGGATGGCGCCGGTCGAGCGGCTCTGGATGCGGGCGAGCTGGGACTCGCTGAGGACGTCGGACACGGCCGGGTCCCAGGAGAGCTCGACGCGGGAGTCGGTGGTGTTGACCGACTGCCCGCCGGGGCCGGGGGAGCGGGAGAAACGTTCGACCAGCTCGGTGTCGGGGATGACGAGGCCGTCGGGCAGCCCAGGGCCCGGGGGTACTCGAAGATCCTTCACCCGACGAACCCTAGACCGACCCGGCGGCGGGCCCGGTCGAGTCGCGCACCACGAGCTCGGCGGGGACCCGCTGCCGCCGGGGGCGTGCGCCGGGCTCCTTCAGCGCAAGCGTCAGCGCCCGGGCACCCATCTCGGCCATCGGCAGGCGGACGGTGGTCAGTCCGGGGGAGAGGTCCTGGGCGACGGCGACGTCGTCGAACCCGCTCACCGAGACCTGGCCGGGAACCGAGACGCCGGAGCTGCGCAGCTGGGAGAGGCACCCGATGGCCATGTCGTCGTTGAGGGCGATGACGGCCGTCGTACGCGGGTGGTCGGCGAGCATCCGGCGGATGCACTCGCGCCCGCCCTCGCGGGTGAACGGTCCCTCGAGCACCGGTACGTCGCCAGGATCGAGCCCCGCCGCGGCGAGCGCGTCGCGCACCCCCTCGAGACGGTCGGCGACCGTGGTCAGCTCCAGCGTTCCGGAGACGACCACGATGCGCCGGTGGCCGAGGCCGAGGATGTGCTCGGCGACGGCACGGCCGCCGGGGCGGTTGTCGGGGAGCACGCTGTCGACGCCGAGGTGGTGGCGGCCGACGACGGCGACGCGGCCGCCCGCCTCCGCGTAGCGCTGCACCTCGAGCCGCATCGGTGCCTCCACCGAGGCGTCCACGAAGCCCGACCCCGCGATCAGGATCGCGCCGACGCGGTTGGCCACCAGGCTGCGTACCTGCTCCACCTCGGCCTCGGGGTCGCGGCCGGTGTGGCAGATCTGGACGGTGCGGCCGTGCTCGGCGGCGAGGCTGAGCACGCCGCTGGCGATCTCGGAGAAGTAGGGGTCGCCGATCTCGTGCACGACGAGCCCGATGGTCGCCGTGGATCCGCTGGCCAGGGAGCGGGCGTGGAGATTGGCGACGTAGCCGAGCTCGCGTGCCGCCTGGCGGACCTTCTCGGCCACGGAGTCGCTGACACCGGGGGTTCCGGAGAGCGCGCGGGAGGCGGTCGCGATCGAGACGCCGGACGCATGCGCGACGTCGATCAGGCGGGGGGAGCGGTTGGTTCGGACCATCGATGCCCCTTGTCGTCAGGATTGTGACCCTTGCCACACTAAGCGAGAGTCGGTAACGTCATCGTAAACGCTTACGTAAGCGCTTTCGTAGAGGAGAACCGCAGATGCCCTTCACGAAGACCCCCACCGCGAGCAAGCGGTCCCGAGCAGCCCTGGCCGCCTCAGCGGCACTGGCACTCGCCTCCACCCTCGCCGCCTGTGGCGCCGCCGAGAAAGGGGGTGGCGACGACGAGATCGTGATCGGCATCTCGCTGCCCCTCACCGGCGACTTCAGTGAGCCCGGCAAGGGAATCCAGCGCGGTTACGAGGCCTGGGCCGAGTACGTCAACGCCAACGGCGGCCTGCTCGGCCGTGACGTACGCCTGGAGATGCTGGACGACCAGTCCAGCGCCGAACGCGTCGCCGCCGACTACGAGAAGCTGATCAACCAGGAGCAGGTCGACCTGGTCGTCGGCCCCTTCTCCACCCGTCTGGTGATCCCGGCGGCCCAGGTCGCCCAGGACTACGGCTACCTCTTCGTCGAGCCCGCCGGCGCGGCGCCCGAGGTCTTCGAGGAAGGCTTCGAGAACCTCTTCTACGCCGCCCCCGCCGTGGCGAACGACCACTACAAGCTCCTCGCCGAGCACATCCTGGCGATGCCCGAGGGCGAGCGGCCGAAGACCGCGGCGTACGCCTCGATGGACGACCCGTTCGCCCAGGGCACCGCCTACGGGCTCAAGGACGCGCTCGAGGAGGGCGGCGTGAAGACCGTCGTGGACGAGGTCTACCCGCCCAACACCACCGACTTCAGCAGCATCGCGGCCAAGATCGCCGACAGCAAGGCCGACATCGTGGTGGGCGGCAGCCAGTACCAGGACGGCGTCAACCTCATCGTCGCGCTGCAGCAGCTCGACTACCAGCCCAAGCTGGCCGCGTTCTCGACCGCGCCGACCGAGACCGAGTTCGCCGAGGCGATCGGCGACAAGACGCAGGGCATCATCGCGCCGACCGGCTACACGACGAAGGCGGACTACCCCGACAACCAGGAGTTCGTGAAGTTCTACGAGGAGAAGCACGGCGAGGCGCCCGGTGAGGACGAGGCCAACGCCTGGACCACCGGTCAGGTCGTCGCCGCCGCGGTCGAGGCCGTCGAGTGCGCCGAGCCCGACCCCGACTGCCAGGCCAAGCTGATCGACTGGCTGCGCGAGAACGAGGTCGAGACCGTCGTCGGTCCGCTGAGCTGGGACGCGCAGGGCCGCCCGCAGAGCGCCCACATGATCCAGCAGTGGGTCGACGGCGAGATCAAGATCGTCCTGCCCGAGGACCAGGCCGAAGCCGCGTTCATCTACCCGAAGCCGGCTTGGTGAAGGAGCGTCAGCGAGTGAGCCATCGGATCATCATGCGCCCGCGTCCGTACCCTCGCGCTTGCGCTACGGAGGTGGGCGCATGAGCGGGTCCCTCCTCCTGCAGAGCCTGATCCTCGGGCTGCTGCTCGGAGGTCTCTACGCCCTGCTCGCCGCCGGCCTGACGCTCTACTTCGGCGTCATGCGGGTCGTGATGATCGCCCACTCCGCGTTCCTGATCCTGGCTGCGTACCTGGCCTGGTTCTTCACCACGCAGACCGGGCTCGACCCGCTGCTCTCGCTGATCATCACCGTGCCGCTCTTCTTCGCTGCCGGCTACGGGATGCAGCGGGCGCTGCTCTCGCGGCTGCGGCCGGCGACGTTGACGATGATGTCGGTGCTGCTGACCTTCGCGATCGCGCTGGTCATCGAGGGTGGGCTCGGGTACCTCTTCTCCGGCACCCAGCGCCGCATCCAGCTCGGCTACTCCGGCGCAAGCCTGGAGCTGTGGGGCGCTCGGATCGCCGTGGTCAAGCTGATCGCCTTCGGGCTGGCCGCGGTCTCGCTCCTGGCCCTCTACCTCCTGCTCAAGAAGACCCGTTTCGGGCAGGCGCTGAGGGCGACGATCCAGCACCGCGAGGCCGCCCAGCTGCTCGGCATCGACACCGACCGGATCGCCGGCTTCGGCTTCGGGCTCGGCCTGGCGACCGCGGCGGTCGGCGGCACCGCGCTCGCGCTCGACGCCACCATCTATCCCTCGCTGCACTGGCACTGGATCGGGCCGCTGATGGCCATCATCGTGATCGGCGGTCTCGGCAGCATCCCCGGCGCCGCGATCGCGGCGATGCTGCTCGGGGTCACCCAGGCCCTGCTGCAGATCCCGATGGGCACCACCTGGGCGCAGACGGTCTTCTACCTCGCCCTCTTCGCCACCCTCATGTTCCGTCCCCAGGGTTTCTTCGGAGGTCGCCTTGCTCAGCGCTTCTAGACACCGCGAAGGACGTACGCCTCCGGGCCGCTCCGTCCTCCTCACCAAGCTCGTCGCAGCCGCCGTCGGGCTGGGCCTCGTGCTCGCGTTCCCGGCGCTCGCCCCGGACCCGTTCGTCCTCTCGGTGGGCGTGGTGATCGCCAGCTATGCCGCACTCGCGGTGGCGTGGAACTTCGTCGGCGGCCTGACCGGCTACATCTCGCTGGGACACGCCGCCTACTCGGGGCTGGGCGGGTACGGCACCGCGCTGCTCGTCACCGAGGCCGGGGTGAACCCGTGGGTCTCGATGGTCGTCGCGGCCGTGCTCGTCGGCGTGGCGGCGGTGCCGATCGGGATCGCGTCGCTGCGGGTCCGTGGCGCCTCGTTCGTGATCGTCTCGATCGCGCTCGTGCTGATCCTGCTGCTGGTCGCGCAGAGCTGGGCCGGTGTCACCGGCGGGTCCAACGGGCTGCGGGTGCCGCGGCCGTTCGGCACCGACGTACTCCGGCCCGAGCAGCACGAGCGGTTCTTCTACCTGTTCGTGGCGCTCACCCTGGTTGCGCTCGCCCTGTGGTGGGTGATCGACCGGTCCCGGCTCGGCACCGGGCTCAAGGCGATCCGCGAGGACGAGGACAAGGCGCAGGCGTTGGGCGTGCCGACGTTCGCCTACAAGCTGGTCGTCTTCGTCGTCTCGGCGTTCCTGACCGCGATGGCGGGCGGGATGTACGCGCTCTGGT
The DNA here is from genome assembly GCF_044453405.1 of Nocardioides sp. NPDC051685. NCBI lineage: Bacteria > Bacillati > Actinomycetota > Actinomycetes > Propionibacteriales > Nocardioidaceae > Nocardioides > Nocardioides sp. NPDC051685. Next base: position 25,587 of record NZ_JBITCR010000020.1, on the reverse strand, counting down.
TCGGGTCGCTCGACCCGATCTTCCAGTTCTCCATCCTGACCGGTTCCTATCTGGTGCTGATGTCGCTGCTCGGCGGCGTACGCAGCCTGCTCGGCCCGGTCGTCGGCGCGGTGATCGTGGGCTATGCGGTCGAGTTCTTCAAGAACCAGTACGGCGACACCCAGCTGCACCTGGTCGCGCTCGGGCTGCTGCTCGCCCTCGTCGTGCTCTTCATGCCCGACGGGGTCATCCCATGGCTGACCTCGCAGCTCGACCGGTTCCGTCCCGGCAGCACCTCGATCCGCGAGGTCGACGCCGCCCAGCTGGCCGAGGAGCGCAAGGCGCTCGAGGAGGCGAAGTCATGACCGATCCGATCGAGCTCAGCCTGACGACCGACGGACTGACGAAGTCCTTCGGCGGCGTACGCGCCGTGGACGAGGCGACGGTCAGCTTCCAGGAGGGCAGGATCAACGCCCTGATCGGCCCGAACGGGTCGGGCAAGACCACGTTCTTCAACTGCGTGACCGGGATGATCCGGCCCGACTCGGGGACGGTGACCTTCCGCGGCCGCGACGTGACCGGCCATGCACCCCATCGGATCGCCCGGGCCGGGCTCGGGCGCAGCTTCCAGCTGTGCCGGATCTTCCCGCGGATGACCGTGCTCGACAACGTGCTCGCCGGGGTCCGGTCGGCGGGCGTCATCCACCGGCTGCGCGGGGCGCACAACCCCGACGACGTCGCCCGGGCCCGCGAGCTGCTGGCCCGGGTCGGCATCGAGCACCTCGAGCGCAGCGAGGCCCGCGACATCTCCTACGGGCAGCAGAAGCTGCTCGAGCTGGCCGGGGTGCTGATGGCCGAGCCCGACACGATCATGCTCGACGAGCCCGCCGGCGGCGTGAACCCGGCGCTGATCGGCCGGATCGCCACGCTCGTGCGCGAGCTCAACGCCGAGGGCCGCACCTTCATCATCGTCGAGCACAACATGGAGCTGGTGATGAGCCTCTCCCACCACGTCGTGGTCTTCGACCGCGGCCGCCCGATCGCCTCCGGTGCGCCGGCGGACGTGCAGAACGACCCCCGAGTCCTGGAGGCCTACCTTGGTGTCTGAACCTCTTCTCGAGCTGCGCGACATCGAGGCCGGCTACGGCCGTGCGGCGCTCGTGCTGCGTGGCCTCACCGTCACCGTTCCCGCAGGTCAGATCGTCTGTCTGGTCGGTCCCAACGGGGCCGGCAAGTCCACCGTGCTCAAGGTGGCCAGCGGCATGCTGACCCCGCGCTCGGGGACCATCACCGTCGACGGCGTCGACGTCACCCGCAACGGTCCGCAGCAGATGCTCCGGGCGGGCATGGCCCACGTGCTCCAGGGCCACTCGGTCTTCAAGGAGATGACCGTGGCCGAGAACGTCGGGCTGGGCGCCTACACCGTCCGCGACCAGGCGGCGGTGGCCGAGCGGACCGACTTCGTCAAGACGCTCTTCCCGGTCGTCGCCGAGCGGTGGAACACCCTCGCCGGCGCGCTCTCGGGCGGCCAGCAGAAGCAGGTCGAGTTCGCCCGCTCGCTGATGGTGAGCCCGAAGGTGGTGCTCCTCGACGAGCCGAGCATGGGCCTGGACCCGAAGACCACCGCGACCGTGTTCGAGCAGGTCGTACGCATGCGGGACGCCGGGCTGGCGGTCCTGCTCGTCGAGCAGAACGCCCGGCGGGCCCTGGAGTCGGCGGACCTGGGCTGCGTACTGGATCTGGGGAAGGTGCACATCGCCGGGGCAGCCGCCGACCTGCTCGCCGATCCGCGGATGGCGGAGCTCTATCTCGGGGGAGCCGCAACGACCTCAGCAGGGGCCACCGCCGGTCCCGATGAGTAGGGAAGGGAAGCAACCATGAGATGGAACCGGAGATCGACGCTGAACCGAATGATGGGGCGAGGCGTACGCGCCGGTGTGATCGCCCTCGCCGTTGCCCTGGCCGCTCCGCTCGCCGGAGCCCAGGCGCACGTTCCCGAGGGCCCGGGACTGACCGTGGTCAAGCCCCGGGCGAGCCTGGCGGACTGGGATCCACTGACCGACGAGAAGTGGGCCTTCGAGGACGGGCAGGTGATCCTGACCGAGCCCGGGACGGCACCGCCGGGTCCCCGGCGCCCCTTCGAGTACGCCATCGTGACCCAGGGTCCCGAGCTCGGCTCGCTGACCTACCGCGCCGAGGTGCGCATCGACGAGGCCGTCGAGGTCACCAACCGCGACGTGATCCTGGTCTGGAACTACCGGTCGCCGACGCGCTTCTACTACGCCCACCTCTCGACCGACAACACCATCTACCCCCACAACGGGATCTTCGTGGTCAACGACGCCGACCGGCTGCGTATCGACGACCAGTGGGACGGCACGGTCGGCGCGGAGCCGTCGATCACCGATGCGGAGTGGCACGACGTCCGCCTCGACTACAACGCCCGGACGGGCGCGATCGCGGTCTACCTCGACGGCTCCGACGAGCCCCGGATGACCGCCACCGACACCACCTTCGCCGGAGGCCGTGTCGGCTTCGGCTCCTTCGACAACATCGGCCGCATCCGTGACGTCACCGTCACGGGCGTACGTCATCGCTGAACCCTCGGTAACTCGGTAAGGAGAAGAACCCATGGAAACCTCACGTCTATGGGGCAGACAGGCGCGCGCCGGCATCGCCGTCGGCGTCATGCTCGCCGCACTGCTCACCCCCGCACTCTCTGCCAACGCCGCCATCCCCGGCAGCGAGCCCGTCCCCGACCCCATCCCCGAACAGCCCGTACGCAGCAGCCTCGGCCTCGTCCTCGAGGAGGTCACCCAGCTCCCCAAGACCGAGCCGTACCCGGCCCCCACCGACCAGCGCCTCGTACGCCACAACCGCATCAACTTCATCGGTGAGGTCCCCGACGGCTCGGGCCGGATGTACGTCCCGGACCTCAACGGACCGATGTACCTGCTCGACCACGGGCAGCAGCACGAGTACCTCAACCTCCGCGACCACTTCGTCGACTTCTGGTCCGGTGCCGGGCTCGGCAGCGGCGCCGGGTTCATCACGTTCCACCCCGAGTTCGAGAAGAACGGGCTCTTCTACACCACCCACACCGAGCGCTTCGGTGGCTTCGCGAAGACTCCGACGTTCCCGTCCCAGACCAACCCGGGCTCGGGACGCACCGTCAGCGTCGTCACCGAGTGGCACGCCACCGACCCGACGGCGGACACCTTCGAGGGCACCAGCCGGGAGGTGATGCGGATCGACTTCGCCGGCCAGATCCACGCCATCCAGCAGATCGACTTCAACCCGACCGCCGAGCCCGGCGACGAGGACTACGGGCTGCTCTACATCGCCTCCGGCGACGGCGGCAACGGCGTCCGCAGCGACGACCCGCAGAACCTCGCCAACCCCTTCGGCAAGATCCTCCGGATCGACCCGCTCGCTCGCGACGGGCGCAACGGGGCGTACGGCGTCCCGGACAGCAACCCGTTCGTCGACCGCGAGGGCGCGATCGGGGAGATCTGGGCGTACGGCATGCGTGACCCGCACCGGTTCTCCTGGGACGTCGAGACGGGCCGGCTGCTGCTCGGCCACATCGGGCAGCACGCGATCGAGGGCGTCTACGACGTGAGGGCCGGGGACAACCTCGGCTGGAGCGAGATCGAGGGCCGGCTGCTCTACGACAACACCGACGAGTGCGCCCTCTACACGGTGCCCGACGACTACGACATGTCCGGCTACACGCTCCCGGTGGCGTCCTTCGACCACGACCCGCCCGCCAACTACTCCTGCACCTCCGACAGCGGTCACGCGGTCAGCGGCGGCGTCGTCTACCGCGGCCGGTTCGACGACCTTCGCGGAAAGTACGTCTTCGGCGACCTGGTCAACGGAGAGGTCTACTGGACCGATGCCCGGCAGATGCGCCGGGGGAGCAGCACCGAGGCGACCCTGCACCAGATGCAGCTCTTCGACACCTCGGGCAAGCGGCTCTCGATGCAGGACTTCGTCGAGGACCCGCGCGTCGACCTGCGCTTCGGCACCGACTCGCGCCGCAACCTCTACCTGCTGGCCAAGGCCAACGGGAAGATCTGGAAGGTCGTGAACACGGTGCAGCGGCCCTGGCCGAGCGAGGTCGTGCCGTCGCTGCGTGAGGACCTGGTCAGCTACTACGACTTCGAGCACCCCTTCGCCCCAGGGGCGCGCGAGGAGGACCAGGGCTTCTCGCGGACGCTGCTGAACCAGGTCAACGGCGGCAACGCCATGCAGGTCAGCGACTCGGCCTACCCGACCAGCAACAACGCCCTGCAGACCAAGCAGGTCGACCCGGAGGTCAACGGCAACGACGACTGGAAGGCGGGGACGTGGAACCAGAACGGCGTCGCGTCGCTGGCGCCGTTCGCCGGAGCCGAGCAGATCACCGTGGCCGGCTGGTTCAAGGTCGACATGGACGGGCCTGCGCTCAACTCGGTGACCGCTGACCCGACCGACCGGTTCAACGCGATCGGGCTGGCCGGAGTGCTCTCCGGCAACTCCGACGGCCATGGCGTACGTGCCCTGCTCGAGCTCATCAACGTCGACGGGACGCTGCGCCTGGTCGCGCTGGGACGCCGGCTCGACGAGGGCGCCTCGCAGACCTTCGCCGCCTCGGCCGACTGGCAGTCGCTGCTGCCACGGGGTCAGTGGGTGCACCTGGCGGCGACCTTCGACTACACCACCGGGAAGATGGCGCTCTACCGCAACGGCAGGGCCGTCGAGGGGTTCTACACCACCGCCGGTGACCCGTGGCAGGTCGACGGCAGCGGCACCTCCGACACCTTGCCGCGCGGCATCAAGGTCGGCGGTTCCTTCCCGCAGGACACCGTCGAGCGGAACCCCTGCAACTGCCGGATGGACTCGCTGATGTTCCTCGACCGGGCGATCACCCCGGACGAGGCGCGGGCCCAGTATCAGCGGTTCGTCAACGGCCGCTGAGCCTGTGAGGGTCCACGGCTCGGTTCATCGGACCGGGCCGTGGACCTCGCTGCGCAGCCGGGCCATGGTGGCGTCGAGGTCTGCCGCGGTGCGGGCCGCGGCGCCGAGCTCGTCGCGCAGGGTCGTGGGCACGGTGCCGTCGTACTTGTAGTAGATCGAGTGCTCGACGCTGGCCCAGAAGTCCATCGCGATGGTGCGGATCTGCAGCTCCACCGGGACATCGACCGCGCGGTCGGAGAGATAGACCGGCACCTTGATGATCAGGTGGAGGCTGCGGTAGCCGTTGGCCTTGGGCTCGGCGATGTAGTCCTCGACCTCGACCACGTCGACGTCGGACTGGCTGCCCAGCATCTCCATGATCCAGTAGACGTCAGAGACGAACGGGCACACCACCCGGATGCCGGCGATGTCGCGGATCTGCTGCTCGAGCGCCTCCAGGGTCAGCGGGCAGCCGATCTTGCGGGCCTTCGCGAGCAGGCTGTCGGGCGACTTGAGCCGGGTGCGTACATGCTCGATCGGGCTGTGGTCGTGGGTGTGCTCGAACTCCTCGCGGAGGATCGCGATCTTCGTCGAGACCTCGTCGATCGCGAACTTGTAGCGCATCCGGAACCTGGCCAGGTCGCGCGCCAGCTCACGGGTCATGTCGCTGGCGCTCGCCTCGACGAGACCGACCAACCCGTTGATCGGGTTGTCTTCGACTGTTGTCATTGTCCCCTCCTGACAGAGTCATCTTTGCAGGCCGCGACAAGACGATGGTGCGGTGCCCGACACGCGATCGACACGTGACCGACACGCGACCGGCAGGAGCCCGGGGCCAGCGGCCCCGATATCACAGGGTCTTCCGTCCCTCATCTGGACACTGCTGGTGCACCCGGCTGGCTGCGCCGGATACAGTGACACCCCTCGGGGGATAAATACCCCTCGGGGGATATGAGGTCTATTCGGGCTGTCTACCAGAAGGGCACTTCCCCCACATGCGCATTCTGCTGCTCGTTTCCGCGTTCAACGGTCTGACCCAGCGGGTCTGGTGCGATCTGAAAGAGGGTGGCCACGAGGTCGGCGTGCTGCTGGCGCCGGTCCACGACGACCCCTCCCTGGTGGCGGCGGTCGAGGCCATCGATCCCGAGCTGATCCTGTGCCCCTTCCTCAAGCACCGGGTGCCGGAGGCGGTCTGGGGGCGCTACCGCACGGTCGTGATCCACCCCGGCCCGGTCGGCGACCGGGGCCCGTCCTCCCTCGACCACGCCACCCTCGACGGGCGGGAGCGCTGGGGCGTGACCGCACTGTCGGCCGTCGAGGAGATGGATGCCGGCCCGGTCTGGGCGACCGAGACCTTCGCGATGCCCGAGGTCCCGATCGCGAAGAGCGCGCTCTACAACGGCCCGGTGGCCGACGCCGCGATGGACTGCGTCGCGGAGGTCCTCCGGATGGTCGCCGCGGGGGAGGCGCCGAAGCCTGCCGAGGAGTGGGCCGCGGAGGTCGAGGGCACCGGCGAGCTGCCGCTGCTGCGCCGGAAGGCCTTCGAGATCGACTGGTCCGCGTCGGCCACCGAGATCACCCGGAGGATCGCGGCGGCCGACGGAGCGCCGGGTGCGCCGGCGACCGTCGAGGGCAGGACGTACTGCCTCTTCGACGCCGCCACGACTCCCGAGCACCACGACGACGTGGAACCGGGCACGGTGGTCGGTGTCGACACCGACGCGGTCGCGATCGCCACCGGCGAGGGCACCCTGTGGGTCGGCTACGCGGCCAGGCTCGAGAAGAAGCGTGGTCCCAAGCTGCCGGCCGCCTGGGTGCTCGACACCCGCCACGCGCCTTACCTGAGGGTGCCCGACGCGCTGGCCGAGACGACCTACGAGCGCGACGGCGACGTCGGCTACCTCACCCTCCGCTCCTACAGCGGCGCGATGCACACCCAGCAGTGCCGGCGGATGACCGATGCGCTCCGCAAGGCGCTCATCGAGGACACCACCGTCCTGGTCGTACGCGGCACCGAGCACGCCTTCTCCAACGGCATCCACCTCGGCGTGATCGAGGCGGCCCAGGATCCGGCGGCAGAGGCCTGGGACAACATCCGCGCCATCGACGAGCTCTGTGTGGCGATCGCCGAGGCCGAGCAGCTGACCATCGCAGCGTTCACCGCCAACGCCGGAGCCGGTGGCGTGATGGCCGGCCTCTGTGCCGACATCACGGTCGCCCGCGCCGGCGTCGTGCTGAACCCCTACTACGACATGGGCATCTTCGGGTCCGAGCTGCACACCTGGGGTCTGCCGAGCCGGGTCGGCGGCGAGAAGGCGGACGAGCTGCTCCGCGCGAAGCTGCCGATCTCGGCGGCCGAGGCGGCGCGGATCGACATGGTCAGCGAGCTCGGCCCGCGCGACGAGGCCGAGTTCGACGGCTGGCTGCGCGACCTGGCGCAGCGCTTCGCCGACCCGTCGGCGTACGCCGCGGCCGTCGATGCCCGCGAGTCACGCCGTGCCGCCGCGATGCCGATGTCCTACTACCAGAGCATCGAGCTGGCCGAGATGGCCCGCGACATCTTCGAGGATCGCCACGGGTTCGCCGCGAAGCGGAAGGCCTTCGTCACCAAGGCCGCGCCGACCGAGACGCCGACGAAGATCCGCTTCTGAACGGTTGACAAACTAGAACGTGTTCCACCAACCTTGAGGCGTGTGATCTGACTCACACGCCTCAAGGAGGAGCACGTGACCCAGGCGCCCCCGCCGCCCGAGATGACCTTCCAGAAGTCGGGCCGTGACCCTGCGGCGATCGGCGCGAGGTTGGAGGAGTGGCTGACCACCGCGCTCCCGCCGGGCGCCGATCCCGAGGTCGCCATCCTCGGCGGCATCGACGCCAACGGGATGTCCAGCGAGACGGTGCTGCTCGACGTCGCCTCGACGGTCGACGGGTGGCGGCAGACCAAGGCGTACGTCCTGCGGGTGGCGCCCCGTCCGGAGGACATCCCGGTCTTCGCGACCTATGACCTGCAGGCGCAGTACGACGCGATGCGGCTGGCCGGCTCGCTGTCCTCCGTGCCGGTGCCGGAGGTCGGTCTCGCCGACATGACTGGCTCGGTCCTGGGGACGCCGTTCTTCCTGATGGAGCGGGTCGACGGGGTCGTACCGCCGGACGTGATGCCCTACAACTTCGGCGACAGCTGGCTCTTCGACGGCTCTGTAGCGGATCGGGCGGCGCTGCAGAGGCGTTCGGTCGAGGTGCTCGCCGGTCTCCACGGGATCCCCGATGCCGCCTCGCGGTTCGCCTTCCTCGACCCTGGTCTGGCGGGCCATGACGGCGAGACGCTGGTCGCCCGCAACCTGGCCAAGACCCGGGCCTGGTACGCCTTCGCCTCCACCGCCGAGGAATGGGGCGGCCGCTCGCCGCTGGTCGAGCGAGGTCTGGCCTGGCTCGAGGCCAACCTCCCCGAGGATGTCGGTGAGCCCGTCGTGTGCTGGGGTGACGCGCGGATCGGCAACATCATCTACCGCGACTTCGCGCCGGTCGCCGTCCTCGACTGGGAGATGGTCAGCCTCGGGCCCCGCGAGATGGACGTGACCTGGATGATCTTCGCCCACCGCATCTTCGAGGACCTGGCCGCGATGCTGGAGCTGCCGGGGATGCCGGACTTCCTCACCGCCGACGAGGTCAAGAAGGCGTACGCCGCGGCGAGCGGTGTCGAGCTCGGTGGCCTGACCTGGCACGAGGTGCATGCGGCGGTCATGTGGGGCGTCATCTACCTGCGGATCGCCGCCCGGCAGATCCACTTCGGCGAGATCGAGGCGCCCGAGGACCCGGAGTCGACGCTCTACCACCGGGCGATGTTCGCGGCGATGCTGGACGAGGTCGGGGCATGAGCGAGCGTCAGCGAGCGACCATAGGCCTCAGGCCGTCGCGTCCGTATCATGGCGCTTGCGCTACGGAGGCGGCGGCGTGAGCGGGGCTCATGGGGAGTATCTCGGTGTCGGTCCGCTCGACGAGTACCCGATCCACCAGCTCCCGCGCCCGGTCGCCTGGGCGGGCAGCAGCGACCGCAACTTCTACGACCGCTGCTACCTCAACGCCCACGACCGCACCGGCGACCTCTTCCTCGTCACCGGGATGGGGTTCTATCCCAACCTCGGCACCAAGGACGCGTACGTCCTGTTCCGCCGTGGCGACGAGCAGACCGCCGTGCACCTGGGTGACGGCGCCGACCCGCGGGGCGGTGACCGGATGGGGCAGCAGGTCGGGGCGTACCGGATCGAGGTCACCGAGCCGCTGCGGAGGCTGCGGCTGGTGATGGAGGGGACCCATGGGATCGCGCTGGACCTGCGCTGGGAAGGCTCGTTCGAGGTCGTCCAGGAGCAGCCGCACCTGATGCGTCAGGGGGCGGCCACCGTGCTCGACGCGCAGCGGTTCGCGCAGGTCGGGACCTGGGAGGGGGTGATCGCGGTCGACGGCGAGACGATCGTCGTCGACCGCGATCGCTGGGTCGGCACCCGGGACCGGTCCTGGGGGATCCGTCCCTCCGGGGAGGGGGTGCCGCCGGGCAGGCCCGCGGACCCGGCGTTCGACGGGATGTGGTGGCTCTATCTGCCGCTGCGGTTCGAGGAGTTCGCCGTCGTCCTGATCATCCAGGAGACGCCCGACGGCTATCGCACCCTCAACGACTGCACCCGCGTCTTCGCCGACGGGCGGGTCGAGCAGCTCGGCTGGCCGCACGTCCGGATCCACTACCGGGACGGGACCCGCATTCCGGAGGGCGCGACGATCACGTGCACGACGCCTGCGGGCGAGCCTCTGGTGCTCGAAGTCTCCTCGCTGCTGGGCGTGCCGATCCATGTCGGCGGTGGCTACGGCGGCGACTCCGACTGGTCCCACGGGGCATGGAAGGGCGCCGGGTTCACCGAACGGCTGACCTACGACATGACCTCGCCCGAGGTTGCCGGCCGGGTGCCCTTCGGGGTGATCGACCACGTCGGGCGCGCGGTCGCGCACGGGCCCGGGGCTGATGGTGTCGAGGGCTGGGGCCTCTTCGAGCACGGCATCCTCGGCCGCCACGACCCCTCCGGCTTCACCGACTGGCTCGACCGGGTCTGAGCCCCGTCGAGGCGTCACCCCCGTCGGCCGAGTTGGCAGTCCGCTGCCGACTCGGCCGACGCGCGTGACGCCTCGGCCTGCGTACCTGACGCCTCGGCGGTCTCATGATCTGAGCGACAGTTTTATGGCTAATCTCTAGTGACTTACTCTGATTTGGACGGACCAACCAGAGGAGAGCCATGATCCGCCCCACCCCACCGCGCCTGACCGCCATCGCCGCCGTTGTCACGTCCCTGCTTCTCGGACTGACGGCCTGCGGCGGCGCCGATGCGTCCAGCGCCTCCAAGCTCGCCGCCGACGCGGCGCTCCCCGACCGGGTCCCGGAGGGGACCGTGCTGCGCCTCGGGCTCCCGCCCATCGAGGTCGCGCTGAAGACGTCCGGCCTGATCGACGAGGTCAAGGGCTACGAGATCGAGTGGGCCAACATCTCCGGTGGTCCGAAGAGCATCGAGGCGTTCCGCGCCGACGCGCTGGACGCCAGCTATGTCGCCGACATCCCGCCGCTGTTCGCGACCTGGACCGACACCCCGGTCAAGATCGTCGCGGTCACCGAGAACCCGGACCCGCTCGCCAACCCGATCTACGAGCTCGGCATCGCGCCGAAGTCGAAGGTCACGACGCTCCAGGACCTCAAGGGCAAGAAGATCGCCTACTCGCCCGGCCAGGCTCAGGGAGCGCTGGTCCTCAAGACGCTCGAGGCCGCGGGGCTCAGCCAGAAGGACGTCGAGCTCGTCGAGATCCAGAGCGTCGACGACACCTTCTCCAACGCGCTGGCCTCCAACCAGGTCGACGTCGCTCCGCTGGGCGGGCCGCAGCTGACCTCCTATCTGGCCAAGTACGGCCGTGACGGCGCCACCTCGATCCGCACCGGCATCCGCGACGACGCGACCCTCGTCTATGGGCCGGAGAAGACCTTCGAGGACGCCGGCAAGGCGGCCGCGTTCAAGGACTTCCTCGGGCTGTGGGTCAAGGCCGAGAAGTGGATCGACGAGCACCCGGACGAGTGGATCAAGGCCTACTACGTCGACCACGAAGGGCTGACCTTCGAGGACGGCAGAGCAGTCTTCGAGACCTCGGGCCAGACCATCATCCCGGAGAACTGGGACGGCTTCATCAAGCGGCAGCAGGAGACCGCGGACATCCTCGCCAAGGAGCAGAACCATCCCGAGCTGGACGTCACCGAGCTCTATGACCGTCGCTACGAGAAGGTCATCGCCGAGGCCGTGAAGGACGGTCAGTGATGGCCACCACCGCACTCGAGGCGCCGATCGTCGGCGTCGTCTCCGAGAAGACCGTCGACAAGCGGGTCGTACGCCGCCGCCTCGGGCCCGGTCCGAGGGTCCCCGGCACGCTGTGGATCGGGCCGATCCTGCTCTTGGGTCTGTGGTTCCTCGCCTCCGCGACGGGATGGTTGGACCCCCGGACCCTGTCCGAGCCGTGGGTGGTCGTCGAGACCGCGCAGAGCCTGATCGCCGACGGACGGCTCCCCGAGGCGCTCGCCACCTCGGCCTACCGGGCCTCGCTCGGGCTGGTGATCGGCGTCGGCGTCGGGCTGGTGCTGGCGCTGGTCTCCGGGCTCAGCCGGGTGGGCGAGGCGCTGATCGACGGCCCGGTACAGGTCAAGCGGGCCATCCCGAGCCTGGCGCTGATGCCGCTGCTGATCCTGTGGCTGGGGATCGGCGAGCCGATGAAGGTGACCACGATCGCCCTCGGCGTACTCATCCCGATCTACATCCACACCCACAACGGGCTGCGTGGCATCGACAGCCGCTATGCGGAGCTGGCCGAGACGGTCAGCCTGAGACGCGGCGCGTTCATCCGGCACGTGGTGCTGCCGGGCGCGACGCCAGGGTTCCTGCTCGGGCTGCGGTTCGCGGTGCTCAACGCACTGCTGTCCCTGGTGGTCGTCGAGCAGGTCAACGTGACCAGCGGCATCGGCCACATGATCACCCTCGCGTCCAGCTACGGCCAGACCGAGATCATCGTCGTCGGCCTGGTCGTCTACGCCCTGCTGGGCCTGGTCGCCGACGGCATCGTCCGCATCATCGAGAGGAAGGCACTGGGATGGCGACGCACGCTGGAGAGTCACTGAAAGAGCCCGCCGTACGTGTCGAGGGGCTGCACCGCAGCTTCTCCGAGGCCGGCGGCGTGCTCAACGGGCTCGACCTCACCATCGAAGCCGGCGAGTTCGTGGCGCTGATCGGGCGCTCCGGCTCCGGGAAGTCGACGCTGCTACGGGCCCTGGCCGGACTCGACCGCTCCGTCTCGGGATCGGGTGTCGTGGACGTACCCGAGCGGGTCTCGGTGGTCTTCCAGGACTCCCGGCTGCTGCCGTGGCGGCGGGTGCTGGACAACGTGATCCTCGGGCTGTCGGGACCGGATGCCCGGGCCCGTGGCCTCGAGGCGCTCGCCGAGGTCGGGCTCGAGGGTCGCGACAAGGCCTGGCCCCACCAGCTCTCGGGCGGTGAGCAGCAGCGCGCGGCGCTGGCGCGCTCGCTGGTCAGGGATCCCCAGCTGCTGTTGGCGGACGAGCCGTTCGGCGCCCTGGACGCGCTGACCCGGATCAAGATGCACAAGCTGCTGAAGAAGCTGTACGCCGCCCACAACCCCGCCATCCTGCTGGTCACCCACGACGTCGACGAGGCGATCGCCCTGGCCGACCGGGTGATCGTGCTGGTCGACGGTGTCGTCGGCTCGGACATCCGGATCGACCTGGGCGCGAAGCGGAGTCCCGGCGACCCGAGGTTCGCGTCGCTGCGGGCGCAGCTGCTGGCCGAGCTCGGCGTGGTCGAGCCGGCCGAGGAGGAGGTGGCCTGATGGGTGCTCGACAGCTCCATTTCAACCTGTTCCTGCTCGACACCGGTCACCACGAGGCGTCGTGGCGGCTGCCGGCGTCGGACCCGCACGCCAACCTCTCGCTCGCGGCGCATCAGCATCTCGCCCGGGTGGCGGAGGAGGCCAGGTTCGACTCGCTCTTCCTGGCCGACTCGCCGGCCATGTTCGGGTCGCCCGAGCGCCGGCCGTCGGGGCGGATCGAGCCGACCGTCCTGCTGTCCGCGCTGGCGGTCTCCACGCAGCACATCGGGCTGATCGCGACGGCCTCGACGTCGTACAACGAGCCGTTCAACCTCGCCCGGCGGCTGGCGTCGGTCGACCACCTCTCGGGTGGGCGGGCGGGGTGGAACATCGTCACCACCGCCGGGGACGCCGCGGCGCGCAACTTCGGTCTGGAGGGGCAGCCGCTGCACAAGACCCGCTACGAGCGGGCCTCGGAGTTCCTGGACGTGGCCACCAAGCTGTGGGACAGCTGGGCCGACGACGCGATCGTGGCCGACAAGGACTCCGGGGTGCATGCCGACGGTGACCGGATCCGATCGATCTCCCATGTCGGGCCGCACTTCTCCGTGGAGGGTCCGCTCAACCTGCCGCGGTCACCGCAGGGCCATCCGCTGCTCGTCCAGGCGGGCTCCTCGGACGACGGCAAGGAGTTCGCGGCCCGCTGGGCCGAGGCGATCTTCACCGCCCAGCCGACCCTCGCCGAGAGCCAGGAGTTCTACGCCGACATCAAGCGGCGGGTCGTCGCGGCCGGTCGCAACCCCGACCATGTGCTGGTGCTGCCCGGGATCGTGCCGGTCCTCGGTGACACGGAGGCCGAGGCGCGTGAGCTGGAGGCCGAGCTGGACCGGCTGATCGCCCCGGAGTACGCGGTGGCGCAGCTCGCCCAGCTCCTGCAGGTGGACCCCGCCCGGCTCCATCTGGACGAGCAGCTGCCCGCCGACATCGCGACCGAGGACGAGATCGAGGGTGCCAAGAGCCGCTACACGCTCGTCGTCGACTGGGCTCGGCGCGACCGGCTCACCGTGCGCGAGCTGATTGGGCGCCTCGGCGGCGGGCGAGGGCACCGGACCTTCACCGGCACGGCCGTCCAGGTCGCCGACACCATCCAGCACTACTTCGAGAACGGCGCCGCCGACGGGTTCAACATCATGCCCGCCGTCCTGCCCTCGGGTCTCGAGGCCTTCACCTCGTCCGTCGTGCCGATCCTGCAGGAGCGCGGGCTCTTCCGGACCGAGTACGCCGGAACCACCCTCCGCGACCACTACGGTCTCCCGCGCCCCGCCAACCGGTTCGATCTCGAGGCCGCGGAGGTCGCTTCCTGAAGACTGCCGAGTCGGCGCATCTGTCCCGCTCAGGAAGCGCGAGTCGGCGCGTCTGTCCCGCACACCTGGGACAGACGCGCCGACTCGACGGGTTTTTCTGGGGCAGTTGCGCCGAGTCGGCGGGTCAGCGGACCACGTCGGGGGTGAGCAGATCCTGGTTGTCGTCGGCCCAGTCGGCCATCCGGTCCTCGCGGACCGCGCGCCACAGGTCGAGGTCGCGGGAGGGGTCGAGGCGTACGACTGACTGGTCGCCGACCATGCCGGTGCCGTCGGTGGGGACGGTGAGGTAGCTGATGTCGTCCGAGCGGAGGTTGCGGAGGGAGGCGGCGAGCTTGGCCATCTGGGTGGTCGACCACTCGTCGTCGACGGAGGCGTGCTTCGAGAAGAGGCCGAGGAGGTCGAGGACCTGGTCGGGGTTCTTGCGCAGCTCCTGGTGGAGGGTCTGCTTGAGGAGCGTGCGGAGGAAGGCCTGCTGGCGGGCGACGCGGTCGAGGTCGCCGTCGCGGAGGCCGTAGCGCTGGCGTACGTAGAGGAGAGCCTGCTCGCCGTCGAGATGGTGGCGCCCGGCTTCCCAACGGACCCCGCGGGCGGAGTCGTAGACGGTCTTCGGGATGTCGATGTCGACCCCGCCGACGGCGTCGGTGAGGGCCTTGAAGCCGTCCCAGTCGATGACGGTGAGGTGGTCGATGCGTACGTCGGTCATCTTCTCGACGGTCTCGACGGTGAGGCTGGGGCCGCCGAAGGAGTAGGCCCAGTTGACCTTCCCCTTGCCGTGACCGGGGATGTCGACCCACGAGTCGCGCGGGATCGAGATCACCGAGGCGGATCGTCGGTCGCCGTCGATGTGGACGATCAGCATCGTGTCGGAGCGGGCCTGGCCCGGCTCCCAGCCGGGGGCCTCGGCGCCGGTGGTGGGCGCGTCGGAGCGGGTGTCAGTGCCGAGGACCAGGATGTTCATGGCGTCGGCGGCCGACCCGGAGGTGGGCTTGGCGGGCCGGTCGGTGAGCCCGGTGAAGGTGTCGGGCAGCCGCTGGATGTTTCCCTCCACCTTCGCCTGCAGCCACAGGATCCCGGTCAGGGCGGCGGCGCAGAGCAGCAGAAGGCAGATGAGCAGCCCGATCAGCGGCTTGCGGGCGCGACGCCATCCGCGCGAGGGGGGCTCACCAGCAGGACCGGACTGCGGCGGCACAGGCGGATGATCGAGGATGGCCACCTGTGTATGTGACCCGGCGGGGGCGGGTTCTGGGGCCCAGATGCTCGCCATTCCTCAATTTCAGGCACCACTCGGTAACGGCAGGTAACCAAAAATAGGGAGGCAATACGTCGCCCCGTTTGATTGCGTAAAGTCCCCTTGCCGTACGGCGCTGTTCGTGGAGGACCTCGGGATCTGCACGTGTTTCATGCCGTCTGGCTGCGTCTCGGGAGAACGCAACTCGAGGATGACCAGGGGAGAGCTGTGTCGAAGTCAAGAGTCGGACCCGACGAACGTGCCCGGCTGCACGAGGCTGCCTCGGTGCTGGCCGGGGTGCGGGCGGCGACTACGCTGCTCAACTCGCCGGGCGAGATCGGTGACGAGCGGCGGGCCTCGATGGCGGCGATGGTGCAGAGCGAGCTGGAGCGGCTCGAGCGGATGGTCCGCCGGCAGCAGGAGGAGGCCGTCGGGACGGTGATCCCGGAGTCGGCCGCCGGGGAGCTGCGGGCCGAGGTGATCGATCTCGACGCCGTCGTGTCGGCCATGGTCCTCGCCCACGAGGCCAAGGGCACCACGGTCACCTGGCGCCCGAGCCGGATGCTGGCGCTGGGTGACTCCGACCAGCTGACCGAGGCCCTCAATGTGCTCCTCGACAACGCCGCGGCGCACGGCAGCGGGCCGGTCCGGATCGACGTAGGTGGCGCCGGACCGGCGAACACCTCGGTCGAGATCGCGGTGACCGACCACGGTTCCGGCGTGGCGCCGGAGCTGCGCCGCCGGATCTTCGCCTGGGGAGTGAGCCGACCGGGGTCCACCGGTCAGGGCGTCGGTCTCCACGCCGCGCGCGACCTGATGGAGCGCCAGGGCGGTTACCTCGAGCTGGCCGAGACCGGCGAGCGTACGACCTTCGTCCTCGGCATCCCGATGCTCGGCTGTATCGACGACAGGGCCGACGACAGGGCTGGCGACGGGGCCGGCGAGCACGACACCCCGACCCAGGGAGGTCGCAGTGGTGTCGCCGCGTAAGCGGGTGAAGGTGGTCATCGTCGAGGACCACACCCTGTTCGCGGAGTCACTCGAGCTGGCCCTCACCTTCGAGGGCTACGACGCACACCGTGTCGACCTGCCGGAGGAGCCGCCGTCGGAGGCCAAGCTCACCTCCCTGATCATGCGCTCCCAGCCGCGCATCGTGCTGCTCGACCTCGATCTGGGGCAGTACGGGTCAGGCGTACGTCTCATCGCGCCGCTCGCCAGGGCCGGCGCCGACGTGGTCGTGGTGACGGGCTCCACCGACGAGACCCGCTGGGGCCATGCCCTGTACGCCGGGGCCCGGACGGTGCTGCCCAAGACGGTGCCGCTGGGCGAGATCCTGGGCACCGTACGCAGGCTCAACTACGGTCTCAGCGTGCTCGACGTCGACGACCGTGAGCGCCTGATCCGGGCGTGGGTGGGGCAGGAGCAGGACATCATCGAGGCCCGGCGCCGGCTCGCCCAGCTCTCCCCGCGGGAGTCGCAGGTGCTCGAGCACCTGATGGACGGCCTCACCGTCGGCGACATCGCCAGGCTCCGCGTCGTCTCGGAGGCGACCGTGCGCACCCAGGTGAAGTCGATCCTGGCCAAGCTCGGCGTCTCCTCCCAGATCGCGGCGGTCAGCATCGCCCACAAGGCCGAGTGGCGCGCCGCCTGACCCTGCGGTCGACCGGCTGCTCAGGAGGCGACCAGGCCGTCGTCCTCGTTCCTGCCGCGCCGGACGTAGAGCGTGCCGGTCTGCGGGCAGCGCCAGGCGTCCCCCTGGGCGACCAGCGGCGCGCCCGCGTGCCCGACCCAGCCCACCCGCCGGGCCGGGACGCCGACGACGAGCGCATGGTCCGGTACGTCGCGGGTGACCACGGCACCGGCCGCAACCATCGCCCAGGCGCCGATCGTGACCGGCGCGACGCAGACGGCGCGGGCGCCGATGCTGGCACCGGTGCGTACGGTCACGCCGACGGCCTCCCAGTCGTCGCCGTCCTTCAGGGTGCCGTCCGGGTTGACGGCGCGGGGCAGGTAGTCGTTGGTGAAGACCACCGCCGGCCCGACGAACGCACCGTCCTCGAGCACCGCCGGCTCATAGACCAGCGCGTGGTTCTGGATCTTGCAGCGGTCGCCGACGACGACCCCCGGGCCGACGTACGCCCCGCGGCCGATGATGCACTCGCTGCCGACCCGGGCGTGCTCGCGGACCTGGGCCAGGTGCCAGACGAGGGTCCCGGCGCCGATCACGGCGCGTTCGTCGACGTCCGCGCTGGGCTCGATCCGGGGCTCGATCCGGGGCGCGGCATGGGTCTCCTCCATGGTCATGCCCTCAGCAAACCGCGACCGGGCAACCCGCAGGAGAGGCCGGGAGGGGAGTACCCGATTCAGCGTAGGACCGCGGGCGACGCTGCCTCCGGGACCAGGACGCGAGGGGTCGCGGTGGTCGAGGTGTCGACGGCCCAGACATCGCTGACCGGCTCGTCCTCGCGCTCGAGGCCGTAGAGGACGGTGTCGTCGTCGAGCCACTCGATCTGGTCGTCGATGCTGTGGGTCTCGCCGGCGAGGACCGTGCGCCGGCCGGTGGCGAGGTCGAGGACCGCGGGCGTCCAGCGGGTGCCGTCCTTGTCGGCCTCCTTGAACGCGATCCGGGTGCCGTCGGGGGAGAGCGAGGGGCACTCGACGTGGTCGGCGATCGTCATCAGGGAGCGCTCGGAGAGGTCGCCCCGGGCCAGATAGGTCCGGCCACCGGTGGCGACGGTCGCATAGAAGGTGCGGTCGTCGTCGGCGAAGGTGACGCCCCAGATGTTGCGGTCGGCCGGCGTGACCCGGCGGCCGTCGACGACGAGCCGGAACTTCTCCAGGTCTCCGTAGCTCGCCCCGCCGATCCGGCGGACGACGGTGCGCGTCGAGAACCCGCTGACCATGTAGGAGTCGCCGTTGACGAACACGGTCGAGGAGACCAGCCGCCCGTCCGGCGAGATCCGGGTGCGGCTGGGCAGCCCGGGCAGGTCGGTCCCGTCGACCTCGCGCCAGCGCGTGCCCGGGGCCGAGGTCGTCAGGTCGGTCGCGCGGTAGCGGGTCACCACGCCCCGCTCGGTCGTCAGGCACGAGACCGACCGGGCCTGGGCGTAGACCCGGTCACAGCTCAGGTCCGTGAGCGCGCGGGCGCCACCGGGGTCGGCCAGGGCCACGGCACCGACGTGGCCGTAGTCGGCGTCGCGCCCGGTGTGCCGGAAGAGGATCCGCGGCCCCTCCTCGACCTGCGTCAGGGAGGTGGTCGTGGCGTCGGTCGCGCGGGACGTACGCCGGTCGTTCTCGGCGATCGCGGAGAGGGCGTACGCCGTCACGCCGGCCGTGACGAGGACGACGATCGCCCCGAAGACGGTCGTGCGCTGCTTGGCCCAGGCCGTCCTCATCGCGCCGCCCTCCGAAGCAGCGCGAGCCCGGCCGGGATCGCGGCGAGCAGCGCGGCGCAGACGACGAGCATCGCGACCCGGGGGCCGACGGCGTACCAGAGCAGGCCGAAGCCGGTCGCCGCGACGAGCCGAGCCACCGCGACCGCAGTCTGGGCGGTGGCGATGCCGCTGGCGCGTACCGTCTCGGGGACGAGCTGCCCGGCCACCGCGGCCAGGGTGCCGTCGGTCGCGGCGTAGAAGACGCCGAGGAGGAGGACGGCGGCGCAGGTCGTCCAGAGCGCGCCGGAGCCGCTGGCGGCACACAGGTAGGCGGCGGCGAGCGGAAGGTGGCCGAGGACCAGCACCTTGGCCCGTCCGGCGCGGTCCGCGAGCCGGCCCATGGGGACGGCCAGGGTGAGGTAGGCGAGGTTGGTCCCGACGTAGAGCACGGGGAACCACTGCGCGGCGAAGCCGCCGGTCTCGAGCAGCGCCAGGTAGACGAAGCCGTCGCCGATGGTGAGGAGCGCGAGCACGCCGGACACACCGGTCACCCGGATGAGCCCTGGCGTGAGCGCGGTGCGCCAGCGCAGCCTGGGGCGCGGTTCACGGCGAGGAGCGACCCGCCGGACGGCGCCGGTGCGGAACGGCACGAAGCAGGCCATCGTGGCCACCCCGAGCACCGCGAAGCCGAGGGAGACGACCAGGACCGTGTCGTAGCCGTCGGCGATCCGCCACAGGATCAGGAACGCCAGCAGCGGCCCGAGCGTCGCACCGATCGTGTCCAGCGTCCGGTGGACGCCGAAGCTTCGGCCGAGGTGGGCCGGGTCGCTGGAGGCGGCGATCATCGCGTCGCGCGGAGCGGTGCGTACGCCTTTGCCGACCCGGTCCAGCGAGATCGCCGTCGAGATGGTCCCGAAGCCGCCGGCGAACAGCAGCCCGAGCCGCGCGACCGCGCTCATCGCGTAGCCCGCCAGGGCCACCGGCTGCGGCCGGTCGGTGCGGTCGGCCGCCCACCCGGCCGCGATCCGCACCAGCGAGGAGACGCCCTGGTAGAGCCCGTCGACGAGCCCGTACGCCACCGGCGAGAGCCCCACCACCGCGGTCAGGTAGAGCGGCAGGATCGCCGAGACGGACTCGGAGGAGATGTCGGTCAGCAGGCTGACGATGCCGAGGGTGACGACCGTCCGGGAGACCCGCCCGCCGGTGCGCTGCGGCGCGGCACTCGTCGCCGGGCGGTCGCTGAGAGAGAGGTACACCGGCGCTCAGGCCAACGTGCGGAGGACGGAATAGAGGCTGAAGTCGACGCTGCGACGGCCGGTGCGGGTGACCGTGACGCTCACGGTCTCCTCGCCGCGGCGCAGCGACAGCGCCGGAGCGTTCTCGACCGAGGTGGTCGTGACCTCCTCGAAGCCGTGCTGGGCGAGACGGGTCCGGAAGTGGCGCAGTACGTCGCACGGCCGCCGGCAGCTCGCGGTCAGCGCCACCTGGAGCACGCCCTTGGTGGGGGTGACGCTGGAGACGTCCACGCTGGTCCGTGCCGGCGGCTCCAGGGCTGCCGGATAGCCGGCCACCAGGGCGCCCTTGCGGACCGCCTGCTTCGGCAGCGGCTCCGAGATCAGCGCCACCTGCTTCGTACGCGGCTTCTCGGTCAGGCCGGGCAGGCCCGACTCGGTCGGGGTCGAGGCCGCCTCCGGCAGCGCCTCGGTCGCGGGCTGGGGGTCCGACTCAGACTTCTTTCCGGACCCTGAGCCCTTCCCCGAGCTCGCGTCGGCTCCCGGTGAGCCCGACTGGGACGACGAGGCGCTCGCCGAGCCTCCGCCGTCCTTGCCGGAGGAGGAGTCGGCGAAGCGCCCGGGGACCCAGAAGATCGTGACGCCGACGAGCACGCCGAGCAGCACGAGAAGAGCGAGGCGCTTGAGGTTCACGGGACCAGTCGACGCGTAGCGGAGCCGGGTCGAGAGCGATGGGTGGGCTGCGTACTCAATTTCAGGCAGCCTTCCGCGGGGCCAACGTCCCGTCGATGTGCCTCGTGGGACGTTGCCGGTGCCGGGAACGGTCCCGGCCGTAGCATCCCGGGGGACGGGCCACGTTGAACACAGCCGACTTTCTTCTCGAGCTAGCGCCCGAGGACTCGATCGCGCTCGCCGAAGCGGGTCGCGAGTACACCTTCGAAGAGCTGCGAGCCAGTGTGTCCGTGCTCACCGAGCGGATGTCCGTGCTCGGTCTGACGCCGGGCACACCGGTCGGGATCATGGCGCCCAACGGGCTGTTCTGGGTCTCGGCCTATCTCGCCGCGCTCCGGATGGGGCTGGTCGTGGTGCCGTTGGCGATCACGCTGCCGACCGAGGAGGTCGTGGCCCGGGTGCGCTGGGTCGGCGCCGACGCGCTGTTGGTCGGGCGCGCCCAGGCCCAGGCGCTGCGGCTGAGCCTGCCCAGGAGTCTTCCGGTCGTCGTGGAGCGCAAGGAGCGGCTGATCCCCAGGCCGCGGTCGGCGCCGATCGAGCTGCCCGAGGCGGTCGAGGTCGACCCGGACCAGGACGCGCTCTACATGTTCACCTCCGGCACCACCGGCGACCCGCGCGCGGTGCGCCTCACCCACCGCAACATCCAGGCGAACACGACCTCGATCCTCGGCTACCTCGACATCACGCCGGAGGACCGGATGCTGGTCGTGCTGCCGTTCACCTACGTCTTCGGGCTCTCGCTGCTGCACACGCATCTGCGCGCCGGCGCCGCGATGGTCATCCAGCCGACGTTCGTCTTCCCGCAGGCGGTCGTGGACCGCATGGTGTCCGCCCGCTGCACGTCCTTCGCCGGGGTGCCGTCGACCTTCGGGATGCTGCTGCGCAACAGCACCTTCGGCTCCACCGCGGTGCCGTCGCTCCGGACGATCCAGCAGGCGGGTGGCCGGCTCGCGCCCGCGCTGGTCGAGCAGATGGCGCACGCGCAGCCTCAGGCGAAGGTCTTCGTGATGTACGGCGCGACCGAGGCCACCGCCCGGCTCTCCTATCTTCCGCCCGAGGAGCTCGAACGGCGGCCGGGGTCGATCGGCCGGGGCATCCCGGGCGTGGACCTGCGGGTGCTCGACCGCGACGGGGTGCATGTCGCGCCCGGCGAGGTCGGCGAGATCTGGGCCAGCGGTGCGAACATCTCGCCCGGCTACCTCGACGACCCCGAGGCGACGGCCCGCAAGATGCCCGGCGGGATGCTGCGTACGGGAGACCTGGCGAAGGTCGACGAGGACGGCTACATCTACGTGGTCGACCGGGTCGAGGACTTCATCAAGTCCTGGGGGCACCGGATCGCCAGCCAGGACGTCGAGGCCGCGGCGCTCTATCTTCCGGACGTGGTCGCCGCCGCCGCGGTCGGACTCCCCGACGACGCCGCCGGTGAGCGCGTCGAGCTCGTGGTGGTGCGGCGGCGCGGGTCGCTGCTGCGTGGCGCCGACGTGATCGCGCACTGTCGCGAGCGGCTCTCGAAGCACATGGTCCCCGAGGTGGTCCGCTTCGTCGAGGCGCTGCCCATGAACGCGAACGGGAAGATCATCAAGCGTGACGTACGCGCGATGTGCCTGCGGCTGGCGCAGGAGCCGGGTGCGGGGCAGGACGACGACGTCGATGATGCGGACGATGCCGGCCGCGAAGGGGTCAAGGTGGGTTGAGGATGTCGGTGAGGAACGTGCCCCGGGCGGTGAAGCTGCTCGCCGGCGTGTGGTCGGGAGTGCTGGTCGTCGCGGTCGCGCTGGCCGGAGCATGGTTGCTGAGGAGTCCAGGAATGAACGACCAGGTCACGAGCGCAGAGCCGTCGGAGTCGGAGCTGCGGGTCGTGGGACGGACCACGGTGCTCTTCGGGCACCAGTCGGTGGGGATGAACATCCTCGACGGGGTCTCGAACGTGTACGCCGGCGCCTCGGTGTCCGCACCCGCCATCGCCGACGTCTCGGGTGGTTCGTTGGCGCCGGATGCCGAGAAGGCGACCTTCCGGCATGCCTACGTCGGGGTGAACGAGGATCCGATGAGCAAGTTCGCCGCGTTCGCGGACGTGATGGACAGCTCGGCGGGCAAGGACGTCGACGTGGCGCTGATGAAGCTCTGCTACGTCGACATCACCGCGGCCACCGACGTCCAGGCGGTCTTCGACGCCTATGCGTCGATGATGGCGAAGGTCGAGGCAGCCCATCCCGACGTACGTTTCCTCTACACGACCGCACCGCTCACCGCCGACCGCAACTGGAAGTCGAAGGTGAAGGCGGTCCTCGGCCGTGACGACCAGATGGGGCCGGCCGACAACATCGCCCGCGAGCGCTACAACGCTCTCGTTCGGGAGAAGTACGGCGCCACCGGCCGCCTCGTCGACATCGCCGCCGTCGAGTCCGAGGGCACCGGGGAGCGCAGCCAGGACGGCAGCACCTACTACGTCCTCAACGAGAACCTGACCTTCGACCGCGGCCATCTCAACGAGGCCGGGTCGGAGGCCGTCGCCGCCGAGCTGCTGAAGATGGTGGCGACCCACAGCCCGGTCGCCTGATGACGAAGGGCGGTAGGCGATGAGCCTGCAGGGGGTCGACGTCGGCGAAGGTGCTCCGTCGGGAGGAGCGGATGCCTGACCTGCGACTCGACCACGTCGGCATCCAGGTCCGTGACCTGCTCCGCACCGCCGAGGCCTTCGAGCGGCTCTTCGGCTACCGCCGCGTCACGGACCCGGTCGTCAACACCCGCCACGGGGTCCGCGGGATCTTCCTGGAGAAGCCCGACTCCCTCTCCATCAAGCTCATCACCCCGGTGACTCCCGGGCCGCATGCGTACGGTCTCCATCACCTGGCCTTCATGGCTCCTGATCTCGAATCGACTCTGGTCGAGCTCGGGGTCGCTGGGGCTCGTACGCTCAGTCCTCCGCAGCCCGGTGAGATGTTCGACGACGAGCTCATCGCGTTCGTGCGGGCTGCTGGGATCAACGTGGAGCTCATCACCACTGATCGGCGGCGGGGGCGGATCGACTGAGGGTCTATGGCCTGTCGCGAGGTGTGTTTTCGTGGCTGGTGTGGGCCGCCGACCCGATCTCGAGGGTCTTCTCGATCTGGTCCGGCGTCGCGGACGGGCCTTCGGCCTGCCGGCTTCGCCGGCCGCTGCTGCAGCGACGTTGTGTGCCATGGATCGGTGATGCTCCGGTGGTCGAGCTTGTCGAGCCCCGTCTGTGTGGGGGGCTGTTTCTTCGTGGTTGGTGTGGGCCGCCGACCCGTTCTCGAGGGTCTTCTCGGCGGACCCCGGAGTAAAGGACGGCCTGCGGCCGCCGGCTTCGCCGGCCGCTTCGCGGTCATCTCGACAAGCTCGATACATCGCCTTGACACCGGGGCCCGTCGAGAAAATCTTGGCTGGCTATCGGGGCGGCGGCCCGGGTGTGGCCGCGGGAGAGTCTTGCGTGAGACAGGTGGTGTTGGTGGGGTGGAAGACGTGGCCCTTCGGGCCACTTATCATCCACAGGAACGACGTCGTTCGCTGACCGCGAAAAAGGCACGTGACTAGGGAAAATAGATAGTCAGAGAGGTGGTTGGCGAGTAGAATCAGGACCATCACAGCACACCTCTGAAGGGGAGGATGGCGATGAGTCTCGGGCGCGAGATCGACCACTGGGGCACCAACCCCGGTGACCTGATCGGCGCCGCCCTGGCCGCTATCGAGTCCGCCCTCCAGGACCTGCTCGCGAGTGATCCGGCCTATTGGCGGACCGGGCAGAAGAAGGACCTGCTCGAGCGGTTGGAGAGGCTTCAGGCCCAGCAGGCCGCGTTGAAGCTGCGGGTGCTCGCTGCTGCTGGTGATATCGCCGAGGAGACCGGGGCCAAGGATGCCTCGGGGTGGATGCGTGCTGAGCTGTTGGTCGACAAGGGTGCGGCGCGTTCGCAGATCAAGCTCGCGACCGGGGTCGCCAAGTACGACCTCGTCAGTGCTGGCTTGGCCGAGGGTGTGGTGTCTTTGGACAAGGCCCGGGTGATCACGACAGCCCTCGATGCCATCGAGACCGACCCGGTTGCCAGCCGCGAGGACCTGGTCCTGGCCGAGAAGCTCTTGGTCGACTACGCCGGCCGCCTGACCGCGAACGAGCTGCGGATCGTGGGGAAGCGGATCCTGGCCGAGATCGACCCGGTCCGGTTCGAGGATGCCGAAGCCAAGGCATTGTTGGCTGAGGAGGAACGGGCTCAGCAGAAGACCGCGTTGCGGGTGTGGGACAACCACGATGGCACGATCGGGTTCGAGGGGGTGTTGCCGGTCTCGGTCGGGATGCGGTTCAAGAAGGCGGTGGAGGCCTACGCCCAGCCCCGCAAACAGCAGCTGTTGGACAAGGGTGCTCCGTTGCCGCCATGGGCACGGCTGATGGGGCAGGGGTTTGCCCGGTTGTTGGAGACCCTCGACCCCGCCAGGCTGCCCCGCCACGGTGGCGACGCGACCACGATCAACGTGGTCATCTCCCTCGAGGAGCTCCGCAAGGACCTCGGGGTAGCGACCCTGGGTTATGACGAGGCCAACGGCACCACCATCAGCGCGGCCGAGGCCCGGCGGATGGCGTGCAACGCCACCATCATCCCCTGGGTCCTGGGTGGCGACAGTGAGGTCCTCGATGCCGGCCGGGGCAGCAGGTTCTTCCAGCCGATCCAACGCAAAGCGCTGCGGCTCCAGCAGAAGTGCTGCCAGGCCGAGGGCTGTGACGTGCCCCCGGAGTGGTGGCTGTCGCGATTTGAGTTGTCCCTGTCGGTGTCGGCCGGGCGAAGCCCGGCCCGGCTCAGCCGGTGGCCAGGCCGGTCTGGTGGAGT
>NZ_JBITCR010000019.1:0-61944 GCF_044453405.1 Nocardioides sp. NPDC051685 | reverse complement strand
GCCGCCGACTCGGGCACTACTTCTACGGCGCCGTCGCCATCCACGACCGCCTCGAATAGCCCCTCGCGGCGAACCGCCGGCCTCCGGGCCGGCGGTGGGGAGGGCTCCGCCCTCCCCACACCCCACCTGCACGGCACGACCCGCAGGGCCGGCCTCACCAACATCAGCTGGTCGACCGGCACACGCCGGCCAGTTCCACCAAGAGGATCCAGACGACCAGGGGGCCGGCGGCCGCCGGCCAACGACACGGCAATCCGGCCGAGACAGCCCCACCGTCAAAGCATCTCGTTCCTTGCTCCCACAACGCCCAATCGTGATCGCTCGCTCCGCTGGTCAAGGGAAGCAGTGCCCGGCACGCGCCGGCCCTTGACCCGCTGCCGCTCGCGCGATCTTGGGCTGGTTGTTGGGAGCAAGGGGCACGAGGGGTCACATCCCGAGGGTCACCTAGGCAGCTCTCCGTTTCCATCCATGCACCTCATCCAAGGGAGAAGAACCATGAACACGATCA
Source organism: Nocardioides sp. NPDC051685 (assembly GCF_044453405.1). Lineage (NCBI taxonomy): Bacteria > Bacillati > Actinomycetota > Actinomycetes > Propionibacteriales > Nocardioidaceae > Nocardioides > Nocardioides sp. NPDC051685. The sequence continues at coordinate 61,436 of NZ_JBITCR010000019.1, read as the reverse complement.
CCACCTTCGCCGGCAACCTCACCGAGGACCCGGAGCTGCGCTTCACCAACGGCGGCACCCCGGTCGCAAACCTCCGCGTCGCGGTCAACCGACGCGTCAAGCAGAACGACGAGTGGGTAGACGCCACCCCGACGTTCCACAGCGTCAAGGTCTGGGGAGCCCAGGGCGAGAACCTGGTCGAGAGCCTCACCCGAGGCGACCGTGTGCTCGTGCACGGCCAGGTCGAGACCGACAGCTGGACCGACAAGGAGACCGGCGAGAACCGCTACAAGGACGTCGTGGTCGTCTCCGACCGGTACGGCGAGATCGCCACCAGCCTCAAGTTCGCCACCGCCCGCGCCGAGAAGAACCGCGGCGGCAAGACCACCAACCCCGACGCGCCGGCGTACGCCGACAACGTCACCCAGCTCGGGCCCAGGCCCACAGAGCCCCCGTTCTGAGCGAACGGGAAAGACCCCGGGGGAGGGGCCGGCCAAGAGCCGGTCCCTCTTCCGGGCATCAACCCATCGACGAGCTCACCGCAATGAGCTCGCAGTGCAGCCCCGATGCAATCCGCCGGTCGTACGTCGCGGAAATGTCGGTGGCAGCACGCACAATCAGAACCAACTCCGTCTCACCCAGCAGGGGAGAGGCCTCGGACCGGAGGAAACCACAACCCCGTGATCTGCGAGCCCTGCCAGCAACCACACGAGCCTGAGGACTGCATCGACACCCGGGCCGGCCGCAAGCACCCCTGGCGTCACTGCTTCTGCCAACACCGGCCCGTGGCCGGCTCCTCGAGAGAGAGGGCCTGAGCATGGACGCGCCGATCACCGCGACCCGGCTCCGCGACCGCGCGAAAGCTGCGATCACCGCCATGCACGGCTTCCGACGAACAGCATTCTTCTGGCTACTCGTGCTGGTCTTGATGGGCGTGAGCTTCCCCCTGGGCGAGATGCTCATCGCTCTGGCACGGATCTACGACTGGCCGCTGATGCCGGCGGCCGGGTCGGTCGTCGAACGAGTCGCCGCCGCCGTGCTCGGCCTCATCGTCTCGGTCGTAGGAACCAGCTGGTCCTACTTCACCGCCACCCTTCTCGAAGGGCTCATGCACAAGCGTGCCGAAGTGCTCCTCCTGATCCGACCCGTCGGCGCGGCAACGGTGACGCTACGACCCATGGGGGAGTGGACCAAGGCCACCACGCTCGCGGGATGGCCCCGAGGCACCGGTCTGGGGCGCGAGATCGCCGAACACGCTCGAGCACACGCCTGGAGGGCCGGCCACCCGATCGCCGCGTACGCCGTCGCCCCCATGGCCAAGCGCTACGAAGCCGCCGGCCTGACTATCACCCGCCAATGGCTCGGCGGCCTCTGGTGCCGAGTCGAAGACCACCACGGACCAGCCAGCATTGCCACCACCGAGCTGGGGCCCCGCGGTCACGAGAGGGGCCAGGCGTGAGAGACCCGCATGCATTGAATCCGCGCCCGACCAGCGGAACCTCCGCCCAAGCAGACCGCGCGCACGCCACGCCCACAGCTCTTCTCCTCGAGGTCGCCCTCATCCTGGCCCTCGGCGTCCTCGCCGACGCTCTCTTCATGGTGGTGGCAGCCATCGTCATCTCAGGGTTCGCCGCCTTCAGGGCCCGACGTCGGTCAGCCGGCGCCGTAGACATCAACGCCTGGGTGGACGGGTTCGGCCAAGGGGTCTACCGCCGATTCGAAGGCTGGGGATTGACCCGCAAGCCGCAGGCCTCGGACCTCTGGGTGGCTGCCATCGGGGTCCTAGCCGCGCTGGCATTCGGTTGGATCTACGAGGTTGTGTTTCCTGACCCGTCCACGGTCGACAGCACGACCGCCAGCCGGGCCGGGGCGGTCTCCGGGCATGACGGGCTGCTCTCGCAGGTACTTCTGCTCGTGGTCGTGCTCGTCTTCGTTCCGGTGGTTGAGGAGGTCGCGTGGCGTGGGCACGTGCTCGCTGGGCTTCATGAGGTCCTTGGACGCTACGGACTGTCGCCCAAGGTCTCGGCCACTCTGGCCCTGCTGGTGTCCTCGGCCTGCTTCGGGCTCGCGCACACGCAGTACAACCTCCACGATCAGGTCGGCATCGCTGTTTCTGGCGCGATCTACGGACTGGTCTTCTTGAAGACCCGCAGCGTCCTAGCGGCAGCGTTGACGCACGCTGCATGGAACGGCTGGTGGGTGCTCGCGGTGCTTCTTAGTGCCAGCTAGCAACAACGGCTGTAGAGGGAGGGAGAGAGATCGATGGAGACCGTGCGCCACGCCTTCACAGATCGCCCGGTCGAGGAGCAACTGGCCGTGCTACGCGAACTGCTCATCCCGGACAGGTCCGGCCACTGCCGGCCTTACGTGATCACCCCCGACAGTGCCATCCACGTCCGATCTGACACACGCTGGGAAGGGCGGTACTGGGCACGGCTCGAAAACCGGGACTGGGGTAGCGGCTGGGGTGGCGGCTGGGTCGTCGCGGCGACCAGCCTCACTCCGTGGAAACAGGCTTCACGTATGGTCCCGGTGCACCACCGCATCGCGCCGGCCGAGCACGAAGCGCGACGGCGCGCACGGCAACGGCGAGGGCAAGAGGCCCGCCTCCGACGTCGGCAAAGCGACATCGACAACGCGGTCAGTCAAGGTCCACACGCCTGGACCACTCCCGAATTCAGAGACTGGCTGCGGACTCTTGAGGTGATCACCGCCCGGCAGATCATGTTACGTATCCTTTCGGACCTGCAGCGGGGGCAGTGCGCGATCTGCGATCGTCCACGACGCCTTGTGCTCGACCACGACCACGTCACCGGCTTGGTTCGTGGCGCTTTGTGCTCTGCCTGTAACGCTGCCGAAGGTGGCGGCGGCCTCGGCCCTCCGCCACCTGCCACTCTCATCGAGAGATATCGCACTGACCCGCCGGCACAAGGGCTGAGGTGGATCTACCCGACGAGTGACCGCTCATCTCTCCCCTGGACGTTCAGGTGATCGTCCCTGGCTTCCACCTAGGACGACCCGGCCGCGCGGCCGATCGAGGGTCGTTCAAGCAGCGGCAGGACCATCAGCCACGGTTCTTGGAAGTCCTCGTAGACCCGTGCGAACTCGAGGCCGTGCTTTCGGTTCAGTGCCACTCTCGCGGCTCGACCGACCTCCTCCTCGTCAGGCCATGCAACAACTGCGATGGAACCCTGGCGCCGAGCATCCTCGATGAACCAGTCAAGAAGCGCGTCCGCTGCTCCTCTGCGTCGGTGGGACGGTTTCACAAAGAGCGAGGTGATGTACGACCCGAGGTCTTCCTCGCCGATGTGATGGTAGTCCGCGAGGTGTTCCCAGCTCGCGAAGTCGTGGTGGCCCTCCAGGACTGCGACTGGCTCGCCGTCGATGCAGGCGATGAGATACAGGTGATCGTTACTGAACGTCGACAGATCCTTCTCAGGCTTCCATTCCTGAAGGAGCGTTCGGGCGGCAGCGTCGCCTGGGGATACTTCTTCGATGGTGATCTCTGCGCTTAGCGCCATGGCTACCTCCTGATGTCCCACGGAAGGCCGGTCGTGACGAGGCACTCCTGGAGAGGCCATCTTGTCGGTGCTGCTGATTAGGGTGATGACATGATCCCTCAGCTGCGCCGAGCGAACGGGCCGCGCCACTGATGTCCTACTACAACGGCAACCGCCTCGACAGCTACCTGCGCAAGCACCTTAAGGATGCGCACGACGAGCTCGCGCGGCTGGATCCCGACGTTGTTCTGGCCGAGAACGTGGACGTTCTCATCGAAGCTCTGATGACCAAGCACCTACCCACCGAGATCAGCGTCGACTGGGATGGCGTGACCAGCACCGGCATCGATGAGGTGACCATCCAGGTGCGGGATCAGTTCGGGCGAGACCGGATCTACGACGTACCAGCCAGCAAGACAACGCTCCGGTTCCCCGCGAGTGGAAGCCTCGAGATGCTCAGGTATCCGGCGTCGCAGGCCTACATGAGCGCCACGTTGGACTTCGCGATCGATGAGCGACGAAACACGATCGAGGTCGAGATCACCGAGCGCGAGCTGACGGCAGAGCTGATCAAGCAACGGATCGCCGGCCTCAGGGAGCAGGTCGGCAACCGGATTAAGTGGGCCAACGCCGACCTGGCACAGGTCCGGAACACTGCACCGAGCGAACTGCGCGCAGCCTACGACCAACGCAAAGATCGAATCACCCGCGACCGGCACGTTCAGGAGGCCCTTGGGATCCCTGTTCAACCGACGGGGATCCCACGCCGACCAGTGCCGGCCCGCCGGAAGCAGGTCACGCTGGCGACCCGCCGAAGCCAGGAGAGGTTCGTCCCAGAACCAGTGCTCGACGAGGCGACTTACCGAGACATCCTCGAGGGGGTCCACGGTTGGGCGAGGACCCTCGAGCGCACACGCCGCACCACGATGAAGCTCGATGAGGAGGAGCTGCGAGACCTGCTCCTCGGCACCCTCAACACCTACTGGGCGGGCAACGCCGGCGGCGAGCTCTTCAACAACAACGGCAAGACCGACATCCTCGTGAGGGCCGAGGACCGCAACGTCTTCATCGCCGAATGCAAGATCTGGGGCGGGCCGAAGGCAGCGGCCGCGGCAATCGATCAGCTGCTCGGGTATCTGGTGTGGCGCGACAGCAAGGCCGCGCTCATCATGTTCATCAAGACCGCCGACCCAGCAGCCACCATCGACAAGCTCCACCAGGCGATCGAAGATCACCCGCGTCATGTGCTCACCAAGCCCCCGATCGACATGAGCCGCCAGGTCGACTACATCCTCACCGCAGATGATGAGGGCCGGCGCATCTCGCTCGCCGTCATCCCTGTCATCCTGCCGAAGGAGTAAGGAGCAGCCTCCTGCCAGAGGTCCCTGGTCCCTGGTGGAAGCCGAGCATGCTGGTTGCGAGCATGATCGCCTGAACGGGGTTGCTCGCCGTGAGCTGGGCGAGCTCGACCTGATGGACCGTCGTTGCGGTTGAACAGACTGCTGACATCGACCGTCTTGGGCCTGCGTGAAGTGTGCCCGAATCTGGCTAGGGGCGTGAGGTTTGGGCAGGCGCTGCGAGGTGAGTTTCGGAAGCATTCGGTACGTCGGCGCGGAGGGCTGCGGAAACCTGCCAAGAAGACGGGGCGCTGTGGGAACTCGCGTCGATGAACTTCCCGAGCTCCGTGCGCGCTGTCCATACTCACCGCGCAGTGCTTCCCACAGTCACCTCGCTGACCACGAATCACGCTGTGTCGCTCGATACCCACCACGGCGCTCTGCCGCGCACGTTCACAGGTAACGGCAGACCTGGTCCGATGTGCAGGTCGCCGGCATGGGGTCGGCAGCCTCAGCACGCAGGGTGGCGATCGTGGCACGGAGGGCTGTCAGCTCGGCGATCTGCTGGTCGATGTCGGCCAGGCGGGTGTCGAGGAGATCTCGGACGTGGTGGCACGGAGCGTGGCCGTGATCGCGGATGTCGAGGATCTGTTTGATCTGAGCGAGGGTCAGCCCGGCGGCCTGGCCGCGGTGGATGAAATCCACGCGGGCGATCGCGTCGGGGGTGTAGTCGCGGTAGCCGCTCGAGGTGCGTTCGGCCGGCGGGAGGAGTCCCTGCTCCTCGTAGAAACGCAGTGTCTTGGTGGTGGCGCCGACGGTCTCGGCAAGCTCCCCGATCCGCATCGAACCTCCCTGTGGCGCAGGTCTCACTTGACCTTCCCCTGTACTGGAAGGACCAGTATTGCTGCATCAGGGGCAGTTGCCCAACCAAACCGGGGAGGTTCGGGATGCAGACGAGGTATGACCTTGCAGTGATCGGATCGGGAGGCGCTGCGTTCGCCGCCGCGATCCGCGCGACCGGGCTGGGTAAGTCGGTGGTGATGATCGAGCGTGGCACGTTCGGTGGCACCTGTGTGAACACCGGGTGCGTGCCGTCGAAGGCGCTGATCGCGGCCGCCGAGGCACGCCATGTGGCCGCCGACGCATCGGCTAGGTTCCCAGGCATCGCCACCACGGCTGACCCGGTTGACATGCCGGCCCTGGTGGTCGGCAAGCAGGACCTGGTCGAGGCGCTGCGTGGCGAGAAGTACATCGATGTCGCTGATGCCTACGGCTGGCAGGTCCGCCGCGGCGACGCGGCGTTCGCCGGCACCTCGGACGCTCCCGTGCTCGAGGTCACGGCCCCAGATGGGACCGTGGAGACGATCGAAGCCGCGCACTACCTCGTGGCGACCGGTGCTCGTGCCTGGGCTCCGCCGATCGACGGGCTGGAGGACACCGGGTACCTGACATCGACCACGGCGATGGAGCTGACCGAAGTCCCCGAGTCGCTGCTGGTGCTCGGCGGCGGCTATGTCGCGCTGGAGCAGGCACAACTGTTTGCCCGGCTCGGGTCGAAGGTGACGCTGCTGGTGCGTTCGCGGCTCGCCTCGAAGGAGGAACCTGAGGTCTCGCAGACGCTGCAGGAGGTCTTCGCCGAAGAGGGTATCCGAGTGGTCCGCCGCGCGGTCGTCTCCACGATCACCCGCGACGCCGCCACCGGGCAGGTCGTCGCGACCGCCGACGTCTCCGGTGGGGAACAGGAGTTCCGGGCCCACCAGGTCCTGGTAGCGCTGGGCCGGCGTCCGGTCACCGACGGACTCAACCTCGACGTCGTGGAGGTCAAGACCGGGGAGTCGGGTGAGATCGTGGTCACCGATCAGCTCCAGTCCTCCAACCCACGGATCTGGGCCGCCGGAGACGTGACCGGACACCCCGAGTTCGTCTACGTCGCCGCCTACCACGGCACCCTGGTCGCCGAGAACGCCTTCACCGACGTCGACAGGTCGGTGGATTACGCCCGTCTGCCGCGGGTCACCTTCACCGGCCCGGCGATCGGGTCGGTCGGCATGACCGAGGCCCAAGTACTCGAGGCTGGGATCCGCTGCGACTGCCGGGTGCTCCCGTTGCACTACGTGGCCCGGGCGCTGGTCAACCGGGACACTCGCGGCTTCATCAAGATGGTCCTCAACGCCGACACCGGCGAGATTCTCGGCTTGACCGCCCTCGCCAAGGACGCCGGTGAGCTCGCGGCCGCCGGCGTGCATGTGCTCGGCAAGACCGTCACCGAGGTCGCCGACGCGTGGGCGCCCTACCTGACCATGGCCGAGGGCATCCGGATCGTTGCCAAGGCCTTCTCCACCGACATCTCCAAGCTGTCCTGCTGCGCCTGATTCCAGCGCCCGGCGGAAGCCAAGTTCACATCCCACAGGATCGAAAGGCCACGCTCATGACGAACCGAACGCCTGAGTTGACGACAGACATCACCACCCGGCTCACCAGTACCGACCAGTCCGGCCTAGACGCCGGGCTCCTGGTTCCGCTGCTGCGACTTCTCGCCACCGGCGAACCGGTCACCCTCGATCAGCTCGCCGCCGCCTCCGGCCGGGGCGTCGCCGACGTCCGCGGCAGCCTGGACGCCGTGCCGGACACCGAGTACGACGATCAGGGCCGCATCATCGGCCAGGGCCTGACCCTGCGCCCGACCCCGCACCGGTTCACCGTCGCCGGCCAAGAGCTCTACACCTGGTGCGCACTCGACACGCTGATCTTCCCCAGACTGCTCGACCGGCCTGCCCACGTCGAATCCACCTCCCCGACGAGCGGCAAGACCGTACGGGTGAGCATCGACCCTTCCGCCGGCGTGACCTCGGTTGAGCCCCCCACCGCCGTGGTGTCCTTGGTCGTCCCCGCGGCTGATTGCTCGATCCGGCCCGGGTTCTGCAACCAGGTCCACTACTTCACCTCACCCGAGGAGGCAGCCCCATGGGCGGCCGACATCCCGGAGGCGCAACTGCTGCCGGTGGCCGAGGCTCACCAGCTCGCCCTCACCCTCGCGGCCCAGTTCCTCGATCAGGCACAAACGACGGCTGACGAGTCGGCCGAGGCCAGCCACTGCTGTGGCTGACCACAGGACACGAGAGCGAGACCGGACATGGCACAGAAGCCCGACAACCAGACCGGCGGCGGCCTGCTCCTGGGCGCTGGCGCTGCACTGCTGATGATTCTGTGCTGCGCTGGCCCGGCCCTGATCGCGGGCGGCGCCCTAGCTGGGATCGGAGGCCTCCTGCGCAACCCTTGGGTGATCGGTGCCGGCATCGCCGTGCTGGCCCTCGCCGTGCTCAGCATCGCGCGCCGCCGCAGCGGCGCCACCAACGACTGCTGCACCCCAACCCGCCACGCCGACTCGCCCGCCGACTCGCCCGCCGACACCACCGCAGACACGGCCGCTGAGACGACCGGCGATACCGCCGACGAGACCGCCGAAGACACGAAGGAAGAGCACCACCGATGAGGCCCAACCGTATTCGTCGCCGAACCCTCCTGGGCCTCGTAGCCGCAGGAATCGTCGCGACGCTCACCCTCAACGCCTGCGGAACCAACGCCCCGACCGACGGCACGGCGGCATCTGCCGACACGGCGGCCACGCTAACCAGCCTCAGCGGGCAGAAGATCACCCTGCCTGCCGCCGGCCGACCGACCGCGGTGTTCTTCTTCTCCGTCGGCTGCGGCGAATGCGCCGGCGGCATGAAGTCGCTCGGCCAAGCGGCCGCCGACGCCCACCAAGCTGGGGTCAAGGCCAGCTTCCTCGCCGTGGACGTCGATCCCGGTGAGTCTGCCGACACGATCAACGAGTTCATGAAGTCCATCGACGCCGAGCAGGTGCCATCAGTCATCGACGCCGACGCAACGCTTACTCAGCGCTACCAGGTTGCGGCTCTGTCCACCCTCATCGTGGTCGACGGCAACGGCAAGGTGACCTACCGGGCCACCGACCCCAGTGCCGAGACCATCACAGCCGAACTCAACGAGGCAGGCGCCTGAGGATGGGCCCGCTGCTCACCATGGCGTTCGTCGCCGGCATGGTCGCCCCGATCAACCCCTGCGGGTTCGCGCTGCTCCCGGCCTGGATCACCCAGACCCTGAACGACACCCACGCCGTCACCGCGCCGACACCAGTTCGGCTGCTGCGCGCGTTACGCGCTGGAGCCGCCCTCACGGTCGGATTCGCTGGCACGCTGGCGGTCGCGGGCGTCCTGGTCAGCATCGGTGCCCGCTCGATCATCCGCGCCGCGCCCGTAATCGGCTTCGCCGTCGGCATCGTGCTGCTTCTACTCGGCGCGGCGATGCTGGCCGGCCGCTCGCTGTCCCTTCGGTTACCTCGAGTCCCCCGCCGGGCAACCGAAGGGCTCACCACCACCCGCATGGTGACCTTCGGCGTTGGCTACGCCGCCGCCTCACTGTCTTGCACCTTCGGGGTCCTGCTCGCCGTGATCGCCCAGGCCCAGGCCACCACCAGCTTCACCGGGCTGCTGCTCGTCTTCGGCGTCTACGCCGCCGGGGCGGCCACCATCTTGATCCTCCTCGCACTCGCCACCGGCCTCGCCGGCACCGCTCTCACCAGACAGGCCAGCACCCTGGCCCGCTATGGGCCACGAGCCACCGCAGTCGTGCTCCTCCTCACTGGCGCCTACCTGGCCTGGTACTGGCACCCCGCGCTCAACAGCGGCCCTGCCACCACCAGCCGAACGGGAGGACTGGCCACCGTCTCCGCCTCCGCGTCGAACTGGATCCAGGCCCACTCCACACCGTTGGCCCTGACCGTCGGGCTCGCCGCCCTGACCGTTGTCACCACCGCGGTCCTCGCCACGCGCCGATCACGCCCGACACAGCCGCAGCCCCCGACGACCCCACGAGCCGACACCGACAACACCCCCTGTTGCTGACCTCGCCTTGACGAGATAGCCAAGCCACACCGTCGTGGCAGTCCACGCCGTGGAGACGCACGCCGACATTTCGCCGGGAGTTCCAGACGAGACGACATGATAAGAGTCATTATCATAAGGGTATGAGCGAGGCTGAAGACGTGTCCGAGACCGCCCCGGCCGGCGGGCCTGACGTACGCCCGGAGGTGGTCGCCGGCGAGCTCGACGTCGACCTGGCGCGCGTGCACGCGACGTTCCTCGAGCCGCTGTGGCAGCTCCCACGCGAGAAGCGCGCGAATGCTCTCGCGCAACGGTTCCTGCTGGGCTACACCGGCCACACCCGACGGGCGTACGGCCGCGACCTGGAGGAGTGGTTCAGCTGGTGCACGGTGCTGGCCATCGACCCGCTCGACGCGAACAGGGCTGCCGTCGACGGCTACCGCCGTCAGATGGAGAACCGGGAGCCACCGGCCAAGCCCTCGACGATCGCCCGCCGGCTCGCCGCCCTGGCCGGCTACTACAAGTACGCCACAGCCGAGGGGGTCCTCGACCGGTCACCCCTCGAGCACGTCAAGCGACCGAGCACCCCGACGGACTCGCCGACTCTCGGGCTGGACCGAGCTGAGGCGAAGGCGCTCCTGGAGGCCGCCCGGGAACATTCGGCCCGCTCGCAGGCGCTGGTCACGCTGCTGCTGCACGACGGGCTACGCATCAACGAGGCGCTCTCCGCAGACGTCGACGACCTCTCCTCAGCACGAGGGCACCGCACCCTGTCGATCACCCGCAAAGGCGGAGCACGCCGCGACGTCGTGCTCGCACCCTCGACCGCCGAAGCCATCGCGACCTACCTCGACGATCGCGAGGACGGACCGATCTTCACCACCCAGACCGGCCGGCGCTGGACCCAGCCCGGCGCCTACACCACCATCCAGATGCTCGCCCGTCGCGCCGGGATCGAGCACGCAGACAAGCTCTCCCCGCACAGCCTCCGGCACACCTTCGTCACCCTCGCCCGCGAGGCCGGCGTCCCGCTCGAGGACGTCCAAGACGCCGCCGGTCATGCGGACCCCCGGACCACGCGGCGCTATGACCGCGGCCGACACAACCTGGACCGCCATCCCGCCTACACGCTCGCCGCGTTCCTCGCTGACTGAGACTCTGTCAGGGTCCACACGACGGGCCACCTATTTCTCACCCACGACAACAGGCATCGGCGTTCCTCGTGGACCGAGCATGTCGAGCGGACCATCCCCGGCCTCTCGATGTTGGGGAAGATGTTGGGGCACATGTGCCCCAACATCTGCTACGGTCGAGCCATGCTCACACCTGTTGATCTCGGCGGCGCCTTCATGTTCAGCGACTCCGGCACTGTCATCCCGGTGTCCGAGGCACGCGACAAGCTGACTGAGCTGATCGCGACGACGAAGCAGGGACGCGTTCCGGTGATCGGCCGCTATCGCGAGCCTGGCGCAGCTCTGGTCGCTCCGGAGATCGTCCGGCTGCTGCCGCAGCTGCTCGGCGCCATGGCGAGGGAGACCGGCCACTCGGTCGGGGGGCGGCGCCGCCATACGCCGAACGAGAAGGTCTATATGCTCGGTGACCCGTGGCCGTTCGTTGCGGCAGCGCTCTGGATGAACGGCCATCGCGCGATGTTCGCGCAGTTCGCCTCCGACACCCTGGATGCGATCCAGGAGGCGGACGCGGCCAACGACCTGCCTCGCATGACGGTGGAGGAGTTCCTAGAGGCGATGCCGATGACGCTGGGTGGTGACCTGCCCGACGAAGCGCAAGAGGCGGTCATCGACGTGCTTAAAGAGTGCCTGCCGACAATGAACCCGACACGCTGATATCAAGCCGATACGGCCGATAGCCGCGGTGCGGTCTCCCGCATGCACGCGCTGGTGCTCTGGGATGTGACTACGAGTGTGATGCAGGCCGCCGACACCTTTCACCCCGACACGGCGGCCCGTCGTCCGCCAAGAGCGAACGGATCCTCCAGTCCATCGCGGAGCGCCCCGGGCACCTCGGCATAGCCTTAGAACCGCTCTGAGAGAACGAGCCGCCTGTCTGCGGCGGCCCAACGACACCGAACTTCGTCCAGCGTCGATCTAAGAGCCATCGCCCCGTCTCAAATACCGTGATCAACATTAGGTTGACCGCAGGGGGCGTGGGCGAGCATCGAGCTCATGGGCAACCGATCACGACGTACGCGCGCGGCACGAAGGATTGCGCGAGAGGGCGGCACCTTCGCCGACCTGACGGGGCTGACAGCCGACGAGGCGTTGGCGGTGAAGCCGGTCTGTCCCGACTGTGGTCAGGAAGGGTCGTGGGTGACCGATCCGGGGATCATCTTCGATCGCCTCGGGATCGGCCTGGCTGAGCTCAGTGCTCTGCCGGCGACGGCGCGGCCGTGGATCTGCGGGTGCGGGTCGGGAGGTATCTCGACGCTCGTCATCACGCCGCCTGGGCCCTAGCAGGGCCAGGTGCTGAGGCCGAGCAGCTGCCAGCCGTCGGGGACCCTGGCGTCTACCGCGGTGCGGGCTTCCTCATAGGTCGCGCGAGTGACGCTGATCTGTTCGCGCCGGCCATCGTCGACGCCGTCGACGGGGCGAGGACGTGCGGAGGCGTAGAGCGTCACCAGGTCAGGTTCGGAGGCCACGACCAGATGGTACGTCGTACACTCGGTGTCCTAAGGGGTCGATCCGAGCAAGCCTGGAGACGACCCCTTTGCCATACCCGCAGGACCAGAACCAGAACCAGCCGCCGGCTCGTCGTCAGGAACGCCGCTACCCGCCGACGCCCTACCGGCCGCACAGCGCGGCCACAGCTGCTTACCGGACTGCGTACGACCTCGGCGTGAAGCACCTGGGCACCATCTCAGGGCCCTCGGTCCTGCGCTACGAGGCCGGCCTCCGGCCCGGCTCGCCCGAGCAGCGCGGCTACCGTGACGGAGTCACCGCGGCGTGGGTCCGTCTGCAGAAGCTCGAGAAGTTCGGGCGCGAGCAAGCCCGCCGCGACGCGCTCGAGCTCCGCGAGGAACAGCGCCGGGCTGCGCACGACGAGCCTCCGTACTGATCACTCCGGCCCTCAGCGCTCGAGGCTGAAGATGTGGTGACCGGGCGTGGAGATGAGGCCGTGGATGCCGATGGCGAGGTAGGTGTCGATCGGGTCGTTGAGGGCGGAGATGTTGAACCCGAGCCGACGGTAGAACTCGGTCCGCTTGGACTCGCAGGAGCCGAACGCGATCCGCCACGTTCCGCAGCGGTTGATGACCTGAAGTGCCGCGCGGACGAGGTCGGCGCCGATCCCGTTTCCGCGGAGGTCGTCGCGCACGGCGACGCCGATGATCTTGGCCAGGCCGAGCATGGTCTGGATGAGCAGCGGCTTGATCTCCTGGGGCCCTAGCCCGCGGGTGATGTCCTCGAGGTACCGCCACGGTGGGGCGACGGTGATCGCACCGACCACGACGTCGCTGTCGTTGACGGCGACCAGGCTGAACCCGGCGAGCACGTGAGCATCGTCGGGCTCGATGGTGTAGGCGTGGAGCTGCTCGGCGGCCCCTTCAAGGAACCCGTCTTGGCCGCGTTCGAGCCCGGCCTGGATGCTCGGGCACACGGTCGGCACTGCTTTGGTGGGGTCGTTGATGCCCTGGTCCTCGGTGGCCTGGACGAGGTAGTGCCGGATCGCAGCCTCGTCCTCGGGGCGCGCCAGTCGGACCCGGGTGTCCGCGGATCCTGGGATGCCCTGGGCGAGCCCCGGCCACACCGGATGCTCCAGCTCGCGCTGAGCTCGTACGGTCGCGCTGCGGGCGCTGACCGCGGCACGTCGTGCTCTGTTTCGACTTCCCTTGCCCATCACTTACTCCTCGTTGAAGAACGCTCGTTGTGCGTGGTCGTTGTGTTCTGGTGGTCAGCTGATCAGTGCTGCTTGTGCGGCCCAGCTCCATCCGGCGACCACGGTTCCGCTGATGCCGGCGGCGACGATGAACCAGCCGATGATCCATCCGTTGTAGGTGCGCTGGGTGAGGTTGATGGTGAGTAGTCCGGTGCCGATGAGAGCGATCGAGAGCAGGAGCAGGGTTTCCATGGTGATGTCCTCCTGGAGCGCATCGCGCTCCGCCCTGAGCGCAACCGGCGGACGCCTCGGTTAGCGTGCCCAGAGGTCCGGCTTGCGCGTCAGAGCCACACCACCCCCCCTGCCCCCGATAACCGGCCGCCCTAAGGAGCGCTGGTCAGGGTCAACCCGTAGGGCGGGGTGGAGAAAGTTTCGGCGCGAAATAAGCGAGCGCAGCGAGCGCGTGCCGAAAGTTTCGGAGCCCCGGGGCGCAGCCCTTGAGGCTGGCCAGTGGTCCTCAGAGACTTACTGGCCGGGGGCAGGACATGTCCCTCACACAGATCGAGGCCGACCACGTCAGTGGTCGGCCTCTCCTTGTTGACCACGTTAGTGGTCACGACGCCTGTGCAGCAGGCGCAGGCGTGCTCGGAGCCTGTGGGTTGGCGGGAGTCGACGGTGGTGTCGGTGCCGCTGCGGTGGTGGGCCGTGCGGCTGGCGTGGTCCGCTTCGGCCCGCCCTTCTTGCTGCGCGTGCGGGCGACCTTCTCGGCCTCGCCGAGGCCAAGCTTCTTGAGCTCGTCGACGCTCCAGCCGTCACGCAGTGCGGCCTGGTAGAGCCGGGCGTCTTCACGCTCGGCGGCCGTCACCTCCGTACGGAGATCGGCGAGCTTCTGGCGAGCGGCGACGAGTGCCCGAACCGACGTGATGCGGGCATCGAGGAGTGCCCGAGCTGCTTCTTCGATGTTGTCCATGACTCCCATGATGCCATAGTGGCGCAATAAATGCGCGACTTCTTCGAGTCGCGTTCCTGACTGTCGCCTGCGGCGACACGCGCCGCTTCGCGGCGCGACGCGGCCAACTGAGTCCCGACGGAGCAAGTTATAAGATCAGGCGGCCTGATCTCTGGACGCGTCGCGCCCGATGGTCCACACTGGGTGATGGACGGTCCCGCAGATTGCGGGTCGCTGCGCTGGCTGGGAGGTGCAAGACCATGACGACTGACGACTCGAAGGAGCCGATCAGCGAGGTCGCTGCGCGCCCGACGCGGCGCCGGCGCCGTCAGGAGGGCGGGCGTCCGATCCGCCCGAATGTGCGGCTCACCGTCGAGGAGGACGCTCGCCTTCAGATCCTCGCGGCTGCGCAGCACGTGTCGGTGCCGAAGCTGCTCATCGACTCGGCACTTTCGGGTAGCACCGTGGCTGCCGTACAGCAGCAGGAGCTCGTCCAGGAGCTGTTCAAGATGAACCGGCTCCTGGCGAACATCGCGAACAACGTCAACCAGATCGCGCACGCGACCAACACCGCCTCGAAGGCGGTCCGCAAGGGCGAGGTGAACGCCGACATCGAAGAGATGGTCGCGGCCGAGCTGCCGCGCCTGCCGGCGGTGACCGCCGCGGTGCGGAAGGTCGCACTGCGCATCGAGGACGTGCTCGACGAGATGAGCTACTGATGTTCGCGAAGATCAACCGCGGCGACCGGATGGCCGGCCTGATGGTCTACCTCCAGGGCCCCGGCCGTCGTGACGAGCACACCCGCCCGCACATCGTCGCCGGCGACGCCGGCGTGATGTCGTGGTACGCCGGCGAGGAGGAACTCACACGCGCCCAGGCGCTGCGTGTGGCGAAGTACCTCGAGCGGCCAACGAAGGCACTGAACGAGTCGGTGAAGAAGGGCCGCTACGAGCAGGTCGCGGCCGGCCGCGACGGTCACGGAACCCGCGTGCTCGAGCGGACGAAGACCGGCGAGGTCGACGCACACGTCTACCAGATCGCGCTCTCGGCCAGGGCCGAGGAAGGCGAGCTCGGTGACGAGGTCTGGCGCGAGATCGCGGGCGAGTTCGTCGACCGGATGGGGATCACCAGCGGGGACGCACCGACCCGCTGGGCAGCGGTCCACCACGGCCTGTCCGTGTCGGGGAACGACCACATCCACATCGTGGTGAACCTGGTCCGCGAGGACGCCTCGAAGGTGTCCACGCACATGGACTTCCTGCGCGCTAAAGAGGTCTGCCGCGAGCTGGAGACCGAGTTCGGGCTGATGCCGCTGAACCCGAACGAGTACGACCTGACCCGCTCCAGCGTGCGCGCCGAATACGAGACGGCGCGACGTCGCGAGCAGGCCACCCCGGGCGGGAACCCGCGCATCCCGTGGGCCGAGCTCGACGAGCCCGGGCAGCACCAGCTGATGGCCGCGCACGTTGCCGACCCGGCCGAGTGGCGACGCATCCTGGAGACCCGCGAGGAGCACGCCGACCCCGACGTCGCCGCCAAGTTCAAGCACCAGGGCGCCCAGGAGAAAGCCGCCCGCGTCGCGTACGAGAAGCGCGTCCAGGCCGGCGAGGAAAGCACCCCGTGGAGCAGCCTGTCGAAGACGGCACGCGCCCGCCTGGTCGAGGCCGCCGAAGACCCGAAGGTGCGTCTCGCGCGGACGGTTCGAGCATGCTCGACCGCCGCCGAGGACGAGGCCGAGTTCGTCCGCCGGCTACGCCAGAGCGGACTGCTGGTGCGTCCTCGTTTCGAGAAGGGCCGCACCGACATCGTCACCGGTTACTCGGTCGCCACACGCCCGTACAAGGGTGAGCGTCCGATCTGGCGCGGGGGCGGCTCGATCGCACGCGACCTGTCGCTGCCACGGCTGCGCGAGCAGTGGCCCGACGACCCGGCCACGGCATCGGCCGCGGTCCAGGAATGGACCGCAGCGAAGAACCGCAAGCCCCCGGTTGGGCGCGGCCGCGAGGCCATGAAGCCTGGCCCCGAGGTGTGGGCGAAGGCGACCGCCGATCTGACTCAGCTGCGCACCCAGCTCCGCGAGATCGCGCCCGATGACTACGCCACCTGGGCACGCGTGGCCAGGGAGTCTTCCGGCATCCTCGCGGCGTGGTCACACCGCGTCGAGAAGACACCGGGACCGCTGGCCGCGACCAGCGACATCCTGGCCCGCTCGGCCGAGACCAGCACGAGGGTCGAGCGTCGCCTGGAGACCACGAAGACCCGGGGCAGGCTCCCGTCGATCTCGGGTGCGGCCTACCTGCTGCTCGCCGCCGGCGGCACCGGTCCGGCCGCCGAGCTGGCGATGCTCAAGGCAGTGATGAACCTGTCCAAGGCGCTCTACGACATGCACAAGAGCAGCCAGGACGCACTGCGCGCCCAGCGCATCGAGACCGTCATCCGCGGTCAGCTGATGAGCGTGGCACGACGCCTCCAGGACGAGGCCCGGGCCGGCGCACCGGCGCCCGAGCCGAGCGTCGAGAAGACGGGTCCGCGTACGCCTGCGGCGGGCACCACGACGACGCTGGACCCGCGCGCAGAAGAGGCACTGCGGCTCCGCCGGGACGCCTTCGGAGACGCCCCTGTCGCCCCGTCGAACACACCGCCAACCGCGCCGCCGGCAGACCGGCCGCGACCCAACCAAACACCGGGCCAGGCACCGGGCAAGACACCGCCTGGGCAGACGCCAGGCCAGCGCCGCGACCGCGGCCTAGACCGGTAAGTGGTCGCGGCAACGACGACCGAGAGCGCATCATCTATCTAGGGGGTACACACCGATGAGCCAGAACAGCGACGGTCTCGACGAGACCATCGAGCAGAGCCTACGAGTCGCGATGACCACCGCCGCACGCGTCGGCGAGGTCCTCGCCCGCGTACGCCACCAGCTGCAGGAGCGCGCCGCCTCGGAGAGCACCGAACGTGCTCGCGCACTCGGCTCCCGGCTCGACGCCGAACGGCAAGCCGCGCGCGCCACCTACGGGCGCGTGGACGACCCGGCGTGGTGGCAGACCGCGACACCCGATCAGGTCGCCGAGTCCTACACCCTGGCCCGCGCCTGGCGCGAGGCCGACCCGAGCGCCGAGCACGCCGCACACAGCATCGAGACCACCATCCAGCAGCGCCACGGCCTCGACCTGGCCAGCCTCAACGCCGACGAAAGAGGACCGGCGCTGACGCACGCCGAGCAGCAGCTCGCGAAGGGCACCAACTTCGACCAGGCCCGCGCAGTGCGCGACCTCGTGGCCGCCGAGGCGGCCGACCAGTCGGCCGCCGAGCACGCCCGCCGCGAGGACAACGCAGTCAGCGTGGCCGAGGCCGGCAGCGAGAACACCCAGGAGCAGGGACACCTGTCCGACGGCGACAACGCGCGAGCCGGCGCCACTGCAGCTGAGGCCGACGTCGACGCAGGCAAGGGCCGCCCGGCAGCCGAGTGGGACAGCCACGAGCGACGGGCTCAGACCGAGGAGCAGCTGCGCAGCAACGGTCACCCCGAGAATGCGGTGGAAGCGCGCATGCTCGCCGACTACGCCCAGGCCCGCCCGGCCGAGGACATCGTCCGCGACAACAAGCCGCCCCGAGCGCAGGCCCGCAAGGGCCGCGGGCAGTCGCCGGGCCAGGGGCAGAACCGCCAGAAGAAGAGGACGATCACCCGATGAGCCAGATGCACGGCGAGACCACCACCGATGCGACCAGCGCGAATGGGATCGAAGCGGCGTACCGGACGGCGATCGCGCACACCGCAGGCCTGCTGCGTGAGAGCACGACCCGTCTCCTGGCGGCCGCCGACGCCGCCGGCTTCGAGTCGGGGCTGCACAGCCTTGCGCTGGGCGCAGAGCTCGCCACCCACGACGCACTTCGGATCCTCGGCGAGGGCTCCCGAGCACCCCTGGCCAACGGAAACCGCGAGAACGGCGAGACCGACCTCGAGGCCGGCGTACGCCTCCTGAGCGAAGCCGGCCGCGCCCTCGACCGAGTGCCCGGCGAATTGCCCGGGGTGAGCGGTCTGGTCGTCGCCATCGCAGACCTGCTTGTGGAGGCCGGCGATGCCGGACGTGCCACCAGGTAGAAGCCCCCGCATCATCGAGACCGAGCTGACCAAAGGCGAGAACGCCACCGGGAAGCTCGGTCTCGCGCGTGACTTCCGCAGCGTCGGTGAACTCGTCACCGACGCCGACTCGATCGCCCGTCAGCTGCTGTTCGACGTCGACGATCACGCGGCCGGCCGCGTGCTGCGTGCGTGGCCGCAGCTGATGGAGAACGTCGCGGAGCTCGTCGAGACGATCCCGGCCACCTCTGCCGTGCAACAGAGGCTGCGCGAGGCCAACGTCGAGCCGACCCGTGCCGGCGCATCGATGATGAGCGAGCGCGCGACCGCGGCAGGCGTGAACCGCAACACGGCCTACCGAGAGATGCGCGAGGAGATCACCGCGACCCGGCTACGCAGCCTCAGCGGGTCGGTCGCCAGCGACGTGGCCGCCTCGGAGTGGCCCGGCCCCGGCCCGGGCGACCAGCGCCTCGAGGAGATGTCGGGCAACCTGCGCAGGGCGCACGACCTGGTCACCAGGTTCGCGCCGCAGTTCGACATCAACAACGCCGCCGTCACCAGCGACCTGGCCGCCACTCGCGCTCGAGCGCTCCACATCTCCTACATCGCCACGCACGCCGTGGCGGTGCATCTGCGGATCGAGCGCGACACCTACGTGCCCGAGCCCGGCACAGCTCGTCGGCGCGACGTCTCCCCCGCCGTGAGTTGGCTGCGCCGCGTCGAGTCGGCCGAGGCCATCCTCGCCAGCGCGATCGCCCAGCGGCCCCTGGCGACCGCTGTCTCGCACCAGCATGAGCCGGCCCCGGTGGGGCTGCCGCGCCTGACGGCTGCGGTGGAGGCCTTCGGCACCCAAACCCGACGTACCCTGGCCGCCGACCCGATCCCGGCCGAGATCGGCCTGATCGCCCGCACCCACGGCATGCTCGCCGGCGCCACGCTGACGATCACCAACGCCGGCGTCGAGACTGGTGCCTTGGAGACGACGTCGGCGCAGCGGATGAACACTGCGATCACCACCAGCGGCGAGGCCTGGATGGACCTCGGATACCGCTGGCGCGACCTCTCCCCCGGCGAACGACCCGCCCAACCGGGACTGGTCCAAGCCGCAGGCGAACTGCGCGCCGCGTGCCGCGAGATCACCCACATGCGCGACCAGGTCGCCCCGGCCGAGACGATCGCCAGCCGGGTCGACGTCGCCGCGGCGACTCGAACCCTGGCCGGCGCGTTCGAGGCCGCCGCGGGAATCGCCGAGCACACCAGGACAGCGCTAAGCGACTCGCAGAACCTCACCGGTCCGGCCCGACCGCTCGACGTGCGAGCGCGGAGCGAGATCAAGGCCGCACGCCCAGAACAGCCCGGCCCCGAGATGCTCATCGAGTCGACTGGAATCACCACTGACCAGAAGCGGCTCAACCTCACCGTGCCGGCACCGGAGATCGTCGTCGACGGCCTCCACCGGTCGACCGACCGAGCCGGCGAGAGCTCGGCGGCCGCCGCAGCTGCAGGAACACACGTCGCCACCGTCGGGGCGGGCGACGACCTCGCCCGCGCCCAGGAGGCGGCCCGCCTCGGCCGAGCAGCACAAGCCTCACCAGCCGCACAGATCGCCCAGACACCCAGGCCCGGCATCGCTGAAGCCGGCGAAGACAAGCGCGCGAAACCGGCGCCAGCGCAGGTGACCCGCACGGCCCGCGAGACAGAGATCTGAATGCGCTCGGCTCCCAGGCCGGCTACGCCCAGCTGGGCGTCGAGCGGCAAAGTGCCGACACACCCCGAGTTGGGGTGTTGGTAAGAAACGTGTCATCAGCGGCAAACGACACGCCAGGACGCGGCCCACAGCCCCCTACTTTGCACCCTAGGGCCAGCGCTAGGAGTCCCGGGCCGTCTAGTGATGCGGACGGTGAGTGATACTCCGGGGGGGTTTTCCGTGGCGTCAACGCCAATTCGAGTCGACCGATCCAGATCCTGTCGAACGGCCCAAGTTTTCGCGGTCCCACTTGCTACGACCCAACGCACTACCGGCGCCGGTCCCGGATCTGGTAGATACGCTGCGCCGTGACGCCAGCAATCTCTGCAAGCTCGACGGCGGTGTGACCAGCCAGGACGGCCTCCCGCAGACAGCTGGCCCAGAACTGCTCGCGCCGGTCGGCTTCGCGTTGGGCGCCCTCTCGCTCAGTTCGGGCGTGCCGGACGACATCAAGCCAATCGCTCGGCGCGACCGCGAGGACGTCATCTGGCCAGCCGACCCCCGCGGCCCCTAGCACGCCCCAGCCCGCGGCACGGAGAGCTGCCTCGGGCGTGCTCATGACCGGGAGTTCGGCCAGAACCTCGCCGTCGCTGTTCCTTACCTGCACGAGCTCGACGGACTCCCCCTCGTACGTGACGACGTTAGCCCTGAACGACGGGTGACGAGTGACCCGGAACGGCGCACCGAAGGCCACCGCGTCCATCGGTTGCCACCCGATCTCTCGAAGCAGATAGCCCGCCCGGTGCTCCTCTGAGACGAACGGATCTGGGTCCGGTCCGCCAGGCCGTAGCGGCGCGGTGATCGTTGCCACGGGAGTCAGTTCCCCGTCAGGCCCTCCAGGCTCGTTCGATACCACCTGAACGCACACATGCTCAGGCTCCTGGTGCGTAAGCGTTGCGACCGCCGAGTACTCCATGGAGAAATTTATAGCGCGCTTTAATACCGCCCGTCGACACGTCGCACAACATCGTCACCGCTCGCCCGCGACCCACCCAGGACGCATAGGGCCAAAGACGTCGAGACCCGGGGACGTCGAACTGAACGGCGTGAGCGCCGGGAGGCGCACCTCGAGCGCCTATTCCCAGGAGCGTGGGGCCGCTACTAGTCAGTTGGCGACACGTTCAGGAGTTCCAGCCTCTACTTGTCGGTTGGGGCCAGCTTCGGGAGTTCCAGGCCCTTTTCCGGCCTACTTTGCCCCTGGGGACACCTTCGGGAGTTCCAGGCCATCTCGTCGCGCTCGCCGCCCTGCAGCGCGGCCGCGATGGTCTCGGCCAGGTCGACGGCCTCGAGCAGCTCCTCGATCAGCTCCTCGACGCGTACGCCGGTGTCCTCGAGCACAGTGGCGAGGTCGTCGACCAGGCCGCTCGTCTCCGCGCTGGTCTCGTCGGTCGGGTCGGGCATGGCCGGCTCCTCACTCTGCGGTCCGCCGGCGGATCGCACTATCGGCGGTGGGCCGCTGGGGACGCTACCGCTGGGCACCGACAGTCTCGGGGCGCTCTATCGGCGGTCCCGGCGGGGTGGTTCCGCCGATAGAGGTAACTATCGGCAACGGCTAGGTGAGGGAGGGCTCAGGCTCGTCATCCCGCAAGGAGAGCGCGACGAGCAGCAGCCCGCCACAGACGATGAAGACGTCGGCGAGGTTGAAGGTGGGCCACCAGCCGGTGTGTAGGTAGTCGGTGACATGTCCGTCCGGGGCTCGGTCGATGAGGTTGGCGAGGGCTCCGCCGAGGATCACGGCGAGCGCAATACTCCATGCCCGGCGGCCGGTCGGCGCGGCGCGCCACAGGACGGTAGCCACAGCGGTGGTGATCAGGGCTGTGACGACGATGACCGTCCACGGCGGCGCGTCGGCGGCGAAGGAGAAGGCGACTCCAGGGTTGAAGGTGAGCTGGAGGTCGAGTGGGCCGCCCTCGATTGGGGCGCCCGGCAGGGTGCGTTCGGCCCATGCCTTGATACCCAGGTCGACCCCAGCGATGAGGAAAGCGAGAGCCAGCATCCCCGTGCGGCGCCTGAGGGCGCCTGCCGTGGCCGTGGCCGTGGTGGGGGCGGTCACTTGCGGTCGTCCGAGCGGGAAGAGCTCCCGGTCGCGGTGGCAGATGCTTGGTCCTCATCGTCGCACTCGTCGTCGCAGACGAGTTCGCCTTCCCAGGCTTCCTTGCCTTCCATGATCGCGAATCCGGCGATGATGAATCCGGCGACCGGGTCGATCCAGGTCCAGCCGAGCAGCGCGAACGCGACCAAGCCGACGAAGGTCGAGACCGACAGCCACGCGCACAGCCGGGTCTCTGCGGCATCGGCAACCACTAGGCGCGAGTTCATCTCCAGGCCCGCTTTGCGCTTGGCCCGGGCCAGCCACGGCATGATCACGATCGAGATGCCGGTCAGGGCGATGCCGACCAGTGAGGTGTCGGGCTTCTCGCCGCTGACCAGGTCGCGGATGCCCTCGACGGTGACGAAGGCAGCGAGCGCGAAGAAGGTGATCGCGATGAACTTCAGGGCTCGGCGTTCCTTGGCCTCATCCGGTTCGCCGCCCTTGATCTCGGCGAGCAGTCGTACCAGGACGACGGTGGCGGCGGCGACCTCGATGGAGGAGTCGATGCCGAAGCCGATGAGGGAGACCGCTCCAGCGACCGTGCCGGCCGAGATCGCGATGATGCCCTCGATGACGTTGTAGCCGATGGTGAACTTCGCGTATCGGACCGCGCGGTGTGCGGCCGGGCCGGTCACATCCGGGGTGCTGGCCGAGCTCGGGGTGCTGCTCATCGGGTGGGCTCCTCGGTCTCGGAGTGAGTTCCATAGGTGGGGCACAGATCGACGGCCTCGCCAGTCGCCGCGAGCAGCTGCTCGGCGGAGGCCAGCAGGTCCAGCAGCTCCGGGCGGGCCAGTGAGTGCAGCGTGGCGCGTCCCTGCGGCCGGGAGGTGATGAGGCCGCAGTCACGCAGACAGGCCAGATGCGCCGAGACCGTGGACTGCGCCAAGCCGACGCAGTTGACCAGGTCGGTGACGCGGGCCTCGCCCTCGGCGAGCCGGCGCAGGATCGCCAGCCGGGCCGGGTCACCCAGCGAGCGGAACAGGGCCACGGCCGCGGACGGTGCCCCACATGAGGTGGTGGCCAACGGCGTGGCCTCCGTGCTACTAATCGTCATGAAACGATGATAACGGTCTAGACCGATGCAATCTAGAGGGGGTCTCGTCATGATGATGAACTGGATCGAAAAGGCTGCGATCAACAGCCCCGCCCGCCGGGCGCTGCAACGCTTCTATGAGGTCCCAGCCTTGCTGAAGCTGGCCGGCGGGCCACTGTCGCCCGGTGCAAGGGCGGTGGAGATCGGCTGCGGTTCCGGATACGGCACGCGGCTGATCCTCGACCGTTTCGGTGCTGCCGACGTCGACGCCCTCGACCTGGACCCGGACATGGTCGCCAAGGCCCGACGTCGCCTAGCGGACCGGTCGGGCCGGGTGCGCCTTGAGGTGGGGGACGCCACCGACCTGAAGTCGGCCTTCGGGGCCGAGGACAACACCTACGACGCCGCGTTCGACTTCGCGATCGTCCACCACATCCCCGACTGGCGCTCCGCCGTTGCCGAGATCGCTCGCGTCTTGAAGCCAGGCGGCGTGTTCGTCTTCGACGAGGTCACCGCACACGCCCTGGCCCGCCCCACCTACCGCGTACTGTTCGACCACCCCGAGCACGACCGATTCACCGCAGACGAGTTCCTGGCCGAATTGCCCCGTCACGGCCTGGCGGTCACAGACGCGTTCACTCGCATCAGCGACGACTACCTGCTCGGCGCAGCTCACAAGCAAGACCCGGACCATCCTGACCCAGGATGGCGAGAAGCAGTGCGTATCCCGCGTGAGCACGAGGCCGTCTAACGCGTTCCTCAGAGTTATCTGGGGTTCGCCGGTAGAGGTAACTATCGGCAACGTCGCGCTCAGGCACCACACCACGGATACCTGCAGGTGTCCGAGGGATTTCGGGGCGTTCTGGGCGTGAATGTCGGTCAGGTTCGACAGCGCTTGCGGCCGCATCGCGCAGCCATCCTGCGCAATACCATGACCATCCATGACGACCGCCCACCCGGCTGAGACCAGCAGCAACAGCCGACCGCCCAAGATGCAGGGATCGCGGCCCCTGGCTTTCACCGCTGGCGCGATGATCGGCGTCTTGGGCGGGATGATCGGCCTGGGCGGTGCCGAGTTCCGGCTGCCCCTGCTCATCGGCGTCTTTGGATTCATCGCCTTGCAGGCCATCATCCTGAACAAGGCAATGAGCCTCCTCGTGGTCCTTACCGCGCTGCCCGCTCGGCTCCTCGCGGTCCCGCCCAGCGCCATCACCGGCCACTGGGACGTTGTGCTCAACCTGCTCGCAGGCAGCCTCATCGGCGCCTGGGCAGGCGCCACCTGGGCGACCAAACTACGGTCGGCCACCCTCTACAAGATCTTGGCCGCTCTGCTGGTCCTTATCGCTGCGGCGCTGGCATGGAACCACTTCGGCAACCTCCAAGCACTTGACCTCGACCCAGTCACCCGAACCGTTCTCGGGGTGGTAGCCGGCGCGGGAATCGGCGTGGTCGCCGCCCTGATGGGCGTCGCCGGCGGCGAACTGCTCATCCCCACGATCGTGTTGCTCTTCGCCCTCGACATCAAGACCGCAGGCAGCCTGTCTCTGGCGGTCTCACTTCCCACCATGCTCGTCGCCTTCGCCCGCTACAGCCGCGACCAGAGCTTCCGCGTCCTGCACACCAACAAGAGCTTCGTCATCGCCATGAGCGCCGGTTCCATCACCGGCACCATCCTGGGCGGCCTACTACTCAATGTCGTCCCCGAGGCCGTCCTCATCCCGGTCCTCGTCCTGCTACTCCTCGCCTCATCGATCAAGGTCTGGCGCCATCAGACGCCGGACCCGGCGTGAGAGGTGTATCTATCGGCAACTGCCGTCTGCTCGACGGTCGACGACCTCGGGCTTGCAACTTGTACCTAGGTCCGGGTTTACCGTGATCAGCATGGAGAGCTTGCTGAACACAGATGCCTGCACGATGCCCACTGCTGAGCGGCCATTGCGGCTGGCAGAGTTCGACGCGCTGTTCGCCTCCGCCGTCCGCAGCGTCGAGCGGCGCGGCAACGACGTGCGGATGCGCCTGACGGGCGGTGACGGCCTCGTCGAGCGGGTCCGCGACCTGACGGCACGGGAGACGTCGTGCTGCTCGTTCTTCGCCTTCACCGTCGACGGCAACGATCAGGACCTCACCTTGGACATCTCGGTCCCGCCGGCCCGCCAGGAGATCCTCGACGCACTGGCCGAGCGAGCGCAGGAGCTGTCGGCGTGAGCCTGCGGATCAACGATGTCGCCCAGGCGGCCGGGGTCAACCGAGAAACCCTGCGCTACTACGAGCGACGCGGGCTGATCGAGCAGCCCGACCGTAGCCCCGGTGGCCACCGGCTCTACGACGAGCGGGCCGTGCACACGCTGCGGATCATCAAGGCCGCCCAACGGCTCGGGTTCACCCTCGACGAGGTGGCCGACCTGATCGAGGTGGGTCGGCGCCGCGGCCGCGACTCCGGGCTCCAGGCGCGTGCTCAAGAGAAGCTCCTCGAGGTCGAAGCCCGCATGGCCGACCTCGTCGCCATCCGCGACAACCTCCGCGCCGCGCTCGACGCCGGCTGCGACGACCTGCACCAGTGCGCGAGCAGCGACTGCTGCCCGCTGCCCTTCGTCGAGATCACCACCAGGAAGGCCGACGCGTGAGCACGAAGATCAAGGACCGGCACCTACTCGGGGCAGGGGTCGCCGCCTGCGCGGTCTGCTGCGCACCACCACTACTCGCCCTGCTCGGCCTCGCCGGGGCCGGCCTGGCCGCCACCATCGCCACGGCCGCGTTCGCCGGCCTCGCCTTCGGAGCGGTCGTGCTGGCCGCCTCGCTACTCGCCGTATGGGGCCGCCGCCGACAGCTGGCACGCACAGCCACGTGTGCCGACGACAGACCGGTCGACGAGCCGGTCGACCTGGCCATCACCGCTCGTCCGACGGATGCACCTCACGACGTAGGCACCGGTCGCTGACAGGATCACCGCGTGGACACGCTCAAGTCGATCTCCCTGTTCGTCGTCGCCGCCATCGCTGAGATCGGCGGCGCCTGGCTGGTCTGGCAGGGGGTCCGTGAGCACAAAGGCTTGGTCTGGATCGGCGCCGGCGTCATCGCACTCGGCATCTACGGCTTCGTCGCCACCCTCCAGCCCGACGCGCACTTCGGACGCATCCTTGCCGCCTACGGCGGGGTATTCGTCGCTGGCTCCCTCGCCTGGGGAATGGCTCTCGACGGCTTCAAACCCGACCGCTACGACGTCGCCGGCGCCCTCATCTGCCTGGTCGGGGTCGCCGTGATCATGTACTCCCCGCGCGCCAGTTGATCCTGCGCTGGATGCGGATCTCCGAGTACGCCGGTAGAGGTAACTATCGGCAACCTCGCATGTCTAAACCTAGGTACTTCCAAGCGACCCTTCCGAGATTAGTCGTACGAATCGGCAGTCCACCGCGGCGGCCGCTCCTCACCGAGCCGGTTCAACTCCTCCACCAGGTCAACCCACTCCGGGTTCAACACCCGCAGCTCATCGAGGTCGATCCCACAATCCCAACGGACCAGCCCAAGCGTGTGCCGCATCCAGATCGGGTCCATGCCGAGTGCCACCATCATGCACATCGCGATCCGCCGGAGCCGCACCTCGTGCGGCATCTTCTCCGCCCGCTCGAGAAGCGAAATCTGCTTCCGCGTGCACCGCTCAACGGGGGAGACCATGTCGGCCCACTGCGCCTGCGTCATCCGGCCGGGACCGAAGCGGCCGTAGTGCTTACCTCGAACGAACCGAAGCCAGTCGCCCCACGTCATCGTCGGGATTCGGCCCTGGGGTGTCGGCAGCACCTGCCCGGTTCGTTCTCGCTCGGCGGCAAGCTCCTTGAGGTAGGCCTCCGTTTCCTCGTGCATCGAGATGTAGTCGGCCTCCGCGGCGATGCTCGACTCAGCCGCAGCCACGTACTCCGACAACGACAGGCACGGCACGCCGAAGTGGGCGTACGCGTCGCGCAGATCGTCATGGATGGCGCCGTCGCCGAACTCGCGGACCAGTTCGGCGAAGACCCCCGCGAACCCTGGCCCGTGCGCACTCAACGCCCGATGCTCTGGGATCCTGTCGGGCTGTCGCGGCCGCACATATTCAAACCGTGGCTGCACGGCGTGGGCGAGCTCGTGCAACGCGATCATGTCGCACAGGTGCTCCGGGAGGATGCTGATCTTCGACGGGGTCGCGCGGCCGTACCTTTGCGGCTCGTACTCCTGGTAGGAGACGTGCTGCTCGATCCCCTCGCCATTGGTGAAGTGGTGGCCGGCGACTTCCACCTTGAGCGTGGGGTTGTACGGGATGTTGGTTCTCCACCAGTCCGACGACATGACGTCGTCGTAGAACGCCTGCAGGTCGTCCAGATCGTTGATCGTCTTCCCCAGGGGAACCGAGTGCTCGGCGGCATAGAGCCGCCAAGTTTCGACGCTATCGGGCATCGCCTGATCCTATTCGCCTGCGCGCGCAGACGGGCGTGCCTTGGGTGTTCGGATTCGGCCGTTTCCGGACGGCATAGAACCGCGAGCCCCGGTCCGTACCGGGGCTCGCGGCACCGACGGCGCATTTCGTGGTGTCACTCTCCCGCCTCACAGCAGGGAGAAGGAGAAGGCACCCAGAGCGGCTCCGCCAGTAGACGGTCGGTAACCGCTCATTCGTCCACGCATGCGCACCACTTGGTTTGCCGCTGGTGACACGTTCCTTACCGACACCCCGAGTTCCGGGGGAACGTAGGATCGCACCCATGACGAGTGCGGAGGATCGGGAGCTCGGTCTGGCTGTGACAGTCGACGAGGAAGGCTGTGTCGACCTGAGCCCGCTGGATCCGATGCATCGGCGCTATCTGGCCCATCGTGAGCCAGACGGGGTGATCGTGATGAGGCCGGCCGCCGTCATCACGATGGCTGAGTACGACCTGTCCCGTGACCTCGTCGCCGCGTTCAACGCTGCGACCGAGTCCGACGTCGTCGTGACGCCCCAATAGGGGGCAGCTAGCGGCGGCAGGCGCGCCACGAAGGGTGGTCAGCTGGCGCTGGCGACGAACGACCCCAGCGGAAGGGTTTCGTTCTTCTTCGGGTCGAACTTGTTGCCGATGCGACCGCAGTCGCACCAGCTGTGCGTACCGCATTGGTGCCGACCCTCTAGGGCCGACCGTGCCGCGACCTCGATAGGAGCGAGCAGCCAATCCCAGTCGCACGGGTCAGGCCAGTGACCAAGTTCGTATGAGCGATCCAGGCGGCGGCCATCAGAGCGGGGGTCGGCCAACTGCACCCGATCAGTAACCAGCTTCATGGCTGGTCCACGGTCGTTGAGAACACCAACCTGCTCGAAGACCGTCTCCACGCGCTCGCGGTTCCACGCCGAGGCGACGAACCCCGGCATCGTCCTCATCTGCCTGGCGATCGCTTCATTGAGGCGTGGATCGCATTGGTGACGCTCGCCGTTCGGCGTCTCCGGAACCACTTCGAACACCCAGATCAGGGGTCGCGGCTCACTCGTGCTGGGCTGGCTCCTGGGCTGAATCGTGGTCACGACACGATGTCCGATGCCCAGGCGCTCATGGCCATGATGACCATAGGTCACTCGTCCCTTTCGTCCGGAGTCGACTCGTACATCCCTTTGGGTGGTGTCGTGTGGGGCAGCGGCTCGCCGCGCTCGTTGTTGTCCTTGCTGTCGCCGAAGGGCCCGAACTTGGAGAGCAAGATCGGCATGTGGTGATCGGCGTGATCGCGCCACCACACGCTCATCCCGAGCGCCGGGTCGCGACGCAGGTGCTCGAAGGCTCGCCAGAGCGCTTCGAGCCGCTGGACGGCCTCGGGGTGGAGCCACCACTTCGCGTCCCACCAGAACGAGTCCTCGCCGTTTGGGTTGCGGCCGCCGACGCCACCGATCCAACGACGGTAGGTCGGGACGAGGAACTCCTCGACGAAGTCTGGCAGCGTCGGGTAGATCAGAGCCGGCTCGTCATCATCACGTGAGTCGCTGGCGCCGGCGTCGGCCTGGTCGACGACGTTCTGCACCTGGGCGTACGCCTCCTCGACGGCCCGCTCTGCGGCCGTGGCGCGCTCCTGGAGACGCTCGACGCGCAGTTCGGCGCGACTGCGGTCACGGGTCGCCTTCGCGACGGCCTCCTCGGCGGCCAGGACCTGGGAGCGAGCGCCGGTCTGGTCTGCCTGGACTTCGAGAAGCCTCGCCCGTGCGACGGCCTCGACACCTCGAGCATCTGCCACCAGGTCCTCCGCGGCGCGCAGTGCATCGGCCTGGTCGACCGCGGCCTCCTCGGCCGCGACCGCGGCCGCCTGCGCGTCGAGCAGTTCCGGGGTGAGCTCGATCGTCGACACCGACGGATCAGTCTCCGTGCCGTCGTCGGGCTCAGTCCCGGGCACGTCCCACTCCCCCAGCTCGTCGAACCCGTCGACCTGCTCGAGGTCGTCGACGTCGGTGCCGCTGGCGTCGTCGTTCATCGGCGGAGCTCCTCGATGGGCTGGATGGTGCTGGCGTTGTGGATCACCTGCAGCTGCTCGGAGATCCCCGACAGAGTCTGCGAGGCGGCCGGGTCGTGCGCGGCGATCGACGCGCGGACCTCGGCCGCGCGATCGCCCGCCATCCAGGGCAGCGTCTCCACGAGCGTGGCCCGGTTACCGGACGAGAGCACGACCGACCGGCCCTTGGGCAGGCTCGCGAGATCGGCCGCGTCCATGATGTGCTCGGTCTGCAGGTGGGTGCTGACCTGAGCACCCGCCCCGAACAGTGACCCAGTCTGAGACCGGGTCGAGACCGAGTTGGCGGTCTTGTCGTAGGTGCCGATCAGCCCGGAGAGCTTGCGGAGGAAGTCCTCATCGCGGACACCGCCGCCGTAGATCGCGACGTTGGCCGCGGTCCACAGAGAGTCCATGCCCTCCCGTCCCCACACGCCCACACCCTGGGCGTAAGACTGAAGGATCGTCATCAGCACGATGCCGCGTGAGCCGTAGTGCGAGTAGAGCGAGGGCAGGTCGCGCCACCGGCACACGTTGGCGGCCTCGTCGAGGACCCCGACGAGCGGGACCGGGAGCCGGCCCGCCTGGCGTACGCCATCACCGGGGGTGATGGTGGCCTGCTCCTCCGCGGCGTCGGCGACCGCGTTGGTCAGTGCCGTCACTAGGGCGCCGGCGTTGCCGCGTCCTTCCCGCGAGAGGGAGTAGAGGGTCCCGCCGTCGCGGACGAACGCATGCGGGTCGAAGTGACGACGTCGCCGGCCGCCACCCTCGACGACCCACGGCTGCATCGTGCGGGTGGTCAGGCACGAGGCCATCTGCTTGGTGGTCCCGAAGACACCACCGCGCTGCTTGTCCGGTGAGGCGAGCACCGCGGCGACGTTGTCGCCCTGGAGCTCGTAGTCGTGCCCCTTCAAGATCCTGACCGCGTCGCCGGCCTCGTTGGGGCCGGTCGCCCACTTGTAGACGTCGGTGACAGGACGGCCATCGAGCGCCGCGGCGAGGAGGAAGTTGGCGAGCAGGTCCTTGCCCTCGGGCTCGAAGAACGCATCGGTCTTCGCGTCCCCGGGGCGGGAGTTGGTGGCGAAGTGGTCGGCCATGGTGGCCGCCTTGACTTCGTCGGTGACGTACGAGAGCGGGTTCCACCACCAGGTCGGCTCGTCGCCGACGACCTGCTGCGGGTCGAAGACCCACACCTCCGAGCCGGCCTTGGTGCGTACGTCGCGGGTGGCGTCGACCAGGTCCCGCTTGTTCGACGTCACCAGCGCCGCGCCGGGAGCGTCCAGGATGGCCGGGATCGCATACGAGGTCGACTTACCGGTCCGGGGGCCGGCGATCAGTAGCAGCATGTCCTCCCAGGAGGAGAACAGCCGCTGATGCGGTGAGGCGACCGTGACGCCGAGCGTGAGGCCCGGGGTGGTGACCGAGTCGGCCACCAGTGTCTTGGCGTGCTCGGCGACCTTCTTCTCGGTGATCCCGGCAACTTCCTTGCCGCGGCCCATCACCTTCGCCGACCAGTCCGCGCGCGAGGCGCGCCGGCGGCGACGCAGTACGAGCCCACCGGCCAGGCCAGCGATCGTCACGACCAGCGTGCCGAGGCCGGTCGCGACCACCGTCGAGGCGGTGGTCCACCTGATCGTGCCGGCCCGTACGCCTTCAAGTGTCGCGGAGATCCCCGTCGGCAACGAGTCCTGTCCGCTGAGCCGCGCACCGAGCTGGATGGAGGCATAGAAGCCCAACAGCACGACCAGCACCAGGACCATGAAGACGCCGGCGGCGACGCCGCCGGTCAGCCCGGCGCCGGGCTGCGCCTGCCGGTTGCTCCCCCGGGAGCTCATGACCGCACCTCCGGCGCAGAGGCAGCTGGGCGGGTGGGCGTACGCCGGGACCGCTCGTCGGTGACGTGCTTGTTCCGTTCCAGGTCGGTCAGGCTGACCTGGATCGGGATCCCGACTTGGCCGGGGATCTTCAACAGCATCTTGCCCGCACCTGGCGGCGGCAGGGGCCGGCCGTCTGGATCGAGCTGCGCCTTCCACCCTGGCGGGGAGTTGAAGGAGTTGACCAGGTCCATCTCCCGGTTGTTGAGCCGGACCACGTTCTGGGAGAGCGCCATCAGGTCATCGCGCGAGAGCGCCATCAGGCCCAGCACGCCGGAGCGCTCCGCGAACCCACGTGCGGCCTCGCGGTCCTTGGCGTTGGTCAAGGACAAGAAGTCCTTCGGGGAGTGGGTGATCTTCAACTCCGAGACCCCCAGGGACCGGTTCGTACGACCGACCCGGTCGGCACGGTCGACGATGCCCTCCACGGCGCGCATCGGGAACCAGAACTCGTCCTGGACCGTCAGGTAGCCGCCCCACCGGATCGAGGGGTCGTACTGGGACAGCTCCCAGTGCGCGTCGATCGTGGAGAACCCGATCGACCAGGTAGCCAGCATCGCGGCCGAGAGCAGCCGCGTGTTGGACTCGGGAATGCTGGAGGTGTCGAAGCAGAACCCGCCAGGGTTGCCAACCGAGAGCCGCACCGACTCCTTCGCCCCCAGCAGGTAACCGAGGTCGCCGTGGGCCACCGCGATCACCGCATCGCGCAGGCTGCGGAAGTCGCGCTGGAACTCGGCCGCGTCCAAGCGACCGGTCGCGGCGACAACCTCGGGAGGAGGCGTGTCGAACCCGGCCAGCAGGTCCTTGATCCACGGGTCCTCGACCCGGGCGATCACAGAGCGGACCATCTGCCCCAGCGCCGTGTCCTCGATGTCCTCCAGGGGCCGGCCGCGGTTGACCTGGACGATCAGCGCGACCAGGTCGACGGCCTGCCGGACGGCGGCCTCGCGCATGTCATCACCCAGCGTGCCGCCGATCCTGTCGGCGGCCTCGCCGAGGGCGCCGAGGTCGAGCGGGTTGATCCGGTGCTTGGAGCGCGGCCCGATCGAGACCACATGACCCCCGAGCGCCGCGACGGCCTCGGAGTGCTCGTTCTTGATCGGGTCGAAGACCGCCGGGGCGATCCCGCGCGCGGCCATCCCGTACATGAACCGCTGCGCCACCGAGCTCTTGCCGTTGCCGTTGAGACCGAACAGCATCATCGAGCTCGAGGAGATCAGGCCCTGGTCGTACCAGGTTTTCATGTCGCCGGCGACCGCCGTGCCGACCTCCATGTCCCGGCCCAGCGGCGTGCCCATCCCCGGCCGGAAGGTTCCGGCCGAGAACGGGTAGATCCCGCACAGTTGCGCCGAGGAGCCGTACCAGCCCGGAGGCTGCGGGATGCTCCCCCAGCGGCCACCACCGAGACCGGTCATGCCGCGCGGCGTGACCTGGTGCGTACGCGCGAGCGCCTTCCGGCCCGCCCGCTGGGCGAGCTTCTGGGAGGCCTTCGAGGTCGGGCTCATCAGTCCATCGCCCCCTCGAGCCAGACTGGCTTGGCCGAGTAGCGCCACGGCAGCACCCCGAACGGCAGCGTGATGTGGAACGCTGCCGAGCCGGCGTGCTCGACGAAGCGGTGCTCCATCATCAACGGCGTCATCAGCATCTTCAGCTGGTGCAGCGCCTCGCGCTGCGCCTTCTCCTCATCGGCGAAGGTGACCGTGACCATCATCGAGAACATCGACAGCCGGGCACCGGCGGCGAGCTCCTCCTCGGTCTTCTCTGCGACAGCACGCGCGGCACGGTCATAGGCCGTGGGGCGCGAGCGCCGTGTGTCCATGCGCCACTGCGCGTTCTTGACCTGCTGGTCCACCGTCCGCGCACCCCGGCCGGGGTCGACCGGCCGGTAGAAGATCGCCACCCGCTTGCGCAGGAACTTCGGGTTCGGCCCGAACAGCGCATCGAAGGAACGAGCGTGGATGAACGACTGCGGCGGCACCGTCATCATCACCGTCGCCGACGCGACACCGTCGTGGCGCACGATCCGGCCCGCGGAGTCATCGAAGAACTCCGGGCCCGCGTGCTCCCAGGAGCGCGGCACGGTCAGGCCCTCGAGCGCGTCGAGAGCCATCTCCTGGTCCCGCGAGGGCTGATAGGCCAGCTCGGCGATCTGCGAGAGCTCATGCTCGACCAGCGGCGTCACCGCGTTCCCACCCGCCGAGGCGAGCGACGTCGAGGTCGACGGCATCCGTGCCGCCACCTCCGCGACCGCAGCGTCGAGGTCGTTCTTCGACCCGGCGAGGGTCTCGACGTCGTAGACCATCGTGGCGTACACGTTCACCGTCGAGGTACGCCCCGGCAGCGTGTCCGCGGCAGCCCCCAGGACCTGCGAGGCGAACTCGGGTGCGCTCTCCACATAGGTGTCCTTGATCGCCTGGACCATGCCGGCCGAGGACTCCGAGGCCGAGTCGACGACGATCGTCGCCCCGGTGAGGCCGTCCTCGACGCTGAGCGAGGAGACCCACTGGCCGAAGTTCGCGACCTGGCCGTTGACCACAGCCTGGTCCTGCATCGCCGCACCATTCGGGGCACACCCGAACACCGCGGCCAGCTGACCGACGGCCTTGTGGTGCAACAGGCTGTACCGGCGCCCCAGCCCGTCCGAGCCAGAGACGGTCTCGACATCGAGGAGGACCCCGGGGAGCCGCTCGGCCACCTCCGGAGGCAGGGTCGAGAGCGCCCCGGTGACGTACAACGTCTCGCCGCGGGCCCGACGTCGGGCTAGGGAAACCCAGTCGGTCAGCTTGCCGGCCAGGGTGCGGCCGCCGAAGCGGACGAACCCGATCAGCACCACGGCCGCGGTCAGCCCGAGGACGACGAGCATCCCCTGCCACTTGCCCGAGACCATGAACAGCATCGCAAACACGACACCGCCGCCGGCGACGATGAGGGCCGCCAGCGACAGGCCGAACAGGCCCGCCGAGGACGGTCGCATCCAGTTGCCGTACCGGTCAGCTCGCACCTGTGCGGACTCGCTCACTGCCCGTCACCTCCGATCATGTCGTCACCCTTGGTCTGTTGTGATCCCTCAGCCACCGAACTCCGCAGCTGCCGGGCACCGGCATCGAGGCCCCTGGCCATCGACCCCTCAGCGGTCTGCTTCTGCTGCGACGAGGCACCATCGATCCCGGCCTGGCCGGGCTGCCCCTGGCTGCCCGGAGCCGGAGCCGGCGGCTGTGGGCCACCACCGGTCGGCGACTGCGTACCGCCTGCCGTGAACCGGCTTGCACCACCAGAAGTTCCACCGCCGGCACCCGCTGCCGCTGGAGTCGCGGCAGCCGAGGTGCCGCCGGTGACGATTGCCGCGCCCGCAGCAACCCCGGTGGCGACGATCGCGCCGGTCGCGGCAAGGGACATGCCGCCGCCTGCAGCTGAGCCCATCGCGTTCGCGGCCGGTGTCATCAGCCGCAGGAGCACCGGGAGCGCGAGGACAGCCATGATCAACAACAGCAGGCCGTTGATCACCGTCGAGATGTCATCGTCCGACTTCAGTCGCCACGCGAAGGCGTACACGATCGCGGCCGCGGGCTTGTACAGAAGGAACGCGATGATCCATCGGGTCACCGATGCAAACGACTGCTCACCGCCTCGGATCATCGCCGCGGCCGCCGTCGTCGGCCAGATCGCCACCAGTAGGGGCAGGACCACGACCCGGGCGAGCATGATGACCCATTGGAAGAACACGGACAGGGCCCCGAAGATGCCGGCGAGGATCGCCAGACCAGGCTGGGTTTGCACGATGCCCGCGGCGGCAGCTGACTGCCACCCGTTGACCGTCACGCCTGCGTTCGACAGGATCCACTGCCCGAACTTGTCGCCCACCGGGACCATCAGCGCGACGAACGCGGTTCCCAGCGTCGAGACCAAGAAGACCCGGAACAGCGCTTCCAGGGCTGTACGCATCCGGTCGCCGCGGTGATTCATCATCGTCCAGACGCAGGCGATCATGATCCCGATCACCGCGAACGGCACCGTCAAGGTACGTAGCGCGTTCGACAACCAGTGGACCTGGTCGCCCTCGAGGTCGACCAGAAGCCCCTGATCCAGCCAGACGGTCAGGAACTTCTTCATCAGCGCGTCCCAGGCGCCCATCATCGCCTCGCCAAGGCTCCGAGCACCCGAGTCGACAGCACTGGTCACAGCGTCATCGACGGCGCCCTGGGCAGCCTCGCCCGCCCCGTCCAAGGCGCACATGGCAGGCACGAAGACGCAGGAGGGATCAGCGTTGCGCACCGTGCTCGGCGCGGCCGTGGCTTGCGAGGTTGCAGCGTCGACGGTCAGACCCAAGACCGTGGCGGTGATCAGTAGGACCACGAGGCGTGCGAGCGTCTTCATAGCAGCCCTCCGGTCCACTCGTTGCTCCGAAGCACGTTCCAGCCAGCCGACGCGTACGCAGCGGTTCCAGGCTCGACGTAGGACTCCGGTGCCCCAGCGGTCTGAGCGCTACCGTCGATCCACCAGCGTCCGCCAGACCAGACGACGGTCCCGATGCTCACGGCGCCGGTCGTCGTTGTTTTTGATCTGTCCGCGGCGGTGAAGGTCCGTGTGAACTCGGCGCTGACGACGTAGTCTTCGCCGTCCTGCGTCCACTTGACGCCGTCGATGACGTAGGAGACGGAGACGCCTGGGGGCGCAGCGCCGTTCAGCCCAAGTCCCAGTCCCTTCCGAAGGGTGGAGACCATCGTGTCGCCCGCCTCCGCCTCGCTGAGCGGCAGGCGAGTCATATAGGCGCGGACGATCTCCGGGCCGCGCTCGTAGTCGAGAACGCTGCCGGAGGAGACGAAGAAGGCGAGTGCTGTTGCGGCCGCCCCTTCGGCGGTCTGAGCGTAGTGAGTGGGGTATCCGCCCGTGTTCTGCGCCGGAGCTGGGAGTGTGACGAACGCGCCTTCTCCCGGGGTCGCCGGAGTCGAGGGGTCCCCTGATGCTGACGGGCTCGCGCTTGGGGAGGGTTTGGTGTCGGGGCCCGTGTCGTCATTGCCGCCAACGACGATGACGATGGCGGCGATGACGATCGCCACGATGAAGATCGCAGCGATCCAGAAGGCCACGCGGGAGTCCCAGGCCTGCTTGAGTCGGTCGTTCACGGGCTGCTCCTAGTCCGAGGGGAACGTCGAGGTCTTAGAGGAAGACTGGCGCGATCACGGCGGCGGTGCCTAGGCCGATGGCGCCGGCGAGCCACCAGCCGGCCTTGGCCATGAAGTCCTGGCCCTGGCCGTGGCGGTTGGCGAAGAACAGGCCGATGAACAGGATCATCAGGCCGATCACCGCGACGGAGCCGCCGATGCCCTGGATCCAGGCCTGGATCGTGTCGAGGCCCTGCTGGACCTCGGTGGGCAGCGGCTTCGGCTGGGCGGTGATGCTCGTGGGGATCTGCGTCGCGGCTGCGACGTTGAGGATGGTGCTCACTGTGCTTCTCCTTCAGGTGATGGAATGTCGGCGCGCAGCCGCGCCAGGTCCCGTTCGGGGACGTGTTGGGGCTGGACTGCCTCCGGCAGTCGCAGCAGGAGGTCCGGAACCCAGGGCGCGTCGACGACGGTGATCGCGCCGGCGAGGACCTTGCGCTCGTTCCGGATCAGCTTGTGTGGGCGACCGGGCCCTGTGGGGACCAGCAGCACGTACGAGATCTGGCCCTGGTTCTCGGCGAGGATCCGCTTTGCGGCCTCGATGCCGACGACGCTGGCACGTGCGACGAGGACCACCGACCAGGTGCGGCGCGTGACGAGCCGCGCTAGCTGGTCGGCAGGCACTTCGATCCCGCCGAGGATCGCCGCCCAGGTCGTCGACCCCGCTCCTCCGTGCGCACCCCAGAACAGGGTGCGTTGTGGAGCGACGCGCGTCGCGTCGTTGGGCTCGATCGCCGCAGCCTCGTCGTCGCGGCGCCGCAGCGGCGTGGGCTGCAGGCCGGGGCCGGGAACGGCCACCGCGGTGGCCTGCCGCGGAGCCGGCTCCTGCGGGCGGGTAGTGCTGTTCTTCTTCCGCCACGGGATCTCCGGGGTACGTCGCGGCGCAGGCTGCGGCCGGGACTCGGGCTCCCAACCGCCGCTGCGCCGGGTTGAAGCGGCGCCCGGGGGCGGAAGGGTTCCCCACCCCATCCGGGCCGGCGTCTCATCTACGGTCGTCACGCTTTGCTCCCTCCCTCGGGAAAGTTGATGCGCAGCAGCCGCCACGGGCTGCTCTCCTCCACCCGGACCAGGAACAGCCCGAACTCCCCACCGGTGGTGGGAACCCGGACCATCGCCGAGAGTCCCGGAAGATCCGGCGGCTCCTCGTCGACGCTCAGGTCGCCGTTGACCTTGACGTCGGGGATCTCCGCCGGGTCGGTAGCTCGGTAGGCCGCGACGGCGGCCTCGTCGAGGTACGGCTGCAGCTCGGTCCACCAGGCCTCATAGGACTGGTCCCGCTTCGACCAGGCCGCGAAGACCTCCGACCCGAACACCACCGGGTCGGTCGAGGCCTCGCCCGCTGAGCTGGGCGCGCTGGTCGGGCTGGGTCGCTGCGAAGGTTCCGGGTCGTCGCTGACCAGCTCGGGGATGATCACGACCCCGATCAGGACCACGGCGAGCAGCAACCCGCCGGCTAGAAGGATGGTCTTCGTGTTCATGATCCGAATCCGATCTGTGCTGCCAGCCACCGATGGTCAGAGACCATCCGGCCACTCCAGCTGGCTTTGAACCTTGTGGAGGCAGTGCGGGTGAACAGGAAGTCGACACCGGTGTGGACCTGGCCGTAGCCGGCGGCCGCCATCTTCGACGGCGCCGCCCACCGACCCGACTGGCTCGCCGAGACGTTGAAGTCGCCACCGACGAGGACGGGCCCGTAGGACTCCAGGGCCCGGACCATCTGCACCAGGACGTCCATGCCCGCGCCGTACGCCGCTTGCCGCTGGGCCCGGTTCGGTCCGTACTTGGACGGGTCGGTCATGTGGTGCACGGAGATCACGCTGACCCGCAGCCCGTCGCTCTTGCGGCGCAGCGTGACGTAGGAGGCGAACCGGTCCCAGACCACAACCCTGCCCTGGTAGCTGTTGCGGTCGTCCTCGACCAGCTTCACCCGGCCCGCGGCGACCGCCGACCAGCTCGAGGCCTTCCACAGCACCGCCGTATCGAGCGTTTGGCCAGCACCCGCGTCCTTCCCCACGGAGGGGTCGCGGTAGCCGGCGTACCCCGGTGCTCCGGAGAGCACCTCGCTCATGGTGCGCTGCTGCATCTCGTTGAGGGTGACGAAGTCGGGCGACTTCGACAGCACTCCCTTCATCGAGGAGCGGTAGCCGGACATGCCGGACCGGTTCGGGATGTTGGCGTGCGCGAGCACCACCGACCCGCCACCAGCCGAGCCGTCGGGCGTCGACTGCGTCGGGGGCTTGGTCGCAACCTTCGCGCCCCACGGGGCAGCCCAGCCGAGGTAGTTCAGATGCCACGGTCCGTCGGTGAGGTCGCTGGCCGGCCCGATCCCGATCCGGCCGCTGCCCCAGGTGTCGTTGCTGGCGACCTTGCCGCCGCCCAGGTAGATGGCAACGTGCCCGGCGGCCCCGCCCCCGTTGTAGTACAGCCACGCTCCTGGCGGCGGTGCTCCGCCGTCGACCGAGTCGGCCGGGTGCGCGACACCGGTCGCGACGAAGTGGGCCCACGCGCTCGAGGCGGTGGTGTAGCCCGAGTTCACTCGGCCCGACATGTTCGCAACGAAGTGCTGGCACATGCGATACCAAGTGCTGACCGAGTTGAAGTACGGGTCGCGCGGTCCAGCCGCGACGAACCGCTTGGCACGCTCAAGGAGCTGCTGCGGGTTGAACGGGCCGACATAGCCCGCCGCCGCGTTCGTCGAGAACTCGCCGTCGCCACCGCAGCCGCCCTCGGGCATCGGGCCCGCGGTCTCGCCGTCCGGGCCGACGACACCGGGCAGGCTCGTCGGGGTACCGCCGGCGCTGGTCAGCTTCGCGGTGAGGTCCTTGGCCTGGGACCAGAACCGCTCGTAGTGGTACGGGTCCGCGTTGCGCTGGACCGTGTGTGCGGCCAGGGAAGGCTCCATCGACTCCCAACCCGACACCTTCAACAGCGCCTTGTAGAAGGAGGTCGCCGAGCGGGCCGGGTCCATCCGGTCTTCGTAGGATCCCCACGCTCCGTTGTCGCGCTGCTGGAACAGCCCCCGGCTGTCCGGCCCGACCGCGTCGCCGCGATCGAGCACCCGCAGTGTCGACTCACCGATCGCGGTCATCACCGCGATCTGCTGGCCACGGGCAGGCACGCCCAGCGCCTGGCCGGCCTGGATGATCGCCGCGGCGTTCTTCGCCTGTTCCAGGCTCCACTCCCCCACGGCCTTCACGCCGTCGGTGGAGACCTGCAGCGAGCCCTCCGGGCCGCAGCCGGCTGTCTCCGGCTCGTCAGTGGCGACGAACGCGACCACAACGACCAGTGACACGGCCAGGACAAGCGCCACTGCGGTGCCCGCGAAGGTGACGCCCTTGGACTGGTTCACTGCTCCCCCCGAGAATCGCGCTGCTCTCCCCCGATGGCAGCGATCGATCCCACGACAGTAGGCGGGGTTGCCGAGACGCGAACCCGAATAAATCCAGGTCCGGTCCGGTGCCCGATCACCGTTCGCATGGTCACTCCCACTCCCCCGTTGAAGTCACGCTGTCTTTGGTCCTACCCAGATCCAGGTGCCCTAAACACTTGGAACGTCACGGTTTGATCTCGCTTGCCCTTGCTCGGCTCGGTTCATCGAGAACGCGACACGTTCGCCGATCGGGCGTCGCCTACGGTAGCATAGTGGCACATTAAACGCGCCACTAGCGGAAGGAAGGGCCCCGATGGCGATCCCGTGTCCCGCGATTAACGCGGATCTGGGCAGAATGCCCATGTGCCCAAGTTCGTCCGGCCGAACCCGCCGCCACCCATGAGCGTTTCCATCGCGACGCGCGTCTTCGGGTCCGAGCCGATCGCGGCGCTAATCCGCTACTACGCCTCCAACTCCTCGCGGACCATGAACGAGGCCGCTAACAGCCTCGAGGTTCCGCGCCAGATGGTGAACCGCCACACCAAGCTCCTGCTCGACGCCGGCGTCCTCGTCATCGACCAGGAAGGTTCGGGGCCGCAGCCTGCGACCTATCGCGTCGACCCCGAGCGCGTCGACATGCTGCTCAACGAGCTGCGCACGTACCTCCAGCGCCGCGACGCGGCGTCGAGCTAGGGCCGAATGCCCCGAGTGGCGGATTTAATAGGCGGCCGACACGCCGACCCAAATTGGCCGCTCGTTTTGATTTTCACGGAAGGATGACGCCCATGTCGATGACTTCCGCCGCAGCCACGGGGCGGGTCTACCTGCGCTTCGCGCCGGAAGACCACGCACTGCTCGAGCAAGAAGCCGCTGACGCGGGTGTGCCGCTGTCGGCACTGATCTGGGCACGCGCCCTAGGACGGCCGCTCTCCGAGCGGCCCCGGGTCGGTCGGCCGCCGAAGCACCGGCCGACTCAGGAAGAGGAGCTCTTCCCGATGACCGGATGACCTGATCGGGGCAAGGCCCCGAAAACGACCGAAGGCCTCTGCGCCAACAGAGGACCTTCGAAGAGATCGGACTGAGCTACCAACTCAGGAATTCCGACTTATGACATCCCACTCCGCTGCCATGGAGGTGAGGTGGCTTTGTGCTACCCACGATAACAGTTGAATCTGCCCAACGCATCCAGACTGTCTCAAACGACGCTGGGCGTGTCTCGCGACCCCTTACTCGAGCAGAGCAGGTGTGGGCGACCCTGGCGCCCCGCCTCGCAGCGCGAGGTCGTGTCCGCGTCGCTCGCGACGGCCGCAACTACCGGCGCAAGCACGAACGCACGGTCACCGGCACCCTGCCAGCTCAGCCCGCCGCGGTGCTCGTCTACGACGACAACGGCTGCGCGCCGGTGTTCGTGGTCGACCTCGACGCCAAAGGCCCCGAGCCCACCGTAGAGCGGGACTATGTCGCGCTCATCGCGCTCCTGAAGGCCGCTGGACTCACCTCCTGGTTCTCCGACCACTCCCCTAGTGGCGGCCGACACTTGTACGTGCCCGTCGCCGGCGGTATCCCGTTCGCCGAGGCGCGCGACGCCTCCCGGATGCTCGAGCACCGGCTGGCCAGCGTCGACAAGCTGCCGATGTCCGGGATCTCCGAAGGCTGCATCCGCCCGCCTGGCGCCGTCCACCGCACCGGTGGTCACCAGGTCCTCGACTGCACGCTCCAGCACGCCGTCGCCGTCCTGGAGAGCCCCAACAGCCCCCAGGCATGGCACCGGTTCACCGCCGAGCTGCAGCGGCACCACGGGCCGCTGCCCACCCCGGCCGCATCGCCGGTTGAGCTGGTCGACGACGACACTCAGCTCGAGCCGCTGCCCGGCTACACCGCAGCACCCTCGGACAACTTCCAAGCCATCGCCCGCACCGGCGACTACGACCCCACCCGGTACGCCAGCCCCTCCGAGGCGCGTCAGGCCGTCCTATGGGCGTCAGCAGCCGCGGGCTGGCGGCTCGTCGACGTCGCCCGCCGCATCGAGGACGGCACCTGGCCGGGGCTGGCCTCCTTTTACGCCCGCTACGCGGCCGGGCATCGACACAAGGCGCTGAGCCGGGACTGGCAACGCGCCCTGTCCTTCGAAAAACGACGCCGCGAATCACACCGGGATAACTCCGTTCGCCTACGCACCACAAGCCCGCATAAGGCACAGCGGGGGCAGCAACCAGGGTCTGCGATAGTGCAACGTCCCGCCGCGATCTCACAATGGGTACGGGAATGGCTAGCCGCCGTCGACTTCCTCCACGGGCCCGAGACACACCTCGGCGTACGCGCCGTCCTCTACGCCCTGGCCGAAGCCGCTGCACTCACCCAGAGCCGCGTCGTCGAGCACGGCAACCGCTCTCTCGCGATCGCCACCGGCCTCGACCACAGCACCGTGGGCCGCATCCTGCGCCTCTTGGAAGACCAGCCCACCGACCGGCTCCTGCTCCAGATGGTCCGCCGCGCCAAGGGCGTCCACGCCCACGCCTACGAACTCCGCATCCCGCCCCTGCTCGCTCCCAAGTGCGCCGAGAAACCCTGGCGCGCCGGTCGGATCCACGCCATCCGACCCGTCTTCCGCGAGCTCGGCCTGCCGGCCGCGTTCGTCTACGCGGCCCTCGAGCAGGTCCGCCACCGCGGCGAGGCATCCATCGGCGGCCGCGAGCTCGCCCGGCTCGCCCGCGTCGGGGTCACCAGCACCTACGACGCTCTCCAGACCCTGGCCACCCACGGCCTGGCCGAACGCGTTCCCCCAGATCAGGGCGGTGGATGGCGGCTTGGCGACGCCTCGCTCGCGCAGCTCGCCGAAGCCTGGGGCATCACCGACGCCGTCCGCGCTCAGCTGGCCCGCTACCGCCTCGAACGAGCCCTTTGGCGGCACTGGCTCGCCACCCGCGGCCGCATCGACCCCCAATTACTCGCCGCCGGCGAGCAGACTGCCCAAGACCCAGACCCTCCCCTACGCCTAGCGCGAGGATCCGACCAACGGGTCGATCCTCCGGCGCCGCCGTGGTTCGACGACACCACCAGCCTCCTGGAGCTCCTCGAGCGCGAGCTCGGTGCTGTCGCCGTCTGAGACACTCGCTACCTGACGTGAAGGAGCAACGCACGTGAGCACGCCCGCCGTCCCCGAGGGATATGACCAGGTCCTCGCACAGCTCAGAGACCGAGTCCGGTCTGCGCGCCTTGCCGCGGTTCGCAAGGTCAACACCGAGCTGATCACGCTCTACTGGGACATCGGCGCCACGATCCTCGAGCGTCAGGCGCGCGACGGCTGGGGAACCCGCGTCATTAAGCAGCTCGCCACCGATCTACGTCACGAGTTCCCCGACATGCGCGGGTTCTCCCAGCGGAACCTTCAGTACATGGCGACCGCCGCCGGCGCCTGGCCGCGCCCAATTGCGCAACAAGCTGTTGCGCAATTGCCCT
Organism: Nocardioides sp. NPDC051685; assembly: GCF_044453405.1. NCBI lineage: Bacteria > Bacillati > Actinomycetota > Actinomycetes > Propionibacteriales > Nocardioidaceae > Nocardioides > Nocardioides sp. NPDC051685. The sequence continues at coordinate 17,650 of NZ_JBITCR010000019.1, read as the reverse complement.
GGGGCCACGTCACTGTCCTTCTCGACAAGCTCGACGACCAGTCCACCCGAGACTGGTACGCCGGTGCGGCGGCCCGCGAGGGGTGGTCGCGCAACGTGCTCCTCAACATGATCATGGGCCAGCTCCATCGCAGAATCGGCGCGGCTCCCTCGAATTTCACCGAGGTGCTCCCCGCCACGCAGACCGACCTCGCCCGCGAACTGACCAAGGACCCCTACGTCTTCGACTTCCTGGCCCAGAGCCGGCCACGGCTCGAGCGAGATCTCGAGCAGGCCCTCATGGACCGGATGCAGCAGACCCTGGCCGAGCTCGGCTCCGGGTTCGCGTTCGTCGGCAGACAGGTGCACTTCGAGGTCGACGGCGACGACTTCTACATCGACCTGCTCTTCTTCCACGTCACCCAGCTGCGCTATGTCGTCATCGAGCTCAAGAGCGGCAGGTTCACCCCGCGAGACGCCGGCCAGCTCGGCTTCTACGTGGCCCTCGTCGACGACCGACTCCGAGACACCGACACCCATGCCGAGACCGTCGGCATCCTCCTGTGCGCCGACAAGCACGACGGAGTGGTCGAGTACGCACTGAAGACCATCGACCAGCCTGTCGCGATCGCCCGTTACACCTACGACACCCTTCCCGACGACGTACGCACCCTGCTCCCCTCCCCCACCGAGGTCCTCGGCGCGATCGACGGAGCCGACTCCAAGGACCAATAGCCAGGCAGCGGCAGGAGAGCTATTCAACCTCGACCATGGCCGCGGGCGCTTCGGCCGGCTCACGAGCCCGAGACACTAACCACGGCGGCAGCCCAAGGTTCGCCGCGTGACTACGAAATCTGTCGGCGGTATCCGCCACAATTACGGGGTGAACTCCCCACGCAGCGACGATCTAGCCCGCATCCTCCGGGGCCACGTCTTCGTCGACGAGACCAAGACGAAGGACTACGTCGTTGCCGCGTCGACGCTCCTCCCGAACAACGTGGGTGCTGCTCGCAAGGCTCTGCGTGGACAACTGCTCCCGGGCCAGGACCGGATTCACTTCGCCAAGGAAGGGAACCGGTACCGGCACCGCGTCCTCGGGACGATGTGCGAGCTCGACGTCCAGGTGACGCTCTACATCGCCGCGACAAGGGACGAGCGCGCCGGCCGCGCCGCCTGTCTCAACGCCGTCCTTGACGACGTGATCAAGGACCGTGCCGCCAGCCTCGTCGTCGAGCGCGACGAGAGCCTCATGAAGTCAGACCTGGAACTCATCTCCCGGCGGCTCTACCCAGTCAACGACAAACCGACCTATCGCCTTGAGGCACCACGAGCCGAGCCGCTCCTCTGGATCAGCGACGCCGTCGCCTGGTGTTTCCAGCGTGGAGGCGAGTGGACCAAGGCCTGCCAGCCGCTCATCAGCGATCGGCGCCGCCTCGAACTCTAAGAGAAATGAGCGAGGAACGGGCCTTAGAAATAGCGCGAGCCCGGCTCATCCACCGTCCGGAAGACTGCCGGGCTTACTTCGCAGGCCTACAAGGCCCTTGCAGGCCCAACTTTACCGGCACGTGTGCACAAGTCAACACAACAGCCAAGACCAAGGTCGGCCGGCAACCCCGGCCGACCGAATGGACGAGGCCTCCGGCCTCGCGCACTTGTCGGTTTTCTCCCTCCCCGGACGTCCAATCATGACGGCCGCGCCGCTCCGGTCAACCACCGCGCCCTTCGGGCGCCGACCAAACCGGACGGCGCTTCGCTTATTTCCTTACCGGTCTGGCCGGTCCCGGCGGTTGACCTCCACGGCTCGATCGGCCGTCCTGCTTCTCCTTGCCCGGGGAGGGCGAAAAAAGGGTCGGCAACCCAGAAGCCACCCACCCTGTCCCGGCGCAGGAAGGGTCAGTCATGACCACCACTCAGAAGAACACCAGCAAGAAGGCCCAGGCCACGCCTGAGGCGTACGAGGCAGGGACCACCGTGCACGTGGCCCCCAGCAGCCTCCTCCTGGAGCGCAACATCCGCACCATCCCCCGCGACGCCGCGTTCACCGACCTGACCCGGTCCATCACCGAGGTCGGCGTCCTCGAGCCCATCGTCGCCGTCACCACCACCTCCGGTGACCTGCTCGTCCGCTTCGGCGAGCGCCGCACCCTGGCCGCGATCGAGGCACAGCGAGAGACCGTCCCCGTCTACGTCGCCGGAGCCGACTCCACCGCCAAGGACGACGAGATCGCCCGAGTCATCGCCCAACGCGAGGAGAACACCCACCGCGTCGGCCTGACCACCGCCGAAGAGATCGGCGTCGTCGGCCAGCTGGCCGCCTTCGGGCTCTCCCCCGCCCAGATCGCCAAGCGCACCCGCATCGACAAGACCACCGTCGAGACCAGCCTCACCGTCGCCAACTCCAAGATGGCCACCAAGGCCACCGAGCGCTACGACGTGCTCGGCCTGGACCAGGCCGCCGTCGTTGCCGAGTTCGAAGACGACCCCGAAGCCGTCAAGGCCCTCGTCCTCGCCGCGCACGAAGGACAGTTCGACCACACCGCCCAGCGGCTGCGGGATGACCGGATCACCGACCGGCTCCGCGTGCAGGTGGCCGCGATGCTCGACGAGTGCGGCATCACCCTGATCGAGGAGCCCGGCTACAACGACCCCAGGATCAGCAAGATCTCCGACCTGCGCGTCTCCGCCGAGGACAGCACGCGGATCACCGAAGAGGAGCACGCCACCTGCCCCGGCCACGTCGCCTGGATCAGCAACGAGTACGGCTACGTCGACGACCAGGGCAACCGGGTCACCCACCCGGCGCGCCCCACCGACCGAGACGCCGAGGACTACGAGGAGCGCCAGGCCGCCTACCAGGCCGAGGCCGACCGGATCCGCGCCGAGTGCCGCCGGATGCCCATCCCCACCGCCGTGTTCGGCTGCGCCGACTGGCGCGCCAACGGTCACCACGACCAGTTCACCGCGAGCGCCACCCGGTCCAAGCCCAAGGCCGCCGACATGAGCGAGGAGCAGCGCGCCGAAGCGGCCGCCGCCCGCAAGCTGGTCATCGACAACAACAAGGCCTGGGCCGCCACCGAGCCCGTACGCCGCGAGTGGCTCGCCACCTTCGCCAAGAGCAAGACACCGCCTAAGGGCACCGCCGCATTCCTCGCCACCGCACTCTGCCACGACGCCGAGATCCTCCACGACCGCGACGCCAACCGCCTCGCCGCCACCTGGCTCGGCAAAAAGGAGCCCGAAGGGTACGCCCGCGCCGACCTCTCCCCCGCCAAGTCCGCCACCGACCAGCGCGCCTACATGGCCGCCCTGGTCCAGGTCCTGGCCGCCCACGAGGTCGACATCCGCGACAACTCCTGGCGTCACGACGGCACCAAGAACGCCGTCGGCCGCTACCTCCGGTTCATCGCCAGCGCCGGATACGGCCTCTCCGAGGTCGAGAAGTACGCGATCTCGGCCAAAACCGCCTGATCCGGAATCCTCGATCTGAGGCCCTGGGAGCAACAAGCGGCTCCCAGGGCCCACCGAGGGGCTGAAATCGTCTCAGAACGCCCCTCGCGGCGTCGACAAGCCTCAAGCAACCACCGGCCACGGCCCAGGCGAGCCACCTATCCCAATTCAAGGCCGGAAGTCTGTAAGTCCCGAACTATCGGACTCTGTCTGACACGCCGTCGGTATCCCGACCCCAATAGACCCGCTTCCGGAGTCTGTAAGTCACAGACTCCGGACCTCTGAAAGATGGCGCACCAGAATGCCGAACTAACAGAGTCTGGGACTAGCAAAGAAACAGAGAACCGAACATCGGAAGTGACGGAGTACGGAACTACGAATGTTACGAAGTAACAGAGTCACGGAACTCCGGAAGTTACGAACTGTCGAACTTGCAGACATTCGGAGTGTCGGACAGACAGAGTTCGTGAACTCCGGTACAATCAGAGTCACGAACATCGAGAGTCCGGACCTCCCGAACTTCGGAAGATCCAGACACACAGACATACAGAGTTGCGGAACTCCGGAACTGACAAACATCGGCAGTCCCTAACTGCCGGAGAGTCGGACTGCCAAACTCTGGAAGTTCGTAATTCACGAAGTACCGAAGTGACAGACCCCCGCCACTTCGACGAGGCCAACACCTCGTCGGAACTACCGGACTTACAGAGTCCCGAACTCACAGGAGCCTCGATATGTGGATCGTCGCGATAGCCGGACAGAAGGGCGGCATCGGCAAGACCACGACGGCGATGAACCTCGCCGCCGTACTTCAGCAGAGCGCCCGCGTGCTCCTGGTCGATGTCGACAACCAGAAGTCGGCCGCCTATTGGGCCGACCAGGCAGGGGACAACCTGCCCTTCGACGTGGCCGACGACACCGACCCGAAGAACCTTTCGCACCTGCGCCGGCTGCCCGACTACGACGTCGTGGTCGTCGACACCCCCGGCTCGCTCGACGGCAAGGACGTGCTCAGCACCGTCCTGAGCCAGGTCGACTTCGCCATCCTGCCCAGCGAGCCCGCACCGCTCGCCATCCCTCCGCTGATCCGCACAATCAAGGAGCTCGTCGTTCCTGCGGACGTCGACTACCGCGTGGTGATCAACAAGGTGCCCCCGCGGGAGCTTCAGGATGCCGAGGATGCCGCCGAGCTGCTCGACTCTGCGGGCATCCCGCACTTCCGCAACTTCATCAAGGAATACAAGATCCATAAGTACGCCCCCATCGAGGGCAAGGTCGTCACCCAGTACGGCAACAACCGCGAAGCCGTCCGTGCCGCCGAGGACTTCCGCAAGGTCGCCCTCGAGCTCATGACCCACTGGGCCAGCAACCCCGCCGCCGTCGAGAGGGACTCCAACCTGAAGGCGGTCAACTGATGGCACGGCCCAAGCTCACCAACCTCATCTCCAACCTCGAGGACACCGCCCCAGAGCCCGTCGAGGCCTCTCCTGAGCCGCGTGACGGGGCACCAGCAGAGGACCCTGGCTCAGCGCCAGCGCTGCAGAGCGTGCCCGCCGCGCCGGTCGAGGCACCTGCCGAGACAGCGGTCATCGCGGAACCTGTCGAGTCGAAGCCGGCGCCGAAGAAGCGGAACGCCGCGAAGCCGGCCTCGAAGGCCAAGGCCGCGAAAGCCGCCCCTGTCGTCGAGGTCGACGGCCCGCGCTACCTCCAGCTGACCCGCAAAGAGGCTCGGTTCACCGAAGAGCAGCTCGATGCGCTCACCGTCCTGACCCGTCGGCTCAACAAGCGCCGTGGGGGAGTGGGGGAGCGGTTCACCGACAACACCCTCATCCGCGTCGCCGTCGACCTGCTCCTCTCTGAGGCCGACACGCTCCTGGGCGGTGGCGTCGCCACGACCGAAGACGAGATCCGCGACCTCCTCGGAGTCCCCGCCACTTCATAACCACACCCACAGACGCAGCGCGAGCAATCTGGGAGCCCGCGCAGCACACGCCCCGGCGAGCAATCTGGGAGCACGCCAGGGCAACAGCAGGCCCGGCAACCGATCCACCCCGGACGGTTGCCGGGCCTTCCTGCGTCTCGACGCCCCGCGCCGGCTGGGGGATGAGTCGCTAGCCGACTCCCTGAGCAATTAGGTATTCGGTTTGGTATTTAGTTTGGTTCGGTTATTTGGTGTGATAGAGTGACCTTATGACCTCGACGCCAGCGCCCACTGACCAGCAGACCTGCCGGTTCCCCGGCTGCGGCCGCCCGACCGCCCCGGCACCCGAAGGGGCCGGGCGCCCTCCCGGCTTCTGTGACAACCCCGCGCACAACAAGGCCAGCGCGTGGAAGGAGCGCCAGCGGCTGAAGAACAGCGGCAGCGCCGAGCCAGTCGCGCCGGAGGAGCGCCCGGTCACCGGTGCTCGGCAGCGTGCCGCTGAGACTGCGGCCCAGGTGATCGGGATGGCTGAGCTGCTCATGGAGCAGATGCCCCGCATCGTCGAGGAGCTGCGGACCGCTGGTGACCTCGACGCCGCCGAGGCGCAGATCGAGACCGTGCAGACCGAGGCCGAGGAACGCATCGCCTCCGCGAGCGCCCGTGCCGTCCGCGCCGAGCAGGCGCAGCGTCGGGCCGAGACCGACCGCGAGGAAGCCGACGCTGCCGCGACCGAGGCCCTGGCGCAGGTCGAGCAGCTCCAGGCCGAGCTCGCCGAGGTACGCACCCAGCTCACCCAGCGCGACACTGAGTTGGAGCAGGCCTACGGCGCCAACGACAACCTGCAGAGCGTCCTGGAGCAGGAGCGCGAGGAGGCCGAGTCGGCCAAGGCAGCGCTCGACCAGGAGATCGCCGCCCTCAAGGCTCAGCTGGCCACCGCGGTGAGCGAGCGCGACCAGCGCACCAGCGACCTCGAGGCAGCCCGTACCCAACGCGATGAGGCAGCCGGCCGCGCCGAGAGCGCCACCCGGCAGGCACAGCAGGAGGAGCAGGCTGCCCGCGAAGCACGAGCCCAGCTCGACACCACGCGCGCCCAGGTCGACCAGCTGCAGACCCAGATCGCTGACCTACGCAGCGCCGAGGCCACCGCCCGGGCCGAGCGTGACGCGGCCAAGGCCGACATCGAGCGCGAGCGCCAACACGCCACCGAGCGCATCGACGACGTGCGCTCCGGGCTCACCGAGCAGATCGACCGGCTGCGCACCGACCTCGCCGAGCAGCGCGCAGAGGCGGCCGCCGCGGCCAAGGCTCACCGCCAGGAGCTCGACGCGATCCGCGCCGAGAGCGGCAAGGCCCGCAAGACCACGAAGGACTGACTTCTCGAATGAGTGAACCGCAGCCTCCACTGCGTGGAGACTGCGGCCCTTAGGTCACGCGTGCGGCGTGTCGTTAGGCAGCTACTGCAGCCCTGACGGTCTCGCCCAGGTGGTCGACCACGACCGTGTCGCGCCAGTGGCGCTTCCCCTCACCGTCGGTCCACGACTCGGTCTCGACGTGGCCGACAACGACCACGCTCGATCCCTTGGACATCGAGCCGAGCGCCTCGGCCCGGCGGCGCCAGGCCTTGAGGTAGTACCGGGTCGGCTCGCCATCGATCCACTGCTCACCGATGTCGGTCTCCTGCTTGGTCCGGTGGTTGACGAGCACGACGGCCTCGCACACCGAGGTTCCGGTGTTGGGGGTGCTGGTCAGCTCGGGGTCGGCCGCGAGCCGGCCTTCGAAGCACACGATGATCGGCATGATCTCTCACTCCTTACTGGTTGCGGCCCTACCGGGCACTTGGGTTTGCCGGCAGTGACCTCACGGTCGCGAGCCGGGTCGTTCTTGGTCCTGTTGGCCACTCGGACCCCGTGCTCCCGATAGAGGCCGCCCATGCGGCCGGAGTGTTCGGGCAAGGGTCGCCGGAGGCGACATGCTCCGCCCTTGCCCGGTTCTCCGGCCGTGTCATCGTGGGTGCCTCGGGAGCACGGGATTTCCCGCCCGTCTGGAGATCCGGACGGGGGAGTGAGGCAGCCGTCACCGGCAGGTGACGCCCCCTCGGGTTTGAGGTCGCCGAACCACCACCCACACCCACCTGTGGCAAGTGGCCCAGCGACCAGAACATGGGATCGGGCATCACTCGATCGCCCCGATCAGATCGAAGGCCGCACATGAGGCGGCCTCGATGACGTCGTCGCCGGCGCCGCACACGCGCAGGCAGCTGGAGGCAACCGCGGCCGCGCACAGGTCGTCGATCCGGTCTCCATCGGTACGCATCCCGATCACGACCTCGACCAGCTGCATCAGCAGTGCACCCCATCGGAGTCCTCCGATGTCGGTGCCACCGGCCACTGGGGCGGCGAACCGGTCGTAGGCGTCGAGCAGCTCGCTGCGGGTGAGGTCGAATCGGTCGTAACCTTCCATGCCGCGCACTTCTGGCAGCCGTGCCAGGGCGCCGCCGTTGTGCGGGGCCTGCGCGAGTGTGCGTACGTCGAGGAGCGCCAGCAGGTACAGCAGCGTCGATGGCGTCGCGTCTCGCTCGCTGCCGAGGAGCTCGAGCTTCTCGATCTTGTCGACCGTGGGCCGGATCGAGCGCTGCAGCACCTCGAGGAGGATCTCCTCCTTGCACGCGAAGTGGTAGTAGAGCGAGGCCTGCCGGATCCCGACCGACTCGGCAATCTCCCGAGTCGAGGTCCCGGCTACGCCCTGATCGACGAACAGCCGCGCGGCTGCGTCGATGATCTCCTCACGCGGCACCATCCCGGCTGTCGGTCGAGGCGTATGCCTTGGCCGACCAGGGCCGGGTCGAGGGTCGCGAGTGGGTCCCATGGTCATCACGAAACCGCAGGCCCTGGGGACATTCCTACGTCGTCCCCGAACCATTTCGGGACGCCTAAAACGTCCCAAACGTCCCAAGAAATCTGACGACACGAACCCATCTCGCGTCCGGCGGACGCCGGACGCGAGGCTTCAGGCGTCGATAAGCCGCGCCAGGTGCCGGCGAAGCGCGGCGACGTCAGCTAGGTCTGGCAGGACGGCGGTAGCGCCGGCGTCGGTGAGTTGGTCGACCGTGTGGACGCCGGTGGCGACCGCCAGTACGTACGCTCCGCCGCGCCGGCCGGCATCGACGTCGCGTGGGGTGTCGCCGATCAGCACCGTGTTGCGCTCGTCGAATCTGCGTCCGTAGCGGCCGCTGGCTCGTCGCTGCGCGCAGGTCACCAGGTCGGCACGGTCCTCACTATCGGCTCCGTAGGCCCCGACGTCGAGGTCGAAGCCATCGACGAGACCCTGCGCTCGTAGCTTCATCTCGGCGTTGGGCCGGACGTTCCCGGTCAACACCGACTGAATCGTGCCGGGTACGGATCCCAGGTGCCCGACCGCGGCCAGCACGCCAGGAAGGACTGACCCGCGAGCGCGCATCGCCTCGTATCTGGCAGCGCCAGCGCGCTCGAGCGCACCGGCGACGACAGCCCAGCGCGGCATCTGCAGCCCTTGGTCGGCGAACATTGTGCGCATGATCGTCCGATCCGTACGCCCACCTGTCCTCGCCGCGACCCGCGGCTCGACGCCAGTCAACTCCTCGAACGCCGCTGCGTAGGTCTCCTTGCTGACGCCGCCGTTGTCCACCAACGTGTGGTCAACGTCCCACAAGACCAACAACCCGTGCTCCGCTGCGGAGGGAGGAGCCGGCGACGACACCGTCGCGGGCCTGAACGTCTCGGAGATCACGGCCATACCGAGCAGCCTACGCACGAACTCACGGCCCGGCACGCGTGAAACGTCCCCTAAAAGTCCCGTACGCTGGTCGGCATGAACGAGCGCCTCCGGGGAGCGCTGGCTCAGCAACGGATTTCTGTCGCCGAGCTCGCCCAAAAGATCGACACCGACGCCAAGACGGTGCAGCGATGGATCACGACCGGCCGCCAGCCACACGCACGGAACCAGCGCGCGGCGGCCGCCGCGCTGGGCGTCTCCGCGGCCTACCTGTGGCCCGACTCTACGCACCACGACTCCTACGCCAGTACAGGTGCCCGCTCCGAGCTGGTAGCGACCTATCCCGATCGCGCCAGTGTGCCTCAGGCCGTGTGGCGCACGCTGCTCGATCACGCCGAGCAACACATCGACGTACTCGTCTTCTCCGGCACCTTCCTCGCCCAGAGCAACCCGCGGTTGCCTGCGATGCTGATCCGACGCGCTGCGGCCGGCGCCCAGGTCAGGCTCTGCTTCGGTGACCCTGACAGCGCCGCGGTCGCACTGCGAGGCGAGGAGGAAGGCATTGGCGCCGCGCTCGGAGCGAAGATCGGCGCGAGCCTGAGCTACTTCACAGACCTCGCCCGCTCACCAGGGTGCGAGGTCCGGCTGCATGGGTGCGCCGTGTACGCCTCGATCTTCCGCTACGACTCAGATGCCATGATCAACCCGCACATCTGGGGCAGCCCGGCCAGTGCCAACCCACTGCTCCACATCCGCGACCTCGGAGAGGACTCCATGTTCCATAAGTACACCGAGAGCTTCGAGAAGGTCTGGGACCAATCGAAGCCCTGGGGCCTGGCGTGAACACTCGCATCGAGCATTGGCGCAACCCTGACGCCCCCAAGCCCAACTCACTGGTACCGGCGTCGAACATCCTGGTCGTCAACGACGCCGGCGAGATCCTGCTCCAGCGTCGACGCGACACTGGCCAGTGGGCACTGCCCGGTGGGAAGCAGGAGTTCGGCGAAACGCCGAGCGCCTGCGCCATACGCGAGGGCGAGGAAGAGACCGGCGTACGCGCAGAGGTCACCGGCCTGCTTGGCGTCTATAGCGACCCCGCGCACCTGATCGAGTACCTCAGCGACGGCGAGGTCCGTCAGGAGTACGAAGTCACCTTCATCGGCCGGCCCGTCGCAGGAGAGCCCACGGTCAACGACGAGGCCTCCGACGTACGTTGGGTTGCCGAGGCCGCGCTCGACCAATACGACATCCACCCGACCATGCGCCGCCAGATCGACGACTACCTCAATCAGCGGTACCCGGTCGCAGACTGACTCGCGCCGCTGACTCGTTCACAGACCCCGGACGGAGGCTCGCGCAGCAGCCTGAGCCTCCGCCCGGGCAACCACCTGGCCAACGGTCGGGGCAGCCGTCAACCACGTGCGGTGAACCACGCTGTCAGGCTCGTAGCGGGTCAGGATCTCCGCGACCCGCTCATCGAAGCTCAGCCGCTCACCGCCGGGACCGGTGGTTAGATCGGCGGCCGCCACGAGGTCGTCGAGCTCGGTGTCCCCGAACTCGAACTCCGCCAGTTCTCCCACGAGATCGCGTTCGCGTGCCTCAAACCGGGCACCGGAGTGATGCGCGACAAGCTTCACCACCTCGGGTGGCCAGTCCTGGCCACGCAGCCAGCGGGCACCATCAAGCGGGTGGAAGCCAGTTGAGGAAATTTCGTGTGCGTAGCCGATGTCGTGCAGCCACGCCGCCGAGACCACGGTCTCGACTTGGTCGGCCTCGAGGCCGACGCTGAGCTCGAGGGCGCGACGGGCGACACCCTGCACATGCCGCCATCGGCGACCCAAAGGCGCGACGTACTGCTCAGCCACCACCGCCGCATTCACCACCAGGTCTCCCACAGACATCACGCTAACCCGGGGGAGTAGGGCCTGACGGTCGTCCACGCCTTCCCCGGTTGTCACCTTCCCCAACCGCTCACGGACCATAGGCCGCGCCGCCGAGCCGCAAGGGAAGCAGTGCCCTCCTACGTCGGCCCTTGCAGCTCGGCCAGCTGATGCGGCCCGATCTGGTCCCGTGGTTGGGGAAGCCACACCGGGTGAGGCGGAAAGCCCGTCTCACCCGCCCCAAACTCCCTCGGCGGGAAGCCGGTACCTGGCTCGTCCTTCACGAGCCGGAGGGTCGCCCAGCCAGCGCACAAGACGCTGGCACTCTTCTCGACCCGCGAAAACCCTTCCCGTCGAGGGACTCCAACTCCATAGCGGCCGACACCGACCGTCCCGTTCGAGGCCGGGGCTGGCACGGGAAGCACCGAGCCAGAGGGTCGCCCCGCGCGGCCCGGACCCGGTCCCCGAAGGACTCCCTGCCGGGGGATAGCCCCGAGGTGCTGCCACCTCCTGTTCAGTCAGCCGGCTCCCGGAAGGAGGGGGCATTGCCCCGGGAGCAGATCCCGGGGCAATGCCCGCGCGTCAGGCCTGGGTCTGGTGAAGGCTCAAGGCGAGGAGCGCAGCACCAAGTCGAGGTGTGTGCTGCGCCGGCCTTGACGGTCGACCACTGCGACCAAGTGGTGGTCGCGCACGTCGACGACCCGTAGTCCGCGCTCGAGGACGGTCTCGCCTGCATCGTCGGTCAGGTCGACCAGCTCGCCGATCGCAAGGCGCGGAGCAAGCACATAGCCGTCAGCGGCTGCGGCCGCGTCCGTAAGGTGTCCGCGCACAGCCTCGAGCATTTTCGCCACCTCGCTGGCGGCGGGGATCGTGCCATCGGCACGACGGATCCGGTCGGCCTGCTGGCCGAGCAGGTCGAAGACCTCCGACCCGAGGAAGCTGTGCAACGGTCGGCCGACGTACGTCATCGACCCAGTATCAACCCCGCGCCCAGGTCGCCCAGGGGGATCACGTCGACGACCACGAGTTTGCTCGCGAGCAGGAGCTGACGATCGGCCCGTCCTGAGCCGCGCCACCACGGTCCGCTCCCGGGACTGCCGCTTCTCGGAGAGCATCCCCAGCGCTAGGCGAAGCCTCAGGGCCGCGCCAGCCCGGTCAACCCTCGCACCCCAATGGGGCGCCGTCGTCCACCGACAAAGTCGGATCGGCGCTCCGCAAGCTCCGCTGATTTCCTCACCGACTTTCTCGGCTCCCGCCGGTCCCGAGGGTTGACCGGCCCGGCTCCACCGGCCCCGACGTCCTCTCCACGCCCGGGGAGGGCCAAGAACGGCCAGCACCCAAGCGGCCACCCAGGACCCGGCGCAGGAAGGGCAAACCGATGTCTCGCTACAACATCAAGACCGCCCCGGCCATCGTCGACGGGATGCCTCACCTGGCCTACTACGACCGAGCATCGCTCCTCAGCTTCGTCTGGTCCGGCCGCCCCAACGAGCCGATCCACGTCCAGCATGGCGGCTACGGCGAGCCGACGATCGCTCTCATCGATATCGAGGCGTTCTACCCGGCCGGCGAGCAGAGCCCCGCCGAGCTCTTCGACTGGTACCGCGACCTCTGCGACACGTGGAACCTCGCCTGGGACGGCATCCACGACGTCGACGCCACCACCAGCGCCGCCGCTGGCGTCGAGCAGGTCGAGCCCGGACTCTTCGTCGTCCGGATCTGATCCCCAGCGTCGGTCAAGAGAGCTCGTCGTCCCGTTCGACTCAGTCGGACGGGACGATCCCGAGCTGGGCCGCGATCAGGGCAGCCTGTGTACGGCGCTGGACGTGGAGTTTCGAGAGGACGCTGGACACCAGGTTCCTGGCCGCATTCTCCGAGACGCCCAGCGCGGCTGCGATCTCGCGATTAGTCAGCCCCTCGCCGAGGCGCACGAGGACTTGGTTCTCCGCAGCGGTGAACCCGGACACGGACACAGACGTCTTGCCCCTGTAGGTCATCTTCGTGACCCGGGGCGACCCGACGGGCGCCTTGGACCGCGGGGTGTTGCTCGGCGGGGAAGACTTCGCCGCTGCCTTCTCCCGTGGCACGGCGCGGCCGAGGAGCTGGTAGGTGTTGCGGACCCGCTGAGAACTGAACCCGGACGTTTTCGAGACGGCCCTCTTGTTCACAAACAGGAGAGTGCGCCCGACGAGCTCGCTGGTGCCGCGGGACCTGATGGTCGGGGTGAGCCCATAGCGTGCAGGGAAGCGCTCAGTGCTCCACCACGTCGGCTCGCCGTCGAGATTGCGGCCCTCGAGGAGAACTAGAAGCATCGCAACCCCGGCCGCCGACATCACCTGGATATCGCCCTCCACCGTCCAAAGTTCGATCGGCACCTTGAAGTAGGTGTAGCCAGACGTGTTCGGGCCCGAGGGCAACGAGTACGGCTCACCGGTGCCCGCCTCGTCCAGGAGGGTGATCACCGTCGACTCACCGCGGCGACGCTCAAGACTGATGAGGCCCATCCCCTCGAGGACATCGAGGGCGTTGGCAACCCGTCGGGCGCCGTGCGTGTCCGGCTCAGGCAGCCCAAGCAGCGCGGCCCACAAGCGGGCCTGGATGTCAGTGGAGAACGGTGGTGCCGAACACCGCCAGATAAGGGCCAAGTACAACTTCAACGGAACAGCACCGCCGCGGCCGCGCCGCGCCACCAGCTCGGCCAGCGGGGCGCGACCGCCGGTCTCGCCCGCGTTCACAAACGTCCGGCGCACCGGGATCGACGTGCGCGCGGGAGTGCGAGCAGCCAGGTCCTGGGCCGCTCTCAACGACCACACGGGCGCCCTCTCGAGGGTCTCCAGTTCCGTCTCCTGCACCTCGGTGGCAGCGACTTGAACGCTCTTGGCGGACACGGTTGCTCCTATGCTCTACCCGGATCTATGCAGTCCTACATACTTCTCCACAACACGACGGAGTAACTCGTCTGCTATCACATTAGCGTTCTTGCTAAGACTGCCTTGGTGTCTAGTCTACTATGACGAACACGCGTAGCTGCTCAGCGAAAGACGCAGCATTCTGAGCGTAAGTTTCGGCACTCGGTCCAGTAGAGTCCTCATCACGCAGGTCAGCAAGGCGTCTTAGCCACAGAAACTATCGCAGCAGCCAGCTGTGAATAGCGTGTCCTGGACGCGCTGGTCGCCACGAGACCTGCCAGCTGTAGAGCGCGCGGACACCCGGAGCCGCGTTGTCCTGACTCCCGTCGGCGAGGTGACCCGCTCAAGGGATCCAGTCAGGGCTCTCAGCGGAGTGGAGTCGTGGGTGGAACCACGACTCCACTTTCCGTTTTGGGCGTCACCACAGCTGACCAGGACGCAGCCGGTCGTCGTAGCCCCCGCCGTGGCCCGGTCCATCCGGCAAGGGGTCGTGTGCCAGGCACCTAGAGGCAACAGAGCCAGGGCCCGGCTCCGCCGGGATCGAGCCGGCGTACGCCGGCACCAACGTGAAGTTTTCGTCCTCCCCGGGCCTCCGATTCTGACGGCCGCGCCGCTCCGGTCAACCACCGCGCCTGCGGCGCCGGCCCGGCCGGACGGCGCTCCGCTTACTTCCTTACCGCCCGGACCGGTCCCGATGGTTGACCTCCACGGCTCCACCGGCCGTCGCCATCTCCATTGCCCGGGGAGGGCGAAAAAAGGGTCGGCAACCCAGAAGCCGACACCCGGTCCCGGCGCAGGAAGTGAGCATTTCTGATGGCTCATGAGATCGAGACTTACGGCGGCAAGGACGAGGAGCGCGCCGGCACTACGACGACGGCTGAGCCTGGTGCTGGGGTGCGGGTGGAGCACACCGCCGAAGGCACCCTCGTGCACGGCACCACGCGCGGTGACCACGCCCAGGTCGACGCGTTGAAGGCTGAAGGGTTCAAGTGGTCCCGCAACCTCGGTGCCTGGTACCTGCCGCGCAATCTGCGGCAGGAAACCCGCGACCGGAAGGTCGCCGCACTGCAACGGGCGCTGCCCGGTGCCGAGGTCGAGTCCGACGGCCGCCGGCAGACAGCCGCAGAGCGTCACGCCGCCAAGCTCGAGCGGGCGAACGAGCGCGCCGAGCGGAAGACCGCACAGGCGGACCGGTTGCAGGCCGCCGCCGAGGCGCAGGAGAAACGATCGAACGACTACCTCTCCGCGATCCCGCTGGGGCAGCCGAACATCACCGACACCGCATCGGGGCGTGCGTTCGCGAACAAGCGCGCCAAGATGCAGGAGCTCGGGGCCCGGGCGTGGGAGACCCAGAAGGACGCCACCGCGGCCCGCGAGGCCGCTGAACGTGCCGCCGAGGCCGCGAAGGGTGCCATCAACCCGGTCACCGTCCGCAACCGGATCAAGAAGAACGAGGCCGACATCCGCAAGTGGCGTCGTGAGCTCGAGGGCACCAAACCGACCTGGTACACCAACGCCGACGGCGACTCGGTGTTCGGGAACCGCCCGGCCACGGGGCAGCGGAAGACGGATCTGGAGCGCTACATCGAGCGCGCCCAGGACCAGGTCGACTTCGACCGGTCCCAGCTCGACGCGGCGGGGGTCAAGACCTACAGCCGCGACACGGTCGCACCGGGTGACTTCATCAAGTACGGCGGCGACTGGTATCCGGTGCTGAAGTCGAACGCGAAGTCGGCCTCGATCCCGTGGTTCACGGGGAGCACGTGGACCGCCGACTGGGAGAAGGTGACCGACCACAAGTCGGCCGATGAGTTCTCCGAGGACCAGCTGCAGCGGCTGATCGACGACGCCCGCGCCAAGATCGACCGCCGCTACGGCGAAGGTGAACAGGCCAAGCTCAAGCTGAAGGCGTACGAGGCCGCGATGAGCCGGAAGAGGTCAGCTGGTCGGTCCTGACCAGCGACGAGCGCCGCCAGTTGGCGGCCGGCGGGGGAGGACCTCCCGGTCTTCCCCCGGCCAGCTGTCCCGCGTCGCGGCGATGCCGGCAACACCCGGAAACCGCGAAGTCGACCAGCCGACCAGCTGCGCTGGACAGCACCAAGCCCCGACGGGGCAAACGCACAGTCAACAGCGACAGGCGGCCGACGACAGAGGCCGGCCGATCGAACGGCCCTTCGGGCCGTGCAGCCCTGAACACAAGACGTTGTTGGTCCTCCCCGGGCCTCCGATTCTGACGGCCGCGCCGCTCCACGCAACCACCGCGCCTACGGCGCCGGCCCGCCCGCACGAACTCGGATCGGCGCTCCGCAAGCTCCGCTTATTTCCTCACCGACTTCGCTAGTCGGCCCGGTCCCGGTGGTTGCCCTCCGCGGCTCCACCGGCCGTCGCCATCTCCATTGCCCGGGGAGGTCCAAAAAACGGTCGGCAACCCAGAAGCCACCACCCGACTCCCGGCGCAGAAGGAGTACCAGCCATGCCCGCGCCCAAGGCCCGCAAGCGTACGCAGAAGGTCCGCTACCGCGGCTCCCAGCACTTCCTCCACGGCGAGTACGACCTCATCCGCGAGTGCTGCTGCCAGGACGTCAACCAGCACGGCCTCGCCCTCCCCAACGTCGTCCTCTACAACCCCGAGACCGACGTACGCCTCAGCCACGTACGCCCCGAGTCCTGGGTCCCCGTCGACACCGGCGACGCCTCCGGGATCGGGACCGTCGAGTGCGACCTGTGCGACTGGACCCACGACACCCGCGACTGGGCCGACGCGCTCAGCGCCAAGGCCGACCACTACCACCAGGCCCACGGACAGCGGGTCCCGATCCCGCTCGCGAGCTGACCACCCACACCAGGGGAGGGCCACCGCAGGCCCTCCCCGCACCCCTCCGAAGGAGACGAACCGATGAGCACCACCCAGACCACCGAGGCGATCGAGCCGACCTGGATCACCGTCAGCCGCGGCGAGCGCCACTTCGGCACCGGCCCGATCTTCCTCGCCGAAGCCGACGTCGACGGCAGCCACTTCACCGCCTGCATCAGCACCCACGCCGACACCACCAAGGGCTACGAGCTCGACGTCGCCAGCAGCAGCGGCCCCAGCTGGTCCACCCACGCCGACACCCTCGCCGAAGCCAAAGCCGACTTCGCCCGCTACCTCAACGCCACCCCGCCCGACGAGCACGACCAGGACGCGACCGACGCCCTCGCCGGCACCGAGAAGGAGAACAACCGATGAGCACCATGACCACCCGAACCCGAGGCATCAGCCAGGCCAACGCCCGGACTCCGCTGTGCGGAGCCTTCGACGAGATCCGCGGCCTCAACCTGCACCTGCTCCACCAGACCACCGGGCCCCTCGCCTACATGGACGCCACCAACGGCGGCATCTCCGCACCCGGCCACGACAGCATCACCCTCGTCGGATGGACCGGGCACGACATCACCAACCCCGACCAGCCCGTCGAGCACGTCGTCGCGCTCGAGGCCGACAGCCAGGTCTTCACCCCGTCGACCGCCTCCTGGCCCGTCGCCCTGGAGATCCGCAACCACTACCACGGCATCACCGCCGCCCTGGTCCCCGTCTACGACTTCGACGGCCACACCTGGACCAAGGTCCCCGCCACCATGGCCGGAGGCAACTACGCCACCGGTGACAGCCGCTTCACCGACCTCATCAGCCGCCGACTCGGGCACTACTTCTACGGCGCCGTCGCCATCCACGACCGCCTCGAATAGCCCCTCGCGGCGAACCGCCGGCCTCCGGGCCGGCGG
>NZ_JBITCR010000018.1:0-62351 GCF_044453405.1 Nocardioides sp. NPDC051685 | reverse complement strand
GCTTCGCCCGGCCGACACCGACAGGGACAACTCAAATCGCGACAGCCACCAGGTGCCGGGGATGTCGCAGCCCTCGGCTTCACAGGTCGGGGATCTGAGGAGGAGGGCGCGGCGTTGGGCGGCGGTGAAGAGGCGTTCCTTGCGGCCCAGGTCGAGGGCCTCGGAGTCGCCGCCGAGGACGGCGGGGATGATGCCTGCGGTGCAGGCCAGGCGCCGGGCTTCGGCTGCGGTGATCGGGCTGCCGCCGAGGATCTGGGCGATGCCGGCCTCTTGGCGGAGCTGGTCGAGGTCGATGGTCACGATCACCGTGGTCGCATCCCCGCCGTGGATGGGGAGCCGGGTCGGGTCGAGGGTCTCGAGCAGCTGGCAGAACGCCAGGCCCAGCCGACGGTCGTAGGGCAGGTACTCACCGGTGTCGGTGCGGGTGCCGTCATCACGACGAGGTGAGGCGAAGGCTTCGAGGTTCGTGGCCAGCCGGTCCGCCGTCGCGTCAGGGACCACCGCAGAGATCCTGGTGGTGCCGTCCCCGAGACGCCGCATGGTCAGGCGGGTCTTCTTCCGGGCATGGGCTTCCTCGGCCGCGAGACGCTTTGCTTCCTCGGCCTCGGCGATCTCGGGGGCGATGACGTCGAGGATGCGGCGTCCGAGTCGGCGGAGCTGGGTGGGGTCGAACTGGGTCGCGTAGGCAACCAGGGCCTCTTCGGCCTTGGTTTTGATCTCGGGGTCGAGATCGGTGGGGAGGTCGTCGAGGGCCTGGGTGATCACGTGGGCTTGGGCGGGGTTGCACTCGCCTTGGCGCATGGCGGCCGCGACGTGGTGGTAGGTCCGGTCCAACGCGTCAGCGAGACGCAGGTCCGCACGTAGCACCTCGGGTCGTTGGTGGGTGTGGTGATGCAGCCATGCCGCGACATCACGAGCAGCTGTGTCGGCGGCGACGTCCTGGGCGGTGGCGAGCACCCGTAGCTCGAGCTCGGCCAGCTGAGCCTTGGCTCGGGCGATCTCCAGGAGTGTGGCGGCCTTCTGATCGGTGGCCATGAACGTCGGGTTCGCCGCCGCGACCCGATCCAGGGCGCCGGTGATGGTGACCACGGCACCGAGCACAGGGTGCTGGGGCTGCTGCAGCGTGGTCATCGATCCGGTCACCTCCCGACGTACGAACTCTCCACGCCCGCGCATGCGGGTGTGTTCTGGTTCGCTGGTCTCGGAGGCCCGCCAGATACGGGCTATTACTTACCCTCGCAGCTCAGCGGTCACGCCCCTGGTTCCCCTGGATTACCCCTCGAACAGGGAGGGGCACGCCTCTTTCGAGGTGGTCGGCCTTCACGTTTACGCCTGCGCCGAGCCTACCACACCTCTTCAAACGTAGTCGAACGAAATCGATCGAAACCCAATCAGGGACAGGTATCCCAGCGATAACCCAGACCGCTGCTGGTAGTCCGCAAGAGACCCGAATGGCACCGAACCCAGACACCCTGGCCTGTAAATCTCCCAACCCAAACCCGGTATTGGCCCCACCCGCGCTGGAACCCAGGCACGCGACCAAACGGACACACATCCAGATCCCCACCCGAAGGCGGCCAGCGAACCCGTCAGCGCCCCTCGAGCCGCACGACGATCGACTTCGAGGTCGGCGTGCGGCTGCCGTCGGCGTAGGAGTCGAGCGGGATGAGGACGTTCGTCTCCGGGAAGTAGGCCGCCGCAGAACCGCGCGGGGTGGCGTACGCGACGACGCGGAAGCCCTCGGCACGGCGCTCGCCGTCGGTCCAGACCGAGACGATGTCGACGGTGTCGCCGTCGGCGATGCCGAGCTCGCGGAGGTCCTCGGGGTTGACGAAGACGACGTGGCGCCCGCCCTTGATGCCGCGGTAGCGGTCGTTGTAGCCGTAGACCGTGGTGTTGAACTGGTCGTGGGAGCGCAGCGTCTGCAGCAGCAGATGTCCCGGGGGTGCGGAGACCGCGGTCAGCGGGTTGGCGGTGACCCGGGCGCGACCGGTCGCGGTGGCGAAGGTGCGGGAGTCGCGGGGGCCGTTGGGCAGGGCGAAGCCGCCGGGCGCCTTCAGCCGGGTCTCGAAGTCCTCGAACCCGGGGACCACCGCGGAGATGTGCCAGCGGATCCGGGAGTAGTCCATGCCCATCGCGGCCCAGTCGACGCCGTTCGAGGAGCCGAACAGGGCATCGCCGATGGCGCAGATGATGCCGACCTCGCTGCGCAGCTCCTTCGAGCCGGGAAGCAGGCGGCCGTGGGAGGCGTGGACCATGCCCATCGAGTCCTCAACGGTGACGTACTGCTCACGGCCGCCGGTCTCGTCGCGCTCGGTGCGGCCCAGGCAGGGGAGGATCAGGCCCTCACGGCCGTGGTGGAGGTGGCTGCGGTTGAGCTTGGTCGAGATCTGCACGGTGAGGCCGACGCCGGCCAGCGCGGCCGTGGTGACGGCGGTGTCGGGGGTCGCGGCGGCGAAGTTGCCGCCCAGGGCGAGGAAGACGTCGACGTCGCCGTCGCGCATCGCCTCGATCGCGGCGACCACGTCGTAGCCCTCCTCACGTGGCGGCGTGATGCCGAACTCGTCGCCGATCGCGTCGAGGAACCACGCCGGCGGCTTCTCCCAGATGCCCATCGTGCGGTCGCCCTGCACGTTGGAGTGGCCGCGGACCGGGCAGGCGCCCGCGCCGGGCTTTCCGATGTTGCCGCGCAGCAGCAGGAACGAGGCGATCTCGCGGATCGTGGCGACCGAGTTCTTGTGCTGGGTCAGACCCATCGCCCAGCAGACGATGATGCGCTCGCGGCTCTCGACCAGGTCGGCGAGCGACTCGATCTCCTCGCGAGAGATGCCGCTGAGCCGGGTGATCTCGTCCCATTCCATCGCCGCCCAGGCCTGCGCGGCGACCTCGAAGCCGTCGGTGTGCTCCTCCAGGAACGGGTGGGCGACGGCGTCGCGCTCGACGAGGACCTTGTTGATCCCGGCGAACAGCGCGAGGTCGCCGTTGACCTGCACGGGCACGTGGAGGTCGGCGAGCTTGGTGCCGATGCCGGTGACGCCGCGTACGGTCTGGGGGTTGCGGAACCGGCCCAGCCCGGCCTCGCGCAGCGGGTTGACCGACACCACCTTGGCGCCGTTCTCCTTGGCGGACTCGAGCGCGGTCAGCATCCGCGGGTGGTTGGTGCCGGGGTTCTGGCCGACCACGAAGATCAGGTCGGAATGTTCGGCGAGGTCGTCGTAGGTGACCGTGCCCTTGCCGATGCCGATGACCTCGCCGAGCGCGGTGCCGCTGGACTCGTGGCACATGTTGGAGCAGTCGGGCAGGTTGTTGGTGCCGAGCTGGCGGGCGAGCAGCTGGTAGACGAACGCGGCCTCGTTGGACGCGCGGCCCGAGGTGTAGAAGACCGAACGGTCGGGTTCGGTCGCGCGCATCCGGTCGGCGATCAGCGTGATCGCGTCGGACCAGGAGATGGGGGAGTAGTGGGTCTCGCCGGGGGCGATGTACATCGGCTCGGTCAGCCGGCCCTGCGCCTCCAGCCAGTGGTCGTCGCGCTCGGCGAGGGAGGCGACCGAGTTGGCCGCGAAGAAGGCACGGTCGACCCGCTTGCGGGTCGCCTCCCAGGCCACCGCCTTGGCGCCGTTCTCGCAGAACTCGGCGGCCTTGCGGTGGTCGGGGTCCGGCCACGCGCACGAGGGACAGTCGAAGCCGCCGACCTGGTTGACCTTGAGCAGCGTCTGCAGGCTGCGCCTGGGACCCATCTCTCGCAGCGCGTACTCCATCGAGTGGGCCACCCCGGGGATCCCGACCGCGGCCGTCTCCGGCTCGCT
Source organism: Nocardioides sp. NPDC051685 (assembly GCF_044453405.1). Classification (NCBI taxonomy): domain Bacteria; kingdom Bacillati; phylum Actinomycetota; class Actinomycetes; order Propionibacteriales; family Nocardioidaceae; genus Nocardioides; species Nocardioides sp. NPDC051685. The sequence continues at coordinate 58,545 of NZ_JBITCR010000018.1, read as the reverse complement.
GACGCGGAGAGTGGGTTCGGGCAGGTCTGCGGAGTGCTCGGTGCTCACGCGATGCACCCTACTCCGAGGCGATGGCCTTGAGGACGTCCTGCCTTCCCGCGCGGATGGCCGGGAGGAGCGCCGCAAGCACGCCGACCGCGACGGCGATCCCCAGGAAGACGGTCAGCTGGTCGATCGGCACCGACAGGCTGGTGAGGTCATCGCGCAGCGCGTCGCGCAGCAGCACCCCGAAGAGCACCCCGAGGGCGAGCCCGAGGACCGCGCCGAGGACCGCGATGGTCACCGACTCAAGGGTGATCATCCGGCGCAGCTGGCCGCGGGCGAGCCCGATGGCGCGCAGCAGCCCGATCTCGCGGGTGCGCTCGATGACGCTGAGGCCGAGGGTGTTGACGATGCCGATCACAGCGATCACGATCGCCAGCGCGAGCAGGCCGTAGATCATGTAGAGCAGCTGGTTGACCTGCCCCTTGAGCGACTCGGCGAACTCGTCCTTGTCCTGCACCGCGACCACCGGCCGGTCCTCGACGAGCTTGTCGAGACGGTCGTGGACGACGGCCGCATCGGCTCCGCGCGCCAGCAGGATGCTGAGCGAGGCGTCCTCACGCGGGACCTTGGCCTCGACGAGGTCCTCGATGCGCACCGTGATGTCGCCGGTGACCTGGGTCCGGGCGATGATCCCGCTGATCTGGGGATGCAGCTGGCGGCCGCTGACGAAGGTGAGGTCGATGCGGTCACCGAGCCGCCACCTGTGCTCCTTCGCGGCCTCGTCGGTGACCAGCACCTGGCCGGGCTTGACGTCCGCGCTGCCCTCGAGCACGTCGAGGTCATAGACCTGCGGCAGGTGCTCGTCGACGCCGAAGAGGAACTCGATGTCGTTCTTCTTCGGGTTCTGCAGGTCCACCTTGCCGGCGACGGCCTGCGCGATCTGAGAACGGGCGACGGTCGCGACGCCCTCCACCTTCTCCATCTCGTCGCCGATCGAGGTCGGGAACGGTGTGTACGTCGGGCTCTGCACGACCAGGTCGGGCTTGAACTGGTCCTCGACCACGTCGGAGATCGAGGCGTTCAACGACGCCGCGAGCACGCCGATGAGCGAGACCAGCGCCAGGCCGATCATCAGCGCCGACGCGGTGGCGCCGGTGCGCCGTGGGTCGCGCATCGCGTTCTGGCCGGCCAGCTTGCCGGTCATCCCGAAGACGGTGCCGGAGACGGTCGCCAGCGCCGCCAGCACCGGGCGGCCCAGGAACGCGCTGATCCAGGCCACCGAGAGGATCGAGACGCCGGCCCCGACACCCACCCACAGCGCCGGGCTCGTCGGGATGTCGAACCCGCCGGGCAGGCTGATCTCGGGGATCCCGATCCGCGGCATCGCCGCGAGCAGGAGACCGAGGGCCAGCAGGACGATCCCCAGCGACGTACGCAGGATGGTGGATCTGGTCGGAGGCTGGGTGTCCTCGCGCATCGCCGCCACCGGTGGCACCCTGGCGGCCCGCCGGGACGGGAGCAGCGCGGCGGCCAGCGTGACGCAGACGCCCACGGCGTACGAGGTCGCGATGGTGCGCGGGGTGAGGACGAGGACGTCGGAGGCGATCTCCAGCCCGGCCTGCCGGAAGGCGGCGGCGAGGCCGTGCGCGAGCCCCCAGCCGGCGAGGACGCCGAGGGTGGCCGCGACCAGGGACATGACCAGCGCTTCGAAGAGCACCGAGGCGGTGACCTGTCGGCGGGAGGCGCCCAGGGCGCGCAGCAGCGCCAGCTGACGTGAGCGCTGCGCGATCAGGATGGAGAACGTGTTGACGATGATGAAGGCGCCGACGATCACCGCGATCACCGCGAAGACGATCAGGAAGACCGAGATCACGTCGAGGAAGGAACCGATCGCGTCCTCGGACTCCGCGACCACCTTGTCACCGGTGATCGCCTCGAAGCCCTTCGGCAGGACCGTGTTCGCGGCCGCCGCGAGCTCCTTCTGGCTGACGCCGGGGGCAGCGGTCAGCGAGACCGCGGAGTAGACGTCCTTCCCCTCGGTGAACAGGTTCTGGGCGCCGGCAGTGCTGAAGACGAGCAGCTGGGCGCCGGCGGTGCCACCGCCGTTGAAGGCGGCGATGCCGGTGAGGGTGACCTTGCGGCGGGTCTCGCCCTGGGGTGCGATCAGGGTGACGGAGTCGCCCACCTGGTAACCGGCCTTCTCCGCGGTCGCCTCGTCGAGGACGAGCTCCTTGTCCCCGGTCGGCCAGCTCCCTCGGAGGAGCTCGAGCGACGGCTCGCCGAGCAGGTTGGGGGTTCCGGTGTGGTTGAAGGCCAGCGTCGGCGCGCCCGAGCTGCTGACCAGCTTGTCGTCGGTGTCGAGCACGTAGAGCCCCGCGCCCTGGACGACGCCGTCGGCGCGGGCGACCTCCGGCAGCGTACGCAGCTTCTCGATGGCCTCCGGCCCCAGCATCGCCGCGCCGCCACCGCCGGGGCGGGACGCGGCCTCGGCCGCGGTGGCGCTGTTGGCCGGGCGCACCTGGGCGTCGGGGGTGGAGCCGTTGATGATCCCGGAGAAGGTGCGGTCGAGCCCGTGGGAGAAGGTGAGCACCCCGGCCAGGAACGCCACGCCGAGGACGATCGCGAGCGTCGACATGAGCAGGCGCACCTTGTGCGCGGCGAGGTTGCGCAGCGTCAGCCGGAGCACGCCGCCACCTCCCCGCTTCGCGGGGTCACTCCCTCGCTCGGCACGAGCGGACGAGCAAGCTCGCCGCTCGACCTCGCTCCGGTCGTCTCCGTTGCGCAAGCGCCAGAGTACGGACGTGGCGGCGTGCCGATTGTTTGGTTCACTCGCTGACGCTCGTTCACTCTCAGGCGCCCTCGCCGATCGGGGCCAGCCCCATCGCCCGCGACTGCAGGTCGGCCATGTGGGCCAGGATCTCCTCGCGGCTCGGCTTGGCGAGCTCGTCGACGATGCGGCCGTCGGCCAGGAAGACCACCCGGTCGCAGTAAGAGGCCGCGACCGGGTCGTGGGAGACCATGACGATGGTCTGGCCGAGGTCGTCGACGCTGTGGCGCAAGAAGTCGAGCACCTGGGCCGCGGAGGTGGAGTCGAGGTTGCCGGTCGGCTCGTCGGCGAAGACGATGTCGGGCTTGGAGACCAGCGCCCGGGCGCAGGCGACCCGCTGCTGCTGCCCGCCGGAGAGCTCGCTCGGCTTGTGCTTGAGCCGCTCGCGGAGGTTGACCGTGTCGATGACCTGGTCGAACCAGGCCCTCTCCGGCTTCTTCCTGGCCAGGGAGAGCGGCAGCAGGATGTTCTCCTGCGCGGTCAGCGTCGGCACCAGGTTGAACGCCTGGAAGACGAACCCGATCTTGTCGCGTCGCAGCGCGGTGAGGCGGCGGTCGCGCAGCTTGCCGAGCTTGCGACCGCCCACGATCACCTCGCCGGACGTGGGCTTGTCGAGCGCGGCCAGGCAGTGCATCAGCGTCGACTTGCCCGAACCGCTCGGGCCCATGATCGCGGTGAACTGCCCGGCGTAGAGATCGAGGGTCACGCCGTCGAGCGCGCGGACCTCCGCCGCACCCTTGCCGTACGTCTTGTGCAGGTCGATCGCCTGGGCGGCGATCTCACGCTGTGCCGGGTCTGTGAGGCTCACGCCCCAACTGTTGCCTATGGGTGGTTGGGGTGCATGCCATTTCCGGACAGGGACCTGGCCCGCGGGTCAGATCTTCTGGTTGAGCAGCCCCGTGTCGACGTCGTAGATGAACCCGCCGACCTTGACGTCCTCGGGGACGAAGGGGTGCGAGCGGACCTTGGCGACGTCCTCCGCGAGCGCACGGACCTGGTCGTCGACGACGTGCAGGTGGAGCCAGGAGGCGTCCTGGCCGGCGGAATCGGCGAGCTTGGCACGAAGCTCGGCCTCGGTGTTGGAGGCGACCGCACAGCGGGTGTGAGGCACGATCAGGATGCGCTTGACGTTGAGGAGGTGCACGCCGAGCACCAGCGCCTCCATCGCCTGCGGGGTCACCCGGCCACCGGGGTTGCGGAAGATCTTGGCGTCCCCGAGGCGCAGGCCCAGCATGGCGAGCGGCTCGATGCGGGAGTCCATGCAGGTCACGATCGCGACCCCGGCGTGGGCGACGCCGTCGAAGCCTCCGTTGTCGAACGCCTCGGCGTAGGTCTGGTTCGCGGCAAGCAGGTCATCGAAATCGGCCATGACGCCAACGTAGCCGATATCCACGGGCCGTCCGCGAGGTGTTTCAGATAGCGTGCACGATGTGATCGACGCCCTACTCGAGCCCAGCGACCTGCCCCACCGTCTGCCCCGTTTCGCGGACATCTCGATCGAGGACTACGGCCCGGCGATCGAGCAGGGGATGGCCGAGCAGCTGGCGGCGCTGGCCGCCATCACCTCGTCGGCCGAGGAGCCGACGTTCGAGAACACCCTCGTCGCCCTGGAGCGGTCCGGCGAGCGGCTGGACCGGGTCCTGCGGGTCTTCTTCTCGCTGCTCTCCGCGGACTCCTCCGACGCGTTGGACGAGCTCAATGCTGCGTACGCTCCTCGGTTGGCGGCCCACCACGACGCGCTGCTCCTCGACGACACGCTCTTCGCGCGGGTGAACGCGGTCTACGAGAAGCGGGCGGAGCTGGAGGGCGAGGACCGTTATCTGGTCGAGCGCTACCACCGCGACTTCGTGCTTGCGGGAGCCGCGCTCGGGCCGGAGCAGAAGGCGCGGCTGCGGGAGCTCAACCAGGAGATCTCCGCGCTGGAGGCGGCCTTCGGGCAGGCCTCGCAGGCCGACTCCAACGACCTCGCCGTGGTCGTCGACACCGTCGAGGAGCTCGCCGGGCTGACCCCGGGGGAGATCTCCGCCGCCGCGGCGGCCGCTTCAGGGCGCGGGTTGGACGGCAAGTTCCTGATCACGCTGACCCTGTTCACCGCCCACCCCTACCTGTCGGTGCTGGAGAACCGGGAGCTTCGGCAGCGGCTGTTCGAGGCGCAGCTCGCCCGGGGCTCGCGCGGCAACGCCAACGACACCCGAGGCATCGCTCTCGATGCGCTGCGGCTTCGGGCCGAGAAGGCGCAGCTTCTCGGCTTCGACAGCTACGCCGGCCTGGTGACCGCCGACAACACCGCCGGCACGCCGAAGGCCGTCCGCGACATGCTGGAGCGGCTGGCCGCGCCGGCGGCCCGCAACGCCCGGGCCGAGCAGGCAGCCCTCGAGGCCTCGGCGGGCGGACCGGTCGAAGCCTGGGACTGGCCCTACTACGCCGAGAAGGTCCGGGCCTCGGAGTACGACGTCGACCTGGCCGTCCTGCGGCCGTGGTTCGAGGCCGACCGGGTGCTGCGCGACGGCGTCTTCTTCGCCGCCGGGCAGCTCTACGGGCTGACCTTCGAGGAGCGACCCGACCTGCAGGGCTACCACCCCGAGGTACGCGTCTTCGAGGTCTCCCGCGACGGCGACCCGATCGGGCTCTTCCTGCTCGACCTCTACACCCGGGACTCGAAGAAGGGCGGTGCCTGGATGAACTCCTACGTCACCGCCAACACGCTGCTGGGTGAGCCGTCGGCGATCGTGACCAACAACCTCAACGTGCCCAAGCCGGCGCCGGGGGAGCCGACGCTGCTGACCTTCGACGAGGTCAACACGCTCTTCCACGAGTTCGGGCATGCGCTCCACGGGCTGCTCGCGCAGGCGACCTATCCGCGCTTCGCGGCGACGTCGGTCTACCGCGACTTCGTCGAGTACCCGTCCCAGGTCAACGAGATGTGGATGCTCTGGCCCGAGGTGCTCGCCAACTACGCGGTGCACCACGAGACCGGCGAGCCGATCCCGGACGACGTGCTCGGCAAGCTCGAGGCTTCGTCCACGTTCAACGAGGGGTTCGCGACCTCTGAATACCTGGCCGCCGCGCTCATCGACCTGGCCTGGCACGAGCTCGGCCCGGCCGACGTGCCGACCTCACCCGAGGCGGTGGATGAGTTCGAGGCGGCCGCGCTCGCGGCGGTCGGCCTGGACAACCCGGCGGTGCGCCCGCGCTACTACACGGCGTACTTCAAGCACATCTTCGGCGGCTACGCCTCGGCCTACTACTCCTACATCTGGTCCGAGGTCCTCGACGCCGACACGGTCGCGTGGTTCAAGGAGAACGGCGGCCTGACCAGGGAGAACGGCGAGGCGTACGTCCGCTACGTGATCGGCATCGGCGGCACGCGTGACCCGCTGGAGTCCTACGCGGAGTGGCGCGGCCGGCCGGCGCCGATCGCTCCGCTGCTGGAGCGCCGGGGCCTGGCCTAGCGTCAGCGGTCCCGAGGGTCCGCCGGGCCTGCCCAGCTGGACTGCGGGTCGCTGGCGGGGAAGGTCTCTTCCTCGGTCTCGTCTTGCGGGTCGTAGTCGGAGGCTTCCTCCTCGACCCGTTCCGGGGTGGGAAATGGGATCGGGGCCTCGGTGCTCTCATCTGCGCCGGTCACGGGGTCCTTGGTTTCCTTCTCGACCATCGTTCTGCTCCCATCTGAAGACTTCGATGCTGTTCAGCATCCACTGTGCCACTTCCCGACTAGGTCACGCCCGGCTCAGCGCGTCCTTGACGCGGTCGACGATGGAGTGGAACGGCATCGTGGCCAGCTGCTTGGGAACGGATCCGGCAGAGCCGGGGTGGGGGCGGGTCGGCGCGACCAGCTCGATGGCCGTCAGGCGCTTGCCCATCATGTGCCGGTCGGTCTCGCCGAGCGTGGTGAGAAGCAGCGGGAACTCGACGCGCTCCTCCTCCTCGGCGTGCTGCTCGACCGCGATCTGGAAGATCGGGAAGGTCTCGTCGAACTCGGGGCTGTCGACACCGACCTCCTCGAGCCGCGCCAGCATCTCGGCGGCCTCCTTCTCGTCGGCGTTGAGCGCCTTGGTCAGCGTCTCGCCACCGCGGACCGACGCGACCGGATGGACGACGAGCTCCTCGGCGGTCTCGTGGACCGCGAGCAGGACCCGGAGATCGTCGAACGCCTGGCGCTTCGCCGGGCCCTCGGAGTTCCGCACCGTCGCGCAGAGCTGGCGGATGCCGGCGTGCTGCTGCAGCAGGATCCTGACCACGTCGCCTTGGGGCAGCGCGGAGGCCTTTTTCAGATCTTCGGTCACGTGGGACATGGGTGCTCCTGTCTCAGGGTCGGATGTACAAAAGCCCTGGTACCCACGGCGTGTTCTGGCCATACACCTGTCCAAGCGACCACCGATCTGAGAAGGTTCAGGAGTGATGAGGTCGGGGGTTGTGCGGGTAGCGGTGGTCAGCCCGCAAGAGGTTGTCATGCGCGGGCTCACCACCATGCTCGCGGACTATCCGGACCGGCTGGTCGTGACCGCGCTGCCGTCGGTTCGCAGCCGGGCGCCGGGCGTCGACGTGATCCTCTACGACACCCTCGGTCTGCACCTGGCCGACGGCTCCGATCTGACGCACCTGCTGCGCGAGACCGACGCCAAGGTCCTGATCTTCAGCCGCGACATGCGCCCCGATCTGCGCGCCAAGGCCTACTCGCTCGGGGCGAAGGCGTGGGTCTCGATGAGCGTGCACGCCGGAGAGCTCGTACGCAGCATCGAGCTCACCGCAGCCGGCGAGCCGATCGGCGAGCAGCATGACCGATTGGGGACGGTCGCCGGGCTCACCACCCGCGAGGTCGAGGTGATCGCGCTGATCGCCCAGGGACTCTCCAACAACGAGATCGCCGCCAAGCTCGTTCTGAGCGTCAACACGCTCAAGAGCCACATCCGGCAGACCTACCGCAAGATCGGCGTCGCCACCCGCAGCCAGGCGGTCAGCTGGGCGATCACGCATGGGTTCGCGCCACCCGATGAGAATTCTCCGGAATCGAGCGCATCGGTGGCTGCCCGGATGGTTACCGATACCGTATCGACAGAGCACTCAGGGTGACTCCCGCCTGCTTCGGCATGGGGCTGACACCACGATGCACTGTCGGTGCCGCGGTCTCGGCAACGGACCCGGGACCGCGGTTCTAACCCTCAGGGGTGAGTGTGCTGTGGGGGTTGTGCTCACCCCTGGGGGTCATTTCTCTTCCGAAGCGATGGTTCTGACCGGTCCGCGCGACAGACTCGGATCATGGACAAGACGCAGGAGTCATCCGCCGTTCCGGTGCCGCTGCAGCGGGAGGAAGACCTGGTCGTACGTCACCTCCCGGTGGCACGTTCCCTGGCCGCGCGCTACGCGGGACGCGGCGTCGAGATCGACGACCTCCGCCAGGCCGCGAGGATGGGGCTGGTGAAGGCCGCGCGCCGCTACGACCCCGCTCGGGGCGAGTTCCTGAGCTATGCCGTCCCGGTGGCCAACGGCGAGATGCGTCACTGCTTCCGTGAGATGGCCCGCGGGGTGCGTACGCAGCCCCTCGACGATGACACCCACGGACCGCTCGCCGAGCAGCTGGGCGCGCCCGACCCCGGCTTTGAGCAGGCGGAGGCGCGGGTGATGGTCGAGGATGCGATCGACCGGCTCGACGAGGCTGACCGGATGATCATCCGACTGCGCTTCGTCGAGGGCCTCAGCCAGGCCGAGATCGGCGAGCGGATCGGGGCCACCCAGGCCCAGGTCTCCCGTGCGCTCGCCCGGATCATCCGCCGGATGCGCGTGATGGTCACCGCGTGAGCCGGACCGGTTCTGGGTACCGGTCTGCCCATGAGCACCCAAGTTGTCATCTTCAGTGTGATCGGGTTGGTCGTCGTCCTGGTCGGTATCGCGGCTTGGGCGCTCGACGCCCGTCGCAACAAGCACGTGGCCGAGGACGAGGAGCGCCTCGACCAGCGGAGAAGGAGGAGCTGAGATGCCGCAGCGCGCCTGGAGCAAGAAGCGAGAACGACAGTACGAGCACATCAAGGAAGGCCTGCTCGAGCGCGGCGAGAACGAGGACACCGCCGAGGAGATCGCGGCCCGTACGGTCAACAAGGAGCGTGCCCGTGGGGGCGAGTCCCGCGAGCGGAGCCGTACGTCGACCAAGGACATCTCCTCAGGCCGCCGCGGTGGCTTGCGCAGTCACCGCGGCCCTGGTGGGCGTACCAAGGCTCAGCTGTACGAGGAAGCAAAGGACAAGAACGTCAAGGGGCGTTCGAAGATGAACAAGGCCGAGCTCGAGAAGGCTGTCGGGCGGTAGCCCTGACGTGTCGAGCTCTGGCCTGTCGCGGGCCGGTGATGGCTCGGCGGCCATCAGCTCCGAAGAGCCGACAGCCGCCGAGGGGTCGAACGACGACGGGGAGACTACGGGTGCGGCCGAGAGACGTACGCCGCCGACGTACGTTCGATGTCGTCAACGGCCTCCGTGGGAGCTGCGCTGCGAGCCCGGTGGTCGCCGGTGTGACCGAAGGGGAGGGGCATCGTGCCGATCCGCTTACGTGCCATGCCCAGGGTCGCGCCGGCTCCGTCGCGTAGAGTCTCGTAGGTTGCGGCGGGGTAGCGGCCGACGATGAAGCCGGCTGCGCCACCCAGGGCGAAGGTGAAGAGGTTTCGTTTCGTCCTCACTTCTTCCCACCTGCCTTGAACTTTCGCATCAGAGCGTCGGTCCCCTTCTTGCGGACGACGGTCGTGGCGACCGTCATCAGGACCGGTACGAGGACAGCGGCGACAGCCGCGATCCGCTTGCCCCAGGACGACTCCTGCCACTTGGTCTTGGGCGTGCCGTTCCACAGCGAGCGCTGGGCGGTGTCGTCGCGCTCGCCGGTGATCGTTGAGTACGTCATGCCAGATCTCCTATGTCTCGGGCGGCTGTTGGGGTCCCTGTACCCGTCGTGGATACGTGTCATGCGGCGATTCCGACGTCTTCGAGCTGCTCGCGCAGCTCGTCGATGATCCGGGTCAGGATCCGGGAGACCTGGGTCTGGGTGACGCCGATGGCCTCGCCGATCTCGGCCTGGCTGCGGTCCTCGATGAAGCGCAGCCGGACCACGAGCTGGTCGCGAGGGCAGAGCACGTGGACCGCCTGCTCCAGGGCCAGACGGGTCTCGCAGTCGGCGAGTCCGCCGTCGATGCCGGGCAGCATGTCGCCGATGGTGGCCTCCGACGAGGACTGCGACTCGCTCGAGCGCAGCGGGGCGTCCAGCGAGGAAGGGGTGAAGCAGCCGCGGGCGTCGAGAGCCTCGCGAACCTTCTGCTCCGGGACGTGGGCGATCTCAGCCAGCTCGGAGGTGGGCAGGTTGCCACGCTCGGAGCCGATCCGGAGCAGCGTGCTCTGCAGCTCCTGGATGGGTCGCGGCGGTCGTACGGTCCAGCCGTGGTCGCGGAACCAGCGCTTCACCTCACCGCGGATCGTGGGCACGGCATAGGTGAGGAAGTCGTCGGCACGGTCCGGATGGAAGCTCTTCGCCGCCCGGACCAGGGCGACGTACGCCACCTGCTCCAGGTCGGCACGGGGGATGCCGCGGCCCGTGTAGCGGTGGGCGATCGAACGGGCGACCGCTGCGTTGAGCAGGATCACCTCCTCGAGGATCCGGTCCTGCTCCTCTCCTTCCGCGTCGTGTGCCTGCGCCAACAGCTCCGAGGTCAGACGCTGGCGCTCGGCACGGGGTAGGTCTGTCTCGAAAGTTGTCGTCGTCATGTGTTGCTGGTGCCCGTCTCGGCCCTCTCCCAACGGCTCGGGAGGAAACTTCACCCTCGCGGGTGTGCACCGGCGGACCCGCAACCACCCCTTCGGGTGAGATTCCCCAGAACTTTGTGCCGCCGCACCGCATCACCGAAGGCGCTCCCGGGCACCGACAGGGAATGAGAATCCTGATCTGGCACCTGCACGACGCCTGGACGACGGCGTTCGTGCACGGTCGCCACGACTACCTCCTCCCGGTGACGCGCGACCATGGCCCCGACGGTCTCGGCCGCGCCCGCACCTGGGAGTGGCCCCCGGCCGCCCGCGAGGTGGCCGCCGAGGCCCTCGGTGAGGAGGAGGTCGACGTCGTCGTCCTGCAGCGCCCGCACGAGGTCGACCTGGCCGAGCGGTGGCTCGGCGGCCGGCGGCCGGGACGCGACGTCCCCGCGGTCTACCTGGAGCACGACACCCCGGCCGGCGGCGTCCCCGACACCCGTCACCCGATGGCGGGCGGCGACATCCCGATCGTGCACGTGACCGGCTTCAACGACCTCGTCTGGGACTGCGGCGGCACCCCGACCACGGTGATCGAGCACGGCATCGTCGACCCGGGCCGCCGCTACACGGGCGACATCGAGCGAGCCGGAGTGGTCGTCAACGATCCGGTACGCCGCGGCCGCTCGGTCGGCGCCGACCTCATCCCGGCGCTGGCCGAGGGCGTCGGCGCCGACGTCTTCGGCATGCGTGTCGAGCAGCTGCCCGGGTACCAGGGGCTGCGGACGTACGAGAATCTCTCGCAGCGTGACCTGCACGACCACCTTCCGCGGCGTCGCGTCTACGTCGACCTCAACCGCTGGACCTCGCTGGGCCTGTCGCTGATCGAGGCGATGCACCTCGGCATGCCGGTCGTGGCCCTGGCCACGACCGAGACGCCGCTCGCGGTGCCGCACGAGGCCGGCTTCGTCACCACTCGCCGCGACGAGATCGTCCCCGCCGTACGCCATCTGATGAAGGACCCCGACGTCGCCGAGCAGGCCGGTCTGATCGGCCGCCGGCATGCCAAGCGGCGCTACGGCCTGGACCGGTTCCTCGCCGACTGGGACGACGTGCTCGCTTCCGTCGTCGCCGGCAGCGCTGTGTGAGCCGGGCGGAAGCTGCGGGCATGTGGGGCGCGTGGCTGGGTACCGGGTGGGCTGGACGCAATACATGCAGGGTGCCGAGGAGGCGAAGGCCCTGCTCCGAAGCCGCTTGGACGGGACCGTCCGAGCTGCCCCCCGCAACAACTACACACCGAGGTGAGATCCGAATGGCACTACTTCTATGGCTGATCGCGGCAGTCCTGGTGATCGGCGGCATCCTTGCGCTGGTCCGTGGCCAAATCCTGTGGGGAGCTGTCCTCATCGTGGTCGGTCTGTTGGTCGGCCCCGGTGGGGTGAGCATCTTCACCTGACACCGTGCGGCCCGGTGCCCCCGAGGGTCCCGGGCCGCGCGGCGTCCGGTGTGAAGTCGATGGAAAGGACCCACCATGGGTAAGTGCGCCACCTGCGGCAACGAGTACGACGAGAGCTTCGAGGTGATCACGGCCTCGGGTGAGCATCATGTCTTCGACTCGATCGAGTGCGCCGTGTCCGTGATCGCGCCGGTGTGCGTCAACTGCGGCACCCGCATCCTCGGGCACGGGGTGCAGAACGAGGAGCACATGTTCTGCTGTGCCCACTGTGCCCATGCGGTGGGGGTGAGGGGCGTGAGCGACCGGGTCACCAGCGGTTCCTGACGGGAGCCCACGGATGACCCGCGATCTCGCCGCAGACCTGTTCCGGCACGGCTACCACGCGATCCCCGATGCTCGGCGGCGGGCCGGCGAGCCGCCGGCCTGCCCGGTCAAGCTCCTCGGGGACGATGCCCTGGTCGTGAGCGGTCCCGCCTCCGTACGCCGTTTCTACGACTCGTCGCTCATCCGGCGCTCGGGCGCTGTGCCCGCGACGTCGACGCGTTCGAGCTCGTGCCGCAGGGCGGGGGAGATCCGGCCGTGGGCCCATCGGTGTCCCGGTGAGCCCTCCACGATCGCGATGATCGCCGCCACTGTCGAGGTCTTCGCCGGTGCCACCTGGAGCGTGGTGGAGCGCGGGAGCACCTATCCCCGGATCCCTACCCGCGAGCGGCTGCGGATCCGGATCGGGTAGCGGGCCCGGCTACAGCGCGGTGACGGTCTCGCTCGGCGACAGTGCACGGGTCGGGGCGCCCCGCAGCAGGACCACGGCGAGGACGGCGGCGATCGCGGCGCAGACCGCGGCGCCGGCGAAGACGGTGTGCTCCTGGGCGATGGCGGCGCCGATGAGCAGGTCCTGGTACTCCTCGCACATACCGCCGCCGGTGCACACCGACGACAGCGCCGGCAGGTCGGCCTGGGCGGCGTAGTAGCTGCGCAGGCCGAGGGTGGTCAGTGCCGAGATGCCGACCAGCATGCCGACCATGCGGGCGACCACGGTGAAGGACGTGGTCAGGCCGTGCATCGACTGCTCGGTCGTGGCCAGGATCGCCGCGTTGACCGGCGCCAGGGCGAGCCCGAACCCGAGACCGCCGGTGACCAGGACGACCGTCGCCGCGAACGAGCGCAGCGCGTCGGCGTCCCAGCGGGCCATGAACACGAAGGCCACCGCCGCCAGCAGCATCCCGCCGCCGGCGATCACGCCCGCGGGCAGCCGCCGGGTGAGGAAGCCGCCCGCGATGGCACCCACCGGCAGCGCGACCAGGAACTCCAGCAGCACCAGCGCCGCCTTCAGCTGGCTGTCGCCGTAGATGGTGGTGCGCGCGAAGAGCGGCACGTCGATCAGCGCCGCCACCAAGGCCGCTCCGACGAAGAACGAGACCAGCACCGAGCCCCACGCCGGCATCCGCGCGAACGCGCCGCGCGGCACGATCGGGTCCTGCGCCCGGCGCAGGTGGAAGACGAACCCGAGCAGCGCCAGCCCGCCGGCGACCAGGTACCAGGTGCCCTGCTCGGAGAAGACCGCCACCTCGGGGTCGGCGGTCGCAAAGGCGAGGATCACCCCGGCCAGGGCGATCGAGAGCAGCAGCGCCCCGAGCAGATCGACCTCGGCGCTGATCCGGCCGAGCACGCGGCGTACGCCCGGCTGCAGGGCCCACTTCAGCAGGCAGCCGAGAGTGGCGACGATCGTGGCCAGGCCCAGCGGGGTCAGCCAGCGCGTCGACCCGGCCGCGGGCACATAGAGCGCACCCCAGGTCAGGTCCTGGACGAGGGCGGTCGGCTCGATCGCGAGGAGGACGAACGCGACGCCGGCGAGGAGCAACAGCAGCAGCGCGATCAGGTCCGGCCGGCCGGACCGGCCGGACGCGGTGTCCGTGCGGCCCAGCCGCCGGATCGCCACCGCCAGCACGACGCCGACGACGAGGTTGAGCAGGAAGATCGCCCGCCAGTCGGCGAGGGCGAGCACCACCGCGCCGATGAGCGGCCCGAGCACGGAGCCGAGCTCCTGGACCGCCGAGACCAGCCCGAGCGGCACGCCGCGGCGGTCGACGGGATAGAGCGCCGCGACCAGCGCCAGGGTCGCCGGCACCAGCGCACCGCCGCCCAGCCCCTGGAAGAACCGGCCGACCACCATCGCCGCGAGGTCCCACGAGAGGGCGGTCAGGAACGAGCCCAGAGCGAAGACCACCAGCCCGCCGACCAGCACCGGCAGATGTCCGAGGAGGTCGGCCAGGCGCCCGATCAGCGGCAGCACGGCCACATAGCCCAGCAGGAAGCCCGAGATCAGCGGCGCGGCCCGTTGCAGCTCCTCGATCGAGAGCCCGACGCCCGCCATCATGTCCGGCAGCGCCAGCACGACGACGTACGTGTCCGCGGCGGCGAAAGCCACCGCGATCGCAGCGAGCCAGAGGACCGCTCTCACGGCTTGGCGATCTCCTTCTCCACGTCGTACTCGGTCACGTCGATCGTGTAGGAGTACGCCGCCTCACCCTCGCCGCTGAAGTGGCCCTTGATGGTGGCCTCGGTGAGCTCGTCGGAGTCGTTGACGACGTAGGTGACGTCGAAGTCGCCGGCCGCGCCGGCGAGGATCTTCTGGACCGCCGTGTCCGGGAGCGTGCCGGTGTAGGTCGAGAGGATCTCGTCGTTGTCGGCGCCGCCGCGCACCGACTTGCCGATCTTCACGCCCTCGGTCGCCGAGAGCAGCGAGGAGATGCCGGTCTCCGGCGCGATCAGCGCCGCCGGGTCGGGCACGCCGTAGTCGGCGGGGTCGACCTTCTGGAACGCGGTCGTGAACGGCAGCTTCGCGTAGACGACGCCGTCGACCGAGACCACCTCGACCTGCGCCTCGGCGCCCATCACGGGCACGGTCAGCGTGCCTTCGAACGCCGGCTTGCGGGTCAGGGTCCCGGTCGCGGCCTTCAGCGTCGTGATGCCCTCGGGCAGGTCGTCGGAGGCGATCGAGAAGTTGATCCCGCTCGTCTCGTCGAGGTGCTTCTGCGCCGCCGCGAGCACCTGCTGCGGCGTACGTCCCTTGGTCGGGTCCTCGTCGCCGCACGAGGTCATCACGAGAAGCGCGGCCAGAAGGGCGATGAGAGCGAAGGCGAGGCGTGGCAGGCTCGTTGGCATGCGGGTCAGGATGCCACGCCTCGCAACTCTCCAGGTGCTCAGGTCGCCTCGACCGTGTCGCGTCCCAGGTCACGAGTGAGGACGCGGCGGGTGAAGAGGGCGAGGACGACGGCGACGGCACCGACCAGGACGACGGCGGCACCGAGGCTGCCGAGGGCGCCGGTGAAGGCGACGATGATGAGCGGGCAGACGAACTCGCCGAGGAACAGGGCAGCGGTCCACAGGCCGGTGCCACGGCCACGCTGCTCGAAGGTGAGCCCGGACTGCGCCCAGACGAGCAGGGTGGGCAGCATCAGGCCGGTGCCGGCCGAGGCGATGACCGCGCCGAGCACGATGACCGGCACCACCGAGGTGGTGCCGAGCACGACCAGGCCGGTCCCGGCCAGCCCGAAGGCGATGGGCAGCAGCGTCGCGGTGCCGCGGCGGGAGACCCGGCCGAAGGCGTACGCACCTCCGGCCGTCGCGAGCGAGGCCAGCGCGGTGAACGCGCCGATGACGGGGACGGCGGTGATCCCGGCCGCGTCGAGCACGTAGGGCAGCTCCACGATCGGGGTGTAGAAGACGATGCCGCCGACGACACTGACCGCGCACGGCAGCGCGAGGGCGCGGGTGGGCAGCGGCGGGAGGGGTGTGTGCTGACCGGGTCGAGCGGTCTCGCCGGCGGGCTGCCAGACGAGCGCTGCGGCGAGAACGAGGAAGAGCAGGCTGGAGGCGTAGAGCCAGAACGGGGTGCGCCAGTCCTGGGCGCCCAGGGCACCGCCGATGGCGAAGAACGCGGTGGCCGACAGCGCCGCGAACACCGTCTGCATGCCGAGCCAGCGGTCGCGCTCGGTGCCGGAGAAGTAGTCGGAGATCAGCGTCGTGCAGCAGGTCATGATCGCCGCCTCGGCGACGCCGACCCCGGCGCGGCTGAGCACGATGGCGGCGAGTCCGTCCAGCCACAGCGGAGCGGTGCCGAAGACGGCGTAGACCGCCAGGCCGGTCAGCAGCAGTCGCTTGCGACCGAACCGGTCCACGATGCTGCCCGCGAACGGCGCCAGCAGCGCGATCATCAGCGCCGGGACGGTGAGGGAGAGCGGCACCAGCGCGGTCGCGGCGCCGCTGTTGCCGAAGTGGTCCTGCATCCGCGGCAGGACGGGAGCGAGCAGCACGGCACCGAGGACCGGAAGGCAGCTCATGAACATCAGCAGGAAGCCCTGGGGGCGTCCGGCTCGCCGGACGGGCGTGATGGTGTCGGGCATGGGGTCTCCCATGGATCAGGCCGAGACGATGTGACAGCAGTCACAGAATCGTGAGAGACCCAGGAGGTATTGCGGAAGCCAAACCTGCTTCTGCTGGGTATCAGCCCCGTCGATAGCTGGAGATCAGTCCGGCTGATTCAGATCCGCCGCGGCGCGTGCCATCATCCGGCGCAGCCAGCCGTGTGCCGGGTCGGCACGGTGAGCGGGGTGCCACCAGAACGCCTCCTTGAGCGGAAGGACGTCCCAGGGGCAGTCGAGGGTGCGGACGGCGGCGGCCCCGGTCAGCCGGAGGGCGAGCTGGCGCTGCAGCAGGGCGATGCGCGGGGTCCCGGCGACCAGGAACGGGACCGGGAGGAAGCTCTCGGTCACCACGTGGACGTCGGGCTCGACCCCGATCATGCTGAGCTGGCGTACGGCCGGGGTGAAGGCGGTCGGGGCGTGGTGGGTGACGACCCACGGCATCTCGGCGAGCTGCTCCATGGTGATCTCGTCGCCGACCGCGTCGTTGTCGGCGGAGACGACCAGCACCCAGCTGTCGGTGTGGAGCTCGACCGCGGGCATTTCGTGGACGAAGCCGTGGGGGAGGACCATCCCGTCCACGTGCCGCAGTGACTCCGGTGCCTGGTCGACGTCGGCGTGGGTCTGCAGCTGGAACCGCAGGCGTACGCCGGGGGCCTCCCGGGCCACCTCGGTGGCGAGATGATCGCCGAGGACGGTCGTGGAGTAGTCCGAGGCGACCACGGTGAACTCGCGCGTCGAGGTCTCCGGGTCGAAGCCGGGCTCGGCCTCGAAGACCCGGCGTACGCCGGCCAGCGCGGTGGTGGTGGTCGCGCGGAGCTGGGCGGCGAGCGGGGTGAGGTCGTAGCGGTTGCCGGTGCGGGCGAGGAGGTCGTCGCCGAAGTGACGGCGCAGGCGCCGCAACGCCGCCGAGACCGCCGGCTGGCTCAGGCCGAGCCGCTCCGCCGCGCGGGTCACGTTGCGTTCCTCGAGCAGCGCGTCCAGGGAGAGCAGCAGGTTGAGATCGAGGTTGCGGAGCGGATCGGTGGCCATGCTCTGACTATAAACACCGTGTATAGACGGGATAGGAGATCTGCTCTTCCTGAATAGTTCCGCGGCGGCGAGAGTGGTGTACGTCACTCCACCCCCGCACATCCAGGGAGATCTCATGCCCGCCATCAGCTCGGTTCTCGTCATCGGTGCCGGAACCGCCGGGACGGCGACCGCGATCCTGCTCGCCGAGCGCGGCGTCTCGGTCGATCTCGTCGAGGCCAAGCCGGACATCTCCGCGCTCGGCTCAGGGATCACGCTTCAGGGCAACGCGCTTCGGGTGCTGCGCGACCTCGGTGTGTGGGAGCAGGTGAGTGCGGAGGGCTACGGGTACGACACCCTCGGGCTGCGCGCGCCCGACCCGGCGGGCAGCCTGCTGGTCGAGCTCGAGGACCACCGCACCGGCGGGCAGGACCTGCCGGCGACGATGGGGATGTACCGCCCGGCGCTGGCCCGGATCCTGACCGACCGGGCCGTCGCGGCCGGCGCCAAGGTGCGTTTCGGGGTGGTCCCGGCCGGCATCGAGCAGGACGAGACCGGCGTCGACGTCGCCTTCGCCGACGGGTCGCACGGCCGCTACGACCTCGTCGTCGGCGCCGACGGGGTGCGGTCCTGGACCCGCCGGGCGATCGGCATCGACGTCGAGCCCGAGCCGGTCGGGATGGGCATCTGGCGCGCCTTCACCCGGCGACCGGCCGAGGTCACCCGCACCGACCTCTTCTACGGCGGACCGTCCTACATCGCCGGCTACTGCCCGACCTCGGAGGAGAGCCTCTACGCCTACGTCGTCGAGCCGGCCCAGGACCGGAGCGGTCTGTCGGCCGAGGAGGGACTGGCGGTGATGTGCGAGCTCGCCGAGGCGTACCACGGGCCGTGGGACGCGATCCGGGCGTCCCTGACCGACGCCGAGCGGGTGAACCACACCCACTTCGAGAGCCACGTCGTCGACGGCCCGTGGAACCGCGGCCGGGTCGTGATCGTCGGCGACGCCGCCCACAGCTGCCCACCGACCCTCGCCCAGGGCGCCGCCCAGGCGCTCGAGGACGCCGCCGTGCTCGCCGAGCTGCTCCTCGCTGCCGACGACCTGGACGCGGTCTGGCCCGCGTTCACCGAGCGCCGGCTGCCCCGCGCGAAGGCCGTCGTCGAGGCCTCGCTCCAGCTCTGCACCTGGCTGAAGACGCACGAGCGCGGTGACGTACCAGGCCTGATGGCCCGCGTCGCCACCCTCGTCAGCGACCCGGCCTGACGTCATCTACCTCACCAAGGAGAATCCCGTGACCGACCCTGTTATCGAGACCCCGCCCGCCGAGCGGCTGATCACCCACCTGCGCCACGTCGACCTGGCCGTGCCCGACTACGAGCGGCAGCTGGAGTTCTACACGAACACCTGGAAGCTCAAGGCCGAGACGACCGACGGCGGCCTGGCTTTCCTGGCCGCGGAGGGGTCGCCGGAGCACTACGCCGTCCGCCTGCGCCGCGCCGACGACAAGCGCCTCGATCTGATCGCCTTCGGTGCGGCGAGCCCGGCCGACGTGGACGCGATGGCCGAGCGGCTCGGTCGCGCGGGGGTGCAGCTCGTCAGCGAGCCCGGCCCGGTGCTGACCCCGGGTGGCGGCTACGGCCTCCGCTTCTTCGACAACGACGGACGTACGGTCGAGGTCTCCTGCGATGTTGCCGTGCGTCAACATCGGAAGATCGAGGAGGGGGAGTCGGTCCCGGTCAAGCTCTCCCACGTCGTCATCAACTCGCCCAACCCCGAGCAGACCGTGGCGTTCTACCAGCGCCACCTCGGCTTCGCGCTCTCCGACACCCTGATGCACCCGCGGATGGGCTCGATGATGTGGTTCCTGCGTACGAACACGTTCCACCACAGTCTCGCGATCGCCCGGGGGCCGCACGTCGCGCTGCACCACGCCTCCTTCGAGATGCGCGGGCTGGACGAGTACATGCGTGGCACCGGGCGGCTGCTGCGCGCCGGCGTGGAGAAGATCTGGGGGCCGGGGCGGCACCTGGCCGGCAACAACACCTTCAGCTACTTCCTCGACCCGCACGGCAACACCATCGAGTACACCACCGAGCTCGAGGAGCTCGTCGAGGACACCTGGCACCCGCACCTCTACGACTTCAGCGACCCTGAGGTCACCGACCAGTGGGGCACCGCCAACCCGATGAACGAGCTGGTCGCGGGCAGGTCCTTCAACGACCCGGACAAGGGCGTCTTCGTCGCCCCGCCGGTCTGAGGAGGACTCGATGAAGCTCGCCACCTATCTGGACCGCGGCCTGCGGGTGCCGCGCGTCGGGCTGGTCACCGACGACGGTCTGTACCCGTTCGCCGTCCGGCACTCCATGCGTACGCTGATCGCCGCCGGTCGCGACGTGCTCGACCGTGCCGCCGAGCATGCCCGGGCGGCGGATCCTCTCGACCTCGCCGAGGTCGAGCTGTTGGCGCCGCTCGAGCCCGCCTCGGTGCGCGACTTCGTCGCCTTCGAGGAGCACGTCGAGGGCGTACGCCGCTCGGTCGACGGCGCGGTCGGCGTCCCCGAGGCGTGGTACGACGCGCCGGCCTTCTACTTCACCAACCCGCACGCGATCCTGGGTCCGGATGCGGAGGTCCCGTTCCCCGCGGTTTGCGAGTCCCGGGACTTCGAGCTGGAGGTCGCGGTGGTCATCGGCGCCGAGGGCAGGTCGGTCCCGCCCGAGGCGGCCGGGGCGTACGTCTTCGGCTACACGATCCTCAACGACTGGTCGGCCCGCGACCTGCAGGGCCGTGAGATGCAGGTCGGTCTCGGGCCGGCCAAGGGCAAGGACTTCGCGACCACGCTCGGGCCATGGATCGTGACCGCCGACGAGCTCGAACCACACAAGGACGAGGACGGCTTCCTCGACCTGCTCTGCACCGTGTCGGTCAATGGCACCGAGGTCGGCCGCGACCGCCTCTCGAACGTCGGCTGGACCTTCGAGACGATGATCGCGTACGCCTCCCGCGACTCCCGCGTGGTCGCCGGTGACGTCCTCGGCTCGGGCACGGTCGGCAACGGCGGGTGCCTGGCCGAGCTGTGGGGCCGTCATGGCTCGCAGGAGCCGAAGCCGCTGCAGCCCGGTGACGAGGTCACCCTCGAGGTCGAGGGCATCGGCACCCTCACCAACACCGTCGCGGTCGCGCCGCCCGCGCCCCAGCTGCCGCCGGTCCGCCGCCGCGACGGTGCGTCTCGGACGGCCGCACGGACGGCTGCCCGGGAAGTGCCGCGATGACCTCGCTGGACGGACGTACGGTCGTGGTCACCGGTGCCGCCTCGGGGATCGGGGCGGCGGTCGCCGCCGCGGTGGCCGAGGCGGGCGGGACGGTGGTGGGCGTCGACCGCGAGACCGCGCCCGGCGTACGGCCCCTCGACGTCCGCGACGAGGACGGCTGGGCCGACCTGGTGGGTGAGCTCGCCGGACCGGTCCACGGGCTGGTGAGCTGTGCCGGTGTGACCCGCCGCGCCCGGGTCGGCGCCGCGAGCGTTGCCGACATGCGGGACGCCCACGACGTCAACGTGCTCGGGCCGCTGCTCGGGATCCAGGCGCTGGCGCCGCTGATGCCGCCCGGCGGGTCGATCGTCACCATCGGGTCGCTCGCCGCGCTGCAGGGGCACTACCCGGTGGCCTACACCACCAGCAAGTGGGCCGTTCGCGGGCTGACGCACACTGCGGCGCTCGAGCTGGGGGAGCGGGGGATCCGCGTCAACGCCGTGCATCCCGGGTTCATCGAGACCGCCATGACCGCCTCCGCCCCTGCTGCGTTCCGGGCGGCTTCGGTCGCGGCTACTCCGCTCGCCCGCGTCGGCACCCCTGAGGAGGTGGCGTCGGTCGTGGTCTTCCTGCTCGGCGACGGGGCGGCGTACGTCACCGGTGCCGAGATCCCCGTCGACGGCGGGGTCGCCTCGCACGCGGGCGCCAAGGCCGTCTCCGACGCCCTGCGCTGAGAATCATCCATCAGAAGAGGACAAGAGATGTTCGAGTACTTTCCCGGCAACTACGTCTGGAACCTGGGCGTGGTCGCCACGCTCAACTCCGGCGGGCTGATCGACGAGGTCGACCGGGCCTGCCGGCCGCTGCGAGAGCTGGCGGCGCAGGGATCCGACGTGGGCACCGCCGAGTTCATGGCCGCCTGGCGGCGGGTCGCCGACCAGCTCGAGGAGCAGGCCGGCGAGGCCGAGAAGGCCGGCCATCGGCGTACGGCGGGGCAGAAGCTCTTCCGCGCCTCGGTCTACGTCTCCCAGGCCGAGCGGATGCAGAGCGCGAAGGACCCGGGCCGCAACGCCGAGTACCAGCGCAGCGTCGACCTGCTCGTCCGCTCCTTCGAGCTGCTCGACCAGCCGACGGTGAAGGTCGCCGTGCCGTACGTCGAGAACGGCCGTGAGACCAGCCTGCCCGCCTACTTCCACCCGGCTCCCGGAGACGGGACGCCGGCCCCGGCCATGATCGTGTGGAACGGGCTCGACTCGACCAAGGAGATGATGGTCGGCGCCGGCGTCCACACCGAGCTGGCCGCTCGCGGCATCTCGACGCTGATGGTCGACTGCGGTGGCGCCGGGGAGGCGCTGCGTCTCGACGGGCTCACCGCGCGCGTCGACACCGAGGCCTGGGCCGCGGCCTGCGTCGACTGGCTCGAGTCGCGCTCGGACGTCCGCGCCGACCGGATCGGGCTCGTGGGCTGGTCGCTGGGCGGCTACTACGCGCCTCGGGCGGCTGCCTATGAGAAGCGGCTGGCCCTGTGCGTCGCCTGGGGCGCCAACCACGACTGGGGCGCGGTGCAGAAGCGTCGCCTCGACCGCGAGGGCGAGAACCCGGTGCCGCACTACTGGGACCACGTGCTGTGGGTGTGGGGCCAGCCCGACATCGACACGTTCATCGACTTCGCCGAGTCGATCACGCTCGATGGCGTGGTCGAGCAGATCACGGTGCCGTTCCTCATCGCCCACGGTGAGAACGATCGCCAGATCCCGCTCTCCTACGCGCATCGCTCCTACGACCTGGCGGTCAACAGCCCCAGGCGTGAGCTGCGGATCTTCACGCCCGAGGAGGGCTCGTGCGAGCACATCGGGCTGGACCACCTCCCGCATGTCATGGGCTTCATCGCCGACTGGGTCGCCGACACCTTCGCCGAGCTGGACGCGTCGTGACGACCCTGGACCGAGCCGATCCCGAGGGCGAGATCGCGAAGACGGTCGCCCGGGTCTCCAACTGGGGACGCTGGGGCGAGGACGACGTCCGCGGGACGATGAACTTCCTCACCGACGCCAAGCGGCTCTCGGCCGCGGGGCTGGTGAGGACCGGCCGGTCCTACTCGCTCTCGCTGCCCTTCGACATGGACGGGCCGCAGAACGGCTGGCGGCGGCGTACGAACCCGGTGCACACCATGCTCGACACCGGCACCGACGCGGTCGCCGGCGTCCAGGGCTTCCCGCACGGGATCGGCGGCGCCGACGACGTGATCGCTATGCCGCTGCAGTGCTCGACCCAGTGGGACGGGCTCGGCCACATCTTCGACCACGGGCGCGCCTGGAACGGCCGTCCGGCCGAGTCTGTGGTCACCTCGCTGGGCGACGGTGTCACCGGGATCGAGACGGTCGCCGACGTGATCTGCGGCCGTGGCGTGCTGCTCGACGTCGGCCGCGCGGTCGGGACCGACGGCGAGCTCCCCGACGGGTTCGCCATCACCGAGGAGCACCTGGAGCGCACGATCGATGCGCAGGGAGCCAGCGCGGCCGTGGCCCGCGGCGACATCGTCGTCGTACGCACCGGGCAGCTCACCCGGGCCCGCCGGGGCCTCGCTGCCGGCGAGGGCTGGGGCGGCTACGCCGGGGGACCGGCGCCCGGCCTGTCGTTCACCACCGCCGACTGGCTGCACCGCACCGAGATCGCGGCCATCGCCACCGACACCTGGGGCTTCGAGGTGCGTCCCAACGAGTTCGACGACGCCTTCCAGCCGCTCCACCAGGTCGCGATCCCGCACCTCGGCCTCTTCCTGGGCGAGATGTGGGACCTCGACGGCCTCGCCTCCGCCTGCGCGGAGGACGGCCGCTACGACTTCCTGCTGACAGCTGCCCCACTCCGCGTCACCGGAGCCGTCGGTGCCCCGGTGAACCCCATCGCCCTACGCTGACGCCGAAGGGTCGATTCCTGACGTCGAGGGGTCGATTCTTGGTGTCGAGGGGTCGATTCTTGGTGTCGGAGAACTGACTCCTCACGGTCAGAAACTGACTCCTCGCGGTCAGAAATCGACCTCTCGGCGGGTTATCTGTGGGCGAGAGGGCCAGCCACGGCGTCGATGGGTTGTTCCAGGGGGATCCCGGAGCCGTCGCGGCGGGGGTCGATCTCGGGCAGGTCGATGGGGGCCCCGGAAGCCGCGGCCGCCATCGCCGGAGCGGCGCCGACCCAGGCGAAGACGAGGGTGTCCTCGCCCTTGAGATACCGGTGGGCACGTACGCCGCCGGTGGCCCGGCCCTTGGCCGGGAACTCGCTGAACGGCGTGGTCTTCACGCTGCCGGTCTCGGTGCCGGGCAGCGCGGAGGAGGAACCCGCCACGGTGACGACCGCGGCACCCTCGGGAGCGTCGGGGGAGACGACGCCGAAGAAGACGACCTTGGAGCCGTGGGCCATCCGGACGCCGGCCATGCCGCCGGCGCTGCGGCCCTGTGGGCGCACCGTGTCGGCGGGGAAGTGGAGGAGCTGGGCGTCGGAGGTGACGAAGACCAGCGACTCGGTGCCGGTGCGCAGCTGGGCGGCGCCGACCACCTCGTCGCCGTCGGCCAGCTTGATGACCTCCCACTCGTCCTTGTTGAGCAGCACCTCGGGATTGACCCGCTTCACGACACCGAGCCTGGTGCCGAGCGCGATGCCGGGCCCGTCGGTGGCCAGCGTGGTGAGCGCCAGGGCGCGCTCGTCGGACTCCAGCGAGAGCAGTGCGGACAGCGGCAGACCGCCGGACAGGTTCGGGTCACCGTGTGTCGGTGGCATCGCAGGCAGGTCGAGCACCCCGAGGCGTACGAGACGGCCGCGGGAGGTGAGCACGCCGATCTGGCCGCGGGCGGTCGCCGGGACCACCGAGACGATCACATCGTGGTTGGCGCGCGCGGACCCCGTGGAGAACGGTTCCGCGTCCGAGGAGCGGGCCAGCAGCCCGGTCGAGGAGAGCAGCGCGAAGCACGGGTCGTCGGCGACCTCGAGGCTCATCGCCTCCAGCGCCGGGGTCCCGGCCGAGGCCAAGAGCACAGTGCGGCGTGGCGTACCGAACGTCTTGGCGACCTCGCCCAGCTCGTCGGAGACGACCTTGCGGAGCATCTCGTCGTCGCCGAGGATCGAGTCGAGGTACTCGATGGTGGCCTGCAGCTCGTCGCGCTCCTTCTCGAGCTCGATCTTGGAGAACTTCGTCAGCCGGCGCAGCGCCATGTCGAGGATGTACTCGGCCTGCGGCTGGCTCAGGTCGAAGACCGACATCAGCCGCTCGCGAGCCTCGCCGGCGTTGTCGGAGGAGCGGATCAGCTGGATGACCTCGTCGATGTCGAGGATCGCGATCAGCAGGCCCTCGACCAGGTGCAGCCGGTCGGCGGCCTTGTCACGCCGGAACTGCGAACGGCGGCGGACGACGTCGTAGCGGTGGCCCAGGAAGACCTCGAGCAGTTCCTTGAGGCCGAGGGTGCGCGGCTGGCCGTCGACGAGCGCGACGTTGTTGATGCCGAAGGAGTCCTCCAGCGGCGTCATCTTGTAGAGCTGCTCGAGCACGGCCTCGGGCACGAACCCGTTCTTGACCTCGATGACGAGGCGGGTGCCGTGCTGACGGTCGGTGAGGTCCTTGAGGTCGGCGATGCCCTGGATCTTCTTGGACTGCACCAGCGTCTTGACCCGCTCGATGATCTTCTCGGTGCCGATGTTGAACGGCAGCTCGGTGATCACGATGCCCTTGCGGCGCCCGAACGTCTCGATCCGGGTGGTGGCGCGGATCTTGAAAGAGCCGCGGCCGGTCTCGTACGCATCCCGGATCCCGTCCAGGCCGACGATGGTGCCGCCGGTGGGGAGGTCGGGGCCGGGGATGAACTTCATCAGCGTGTCGAGCTCCGCGCCGGGATGCTTGATCAGGTGGCGTGCGGCGGCGATGACCTCGATCAGGTTGTGCGGGGCCATGTTGGTGGCCATCCCGACCGCGATGCCCGTGGCGCCGTTGACCAGCAGGTTGGGGATCGCCGCGGGGAGCACGCTCGGCTCCATCTCCCGCGAGTCGTAGTTGGGCCGGAAGTCGACCGTGTCTTCCTTGATGTCATCGGTCATCGCCAGCGCGGCCGGGCCCATCCGGGCCTCGGTGTAACGCATCGCCGCGGCCGGGTCGTCGCCGCCGGGGGAGCCGAAGTTGCCGTGACCGTCGATCATCGGCAGCCGCATGGCCCACGGCTGCGCCATCCGGACGAGGGCGTCGTAGATCGCGCCGTCACCGTGCGGGTGCAGCTTGCCCATCACCTCACCGACGATGCGGGCACACTTCACGTGGCCGCGGTCGGGACGTACGCCCATGTCGTTCATCGTGAACAGGATCCGGCGCTGCACGGGCTTGAGCCCGTCGCGGGCGTCGGGCAGTGCCCGGGAGTAGATGACGGAGTAGGAGTACTCCAGGAATGAGGACCGCATCTCGTCCCCGATGTCGGTGTCGAGGATGTGCTCCTCGAAGTCGTCGGGTACGTCCTGTGTGGTCTTGCCGCGTGCCATAAGGGGCATTGTCTCGAATCCCTGTGCGAGTGCGCCAATGGGCTCGCCGTAAGGGCGCGGTCAGTGGGTTGTGGACCACTCCTTCGCCCAGGCGTCGAGCGGCGCCATCAGGTCGAGCAGACTGCTGCCGTGGTCGGTCAGGTCGTAGCCGCCGTCGTGGGTGACCAGACCGGCCTCGCCCAGTTCCTTGAGCCGAGCGGTCAGCGCGCTGGAGGAGATGTCGCCAGCTTCGCCGAGAAGGCCGGGCACGCGATCTCGTTCGCCGTACGCGCCCTCCGGCTGCCGCTCGAGCCCGGCACGGAGCCGCTGGACGCCATCGCAGGGGGTCGCCGGTGAGCATCGCGCAGACACCCGAGCCGCCGTACACGGCCGTCATCTTCACCTCGCTGCGTACGCCGACCGGCGAGGGGTACGCCGAGCACCGTCGCGCCCAGCAGACGGGCCGCAGCCTCTGGTACGAGGACTATCAGGTCCGCGTCGCCACCGTGACCCGCGCCCATGGCATGCGCCGCGGCTAGATCGGAGAGCTCTTCGCCGCCCATGGTGCGCGTACGCTGGATGGATCAGGACATCAACCGCTGATGCACATGGAGGTGCTGACGATGGCTGTCACCCAGATCGAGCTCGACACCGAGCTGCTCGCCGAGATCCAGCGGATCTCCGGCGCGACCACGCCCCAGGAGGCGGTGGAGTTCGCGCTCCGCGAACTCGTCATCCGCAACCACGAGGGCGACGCTCCCAAGCACGCCCAGAAGCTGGCGCGGAACTGGGACTATGACGGCTGGCGGGTGCTCAACGAGCGTGACCGCGCCAACGTCGTACGTCACTGACGGCGGCTGCTGCGCGCGAGAGGCTGGCGTCTCCCGCTAGATTTCTCTCGTGACCGCGCAGCAGACCCCGCCGTACCCCTCCCACTGGGAGGCGGACGTGCTGCTGCGCGACGGGCGGACGGCACACATCCGGCCGATCAGGTCGGCGGACAAGGACCTGCTGGTCGACTTCTACGACCACCGGGTCAGCGACGAGTCGAAGTACTACCGCTTCTTCTCGCCGATGCCGCACCTCTCGGCGCGGGATGTCGCGCGCTTCACCGAGGTCGACCACAAGGACCGGGTCGCGTTCATCCTGACGCTGCGAGGCCGGATGATCGCGGTCGGGCGCTACGACGTGGTCAAGCCCGGCGAGGCCGAGGTCGCCTTCCTCGTCGAGGACGACTACCAGGGCCGCGGGATCGCGCAGATCCTGCTCGAGCACCTCGCCCAGGCGGGGCGCGAGCGTGGGGTCACCAAGTTCACCGCCGACGTGCTCCCCGACAACGCCCGGATGATCCAGACCTTCCGCGACGCCGGCTACAAGGTCGCCAGCGTCTACGAGGACGGCGTCATCTCCCTGCAGTTCGGGATCGACGTCACCGACACCGCGGTCGGCCGCCTCGCCCTGCGCGAGCACGAGGCCGAGGCCGCCTCCATCCACCGCTTCTTCAACCCGCGCTCGGTCGCGGTCATCGGCGCGAGCCGGCGACAGGAGACCGTCGGTCAGGCGCTCGTACGCAACCTGGTGATCGGTGACTTCACCGGCCGGGTCTACATGGTCAACCCCAGCTCCAGCGCGGTCAGCGGGATGCCCGCCTACAAGAGCGTCCAGGACATCCCCGACGACGTCGACGTGGCGATCGTCGCGGTGCCGGCCGACGCCGTGCAGGACGTCGTGCTCGACTGTGCCGCCAAGGGCGTGCACGGGCTCGTGGTCATCTCCAGCGGCTTCGCCGAGACCGGCGAGGAGGGCCGCCAGCGGCAGCGCCGGCTGGTGAACCTGTCGCGCTCCTACGGGCTGCGGCTGATCGGGCCCAACGCGCTCGGCGTCATCAACACCGACCCGCAGGTCAAGATCAACGCCAGCCTCGCCCCGACGATGCCGCCGCGCGGTCGCGCCGGCTTCTTCTGCCAGTCCGGTGCGCTCGGCTCGGCGATCCTGGAGAAGGTCAACAACCGTGGCCTGGGCCTGTCGACCTTCGTCAGCGCCGGAAACCGCGCCGACGTCTCCGGCAACGACCTCCTCCAGTACTGGGAGGAGGACACCTCGACCGAGGTCGTGATGATGTATCTCGAGTCGATCGGTAACCCGCGGAAGTTCTCCCGCATCGCCCGCCGGGTCTCGCTGCGCAAGCCCGTGGTCGCGGTCCGCTCCGGCCGCACCACCCAGGGTGTGCCGATGGGCCACGCGGTCCGCAAGATCAGCGCCCCGCCGGCGGCCGTCGACGCGATGTTCCGTCAGGCCGGGATCATCCAGGTCGACACCCTCGACGAGATGTTCGACGTCGCCCAGCTCCTCGCCCACCAGCCGCTCCCGCGCGGCCGGCGGGTGGCCATCGTCGGCAACTCCGACGCCCTGGGCCTGCTGGCCGCCGACGCCGCCGTCTCGGCGGGGCTGCAGGTCAACAAGCAGGTCCCGCTGCCCACCGAGCCGAGCGCCGAGGACTTCGAGGACGCGCTCGACGCGGCCATCGACGACCCCGAGGTCGACGCGGTGATCTCGGTCTACATCCCGCCGCTCAACGTCTCCGGCGAGGAGATCGCCAACGTGCTCGCCGCGGTGGGGGAGCAGTCCGACAAGCCGCTGGTCACCAGCTTCCTGGGCGCCGAGGGTGTCCCCGAGCTGCTCCGCGTCCCCGACGTCGCCGGCTCGACCGCGGGCCGCGGCTCGGTGCCGTCCTACTCCTCGGTCGAGTCGGCCGTACGCGCCCTGGCCAAGGTCGTGGAGTACGCCGTGTGGCTGCGCTCCGCCGACGGCGAGACCCCGTGGTTCAGCGCCGAGGAGTGCGACGCGCGCACGGCGCGCAAGATCGTCACCGACGTGCTCGCGGCGCGTCCCGGCGGCGGCGAGCTGAGCCGCGAGGACCTGACCATGGTGCTGGCGGCGTACGGCATCAAGCTGTGGAACACCCACAGTGTCACCACCCGCGAAGAGGCGATCGCGGCCGCGGAGGACCTCGGCTGGGGCGTCGTGCTCAAGGCGACCGTCGAGAGCGTCCGCGAACGGCCCGACCAGGCCCACGTCGTACGCAACATCGACGATGTCGCCGAGATGACCGAGGCCTGGGAGCTGATCACCAGCCGGATCCCGCCCGAGACCGGCGGGTTCACGGTGCAGCGCACCGCGCCCCCGGGCGTCCCGGTGGCGATCCGGTCGATGGAGGACCCGCTGTTCGGCCCGGTGGTCTCGTTCGGCATCGCCGGCCCGATCACCGAGCTGGTGGCTGACAAGGCCTACCGGATCCCGCCGCTGTCCGAGCGCGATGCCGCCTCGATGGTGCGCGAGATCAAGGCCGCGCCGATGCTCTTCGGCTACCGCGGCGGCGACATGGTCGACGTCGACGAGATCGAGCGGCTCGTCCTCAGGGTCGCCCAGCTGCAGAACGACCTGCCCCAGATCTCCTCCCTCGACCTCTCGCTGGTCCTGGTCGGCCTGGAGGGATCCGCCGTCCTCACCGCCAGCGCTCGGGTCGACCTGGTCGCAGATCCGCGCTCGGACTGGTTCGTACGCCGCCTCAACCCGGCGGTGGGCGACACCCTGCCCGGCTAGGCCACGGTGGAACCCCGTGGAAGGATGGGTGCCATGAGCACCCGCACCGATGATCTCGACCGCGCCGACGACCTGCGCGCCGAGATCGACCGTACCGGCTACTACCCCGAGGTGGTCGCCGACTGCGTCGCGTCCGCAGTGGCGGGGGAGAAGGTGTCGTCCTTCTTCCTGCACCACGAGCCGACCTTCGACCGTGACGAGGTGCGCCGCCACCTCTCCGTGCTGGTGCTGACCCCGTCCCGGCTGATCCTGGCCCACACCGACGAGCACGCCGGCGACGACCTGCTGCCCGAGCCCTACACCTCGACCTCGACCGAGGCCGTGCGCATCGACTCGGTCAACTCCGTGGTGGTGACCCGGATGATCACCAATCCGACCAAGGGGTCGAGCAAGCCGGCCGAGGTGGTCATGACCATCGGCTGGGGTGGGGTCAACCGGGTCGACCTCGAGCCCGCGGGCTGCTCCGACCCCAACTGCGACGCCGACCACGGCTACACCGGCGTGCTGACCCCTGACGACTTCTCGCTGCGCGTCTCGGCTGCCGCCGACGGTCACGACTCGGTCGCCCGCCTGCTCTCCTTCGCGGAATCGCTCTCGGCTCGCACCCACAGCCGGTGAGCACAGGGTGACCGGGTTTCTCGCCCCCGCCTACGGGGAGCGCTCACTGGGTGATGTCCTGCCGGCGGTCGCCGCTGCCATGGACGTCCCGTTGGGCACCGCAGAGGCGCGACCCGGTCTCGTGCTGCCCTCCGCTTCCTCGTACGTCGTCTTCCTGGTCGACGGGATGGGCACCAACCTGCTGCGGCGCTATGCGCACGCGGCGCCGTTCCTGGCCTCGCTGAGCGAGGACCAGGAGGCCGGTACGGCCGGGGTGCCCTCGACGACGGCGACGAGCCTGACCTCGTTCGGGACCGGGCTGACGCCCGGCGGCCATGGTCTGGTCGGCTACACCTCCCGGATCCCCGGCACCGAGCATCTCCTCAACGCGCTGCAGTGGCGCAAGGACGTCGACCCGGTCGAGTGGCAGCCCAACCAGACCGTCTTCCAGCGGCTGGGCGAGGCCGGGGTGCCGGTCACGGTGATCAACAAGCGGGCCTTCGGTGGCTCCGGTCTGACCATCGCCGCCCACCGGGGTGCGGAGTTCGTCGGCGCCGACCGGGTGGGGGAGCGGATCGCCTCGGCGGTCGCGCTGTCGCGGGTGCGGGGCTCGCTGACCTACCTCTACGACGGCGACCTGGACTGGACCGGCCACAAGTACGGTGTCGCCTCCTCGCCGTGGCTGCAGCAGCTCTCCATGATCGACGCCGAGGCCGAGCAGCTGCGTGACGCCCTGGACCCGTCCGTACGTCTGCTGGTGCTCGCCGACCACGGCATGGTCGACTCGCCCGCCACCTCCCGCACCGACATCGACGACTTCCCCGAGCTCCGCCACGGCGTCGCCCTGGTTGGCGGTGAGGCCCGCTTCCGCCACCTCTACTGCTCGCGTGGCGCGGTCGGCGACGTGGTCGCGACCTGGTCGGAGACGCTGGGCGACAAGGCCGAGGTGATGACCCGGGAGACCGCGATCCGGCGTGGCTGGTTCGGGCCGGTCACTCCTGCGGTGCTGCCGCGGCTCGGCGACGTCATCGTCGCCTCCCACGGCGAGCACGCGGTGGTCTCGACGAGCCTGTTCCAGTACGAGACGACGCTGGTCGGGTTGCACGGATCACTGACACCAGACGAGATGCTGATCCCCCTCCTCGTATCCTGACCCACTAGTCTTCTCCGAGTGGCTGAGCTGACCTTCTGGACCGGGACGATGGACGCGGGGAAGTCGACCCTCGCGCTGCAGACCAACCACAACCACGCGGCCCGCGGCAGGGTGGGGCTCATCTTCACCGCCCACGACCGCTCCGGGGAGGCGGTGGTCACCTCTCGGCTCGGCCTGACCCACGACGCCATCGAGGTCACCGACGACTTCGACTTCTGGCGCCACGCCGTCGACTCGCTGACCCACGGCGCCCGGATCGACTACCTCATCTGCGACGAGGCCCAGTTCTACACGCCCCAGCAGATCGAGGCGCTGGCCAAGATCACCGACGAGCTGCAGATCGACGTCTTCTGCTTCGGCATCCTCACCGACTTCCGCACCCGCCTCTTCCCCGGCGCCGCCCGGTTGGTCGAGCTCGCCGACCGCACCGAGGTGCTCCAGGTCGAGGCGCTGTGCTGGTGCGGCAAGCGGGCCACCCACAACGCCCGGGTCGAGGACGGCGTCATGGTCACCGAGGGCGACCAGGTCGTCGTCGGAGACACCGACGAGGCCCCCAGCGCGGTCTCCTACGAGGTCCTCTGCCGCCAGCACCACCGCCGCCGCCTGACCGCGGCCCGGGCCCAGTCGGTCTCCCTGGTGCCCGAGCCGCTGCCCTTCGGCTAGCGCTTGCCGTTGAGCGTCGGCATGGGCACGTCGGCGTACCTCGTCCCGACGGCGGCGCTCTGGGTGTCGAGCTGGACGCCGGGACGGCCGTTCTCGACGACGTACGTCGCGCGGGTGGAGATCGGGGCGCCGCGGCGCTGGACGTACGGCACGACCCGGAAGTCGCTGGAGAACTCCTCGGGAGTGACCTTGACGCGCACGTAGCCGCGCTGGCTGTTGAAGAACTTCAGGTGGTCGTTGGCGCGCAGCAGGCTCTCGCCGCCGGTGGTCATGTCGGCGCCGTCGCCGCCGCTGGCGATGGAGGTGCCGACGAACTCGCTGCCGACGACGGCCGACTCGGGGTCGTCGTAGTCGGCCAGCAGGTTGCTGGCGTAGTTGTGGTGCCGGTCGCCGGTGATGACGACGAGGTTCTCGATGCCGCTGGTGCGGGCGCCCGCGAGGAGCCGGTTGCGGTTGGCGATGTAGCCGTCCCACGGGTCCATGTAGAGCGTCTTGGCCTCGGTCTCGTCGAGGTCGGTCTCGGCCATCGGTGCCTGGTTGGCGAGAACCTGCCAGCGGGCGGTCGACAGCCGCCAGTTGCGCTGCAGCCAGGCCTCCTGCTCGAAGCCCATCATCGAGCGCGACGGGTCGTAGATGTCGGGCGTCAGCTCCGGGCTCGCCGGGTCGCTGCCGTCGCCGTACGCCTGGTCGTCGCGGTACTGCCGGGTGTCGAGCACGTTGAAGTCGACCAGGTCGCCGTAGCGCAGGCTCCGGTAGATCTGCATGTCCGGTCCGTCCGGCAGCGCGCTGGCCCGGAACGGCAGGTGCTCGTAGTAGGCCTGGAAGGCGGCCGTACGCCGCGGCATCCACAGCTCGCCCTGCGACTGGCTACGCTCCTCGGGCGTCTCGTCGGCCCAGTTGTTCTCGATCTCGTGGTCGTCCGGCGCGACCACGAACGCGTGCGCCTGGTGGGCGGCCATCAGGTCCGGGTCGGACTTGTAGAGGCCGTACTGCAGGCGGTAGCGCGCCAGGTCGAGGGT
The DNA here is from genome assembly GCF_044453405.1 of Nocardioides sp. NPDC051685. Taxonomy (NCBI): domain Bacteria; kingdom Bacillati; phylum Actinomycetota; class Actinomycetes; order Propionibacteriales; family Nocardioidaceae; genus Nocardioides; species Nocardioides sp. NPDC051685. The sequence continues at coordinate 25,354 of NZ_JBITCR010000018.1, read as the reverse complement.
CTCCCCGCCGACAGCGGGGGAGACCGGGGTGTTGCGCCAGTTGTTCTCGGGGGTGACCCCGGACTCGTACAGGTAGTCGCCCAGGTGGAAGACGACGTCGAGGTCCTCGTCGGCCAGGTGCCGGTAGGCGGTGTAGAAGCCGTGGCTGTAGAGCGCGCAGGAGGCGAAGGCGAAGCTCATCTGGCGAAGCGAGGAGCCGTACGCAGGGGCGGTCCGGGTGTGGCCGGTCTGGCTGACCTCGCCGGCTGCCATGAAGCGGTACCAGTAGTCGCGGCCGGGGCGCAGGCCCCAGACCTCCGGGTGGACCGAGTGGCCGAGCGCGGGGGTCGCGGTGACCGTGCCGGCCTTCACGACCTTGCGGAAGGCCGGGTCCTCGGCGACCTGCCAGCGCACCTTGAACGGGATGGCCGGCATGCCGCCGAGCCCGTCGGCGGCGAGCGGCTCGGGGGCGAGCCGGGTCCACAGGACGATCGAGTTGGGGAGCGGGTCGCCGGAGGCGACACCCAGGGTGAACGGGTAGCCGGAGAGCGGCTTGGCTCCCTGGGCGGTGACCGCTTCGGCGGGGATCGAACCGGTCCCCAGCATGACGGCGGCGGAGATGGTGGATCCGGTCACGAACGTACGTCGGCTCAACGGGGTGGGCAGGAGCATCGAGGCCTCCGAGAAGGGGTGGGAGAGCTGCCTCCACCCACTTCATCGGCGGCGCGTGAACGCCGTCCGACCCCTGCCCGACACTGGTCGGTCGGCTCCCCAACGCATCACGGACCGGCCGATGGCCGGTCCGTGAACGTGGTGTGAGAAGTCTGCTAGTCCTGCTTGCCGCCGCCGAACATGATCTCGTCCCAGCTCGGCACCGAGGCACGCTTACGTCGCGAGGACGACTTCTTGGCCGGCTTCTGCTGGGCGTCGTCGACCTGCTCGGGTTCGGCCTCGGCGGCGGGTGCTTCGACGACTGCCGGCTCGGCGACGGGCTCCGGTTCGCTGGGGACCGGCGACTGCTTCTCGGTCGGGGACTCGTCGCCCAGGAACGCCTCGAGCGGGGTGTCGACATCGGCCGGAGCCGGCTTTGCTGCCTTGGCTGCCGGGACCGGCTTGGGAGCCGGGGGAGGGGTGGCCTGCGCGGCCGGGCCCTGTTGGGTCGAGCTCAGTGCGCGGCGGCGACGGGCGGCCAGCATGTCGTCGGTGACCGGCTCCGGCTCGGCGACGGCCGCCTCGAGCTTCTCGCCGGTCAGCCAGCGGGCGTCGTCGTTGTCGAGCTCGACGTAGTTGCCAGGGGCGTCGTAGGTCAGCTCGGCGATGCCGGAGCGCTCGGCGGTCTCGTATTCACCGGTGAGCTTCCAGCGCCCGTCGGGACGCCGGTAGGAGTCCCAGTTGACCGACTCGGGGTCGATGTACATCGTCTGGAAGTGGGCGCTGACGGCCTCTCCCAGGGTGCGGGCGGTGCTGGCGGCCTCCCCGGGCCGACGGCGTACGGAAGCCTGCTGGGCACGCTGCGCCATGTGCTCGCGCTCGGCGAGGACGGGACCGGCGAAGGCCAAGATCTTCTCGACCGTGGTGCCGGCGACAGCGGCGACCTCCTCGGCACTCTCGCCCGCACGGATGCGGGTCTGAATGTCACGGGGCCGCAGGCTGCTGCTCGGGGTCTTGTTCACGGTTTGCTCCGATCGGCGGGTCGACACAGCCTCGAGTGCTGCACGGAGACGGTCGTCGATGTCGGCGGTGTATTCACGATCCTCGTGATCGACGAGAAGCATGCGTAGACCATCGTCACTGACCGAGATGAGCCGCAGAAGGACGGGACCAGCCTCATCCGGAGCCTGCTCTTCGAGCTGGCCCGGAGTCAGGGGTAATCCTTCGGCCGACATCCTCTTCTCAATTCTAGAAACGGTTGTGACGACCCTACGCCACTGACCGTCATCGTATGGGGTGCCCATGCCGCGAGGCCGTGGCATTTGGGGTTTTTGGGACCGACGAGGCGACCATTTGTCGGTGGAACAGACGCTGACCCTCCTTGTGCTCGACCTGGTCGGGTGCTTCGTCTTCGCGCTCTCCGGCGGCCTGATGGCGGTACGCAAGGAGCTCGACATCTTCGGCGTGATCGTCCTCGCCTGCGTCACCGGCCTCGGCGGCGGCTTCCTGCGCGACATGGCCATCGGCGCGACGCCCGTCGCCGCGCTCTCCGACTGGCGCTACCTGGTGGTGCCGATGACGGCCGGTCTGCTGACCTTCTTCTTCCATCCCGCACTGGGTCGCCTCGAGCCGCTGGTCAACGTCTTCGACGCCCTCGGCCTGGGGCTCTTCGTCATCGCCGGCGCGGTCAAGGCGCTCGACTTCGGGCTCTCCCCGCTCGCTGCCGCGATCATGGGCCTGGCCACCGGCGTGGGTGGCGGCGCGATCCGCGACGTCCTCGCCGGCCGGGTCCCGATCATCCTGCGTCGCAGCGTCTTCTACGCGATCCCGGCCTTCGCCGGTGCCGCGGTCGCAGCATTCGGCCTGTACGCCGGGCTGCCGGCGACCCTGGCCATGGCGGTCGCGTTCGTGACCTGCTCCGGATGGCGGCTGCTGGCGATGTGGCGCCACTGGGAGGCACCGCTGCCGCGGGGTTCCGCGTCGGTCTGAGGCTTCTCGCTCAGTGGTTCGAGCAGCAGGGGATCTGGTGGCGGGCCTGGGATTAGGTGTCTCCGCGTGCCCGAGCAGCGGCGCTGAGAGCCGATCGGCGCCGGATGGCCGGGGTACGTCGCCCGGTTGCTGTTTCGGTGAAGGTTGCTGGCACTTGCGCCCTGGCTCCCGGCGCCCCTGACGTCTTGGTGCGGGACACGCCGAAGTGGCGTACCGGATGTCAGGGGCGCCGGGCGGCGGGTGGCTTCCCTGACGTTTTGGTGCGGGACACGCCGAAGGTCCCTTCTGACTGTCAGGGGCGCTCGGGCGCCGGCCAGCACGTCCTTGCGAGTAAGGCTAGCCTTACTCGCGTGATCACATCCGACCGCCGCGACGACGACGCCGAGACCCTCGCCGACCTCCTCGGAGGTGCGCGTGGCGCGATCGACGCCACGATCCCGCCGGTCGCGTTCGTGGCCGGCTGGCTGGTCAGCGGCGAGCTGTGGGTCGCGACCGTGGTGGCGCTCGGGTTGGCCGCGGTCGTGGCCGTCTGGCAGTGGCGCAAGGGCCGCAAGCCGCGCGCGGTGCTGCTGGGGGTGGCCGGGGTCGCGGTCGCGGCGATGATCGCGCTGCGTACGGGGCGGGCGGAGGACTTCTTCGTGGTCCAGCTCGCAGCCAACGCGGCCAGCGCCCTGGTGTGGGTGGTCAGCATCGCGTTCCGCCGGCCGCTGCTCGGGGTGGTCGTCGGGCTGGTCCTGCGGCAGCGCGGCGCCTGGCGCCGCGACCCCGTCCTGCTGCGCGGCTATGCGCTGGCGAGCTGGGTCTGGGTCTGCCAGTACGTCATCCGGGTGGCGATCTTCGGCCCGCTGTGGTGGTCGGGCGACGTGGTCGCCCTGGCGATCGCCCGGGTCGCGCTCAGCTGGCCGCTGGTCGCGCTCTGCCTGCTGGTGAGCTGGCTCGTGCTGCGCCGCTCGCTGCCCGACGACCACCCGGGGCTGCGCCATCCTCAGGTCAGTGCGGCCTGAAGCAGGTCGTAGAGCCGGCGCGTGGCGCGCTGCTGGTCGCCCTCCCGGATCACCAGCGCCAGTCCGGCGCGCACCTCCGCGTCCACGATCGGCGTCGCGACCAGCTCGGTCCCGGCCGCCATCGACTCCGCCAGCACGCAGACCCCGAGCCCGCGGGCGGTGAGCCCGAGCAGCGTCTCCGGGTTGGACCCGGACAGATCGACCTTCGGCTCGACCCCGGCCCGGGCGCACGACTGCTCCAGAGCCGTCCGTACGCCGGTCCCCGGTGGGATGCACAGCACCGTCTCCTGGTGGAGGTCGGCGAGCCGAGGCCGGGCGCCGGCCAGGCGATGGCCGGCCGGTGTGATCACCGCGAGCCGCTCGTCGCTGACCGACTCCGTGGCGAGGCCGTCGATGACCGGTCCCGCGTGGGAGATCAGGCTCAGGTCGAGCTCGCCGGCCAGCGTACGTCGCTGGAGGCGGTCGGAGGTGTCCTCGACGAGCTCGACACTGACGCCGGGATGCTCGCGGTGGAAGGTGGCGACGGCGTCGAGGAAGCCGGGGATCGTGCAGCCGGCGATCATCCCGAGGCGTACCTGGCCGTGGATCAGGTCGCTCAGCTCGTCGGCGCTCTGCCGCACGCCCTCGATCGCCCGGATCGCGTCGCGGGCGCGGGGAAGGAGCGTCTCGCCGGCATGGGTGAGCCGTACGTTGCGGGGACCCCGGACGAGCAGGTCGTGGCCGAGCTCGCGCTCGAGCTTGGCCAGCTGGGCGCTGATGCCCGACTGGCTGACGTGGAGTCGCTGCGCCGCGGCCGTGAACGAGCCGTGGTCGACGACGGCGACGAAGTAGCGGAGCTGTCCGATCTCCATAACCGCTGATGCTAGCAAGCAGCAGAACTATCTGTTTGAGTGTTCGCTGGATCCCGGTCAGGCTGGGTGGTGAAAGCCGAACAGACCTGAGGAGATCCCGATGACCGCATCCGCTGCCGAGCTCGCCGAGGCGTACTTCGTCGCCTGGGAGGACCGCGACTTCACCCGCCTGCGCTCGCTGCTGGCCGACGAGGTGAGCTTCGCCGGCCCGCTCGCCACGATCGAGGGCGCAGACGAGTGCGTGGCCGGACTGGAGGGGATGGCACAGGTGCTCGACAAGATCGAGGTGAAGGAGCGGCTCGCCGACGGGCCGAGCGTGATCACCTGGTTCGACCTGCACACCATGGTCGCCGACCCTGCCCCGACCGCCAACTGGATGCGCGTCGAGGACGGCCTGATCACCGAGATCCGGGTCGCCTTCGACCCGCGCGGGATCCTTGCCGCTCGAGGCTAGGCGACCCGCTGGCTGCCCGGCTGCTTCCGGGCGGTCTCGCGGATGACCTCGGCCACCAGGTCGGGGTCATCGTTCATCGGTACGTGGCCGCAGCCCGCCAGCCGGCGATGGTTCGCGTGCGGGAGGCGCTGCGCGGCCACCTTCGCCTGGTAGGGGAGCAGGGTGAGGTCGCGGGAGGCCCAGGCGATCGTGGTGGGGACCTCGGTCTGGGTCGGCCCGGGGTAGCGGTAGACACCGCTGAAGAACGTCTTGATCCCCTCCCGCGAGGCGACCATGTTGGCGGTGTCGGCGGCCGCGACCACCGGGTCGATCCGCTCCGGGTGGGCGAAGAAGCACCCCATCGTGATCGCCCGCGCGACCTGCGACTTCAGCAGCGTGCCTGCCACCGGCGCCAGCGGCCGCGCGACCGCCTGGATGCCGGCGAACAGGCCGCGGACGTAGAGGTAGTCGACGCCGTTCATCCAGAACCCGGCGGGGGAGAGCGCCGTCACCGTACGCGCGTGCCCGGCGTCGCCCATCTCCAGCGCGAGCAGCCCTCCGAGGCTGTTGCCCGCGACGTGCGGCTGCTCGACCCCGAGCTCGGTGCGAAGCGCGTGGAGCTCCGCGGCCACCGCCTCCCGCACCGTACGCCCCGCCAGATCGAACGCCGGCGACTCACCGTGCCCAGGCAGATCGACCGTGATCACCTCGAACTCGTCGGCCAGCCGCTCCACCACCCCTGCCCACGCCTGCCTGCGGTGCGCGATGCCATGGATGAGGAGCAGCGGCTCCCCGCTGCCGGTCCGTTCGTACGCGAGCATCGTCGCTCCTTCGGGTTGCCGCTGGGTGTCGTGCCGGTGGCTCGGAGCCTACGTCCGGCGTGTCCCCGAATGTGGGTCCGGCGAGCGGATGCGCTAATGTTTCACCCGCAACGCGTGATTGGCGCAGCGGTAGCGCACTTCGTTCACACCGAAGGGGTCACTGGTTCGAACCCAGTATCACGCACCACCTCGGAGCATCGCCCCTGACCTCGGATAACAGGTCGGGGGCGCTCGTCTTTTCTCGGTGAGCGCGCATGGGGATCCGGTGGGCCGTCGTCTCGAGATCGGCGAGACGAGCCCGAATCGATCGCGGACCGAATCTGTATGCGGGAAGAGCCCTCGCGGCGGAGATCCTGCTCGTCGTGTGGTCCTCCCTGGTGCTCAGACACGCAGACTACGTCTGTGTCGTGGTGCAGAGAAAGCGCACAACGACCGCCTGTCGGGGGATCTGTGTGCCAACGGATTGGCTGCTAGGGAACGGCTGTGTGGGCAGGGTCCGAATCGTTCGAGTGAGCACGCGCCGGCCAGCGGGCACTGGGCGAGTCGGCTGGCGCTGTGGCTTCGTTCGCGACGATTGCGGCAGCGTCCGCTCGGGCCGCAGCGGTCCATAGATGAAGAAGTCGTAGAGCTTGATCGTGGTACCAGCACAGCTGGCGCACGCCACCCGTCCCATCGAAGTCCCGCTCTTGTTGATCGCTCATGACAAGGAGTGTGCGGGGCGGCACCAGTTTGCGACTCCCGAAGTAGGTGTTGCGCCGGCGCGGCGAGCAGGACCGCCGAGCCGGCGCAGCTCACCGGCGTAGCTCACCGGCGTAGCCGAAATCCGGTCACAGGGTCGACTGGATGCCGGCGAGGAGCTGGCGGGTCATCACGATCCGCTGGACCTGGTTGGTGCCCTCATAGATCTGGGTGATCTTGGCATCACGCATCATCCGCTCCACCGGGTAGTCACGGGTGAACCCGTAGCCACCCAGCAGCTGCACCGCATCCGTGGTCACCTGCATCGCGACGTCACTCGCGAAGGCCTTGGCCGCGGCACCGAAGAACGTCAGATCCTTGTCACCCCGCTCCGAACGCCCCGCCGCCGCATAGGTGAGCTGACGGGCAGCCTCGATCTTCATGCCCATGTCCGCGACCATGAACTCCACACCCTGGAACTGTGCGATCGGCTGACCGAACTGCTTGCGCTCCTTGATGTAGCCCAATGCGTAGTCCAGCGCCCCCTGAGCCACACCGACCGCCTGGGCCGCGATGGTGATCCGGGTGTGGTCCAGGGTCTGCATCGCATAGGTGAAACCAAGACCCTCCTCGCCGATGAGCCGGTCGGCGGGGATGCGGACGTTGTCGAAGTACACCTCGCGCGTCGGGGAGCCCTTGATCCCCAGCTTCTTCTCCGGCGCACCGAAGGAGACACCCTCATCGGACTTCTCCACCACGAATGCGGAGATGCCCTTGGACCGCTTCTCCGGGTCGGTCACCGCCAGCACGGTGTAGTACTCCGAGACCCCGGCGTTGGTGATCCACCGCTTGACCCCGTTGAGCACCCAGAAGTCACCATCGCGCACGGCCCGGGTCTTCTGGTTGGCCGCATCCGAACCCGCGTCGGGCTCGGAGAGACAGTAGGAGAAGCCACCCTGGCCGGCGGCCAGCGCCCCCAGGTACTTCTTCTTCAGCTCCTCCGAGCCACCGATCTGCACCGGCAACGACCCCAGCTTGTTCACCGCCGGGATCAACGAGGCCGACACATCCGCACGCGCGATCTCCTCGATCACCAACACCGTCGCCAGGGCGTCGGCACCCACACCCCCGTACGCCTCGGGCACATGCGGCGCGAAGAACTCCGTCTCGATCAGCGCGTCGTGCGCCTCCTGCGGATAACGAGCCTCCTCATCGACCGCGGCCGCGGCCGGCGCGATCTTGGCGTCGCAGATCTCGCGGATGGCCTTGCGGATCTCCTGGTGCTCCTCGGAGAGGGCGAACAACGGGTACGTCGCCGCAGTCGTCACGTCACTCATAGGGGTAGAACCCCTGTCCCGACTTCTTGCCCAGCAGCCCGGCGTCGACCATGCGATCCAGCAGCGGCGGCGGGGAGAACAGCGGTTCCTTGAACTCGTCGTACATCGAGATGCCGATCGCCCGGACGGTGTCGAGGCCGATCAGATCGGAGAGGGCCAGGGGGCCCATGGGGTGACCGCAGCCGAGCTTCATGCCGTTGTCGATATCGCCAGCCGAGGCGTACCCGGCCTCGTACATCCGGATCGCGCTGAGAAGATAGGGGACCAGCAGGCTGTTGACCACGAAACCGGCGCGGTCGGTGGCCTCGATCGGCTGCTTGTGGAGCGTGTCCGACACGAACGACCGCACCCGGTCCAGCGTCTCCTGCTTCGTGGTGAGCGACGGGATCAGCTCGACCAGGTTCATGACGGGCGCGGGGTTGAAGAAGTGCACGCCCAGCACATGGCCGGATCGGCCCGAGACCGCTCCCAGCTTCACGATCGGGATGGATGAGGTGTTGGAGGCGAGCACGGCGTCGTCCCGCTCGAGCAGTCCGCCGACCTTGGCGAACACCTCGAGCTTGATGTGCTCGATCTCGGTCGCGGCCTCGATCACGAGATCGCGGTCCTTCAAGTCACCGAGGTCGGTCGTCACGCGAACCCGCTTGACGACCGCTGCTGCTTCCGCCGCGGTGATCTTGCCGCGGGAGGTCGCCTTGTCCAGGCTTGCCTGTACGCGGTGCTGCGCTGCGTCGGCGGCCGCATCGCTGACCTCCACGACGACGACGTCCAAGCCTGCGCGGGCGTTGACCTCGGCGATGCCGGATCCCATCTGGCCGCCGCCGATGATCCCTACCTTCTGGATGGTGCTCATTCTTCTCCTTGGGACTGAGTATCTAGTTAACGGTACTCCGTCCCGCCATGTAGATTCAAGGCATGGTGACGGATCAGCTCTCGGCGCGCGATCGATTGGTCGCTGCCGCCTTCGAGCTCTTCGAGGAGCAGGGATTCGAGAGCACGACCGTCGATGAGATCGCTCAGCGCGCGGGAGTCGGCCGCTCGACGTTCTTTCGCAACTTCGCGTCGAAGGAGGACGCGATCTTTCCCGAGCACGAGAACCTGCTGGCGCGTATCGCCGAACGGCTCTCCAACGCCAGCGAGGACGGCCGAGAGCTCGCAGTGGTCGAGGCTGCGCGCCTGGTGCTCGTGCACTACCTCGATGAGGGCGAGATCGCGCGAGCGCGCTACGGCTTGATCTCGCGGGTGTCGGCCCTCCGGGCGCGTGAGGTCGCGAGCAGGCGCCAATATCAGCAGGCCTTCTCCCGTTTCTTGGCAGGGTGGTGGGAAGCCGAGGCCGATGGTCTCCTCAGGGCCGAGTTGCTTGCGTCAGCGGTCGTGACCGCTCATAACCACGTGCTGCGGCGGTGGCTGCGAAACGAGACCGAGCAGCCCCTCGAAGACTTCGACACGGCGATGGCGCTCGTGCTCGAACAGGCGACGCGAGGTGCCGACGGCGAGACGGTGGTGGTCGTCATGCGGAGTTCGGACGATGTCGAAGCCGTCGCGCGACGACTTCGGCGCGGGCTCGCTCAGGGCACCTGACTCTCAGGTCGAGCTCTACGAGTTGGCCGCGATCGTCCGCGAGACATTCGTCGTGCCGAGTCGCGTCAGCGCGATCGGCGGCGCTGCTGCCTTACAGCAGGAGGCCCAGGCGACGAGCGACGACGACCGCCTCATGCCGGGTGCGGGTCTCCAGCTTCGCCGCCGCGTTGCGCAGGTAGGTCTTCACCGTCTCGGTGGAAAGACACAACCGTTCGGCGATCTGCCCGTTGGTCGCTCCGAGGGCCACTTCGGTCAGCACATCGAGCTCTCGGCTGGACAGCCTCGGACCGGGTTTGCCGCTCTGCCTCGGAGCTCCCAGCTTGGTCAGGCGCATCCCCGTCTCGATCAGTTGCGCACGCAACGAAGGGTCGGTCACTTCGCGTGCGAGGAAACGGAGCTCGCTCTGAATGGATCGAAGCTCTTCGCGTACGTCGACCCCCAGGAACTTCGAGGCGTCATCGGTCATTTGCGAGTCGACGAGCTTGAGTCGCCGGTCCACTTCGTCTCGGACAGCGAGCTCGCGACCGAGGTCGGCGGAGTAGCGGACCAGCGCGTCCGTCGTGCGGTCACCGATCGCGTGCTCGAAGCCACGTAAGCTCGCGTACAGCACGCCTCGAACCTCGCCGTCGACCAGCACGGGTGCAGCGATGATCGACGAGATCCCTTCGGCCAGCACTGGCCTGTCATATTCGTGCGTGATGGTTGTTGCCCGCGCGTAGTGACGTACGCCCGCGGGACGTCTGGACGCGAGGACTCTTCCCCCAAGACCGGCTCCTGGGGTCACCGCAAGCTGGTCGAGAAGACGCGTGCGAACCCCGTCGAACGTCGTCAGCCGGATGCCGTTGCCTTCGCGTCGGCCGCCGAACGCGATCGGGACGCCGCAGGCCTTGCGGATGTTTCGCAGCGAGGCCCGGAAGGCGTCGGTGTCGTCCGGCCTGCTCAGTGGGCTGACTGTGCTCATGTACCTACCTCGATCTGCAGGGGTGTGAGCCCTGTTACCTATCTGTCCAGCATGTAGGTGAGGTGTGCCACACACGCATGATGGCCTCACCACTCGAGCTGGGTCACACGTTGCGGCGGTACTGCCCACCGACCTCGAAGAAGGCCTCGGTGACCTGCTGTAGCGAACAGACCCGAGCCGCGTCCATGAGAACGCCGAAGACGTTGTCTCCCGACATGGCCGCCTCCTTGAGCCGTGCCAGAGCATGCGCGGCCTCGGACGTGTGCGCTGCTTGGAACTCCTGAACGCGGCGCAGCTGTGACTCCTTCTCCTCGTCGGTCGCGCGGGCCAGAGCGACCTCGGCGGGTGAGGCCTCGGAATCGGGCTTGACGAAGGTGTTGACCCCGATGATGGGAAGAGACCCATCGTGCTTGCGGTGCTCGTAGAGCATCGACTCGTCCTGGATCCGGCCGCGCTGGTAGCCGGTCTCCATGGCGCCGAGGACGCCACCGCGTTCGTTGATGGAGTCCAGCTCGGCCAGTACGGCCTGCTCGACCATGTCGGTGAGTTCGTCGATGACGAAGGACCCCTGGAGGGGGTTCTCGTTCATGGCGAGGCCCCACTCCCGGTTGATGATGAGCTGGATGGCGAGCGCGCGTCGAACCGACTCTTCCGTAGGAGTGGTGACTGCCTCGTCGTAGGCGTTGGTGTGCAGGCTGTTGGCGTTGTCGTAGATGGCGATGAGTGCCTGCAGCGTCGTGCGGATGTCGTTGAAGTCCATCTCCTGTGCGTGCAGCGAGCGGCCGCTGGTCTGCACGTGGTACTTCAGCTTCTGCGAGCGCTCGTTCGCGCCGTACTTCTCCTTCATCGCGATGGCCCAGATCCGGCGCGCGACCCGGCCGAGCACGGAGTACTCGGGGTCCATCCCGTTGCTGAAGAAGAAGGACAGGTTGGGGGCGAAGTCGTCGATGTCCATGCCCCGTGCCAGGTACGCCTCCACGTAGGTGAACCCGTTGGCAAGGGTGAAGGCCAGCTGGCTGATCGGGTTCGCACCGGCCTCGGCGATGTGGTAGCCCGAGATCGAGACCGAGTAGAAGTTGCGGACCTGGTGCTGGATGAACCACTCCTGGATGTCGGCCATCATCCGCAGCGAGAACTCGGTCGAGAACAGACAGGTGTTCTGACCCTGGTCCTCCTTGAGGATGTCGGCCTGCACCGTTCCGCGGACGTTCGCGAGGGCATGAGCGGCGAGCTGCTCGCGCTCGCTCCCTGTCGGCTCGCGACCCTCCTTCTCGCGGAAGCTCTCGACCTGCTGGTCGATCGCGGCGTTGAGGAAGAAGGCAAGGATCGTCGGGGCCGGGCCGTTGATGGTCATCGAGACGGAGGTCGACGGCGCGACCAGGTCGAACCCGTCATAGAGGGCCTTCATGTCCTCGAGCGTCGCCACGGAGACGCCGGAGGTGCCGACCTTCCCGTAGATGTCCGGTCGCGGGTCGGGGTCGCGGCCGTAGAGCGTCACCGAGTCGAACGCGGTCGACAGGCGAGTGGCCTCACCTTCGTGGGAGAGCAGCTTGAAGCGGTGGTTGGTGCGGAAGGGGTCGCCCTCGCCGGCGAACATCCGAGCCGGGTCCTCGCCGTCGCGCTTGAACGGGAAGACACCTGCGGTGAAGGGGAAGTGCCCCGGAAGGTTCTCGCTGCGCACGAAGCGCACCAGCTCGCCGTGATCGGTGATGCGGGGGAGTGCGACGCGGGGAATCTTGTTTCCGCTGAGCGATTCTCGGGTCAGCTTGGTGTGGATCTCGCGGTCGCGGACCTTCACGACCTGCTCCTCACCGGAGTAGGACTCCACCACGGCTGGCCAGCGCTCGATCTGCTCGGAGACTTCGTGAGGAACCGCCTTGCGGGCCTTGTCGAGCAGCCCGCCGACGCCATCGGCCTCTTCGCCTGCCTCGACCAGCTCACGGCCGACGAGCTCGAGGCGCTGAACCCGACTGGCGGCGTCGGCGTAGCGGTCGGTGTCTGCGTGGTAGGTGCGCACGGCCTCGCTGATCTCGGCGAGGTATCGGACACGATCGACGGGGACCACCTGACGGATGTCCGAGGAGTGGCGTACGTCGACGTGCGGAAGTGTGCCTTCGACGACAGGCAGGCCCTGGCCGGCGAGCTCGTCCCTGAGGTGCTGGTAGAGAGCGGTGACGCCGTCGTCGTTGAATGTCGCGGCGCTGGTGCCGAAGACCGGCATGTCCGCCGGCTGCTTGCCGAATGCCTCGCGGTTGCGGACCAGCTGCCGACCCACGTCGCGCAACGCGTCTTTGGCGCCGCGGCGCTCGAACTTGTTGATCGCCACCGTATCTGCGAAGTCGAGCATGTCGATCTTCTCCAGCTGCGAGGCGGCACCGAACTCGGGGGTCATCACATAGAGCGAGGAGTCCACGAAGGGCACGATCGCCGCGTCGCCCTGGCCGATCCCGGGGGTCTCGACGATCACCAGGTCGAAGCTTGCGGCCTTCATCACGTCGATGACGTCCGCCAGGTGCTCCGGGATCTCGTGCGCGCCGCGGGTCGCCAGGCTGCGGAAGAAGATGCGGTCGCCGTCGAGAGAGTTGGCGCGGATCCGGTCGCCCAGCAACGCCCCGCCACCCTTGCGGCGGGTCGGGTCGACCGCGATCACCGCGATGCGCAGCTTGTCCTGCTGATCGATGCGGAACCGGCGTGCGAGCTCGTCGGTGAGGCTGGACTTTCCTGAGCCGCCGGTGCCGGTGATGCCGAGCACGGGAATCCCCGAGCCGTGCCTTGCTCCAGCAGCGGCGCGGATGCGGGTGAGCATGTCCTCTGAGAGCTGGCCCGTCTCCGCTCCGGTGATGGCTCGGGCGATGGCCACCCGGTCGCCGGCCACCAGGGAGTCGATGTCGACCTGACGCTTCTGCCAGGGATCGAAGTCACAGTCGACGACGACCGAGTTGATCATGCCGACCAGGCCCATCTTCTGCCCGTCCTCGGGGGAGAAGATGGTCACTCCGGACTCGCGCAGTCGCTTGATCTCCTTCGGGACGATGACGCCCCCACCGCCGCCGACGACCTTGACGTGCTCTGCCCCGGCGGCGCGCAGCGACTCCACCAGATACTCGAAGTACTCGACGTGCCCGCCCTGGTAGGACGACACGGCCACGCCCTGCACGTCCTCCTCGAGAGCGGCGTCGACCACCTCTTGGACGGAGCGGTTGTGGCCGAGATGGATCACCTCGCAGCCCTGACTCATGAAGATCCGGCGCATGATGTTGATCGAAGCGTCGTGCCCGTCGAAAAGGCTGGAAGCAGTGACCAGACGGACGTGGTGCTTGGGCTGGTGGAGATCAGGCATCGGGATCCTCAGAAACTAGTTGGATGTCCAAGTAATTCAATAGTAGGACATCAAACTATTGACGGCTAGTGTGAGCGAGCCTCTGCCACGTGGTCTCCTGCGGCAGCGCGCAGGTCGCTCAGCAGTTCGGTGAGGCGACGTACGTCGTCGGCCGGGATGCCGGGCCGCTCGAAGACGTGCCTGTTCAGGTCGACCGTCGCTTGGTCGACGATGGCGCGCCCGGTGGCGGTCAGCGACGCGAGCACCACCCGGCGGTCCCGCTCGCGGCGGAGCCGCTCGACGTGTCCCTGTCGAACCAGTCGATCCACTGCGCTGGTCACGCTTGTCGGGTGCACCTGCAGCAACGATCCGAGGCGCGTCATCGTCATCGATCCTGACTGGGTGAAGGAGAGCAGTCGGAGGATCTCGTAGCGGGCGAAGGTCAGGTCCAGAGGTCGCAGCACCGACTCGATCCGTTCCATCAGCAGTTGCTGAACTCGGACGATCGAGGTCGCCATGGCCATTCCGTCGGCCGCCGCGGTCCAGCCGTGGCGGACCCATTGACCGTGCGCTTCGCGGATGGGGTCTCGGTCGGTCGACATGGGAAGAGGATAGAAGCAGTTTGTTGGATGTCCAACGATCGATGAATGCCCCTATCGCCCCTGCTCGCGGCTCAGCGGCCCCGGGGGCAGGAGCGGGTGCGACTGGAGGTCGACGCGACGTACGCCGCACTGCGCGCAGCGCACGTAGAGAACTCGACCCTCCGAGGTCTGGTGGCTGGACTCGGTGAGCCAGCCGTGCTCGTGGAGGGCATCCTCGCGCTGGGACTGTTCGATTGCGCTGTCGGTCATGGTCGCCACTTTGCTGTAATGGTCTTATGCATCTCAACCCTTACGGCGAGTACGCCGTGCTCCTGGCCGCCTCGCTCGCCGACGACTGGCCCGAGGACCGGGTCGGGATCGAGGCGCGGACCCGGGAGTTCGGCATGACGATGGACTTCGGTGAGTCGCCGGACGACCACCGGCGCACCCGGCAGGTGATCGACGAGTGGCTTCGCGTGGTCGATGCGCCGGATCCGGCTGAGCGGGCGCGGCTGCTCAACGAGCTGATGGCGGCGGCGACCGCCTACCCGAGGCTGACCGATCACGACCGGGAGGGGTGGCACATCCACTACCGCGACGACACCAACGACTCGCTTCCCGACGTGCTCCGAGCGGTGATCAGCGTGGGTACGGCGCTGCACCTGACCACGCGGGGCATCCATCGCCTGAGTCGGTGCGCCGCAGGACAGGCGGAGGGGGACCCGTGCACCGCGGTGGTCGTGGACGTCACCCGCAACGGACGCCAGCGCTACTGCTCGGTCCGCTGCGCCAACCGGGCGGCGGTACGCCGGCACCGCGCCCGACGCTCCGTCCCCTCCCACTGATCGACCTGTCGAGTTCGGCGACGGCCGGGGGCGAGGCGGGGCACACTGGGCCTCATGATCTCTGTGCCCGACAGAGGCCGTCCTGAGCTGCGGGTGCGCCTCTCTGCCGAGGCCGCCAGCGTGCCCGGCGCGCGCAGGTTCGTCACCGACGGGCTCGTGGAGTGGGGCCGCGAGCATCTCGTCGACGATGCCGCGCTGTGCGTCACCGAGATGGCCGCGAACTCCGCCCTGCACAGCGGCAGCCCCTACATGCAGGTCCGCCTGCGCGACCTCGAGCCCGGCGTACGGCTCAGCGTCGAGGATGACGGTGCGCTGGTCCCGCTTCCCGCTGTCGCCCCGCCCCCGGTCGCGAGCCAGGGCACCACCGGGCGTGGGCTGGCGATAGTGTCGGTGCTGGCGAAGTCATGGGGGATCGAGGAGCGTGCCGACGGCCGGCGCATCTGGGCAGACCTCCTCGGCGACGGCGTCGAACACGACGTACGCCCTCCCATCGTGGAGTTCGGCGAGCAGCCGGTGGCGGAGCCGGTCGCACTGCCCGCGGACTGGGTCACCGTGCGGCTGCCCGCCTGCCCGGTGTACCTCGGGCTCCAGATCGACCAGCGCCTCGACGATCTGGTCCGTGAGCTCCAGCTCATCGACTCCGACGACGGCCCGACGCCGCCGCGTGAGCTCGGTGAGCTCATCGAGCGGCTGGTGACCCGACCGGCCTTCGCGCGCCACATGGGTCGTCGGATCGCCATGGATGCGGCCGCCGTGGGGCTGGAGTACGTCGACATCGAGATGACCCTTCCCCGCGAGATGGCGCCCCTGCTTCCTGAGCTGCTCGCCGCGGACAACCTGGCCGACGAGATCGGCGAGACCCACCACCTGCTCACTCTGCGCTCGACGCCGGAGATGGTCTCGCTACGGACCTGGTTCACCGACAGCATCGTCGGCCAGGCCGAGAACGACGCCGACCCGGTGCCGTACGACGAATGGGTGCGGTCGAGAGGTGGCGCCGAGTGACAGCATCGGGCTGATCGAGGTCGACGGCCCGCTACCTCCGCTCGTGGCCACCGCCGTTTGCGCCGCGCGCCGTCAGGAATGCGACGGCGCGTGTCATCGTCGCGAGGTCGGGGTAGTCGGACTCGTCGATCCGGATGCCGGTCGAGCCGCTGAGCAGCTCGACGAAGGAGAGGAAGTCGAGCGAGTCGAGCTCCAGCTCGGCGCGGATGGGGTCGTCGTCGGCCAGCGCGTCGAGGTCGGCGTCGGGCACGATCCGCCTGATCGCGGCGGCGATCGCGGCCCGGGCGGCATCGGGAGACATGGTCGTGGCGTCGTGGGTCATAGCTCCTCCGGGTGTTGCAGCCGTTGCTCGATGTCGGCGAGGAAGCGGGCGCCGGTGAAGCCATCGGTGGCGCGGTGGTCGCCCGCGAGAGTGAGAGTGGTGACCGGACGTACGCCGATCAGGCCGTCCACCGCCCACGGCCGTTCGACGACGCGGCCGAAGCCGACCAGCGCCACCTGCGGCGGATAGATGACGCCGTACACGGTCTCCACCCCCTGCTCGCCGAGGTTGGTGACGGTGATGGTCGGGTCGCTGAGCTCGCTGCCGCGCAGACGGCCCGTGCGGGCGCGAGCCACGAGGTCTCGCATCCCCGCCATCAGCTCCTCGAGGGGGAGGTCGGCCGCGTCGTGCAGCGCGGGGGCGATCAGGCCACCGCCACGCAGGGAGATCGCGATGCCCAGGTGCACCGGTCCTCCCGGGCTGAAGCCGCCGTCGACCCAGAAACCGTTCATCGCCGGCGTCGCCTGCGCGGCGAGGGCGGTCGCCTTGAGCATCAGTGCCGCCGGCACCAGCCGGTGGCTGACGTCGAGGGCACGGTTGCGCTCGTGCAGCCAGTCCAATGCGCGCGCCAGGTCGACCGTGGTCGAGAGGTAGTAGTGGGGGATCTCTCGTTTCGAGCGGCTCATCAGGTGGGCGATCGCCGTGCGCATCGCCTCCGCCTTGGACGGCTGTTGCGCCGGGGTGGCTTCCTCGGGGGTCGGCTCCGGCGGGTGCGAGACCGCTGCGGCGGCGCGTACGTCCTTGGCGCGGATCGGCGCGTTGTCCGTCGTCGTCACGGTTCCGAGGTCGACGCCCAGCTCCGCGGCCACGCGTCGTGCGAGCGGCGTGACGCGGACCGATTCGGGTCGCTCGGCGGCCACCGGGACCTCCGCCGGGGCGCTCGCCGGTGGGGTGACGGGTGCTTCGACCGGGATCGCCGGCTCGACGGGTTCCTCGGGGGACGGCGCTGCGGAGGTTCCGTTCCCGAGGACCGCGAGGACCTGTCCGACGGGGACCGTGGTTCCTGGCTCGACGAGCAGCTGCTGGACGACGCCTTCGACGAAGGACTCCACCTCGATGTTGGCCTTGGACGTGTCCACTACGGCGACGACGTCGCCCTTGTGGACGGTGTCGCCGGGTTTGACCAGCCACTCCTGGAGCGTGCCCTCGTCCATGTCGGCTCCGAGCGAGGGCATGGTGAAGTCAGCCATGGCTCACCCCAGGACCTTGCGGGCGGCGGAGACGATGCCCTCGGACTGCGGGAGGGCGGCGTCCTCCAGGTGCTTGGCGTAGGGGAGCGGCACCTCGGCGGTGCATACCCGTTGCACCGGAGCATCGAGGTCGTAGAAGGCCTGCTCCATGATCCGGGCACTGATCTCGGCGGAGATGCTGCCGCTGCGCCAGCCCTCGTCCACGACGACGGCTCGATGCGTACGCCGCACCGAGTCCAGGATCGTCGCGTCGTCGAGCGGGCGCAGGGTGCGCAGGTCGACGACCTCGGCGGAGATCCGCTCCTCGGCCAGGATCTCGGCTGCCTCGAGGGTCTTGTGCAGGGTGCCGCCGTAGGTGATCAGCGACAGATCGGTGCCCGGCCGGCGGATGGCGGCGTGGTCGATGTCGACCCGGCCCGCGTCGGCAGCGATCGTCCCCTTCAGCGTGTACAGCGAGCCGTGCTCGAAGATCAGCACCGGGTCCGGGTCGGCGAGCGCGGAGGCGAGCATGCCGCGGGCGTCCTCGAGCGTGGCCGGCGTGAGCACCCGGATGCCGGGGATGTGGGCGTACCAGCCTTCGAGGCTGTGCGAGTGCTGCGCTCCGAGCTGTCGTCCGGCGCCGGTGGTCATCCGGATCACCAGGGGTACGTTGTACTGCCCGCCGGACATGTAGAGAAGCGATGCCGCCGTGTTCATGATCTGGTCCAGCGCGAGCAGGCTGAAGTTGGCGGTCATCACCTCGACGATCGGTCGCATCCCGCCGATCGCCGCTCCGATCCCGGCGCCCACGAACGCCGACTCGGAGAGCGGCGTGTCCCGGATCCGCTCGGGACCGAACTCCTCCAGCAGGCCGAGGCTCACCGCGAAGCAGCCGCCGTAGTCGCCGACGTCCTCGCCCATCAGGAACACCCGGTCGTCCTCGCGGAGCGCCTCGCGCAGCGCTTCCCGGAGCAGGTCGCGATAGGTGGTCTTCAGTGCGGTCGCCGTGGTCATGACGCCTCCCTGTCCGAGCGTACGAATCGGGTCAGCTCATCGACCGGCTCCAGCGGACCCGCCTCCGCGGCAGCGACGGCGTGATCGATCTCGGTGGCGATCTCGGCCTCCATCGCGCTCAGCGTCTGATCGGTGAGCTGGCCCTCGCTGCGCATCAGCATGGCGAGCGAGTCGATGGGGTCGCGTCCCTTCCAGGTCTCGACCTCCGCCTTGTCCCGGTAGCGATCCGGGTCGTACATGGAGTGCGCCCGAAAGCGGTAGGTCGCCAGCTCGAGGAAGTGTGGGCCGCCCCCGGACCGGATCCCGTCGACCGCCCGGCGCGCCGCGCGCTCGACGGCGAGGACGTCCATGCCGTCGACCGGAGCCGCGACGAGGCCGTAGGACGAGGCACGCAGCGCGAGATCGGTTCGGGCGTGCTCCTTGGCGAGCGACGTACCCATCGCGTAGCGGTTGTTCTCACAGCAGAAGAGCACCGGCAGCTGCCACAGGCTGGCCAGGTTGAGCGCTTCGTGGAACTCGCCCTCGGCCGCGGCCCCTTCGCCGAAGAAGCACGCTGTCACCCGGTCGCGCCCCTGCAGCTTGTCGGCGAGGGCCAGGCCGACCGCCAGCGGGATCCCGCCACCGACGATCGCGTTGCCTCCGACGAACGCGCTGGGCTTGTGGAACAGGTGCATCGACCCGCCGCGGCCGCGGCTGCAGCCCGTCTGCCTGCCGAACAGCTCCGCCATGACGGCGTCCATGGGGACGCCGCGGGCGAGTGCGTGGCCGTGTTCCCGGTACGTCGACACGATCGCGTCCTCCGCGGCCAGCGCGGACACGACGCCGGTGGCGATCGCCTCCTCGCCGACGTAGAGATGCAGGAAGCCGCGGATCTTGGTGGCGCTGTACAGCTCCGCGCACCGCTCCTCGAAGCGGCGGATGACCAGCATCGTACGGAGCAGCTCGGCCCGGTGCTTGGCGACTGCGCCGCCGTGAGTCTGCGGAGCATTCGTCTGCGGAGAGCGGCGCCGGGTGGTCATGACGGTCGCTCCAGGGTCGAGAGATCGCCCTCGGGCAGGCCCAGCTCCCGCGCCTTCAGCAGTCGGCGCATCACCTTGCCGCTGCTGGTGTGGGGGAGGTGCTGGTCGAACGCGATCTCCTTCGGTGCGAGACCGCCGAGCCGCCGCCGGCCGAAGGCCAGCAGCTCCAGCTCGAGGTCGTCGGAGGCCGTGAAGTCGGGTTTCAGCGTGACGAACGCCTTGACGACCTCGCCCGCCACGGGGTCCGGCTTGCCGATCACGCCGGCCTCGAGCACGGCCGGGTGCTCCATCAGCGCGGTCTCGACCTCGAACGGCCCGATCAGATGCCCGGCGGACTTGATCACGTCGTCGGCCCGGCCGACAAACCAGAAGTAGCCGTCGGCGTCGACGCGCGCCAGGTCGCCGCTGAGATACCAGCCGCCGGCGAAGCTCGACCGGTAGCGCTCCGGGTCGTTCAGGTAGCCCCGGAACATCGAGGGCCATCCGGGCCGCAGGGCGATCTCGCCGACCTCGTCGGTGCCTGCCTCGCGGGCGGACCCGTCGACGACCGCGGCCCTGCCGTCCTCACCCCGGGCCAGCACCGCGGCCGAGATGCCCGGCATCGGCCGGCCCATGGAGCCGGGGCGTACCTCCGTGCCCCGGTAGTTGCTGATCATGATCGCGCCGGTCTCGGTCTGCCACCAGTTGTCGTGCACGGTGAGGCCGTACGCCTCACGGCCCCAGACCACCACCTCGGGATTGAGAGCCTCACCGACGCTCGCGATGTGCCGCAGGGCGGAGAGGTCGTGCTGCCGGGGGAGGTCGGTGCCGTACTTGACGAGCATGCGCAGCGCGGTGGGTGCGGTGTACCAGACGTCGACCCGCTGCTGTTCGAGGAGGCGGTACCACGCCTCGGCGTCGAACTCGCCGGCGTAGCTGATCAGGGTGGCGCCGTGGGTGAGCGGCGCGATGATGCCGTACGACGTGCCGGTGACCCATCCCGGATCGGCCGTGCACCAGAACACGTCGCCATGGCGCAGGTCGAGCGCGAAGGCGGAGGTGGCGTGGTGCGCCACGACGGCCTCGTGCACGTGCACGGCTCCCTTGGGTTTGCCGGTCGTGCCGCTGGTGAAGTGGAGGAGGGCCATGTCCTCGGGGTCGGTCTGCGGGATCGCGTACTCCGATGACGTCGCGTCCATCGCCGGCTCGAGTGCGACCGTGCCCCCGACGGCGGTGTCGCCGACGACCAGGACGTGCTCGAGCCCCGGCAGCTCGGCGCGGATCGGCGCGACCTTGCGGCGGTAGAGGGACGGGGTGGTGACCAGGACGCGGGCATCGCCGAGCGAGAGCCGGTCCCGGATCGGCTCGGGTCCGAACGAGGAGAACAGCGGCGAGAAGACCGCGGTGTGCTTGAGCGTGCCGATCGCGACGACGTACTGCTCGGGCTGTCGGCCGAGCAGGCTCATCACCCGGTCGCCCTTCTCGACACCGAGCTCGGCCAGGACGTTGGCGAAGCGGCTCGTACGCGCGGCGAGGTCGGCGTAGGTCAGGTCCTCGACCGCGCCGTCCTCGGCCACGCACCTGATCGCGACGGTGTCGCCGCGGCCCTCGGCCACGTGCCGGTCGACGGCGACGTGGGCGATGTTCAACCCTCGGCCGCCGGGCAGGTCCGGGAGGCCCGCGCGCACCGACTCCCAGGTGAAGGCGCGGTACGCCTGCTCGTAGTCGCTGAAGGCCCGGGACTCTCCCTCGATGACTGCCTGCATGCCCATCCTCCTCGCGACCGCTGCCGGTACGAATCTCGCGTGTGGAGGGGGTGGGGCGGCAGGGCCCAAGGTGGGAGCAGGGAAGGGCTTTGGTCACCTCGGGTGGGTCAGTGCAGGTGTGCCTGCCAGTCCTGGGGGACGCGATCCGCGGGCGCGGGCGCGGACTGCGCCTCGGGCCGGCTCGTCGGCTCGGCCAGTGCAGGGCCCTCGAGCACCTCCTGGTTCTCGAAGTCCCAGAACCATGTCTCGCCGGGTTCGAAGCTCTGCATGTAGCGGTGGCCGGTCTCGCGGAAGTGGTGGCTGGCGTGCTGGGCCGGGGAGCTGTCGCAGCAGCCGACGTGGCCGCACTCGGCGCACCGCCGAAGGTGGAACCACCATCCGGACTCGCTGGCGAGGCACTCGGCACATCCTGTGCCGGACGGCCGCAGTGTGACGTCGATGCCTGGGGTGACGGTCATGCCGGTCACGCTACCCGCGTACGAGCCGGCGCGGGGCCTGACCCGACGGGCCCGGGATCTCGTGGAAGCCACGATCCCGGGTCCGATGACGTACTGTAGGTCTTGTTGAAGGGACGGCTCTGTAAGCCGTCCTTGCCGCACACCACGTCGCGGCTTGTATCTTTTACTCCTGGTTTTCGGTTCGCTGGACATCAGCACAGATGGATGTCTTCAGCGGCTCGGGGCACAGCGCCCCAGCACCGAACAAAGGAAAAGATCATGGCTCAGGGCACCGTCAAGTGGTTCAACGCTGACAAGGGCTTCGGCTTCATCGCGCAGGACGGCGGTGGCGAGGACGTGTTCGTCCACTTCTCCGCCATCCAGACCAACGGTTACAAGTCGCTCGACGAGAACCAGAAGGTCGAGTTCGACGTCACGCAGGGCCCCAAGGGTCCGCAGGCCGAGAACGTCCGCGTCTCCTGATTCACCACGAAGGGCCCCGACCGCTGCTGCGGTCGGGGCCCTTCGTGCGTCCGGTGGCGCCTTCGTAGGGTTCCGTAGGGTGGGGCCGAGGAGGCTGACATGGATCGCGATCGGAACGACCAGGGACGGGCACAACAGGCTCGGCCGCGCGACGCGCTCGGTCGTCCGCTGCCCTACGGCGAGGTCGGCGTGGAGCCGATCTCCGAGGAGCCGCTTCCGCCGGACGAGACCCTGGCGTACGCCCGCAGGCTCTTGGACGAGGGCCGCCCGTTCGCGGCCCACGAAGCCCTCGAGGTCCGGTGGAAGTCGTGTCCGGAGGAGGAGCGTGAGCTGTGGCAGGGCCTGGCGCAGCTCTGCGTCGGCCTGACCCATCACGAGCGCGGCAACGCCGTCGGTGCTTCCCGGCTCATCGAGCGGGCGGCGCGGCGGCTGGAGGCGTACGAGCGGGGTGGCGGTCCCACCTATGGCCTCGACCTCGGAGCACTCGTCGGATGTGCCCGAGACCGGGTATAGCTCCATCTGCCTATTGACCGTGAAGGTCGCCGCCGTGCTTTGGTGGATCCATGACTCGCACGGTCGATGTCGACTACCTGGTGGTGGGCGCCGGCGCCATGGGGATGGCGTTCACGGACGCCCTGATCGAGCATGCCGACGTACGGGTGGCCCTGGTCGACCGCCGCCACGGCGTCAGCGGACACTGGCTGGAGGCATACCCGTTCGTACGCCTCCACCAGGCCTCCGCCTTCTACGGCGTCGCCTCGACCCTGCTCGGCGGCGGACAGCTGCAACAGCGCGGACCCGAGAAGGGGCTTCAGGAGCGGGCCACCCAGGCGGAGATCTGCGCCTACTACGCCCGGATCCTCGACCGGATGGTGGAGTCCGGGAAGGTGCAGTTCTTCCCGAACAGCGAGTACGTCGGCGACAACGCCATCGTCTCCCACATCTCGGGGGAGCGGCTCGAGATGCCTGGGGCCCGGACCGTCGACGCCCGCTACCTGGCCCCCAGCATCCCCGCCGAGAAGCCGCCGCCGTTCGGTGTCGCCGAGGACGCACGGGTGCTGCCGGTCAACCAGCTCGCACGGCTCGAGGAGGCGCCGAGCCAGTACGTCGTCGTCGGCTCCGGCAAGACCGCGACCGACGCGTGCATCTGGCTGCTCTCGCGCGGCGTCGACCCCGATGCGATCTGCTGGGTGCGGCCGCGGGACCCGTGGATGTTCAACCGGGCCGTCGTCCAGCCGGATCCCGCGATCTTCCTCGGCATGGCCGCCGACACGATGCAGGCCGCGGAGCAGTCGACCTCGCCCGAGGACCTCTTCCTCCGGCTCGAGGACGCCGGCATCATGCTTCGCATCGACCGCACCGTCATGCCGACCATGGCCAAGGCGCCGACGCTGGCGACGTGGGAGCTCGAGCAGCTGCGTACGCTCGAGAACGTCGTACGCCGCGGCCACCTCCGGCACGTCGACCGCGGTTCCCTCACCCTCGATGACGGCACCGTCGCCGTCGCCGACGACGCCCTGGTCGTGCACTGCGCCGCCGACGGCCTGAAGTATCCGCCGCTGGTCCCGGTCTGGGGTCCCGAGGCGATCACCCTGCAGCCGATCCGGGCCGGCTTCCCCTGCTTCGGCGCCGCGGTCACCGGCTACGTCGAGGCGACCCGCGACTCCGACACCGAGAAGAACCGGCTCTGCCCGCCGAGCCCGTTCCCCGACACGATGTCGACCTGGGCGCGGATGAACGTCGTGGGCACCCAGTCGGCCATGTCGTTCTCCTCCGAGCCCGACATCAAGGAGTGGTCTGACCGGGTCGCGCTCAACCCGGCTCGGGTCCCGCCCGGGTATCCCGCATCCGCGGCCCTCGACGACGCGCGGGAGCGGTTGGCGAAGCACACCAAGCCCGCACTCGCCCGGCTCGCTGAGCTGGCCGGATCGATCTGAGCCGACGTCGCAGGCCCTGCTATTCGCCGCCGACGTCCTCATGTGCTGGAAGCGTCAGCTAAGGGTCCGCTCGCGGCGGAGTGACGCAGTCTCTCGAGCATTAGCCCCTCGTGGGAGCCAATCAGCTGGTCACCTCGAATACAGCCGAGCCCCAGATGGCCTTCGCCTCAGTGTTGCAGTTGCCACGGCGGTTCTCGTCGATGGCGTTCTCGAACAGCAAACGACCCGAGCCGCGGATCTGCACGGAAACGTGCTTGTGTTGGCCGACGGCCAACGTCTCGTTGAGAATCTTCTGACCGTCCATGGACACGGTGAAGGTGACCTTCGCTGCGGCCTCGGCAGATGATGGATCGACGCCGAGGTCCATCGACAGTGCTGTCGCGTTGGCAGGGGCGACCCACTCGACCTGGTCCACCTCGCTGCAGCCGCTCATCGGGTTCATCAGCGAGTGTGGAAATGGCGTCCCGTCGAAGGCGATGTCGATGGGGTCGTACGACTCCTCGACTGTGTCGAGCTCATCGAGATACACGCTAGACGGCGACTCGAGGCCGGGCTGGACCGCATCGTCGCCGTCGGTGGGGTCGGAAGGGGCCACGGTCTCGGTGACTGTGGCAGTCGCGGTCACCGTCACCGGTGCGACCGGCACACCCACGAATCCCTTCTCCTGACCTCCCAGGACACCCACGGCACCGGCCGCGACCCCACCGAAGGCCGAGATGACTGCCACGATCACGGCGTACCTCCCCTGGATGTGAACCGTCTTGGTGGCCTGCTTGTGGGACTGGTCGGTGGGCGCCTCGGGCGGCGTGCGCTGCGTCATGCGGCGAGCATTCCGATCTCACCGAGCCACCACCCTCACCGCTGCAGCAGCGATCATCAACAGTGGGTACGCCTACCGGCTCAGGCGTTCCAGTCCTGGCTGTACAGGCTGTCCTTCTGCGTGAACATCACGAACTTGTACAGCTTCGCCAGCGCTCCATGACGCTTCATGAGTTGCGTGAAGAGGGTCTTCGGATACTGCGTCGGTACGGTTCGCGATCGAGTGCTGACAGCTGCCATTGCCGTCCCTGCCGCATCGATGTGACGCCTAGCCTCACTCGCGGCTACTAGACACTCGACTGCAGGATCGGTGTCTGGCCAGACTCGGTCCAGGTGATCGGCGGGCAGCTCTCTATGCGGCTGCCCACCGGCTA
>NZ_JBITCR010000017.1:0-65523 GCF_044453405.1 Nocardioides sp. NPDC051685 | reverse complement strand
TTAGCGGAGCTATTCTCGCTTTCGCAATTCGGCGCGTTCCGCGCTTTCTCGCTGAAAGTTCGAAGCCTTATCCGCCTCAGTCCTGGAGGACTTTAGTGGCTTTCGCTCTAATCACCAACTCGGGAAACCCGCGGTGTTTATCGCTTAAACCTGCCCACTCATAGCCATGCCGGCCTGACTGAAACCAGACCCTGAGTCTCTGTCGTCGATCCGAAGAACAACATCTAGAACACCCTGGCTCGAGCGATGCTCGAAGAGTGGAGGTGGCCGCTCCGGGGCCGGAAGCCCGCCCGAAGACTCGCGCTTGCTTCCCGCCGCACCCTGGCGACTCGGAGAACACTACACACACCCTGACGCCGTTTCAAATCGCCAGGGCAACTTTTTTCGTGCGATGTTCTGGCCTCCACTCTAGACCCCCAGGGCAAGGCCCGTGGCCCGTTTGCCGGAGCCCGCGCCAGGGGCCTCGTACCCGCTGGTCAGGCGGGCGTGAAGAGCTCGACCGGGTTGCCGGCCGGGTCCTCGATCAGCGCCTGGGCACCGCCCCGGCCGTCGATGCGGCTGGTGCGTACCCGAGCTCCTGCTTCACCCAGGCGCCGGAGCTCCTCGTCGACGTCCGGCACCTCGAGCTGGATGCGGCTCCACCCACCGGGGCTGGGCACCTTCCCGTCGTCGGCCGCCTGTCCGGCGCCGCCGGCACCCGGGGTGTTGAGCATCAGCCTCAGCCCGTGCCCCTCGAGCATCGCGAAGCCGCCGGCTCTCGGACCGACGTCCTCGAACCCGAGCTCGCGGTAGAAGGCAACGGCGGCGGGGATGTCGTCGACGATGTAGCGGAATCCGGGAATCATGTGCTTCTCCTTTCTGCAACACTACTGTTGCATAGTAGGCTCCGGGCATGGCTTCTCGTCAAGGGCGAACGGACCCTCGAGTGGTGCGCAGCAGGGAGCGAGTGCTCGAAGCAGCGCTCGCGGAGCTCGCCGAGCGGGGATACGGCGGGTTCAGCATCGACGGTGTCGCCACCCGTGCCGGGGTCGCCCGGAGCACCATCTACCGGCTCGGCCACGATCGACTCAGCCTGGTCGCCGAGGCCATGGAGACGCTCAACGTGCAGCCACGTCCAGAGGCCGGCGGACAGGACCCGCGGGCCGACGTGGTCGCGATCGTCGAACATCTCGCCGCCGCCATGCAGTCCTCGTTGATGTCCGACTGCCTCCCCGCCGTGCTCGACGGCGCCGAGCGGGACCCCGGTCTGCGGAAGCTGCACCACCGTTACAGCGCGCAGCGGCGTACGCGGTTGGTCGATGCGCTCGCTCGGTTGAGCGAGTCGGGACGGGCGGTCGGGGATCCGGAGCGAGCGGCGGAGGCGCTGGCGGGGGCGGTGTTCTACCGGCGGCTGATGACGCCGGAGCCGTTGCGTACGGACGAGGTGGAGGGTTTGGTGGCGACGGTTCTCGGCGAGGCGTGACGCTACTGACGGGTCAGCCGACGCCGATGTGCTGGTAGTCGAGCTCGATCAGGGCGACGGCACGGTCGCCGAACGCGTCGACGTCGCGGGTGTACGGCGCACCGATGTATCGGGTCGCGATCCCGTCGATGATCTCCCAGCGGGTCTCGTCCTCGACCCAGCCGACGGCGCGGCCACGGAGGATGACCGGCGAGAAGGGGTTCGCCTGCGGCGTCAGGGAGAGCGCGATGCGCGGGTCCGCCTGAAGATTGCGGTACTTGCGGCCGCGGTTGCCGGTGAGGAAGACGACGTGGTCGCCGTGGGTGCCGATCCAGACCGGAGAGGTGCGCGGGGCGCCGTCGGGTCCGATGGTGGCGACATGGGCCAGGTCGGTGCCCTCGAGGAAGGGGCGTACGTCGGGGTTGATCATCGTTCTTCTCCTTGGCTGCGGTGGTCAGCGGATGACGCGGTAGTGGAGGTGGGTGACGCCGGGGGCGGGGACGACGTCGACGATCTCGAGCGAGATGTGCTCGGGAAGCTCGTTGAAGAAGCGCCGGCCGGCGCCGAGGAGCACCGGGACCTGGTGGAGGACGATCTCGTCGACGAGGCCTGCCTTCAGTGCCTCGGTCACGACGCCGCCTCCCATGAGGCCGACGTCCTTGCCGCCTGCCTGCTCCTTCGCGAGCGCGATCGCGTCCTCGATGGTGGTGGCGAAGCTCTGGCGGTCGTGAGCTGCCGGGGCGGGGCGATGGGAGAGGACGACCAGTGGGGCGGTGGGGTGGGGGGCTCCGCCCTGGTCCCAGCCGGAGTCGTCGTAGGTGTTGCGGCCGGCGAGGCTGACCCCGTCGCGGGAGGCCAGCGCATCGAAGACACGGGCGCTCGCCTCGGAGAGCTTGAAGCCGTCGAAGACCTGGCTGGGGGTGTCGCCGTCGAAGTACCAGTCGAAGAGGACACCTCCGTCGCCCAGGCCGCGACCCGCGCCGGCACCTCGCCCGGTGATGAAGCCGTCTACGGAGACCGAGAGTGCTGCAAGGACCATGCTCATGATCGTTCCCTGATCGGTGGAGTTTCCTGAAGAGACTCTGCGACCGTAGCATCTTGAGTCCCCTCAGGGAACCCCAAATGGTAGATTCGGTACCATGCAACGTACGAACTTCGCCGAGATGGCGTGCTCGATCGCGCGGACGCTCGATGTGATCGGGGAGGCGTGGTCGCCTCTCGTGCTGCGCGACATCTGGGTGGGCATGAACCGGTTCGACCAGATCCAGGCGGATCTCGGGATCTCGCGGAAGGTGCTCACCGAGCGGCTCGGGCATCTGGTCGAGCGCGGGGTGCTGGAGAAGCAGGCGTACGACAACCGGCCGCGCTACGAGTACGTGCTGACGGAGAAGGGGCGCGAGCTGGTCGATGTCCTGATGGTGATGGCCGGCTGGGGTGACAAGTGGCTCGCGGGCGAGGCCGGGCCGCCGGTGCTCTACCGGCACCACGCGTGCGGCGAGATCGCGCGGGTCGATCTGCGGTGCGCGCACTGTGGCGAGCCGATGCACGCCGACGACGTCGACGTGCTGCCCGGGCCCGGCGCGGCGACTCCGGCGTCAGTGTCAGCGGGGTAGCGGGCCGGTGTAGGCCTGCCGTGACGCCTCCACGGCGGGCATGTTCAGCTCGGACCAGGTGCCGACGGCGGCGAAGACCGGCTGGAGGCTGCGGCCGAGGTCGGTGATGTCGTACTCCACCCGCGGCGGGACCTCGGCGTGGTAGCGGCGTTCGACGAGGCCGTCGCGCTCGAGCTGACGCAGGCGCTGGGTCAGCACCTTCGACGAGATCGTGCCGAGGCGGCGCTCCAGCTCTACGAAGCGCTGGGTGCCGAACTCGTGCAGCGTCCACAGGATCGGGGTGGTCCACCGGCTGAAGATCAGCTCCACGGCGGGGGTGATCGGGCAGGCGGCCACCGGCTCGTCGGTGCTCGGACGCCAGGTCATGTCGCTCCAATACTTACCTTGGGGAACCCACTGTATCGAAGTCTCTAACGTCGGTCTCGCACTCAGATCACACGTTGAATGGAGACCGAGATGATCGTCATCACCGGAGCGACCGGGAACGTCGGACGCCCGCTCGTGGACCTGCTCGCCGACGCCGGGCACACCGTCACCGCACTCTCGCGAGGCACCTCGGCGCCGCTGCCGACGCGGCCCGGGGTCGTCCCTGCCGTGGCCGACCTCTCCGACGTCGCGACGCTGGCCCCGGCCCTGGCCGGCGCCGACGCGTTGTTCCTGCTAGTCAGCGGCGCCGGCGCCCATGTCGACGGACCGGCACTGATGAAACATGCCGAAGCCGCAGGCGTACGCCGGGTCGTGCTGCAGTCGTCCCAGGCAGTCGGCACCCGGCCGGGGGCACCGTCGCACGCGCCGCTCGTCGAGCTCGAGGAGGCGGTGCGGACCTCGGCGATGGAGTGGACGATCCTGCGACCCGGCGGCTTCGCGAGCAACGCGCTCGCCTGGGTGCAGATGATCAAGGAGACGGGTGCCGTCCATGCGCCGTTCGGTGACGTCGCGCTTCCGGTGATCGACCCGCTGGACATCGCCGAGGTCGCGGCGGCGGTGCTCACCCAGGATGGTCACGACGGACGGACGTACGAGCTCACCGGGCCGGTCGCGACCACTCCTCGCGAGCAGGTCGGCGAGATCGCGGCGGCGACCGGGCGGCCGTTGGAGTTCGTCGAGCTGACCCCCGAGGAGGCACGCCGCCAGATGGTGACGTTCATGCCTGCGGCCGTCGCCGACGGGACGCTCGCCATCCTCGGAAACCCGACCGACGCCGAGCAGGCGGTCAGCCCCC
Source organism: Nocardioides sp. NPDC051685 (assembly GCF_044453405.1). Lineage (NCBI taxonomy): Bacteria > Bacillati > Actinomycetota > Actinomycetes > Propionibacteriales > Nocardioidaceae > Nocardioides > Nocardioides sp. NPDC051685. Next base: position 61,247 of record NZ_JBITCR010000017.1, on the reverse strand, counting down.
ATGTCGAGGAGGTGCTCGGCAGGCCGGCGCGTGGTTTCGCGGAGTGGGCTCGGCGGCTCTCCGCGGCGTACGAGGCCTGAGGTCAGCTGCCGCCGGCGGCGCCGAGCTCCTTCAGCTCGGCACCGTCGATGCGGTGGACCTCCCACTCGTCCTGCGGGACCGAGCCGAGGGAGCGGTAGAAGGCGATCGACGGCTCGTTCCACTTCAGCACCCACCACTCCAGGCGGCGCCAGTCGTTCTCGACGCAGATCTCGGCGAGGCGTACGAGCAGGGCCTTGCCGGCGCCGGCGCCGCGGTGGGCGGGGTCGACGAAGAGGTCCTCGAGCCAGATGCCGTTGCGGCCGGTCCAGGTGGAGAAGGTGACGTACCAGACCGCGATGCCGATGACGGTGCCATCGCTCTCGGCGATGAGGCAGTGGGTGGTCGGGGTGCCCGACTCGGGGAAGAGGGCCGTGGTGAAGTCGGCCTCCGTGGCCTCGACCGCGTCGGGCTCCTTCTCGTAGTCGGCCAGGGCGTGGACGAGGCGGAGGATCTCGGGTACGTCGGCGGGCACGGCATCGCGGATGGTGACGGTCACGGTGCCGATCCTAGGGCTACTCGCGAGTTGGGGAACACGTGTTCTAGCGAGACACGGTCGCAATGGCGGGGCAACAAATGCTCTTTACGTTGCGGGGTGCCCCCCAACAGATTGGAACCCCACATGACTCAGTCACGTCGGAACTTCCTGCGCAACGTCGGCCTCGCCGGCGGAGCAGGCGTCATGTTGCACAGCATGGGTGCTCTCGGACTCACCTCGGCACATGCCGCGGAGACGCCCGCGTTCACCCCTCCCAAGCCCTCGGACCTTGCCCGGGCCGGCAGCAAGTCGGTCGTGATCCTCGGCGGCGGCATCGCCGGTCTGACCGCTGCGTACGAGCTGCTCAAGGGCGGCTACAAGGTCACCGTGCTCGAGGGACGCGACCGGCCGGGCGGCCGTAACTTCACGGTGCGCGGCGGCACCCGGGTGACCGATCTGAAGGGGGTCACCCAGGTCGCCGGTTTCTCCCAGGGTCAGTACATGAACGCGGGCCCCGGGCGGCTGCCGCAGAGCCACATCACGCTGGACTACTGCAAGGAGCTCGGCGTCCCGATCGAGGCGTTCACCAACCAGAACGCCAACGCACTGCTCTACTACCCCGGCGACCACGGCATCGGCGCGGTGCAGATGCGCCAGGCGAAGGCGGACACGTACGGCTATGTCTCCGAGCTGCTCGCGAAGGCGACCGACAAGGGTGCCCTCGACGAGGAGCTGACCGCGGACGACAAGGAGGCGCTGATCGCGTTCCTGCGGAGCTTCGGGGACATCGGCACCAAGGAGGAGGGGTACGCCTACACCGGCTCCAGCCGCGCGGGCTACACCGTCGAGCCGGGTGCCGGGCAGGAGTCCGGCACCGAGGTGGCACCCAACTCGATGAGCGCCGTCCTGGCCGCCGGCCTGGGCCAGTACTTCTCCTTCGAGTTCGGCTACGACCAGGCGATGATGATGTATCAGCCGGTGGGTGGCATGGACGCGATCCCGTACGCGTTCGCCAAGGCCGTCGGGGCACGGAACATCCGCTACGGGGCCGAGGTCGTCGAGTGGAAGAACACCTCGACCGGCGTCTCGGTGGCCTACAAGGCTCGTGGCAGGACCGAGGTCATCGAGGCGGACTTCGCGATCAACTGCATGCCGCCGCTGATCGCGGCCAAGATCCCGCACAATCTCGGCGCGGACATCACCGCGAGCCTGAAGTCCTTCGGGCCCACGAACGCCGGCAAGATCGGGATCGAGTACGACCGGCGCTGGTGGGAGGAGGACTTCCGGATCTACGGCGGGATCACCAACACCCGCCTCGACCTGCGCAACATGTGGCACCCGTCGTACGGGTTCCACGGCGACAAGGGCACCATGATCGGCTACTACAACACCGGTAGCGCGGCCGACACCTATGGTGCGCTCACCCCGGCCCAGCGGCTCTCGCGCGCGGTCGACATGGGCAAGCAGATCTTCGGCGACGTCTACGGCGAGGGCATCACCGCCTCCTACAGCCAGGACTGGAAGTCACAGAAGTTCTCCGAGGCCGCCTGGGCCTACTCCTCGGTCGCTGACACCGACCCGCTCTACACCCGGCTGTTGGACGCCACCGGAAACACGTACTTCGCCGGCGACCACCTCAGTCACGCGGTCGCCTGGCAGCACGGCGCGATCACGGCCGCCCGGGCAGCCGTCGAGAAGCTGCACGCGCGGGTGACGGCATGATGTCGCCGCGTACGAAGGTGGTGGCTGTGGTCGGGTTGACCGCGGCCCTGGTCGCGCCGACGGCGGCGGTCGCCGGAAGCAAGTGGTCACAGTTTCCGCCGCGCGGCGGGGAGACGATCTCGGTGCTGCCCGCGGGTCAGGACAACCCGTCGATCGCCAACGGAGTCGCGATCGGGCCGGCGGCCGCGATCTACAAGACCAGCGGGCTCGGCCCGTCCCGGCTCAACACCGGGGCGAGCGGTGAGCTGGCCTACATCGACACCGCGGTGTTCCCTGGTGGTGAGCTGCCCCCGGGCGTGACCATCACCGAGGCGCAGGGGATCAACGCGCTGCGCCGGATCGGGGAGAACCTCGAGGCGGCCGGGCTCTCCTACGAGGACGTGATCACGATGCGCGTCTTCCTGCAGAACCCAGCGGGCGAGGCGAAGATGGACTTCGCGGGCTGGAACCGGGCCTACCGGCAGTTCTTCGCGAACACGTCGGTCTCGACCGGCGAGGCGATCCCGGTGCCGCTCGGCACAGCTGCGCCGGCGGCTCCGATGGTCGTCAATCCTGCCCGGCCGTCGCGGTTCGCGCTCGAGATCGAGAACCTGCCCGTCGACGGATGGCTCGTCGAGGTCGAGGTCGACGCGGCCTATCCGGTGAAACGGAGGTAGGTCCTTCACAAACGAGAATCGCCCTCTCCGAGCAATGCTCGGGGAGGGCGATTCTCGTGCAGCTCAGACGGTTGTCAGAGCTTGGAAAGCTTGGGGAAGGGGCTGGCAATACGCACCAGTCGGGGACCGAAGTCGACAGTGACTGCGGCCGTTTCTTTGTTGACGACCCGACCCAGGCCGAAGGAGTCATGGGAAACCAGGTCCCCTGACTCGAACTGCTCAATGACCGGCTCGGGATCTGCCTTGAAAGGACTCGCGGCGAAGTGTCGCCGCCGGGGGGTTGAGGTAGTCATCCCTTCGAGTATGTGGCCTCAGACACGAATTAGGGAATGCACAAGATGGTCACAATGACCCATCAGATCGTTTCAGGCCGGCGTGTAGTCGGCCTTCTCGTAGCTGGCGCTGCGGCGGTAGCGGGCCGAGATGCTGGGCCAGTTGGTGGTGATGCGGCCGTTCTTCTCCCGATACCAGGAGGTGCATCTGCTCCAGACGCTGTCGGCCAGCTTCTCCTGGATCCGGGCGTCGTACGCCTCCTCGACCTCCGCCCGGACCTCGAGCGGGCCGGCCTCGTCGATGTGATCGGCGTAGCGGCCCAGATAGCGGGCCTGGGTCTCCAGGAAGAAGATGATCGAGCCGCCGCCCGTGTTGGTGTTGGGGCCGTACATGATCAGCAGGTTGGGGAAGCCGGGGACGGTCATGCCGTGGTAGGCGTGGGCACCGTCCTTCCAGTGGGTATGCAGGTCGCGGCCCTGGGTGCCGGTGATGGTCATCGGGGCGAGGAAGTCGGTCGCCTTGAACCCGGTGCCCCAGATGATCACGTCGACCTCGTGGTGCTGCCCGTCGGCGGTGACCACTCCGGTCGATGTGATCTCGGTGATCTGGTCGGTGATCACGTCGACGTCGGGCTGGGCGAGAGCCGGCAGGTAGTCGTCGGCGAAGAGGACACGCTTGCAGCCGAACGGGTAGTCGGGCCAGACCTTCTCGAAGAGCCCCGGCTTCGCCGCGGTCTGCGCCTTCATGTGGCGCTTGGACCAAGCGCGCATGACCGCACTGAACGGCTTGATGTGGAACGACGTGGTGAGCCACTCGGCCTGGGTCCAGATCTTCGCGCGGTCGAGGAGCTGCGGGACGGGACGGGCGGGGTCGGTGCGCTCGAAGTCCTTGCGCGGGACGATGTAGGGCGCCGAGCGCTGGAACAGGAGCACCTTCGCCGCGTCCTTCCGCACCTCGGGCACGAACTGGATCGCGCTCGCGCCGGTGCCGATCACCGCGACCCGCTTGCCGACGAGGCTGAGGTCGTGGTTCCACTCGGCGGAGTGGAACGCCTCTCCGCGGAACGTGTCGGCGCCGGGGATGCTCGGGATCGAGGGGCGCGAGAGCTGACCGACGGCGGGTACGAACAGGTCGACCGTCTCGGTCTCCCCGGTGCTGAGCTCGAGCTGCCAGGTCTTCGCCTCGTCGTCCCAGCGCGCGGCGGTCACCTCGGTGTGTAAGCGGATGTGGCGGCGTACGTCGTACTTGTCGACGACCCGGTGGATGTAGTCGAGGATCGCGGGCTGTCGGGAGAACTTGTGGGGCCAGTGCGGGTTCGGCTCGAAGGAGTAGGAGTAGAGGCTGGACGGTACGTCGCAGGCGGCGCCCGGGTAGGTGTTCTCCCGCCAGACGCCGCCGACGTCACCGGCCTTCTCGAACACGACGATGGCGTCGTGGCCGCGCCTCTTGAGCTCGATCGTGGCGGCCAGCCCGCCGAAGCCGGTGCCGATGACAGCGATGCGCAAGGGATCCTCCGAGGGCCGGGAGCGAGGGTGTGACGTGGACCATACCGGGAGAATTTGAATGGCCGCGCGGGCCCGTCCGAACGGGGAGAAAGGTAAGAACTGAGACGCCCACTCGTCATCGCGCTTAGGGTCGGCTAACCTAATTGCATGATCGTCTGCCAGTGCCGAGTCGTCACGGACCGTGACGTCGACGCCGCGCTGGCGGGCGGGGCGCGTACGGTCAGCGCGATCTGCCGCTCGACGGGCGCCGCGCAGGACTGCGGCGCCTGCATCTTCTCGGTGAAGAAGCTGGTCACCCAGCATCTCGAGCACGAGTGCTCGCACCTCGTGGCCGACGGCGCCGCGAGCTGAAGCACGCAACCGGTCACAAACTGAGTCTGTCCTCACTCCCGGGGCGCCGTGCAAGTATCGGGGCAGATCCCGTCACCGGAGGTGCGTCACATGCAGCCAGTCGATCCACGTGTCGTCGAGCTCCTCAACGAGGCGCTCACGTTCGAGCTCACGGTCACCAACACCTACTTCCTGCACGCCAGGATGCTCGACAACTGGGGTCTGCCGAAGCTCGGCAAGGTCTTCTACGACCTCTCCATCGACGAGATGCGCGACGCGGACGACCTGATCAACCGGATCCTGATGTTCGACGGCCACCCCAACGTGCAGCGCCTCAACGCCATCCAGGTCGGCGAGACCGCCGAGGAGATGCTGCGGTTGGCGCTGGCGAGCGAGCGCGACGCGGTCGCCCAGTTCAACGCCGGCGCCAAGGAGTGCCACGAGCTCGGTGACCATGGCACCGCTGCCGTCTTCGAGGAGATGGTCCGCGACGAGGAGAAGCACGCCGACTGGTTCGAGTCCCAGCTGGACGCCATCGACCGGGTGGGCCTGCAGGCCTACCTGGCTCAGCACGTCGGGGCCGGCGAGGGACCCGGCTGAGCGAGCCGGGCCCCAGGCTCGACGTCAGGCGAGCACCATGTCGTCGATGCAGAGGATGTTGTCCTCGCTGTCCTTGAACCACGCTGCGTGCCCTGCGGGGCCCATGCCCGCGACATCTCCGTCCCAGGTCACACCGGGCATGTCGTAGTGCTCGAAGGTGATCCCCTTCGCACCCAGGTCGTCGACCTCCTTGCGGACGTCAGACACGTGGAACTGGGCGATCGTGTGCCCGGCCTTGCCCGCCTGGTCGGTCTCGTAGAGGTGGAAGGACGTCCCGCCCGACGTCGTGAAGAGCAGCCCGCCCGGGTCCTCACCGGCCGGCTCGAGCCCGAGCTTGTCGGCGTAGAAGCGACGAGCCCGCTCGAGGTCGGCGGCCGGGATGTTCGCCATCACCTTGCTGTCGGTCAGCATCACGTCCTCCTCAGGCGCTCTCGAACCAGGGGTGGTGGAGGTCGTAGTAGGTCGCGCCCTGCATCGCGTAGTCGAGCTCATCGCGTACGTCCGCCGGCGGCTCGAGCTGCTCACCCTTGCGGGCCTCGGCCTCGCTGGTGAACGCGATGGTCTCGACGAAGCTGCCGTCCGCCTCGATCGCGAGGGTGCCGCCGATGATCTCGGGGCGCATCTCGTGCAGCTGCGTGGTGTCGGTCGTCATCATCGCCTTGAGTCGGCTCGTGTCGTCGACCCGGCCACGGATGATCTGCACGAACCCGGCGTCGTCGGAGCCGCCGTCGAAGAGCAGCGTGACGTCGTCGCAGTCGTGGTACTCCATCGGGCCGTCCATGACCTCCGCCATCCTCGCAGCCCACTCCCCCTGCTCGGGGCGGTCGGAGTTGGCCATCGCCGCCTCGCGTGACTCGAATCGGACCACCCCGATGAGCTGGCCGTCGTCGGTGAATCCGTAGGTGCCGCCCAGCCACCCGGTCGCGCCCGGCGCGAGGTCGCGCCGCCACTCGTCGAGCAACTGGTGAGCCTCGTCCTGGCGGGTGCAGGGCCCCTGAATCATCTGGATGAACATGCTGCCTCCTCGGTCGTCGGTGTGCCAACGGACCGGTCGAGGCAGGTCCCGGGCCCCGGCCGGGCCCACTCGCAACGTACGTCCGATCGGGTGTCCCGCACATACCCCAAACGGGGCGTTTTCAGTCGACGTCGACCCAGTTCAGGGTGCGGTCGACGGCCTTGCGCCAGCCGGCGTAGCCGGCCTCGCGCTGCTCGTCGGTCCAGGCCGGCTTCCAGCGCTTCGACTCGTTCCAGTTCTGGCGGAGCTCGTCGGTGTCCTTCCAGAATCCGACCGCGAGGCCGGCCGCGTAGGCGGCTCCGAGCGCGGTGGTCTCGGCCACCACCGGGCGGCTGACCTCGACGCCCAGGACGTCGGCCTGGATCTGCATGCACAGATCGTTGACGGTGACACCGCCGTCGACCTTGAGGACCTCGAGACGTACGCCGGAGTCCTTCTCCATCGCGTCGGCGACGTCCCGGCTCTGGTAGCAGATCGACTCGAGGGTCGCGCGGGCGATGTGGCCGCTGGTGTTGAACCTGGACAGGCCGACGATCACGCCGCGGGCGTCCGAGCGCCAGTAGGGGGCGAAGAGGCCCGAGAAGGCGGGGACGAAGTAGACCCCGCCGTTGTCCTCGACCTCCTTGGCCAGGGTCTCGGACTGTGCGGCGTTGCTGATCACCCGGAGCTGGTCGCGCAGCCACTGCACCGCGGAGCCGGTGACGGCGATCGAGCCCTCCAGGGCGTACGTCGGGGGCTGGTCGCCGAACTGGTAGCAGACCGTGGTGAGGAGGCCGTTCTGGGAGCGTACGAGCTCCTGGCCGGTGTTGAGGAGAAGGAAGTTGCCGGTGCCGTAGGTGTTCTTGGCCTCGCCCGCGTCCAGGCAGACCTGGCCGACCATCGCGGCCTGCTGGTCGCCGAGGATGCCGGTGATCGGGACCTCGCCCTTGAGGGGTCCGGTCTTCAGGGTCGTGCCGTACGCCTTCGGCTCGGAGGAGGGCCGGATCTCCGGGAGCATCTGGCGCGGGATGTCGAAGAAGCCGAGCAGCTCGTCGTCCCAGTCGAGGGTCTCGAGGTTCATCAGCATGGTGCGGCTGGCGTTGGTGACGTCGGTGACGTGTACGCCGCCGTGGGGGCCGCCGGTCAGGTTCCAGACGACCCAGCTGTCGGTGGTGCCGAAGATGGCGTCCCCAGCTTCTGCCGCCTCGCGGACACCGTCGACGTTCTCCAGGATCCACTGGATCTTGCCGCCGGAGAAGTAGGTCGCCGGCGGGAGGCCGGCCTTGCGGCGGATGATGTCACCTCGCTCGTCCTTGTCCAGGGCGGAGGCGATCCGGTCGGTGCGGGTGTCCTGCCAGACGATGGCGTTGTAGTAGGGGCGGCCGGTCTTCCTGTTCCACACGACCGTGGTCTCGCGCTGGTTGGTGATGCCGAGCGCGGCGATGTCCTTGTGGGTCAGCTTCTTGCTGTTGAGGGCCGTCTGGATCACCGAGCTGGTGCGCTCCCAGATCTCCACCGGGTTGTGCTCCACCCAGCCCGCTTTCGGCATGATCTGCTCGTGCTCGAGCTGGTGGCGGGCCACCTCGTTGCCGCCGTGGTCGAAGATCATGCAGCGGGTGCTGGTGGTGCCTTGGTCGACGGCTGCGACATAGTCGGGCATGTCGGTCCTCTCGGGTTCTCTGTGTCTCGTTCTCGGCGGGCAAGGGACGTGCCAGAGCGGTTCGGCTGATTCACACGGGCTGGCGGACCACCTCCAGCGGCCCCTCCTCGGGCGTCGGCGGCTCGAACCGTTTGAAGTATTCCGTCGCCGTCTGTTCGGTGAGCGGCCAGTCGTCCGCCCGCCTGCCGTGTCGGTCACCGACCCGGCTCAGGATGGTCTCGAGACTCGTCGCGATGTAAACGGTCTCCGGCACGATGCCCTGCGGTGCGAGCAGTGCGCGGAACTCATCGCGTTGTCGCCGGAACCAGAATCCGAAGTCGAGCACGACGTCGTTCCCCGCCGCGACATGGCACAGCAAGCGAGCCTTCAGGTCTGCTGCCACCTCGGCGACCACTTCGGCGGAGGGCATCGTCGTGATCCCGCGATCCCAGAACTCCACCTCGAACGACAGACGCGTCCAGCCCTCGCGCTCCAGGCGCTTGGCGTAGGTGGTCTTGCCGGCACCACCTGGCCCGCACATCATCACGACGCGGGGTCGTCCTGTGTCGCTCGCTGCCACCGGGCCGAGATTACGCTCCCCCGCGGCGACGTGCAGCCACGCTCCGTCGGCTGCGTCTGCGATTTCCCGGGTGAACGAAAATTCGTTCGCGGGGAAGCGGTGGGCGCCGGTCTTCGGGCGAATGAATTTTCGTTCACCCGGCGAAAGGGCTCAGCCGTTGTCGTTGCCCTCGCACTCCTTGAGCCACACCGCGGGGTAGCGCGGCCTGATCGGTGAAGAGCCGCAGGGTCGCGTACGCAGCAGCGAACCACCCCGCCCCCAGCGCGAGCGTCGCGATCCCGGCGCCGATCTCGAAGAGTGCGAGGCCGGTCGCGGAGGCGAGGGCGCTGCTGCCCGTGGCCACGGTTCCGACCGGGAACGTGAAGGACCACCAGGTCGGCGCCACCGGCAGGCCGTCGCGGACCTGGCGCACCGTCAGCGCGAGCGCCAACGCGCTCCACAGCACGGTGAAACCCCATACCGGCACGCCGTAGCAGACCGCGAGCATGCTGAGAGCGTGCCCGTAGCCGGACACCACCGACGGCGCGAACGCACCGAGGTGATGGACCACGGCGGTCCACAGGCCGAGGAGCGTGCCCGCCGCCCACACACAGGATCGCGCCCAGCCCGACCGCCACACGGGCACCGAGTACGTCCTGGCCGACCCCGACCGCACCGGCCCCGACGGTCATCAGCGCCATCGCCGGGGCTCCGTAGAAGTGGGACATCACCGGGTCGTCGTAGTGGCACCGCAGCAGTGAGCTCTCCTGACGGATGCCGAGCAGCATCACCGTCACCGTGGCCGGGCGACCCAGGCCGACGTCGACCTCGGCACCCTCGTCCGGGTGCCGGTGGCCGAGCTCGACCTGTCCCGGGAGTTCCGGGCCGTCTGGGTGGGCGGTGCGCGCCCTCCCGCGGGACCGGTCCGCGATCTCCTCGGGATCGCCGGCACCTGAACCGCTGGCCGAGCAGCCCGGGGCGTACGTCCTTCTAGTCCTGGATCCGCTCCAGCTTGGTCCAACCGGTGTAGCCGCGCTTCTCCACGAGGCGCATGAGGTCGCGAGCGACAGGGACCTGCTCGACGAACATCGAGTCGAGCAGGGCGGCGAGCTCGGCGGGCATGGCCTGGTCGCCGTCGACGTAGGCGGCCCAGTCCTCGTCGGACACCGCGTTCATCTGGGCGACGATCTGGTCGGCGATGGCCTCCAGACGCGGATCGCCGGGCTGCCAGTCGAGCATGGCCTCCAACTCGCGGTAGGTCTCCACGACCGAGGGGTCGTCGAGCTGACCGACCTTGTTGCGGATGAAGGCCTCCATGCTCTGCGGCTGCTGGGCGGCGACCAGGATCCAGGCGTCGCGCTCGCCCTCGATCATCCGCTCCGGGATGCCGAGCTCCCGCATCCGCTCCAGATAGGCGACCGCCTCGGGCGGGAGGGCGAGGCCGTCACCGTGGACGAGCCGGGCGATCCGCTCACGGTGGCCCTGCCGCTCGCGGATCTCGAGGCGGAGCCGCTTGTCGATCTCGGCGACCGCCTTCTTGAAATCCTCGTCGCCGGCGTCCAGCAGCTCCTTGACACGGGAGAGCGGGACGCCGGCGTCGGCGAGGATGCGGATCTTGATCAGGTCGACCACGGCAGCGGCGTCGTAGCGCCGGTATCCCGAGTGGTCGCGCTCTGGCTCCACCAGCAGCCCTTTGGCGTGGTAGTGGCGCACGGCCCTGACGGTGACACCGGCGTACGACGCCAGCTGGCTGATCGTGAGCATCCCCGAATACTGGCGGGAACACCCGGGTTTGTCGCGTATTTAGGCGAACTTGCGGCGGTAGGCGGCGGTGGCCAGGACGTACGCGACGACCAGCAGGCCGACGCACCAGGCCAGCGCGATCCACAGCTCGTTGCCCAGCTCCTGACCGGAGAAGATCGCCCGGATGGAGTCGACGATCGAGGTGACCGGCTGGTGCTCGGCGAAGACGCGCACCGGACCGGGCATGGAGTCGGTCGGCACGAACGCCGAGCTGAGGAAGGGCAGGAAGATCAGCGGGTAGGAGAACGCGCTGGCTCCCTCGACCGTGCCGGCGGTCAGCCCCGGGACCACCGCGAGCCAGGTCAGCGCGAGGGTGAACAGGGCCAGGATGCCGATGACCGCGAGCCAGTCGAGCACGCTCGCGCTGGTGCGGAAGCCCATCAGCAGGGCCACGAGCACCACCACGACCAGGGAGATCATGTTCGCGACCACCGAGGTGAGCACGTGACCCCACAGCACCGCGGACCGAGCGATCGGCATCGACTGGAACCGGTCGAACATGCCCCCGTTCTTGTCCTGGAAGAGGCGGTAGGCGGTGTAGGCGATGCCGGAGGCGATCGTGATCAACAGGATGCCCGGTAGCTGATAGCTGACGTAGCTCTCGTGGGAGCCGGTGTCGATCGCGCCGCCGAAGACGTACACGAACATGAGCATCATGGCGACCGGGGTGATCGCGGTGGTGACGATGGTGTCGGGGCTGCGGCCGATGTGTCGCAGGGAACGGCCGAGCAGGACGGCGGTGTCGCCGAAGAATCGGGTGGTCATCGTGACTCCTTGGTGCTGGTGATGGCGAGGAAGATCTCCGCGAGGGACGGCTGCTTCTCGACGTACTCCTGCTTCGCCGGCGGGAACATCGCCTTGAGCTCGGCGAGGGTTCCGTCGGCGATGATGCGGCCCTCGTGGAGGATCGCGATCCGGTCGGCGAGCTGCTCGGCCTCCTCGAGGTACTGCGTGGTGAGCAGGACCGTGGTGCCGTTGTCGGCGAGCTCCTTGACGGTGGCCCACACCTCGATCCGCGCCTCCGGGTCGAGGCCGGTGGTCGGCTCGTCGAGGAAGATCACCGGCGGGTTGCCGATCAGGCTCATCGCGATGTCGATCCGGCGGCGCATCCCACCGGAGTACGTCGCGACCTTGCGGTTGCCGGCCTCGGTGAGCGAGAACCGGGCGAGGAGCTCGTCGGCGACCGCGCCCGGGTTCTTCTGGCGGAGCAGCTTGGCGATCAGGATGAGGTTCTCGCGGCCGGTCAGGATCTCGTCGACGGCGGCGAACTGGCCGGTGAGGCTGATGGACGTGCGTACGTCCTGGGCCTGGGTGGCGACGTCGAAGCCGTTGACCGTCGCCTGGCCGCCGTCCGCCTTGAGGAGCGTCGTCAGGATCTTCACGGTCGTGGTCTTGCCGGCGCCGTTGGAGCCGAGGAGGGCGAAGATACTGCCCTTCTCGACCTCCAGGTCGACGCCCTCGAGGACGTGTACGTCGCCGTAGGACTTGGTCAGTCCGGCGATCTGGATTGCGGGTGTCGGGTTCATGTCGAATAGCGTCGAGGGTTGACCCTGGGTCAAGGTCAAGCGGAAGTTCTGACCTTTTTTCGACGGCCCTCTCACCGCGATCGGAGGTTCCACGTGGAACCTTCTAAAGCAGCCCTTTGACTTCAAGTACTTGAAGTTCTTAGCGTCTTCGAACGTGACTGCATCAACGACTCGGACCTACACGATCCGGGAGGTGGCGACGCTGACCGGACTGCCGGCCAGCACGCTGCGCTACTACGAGACGATCGGGCTGATCGAGCCGGTCAGCCGCGGTGCCAGCAGTGGACACCGGGTCTACGACGAGTCCGACCTGGACCAGCTGACCGGGGTCGCCTGCCTCGCCGCGATCGGGCTGTCGATCGACGACATGAGGACGTACGTCTCCAACGGCCGCCTCGGCCGCGACGGTGCCGAGGAGCAGATCGATCTGCTCGCCGAGCACGCCGACCGACTCGCTCGGGAGGCGGAGACCCTCGAGATGCGGCGGCGGTACGTCGGCATCAAGGTCGACTACTGGCGTGCCGTCTCGGCGGGCGACCAGGAGCGTGCCGAGCAGCTCTCGACGCAGTCACTCGCGCTGGCGGACCAGATCCGCGACCGCCTCAGGTAACCCACCATCATCAGATCCAAGGAGATCGCCTTGCGCGTCAACGCGTACGCAGCCCCTTCCGCCGGCGAGCCGCTGGCCCCGATCACCATCGAGCGCCGCTCGGTCGGTGAGAACGACGTCCTCATCGCGATCGAGTACGCCGGCATCTGCCACTCCGACATCCACACCGTCAACGGCGACTGGGGCCCGCAGCCGTTCCCGGTCGTGCCCGGCCACGAGATCGTCGGCCGCGTCACCGAGGTCGGCTCCGCCGTCACCAACCACAAGGTCGGCGACCGCGTCGGCGTCGGCTGCTTCGTCAACTCGTGTCGCGAGTGCGACAACTGCCGCAACGGCGACGAGCAGCACTGCTCGACCCCCGGCGGCGGAGTCGGGACGTACGCCGCGAAGGACCGGGACGGCTCGTTCACCCAGGGTGGCTACTCCACCCATGTGGTCGTCGACGCCTACTTCGCGCTCAAGGTGCCCGAGGGCATGGACCCGGCGGCCGCGACGCCGCTGCTGTGCGCCGGCATCACGACGTACGCGCCGCTGAAGAAGTGGGGCGCGGGCCCCGGCAAGCGGGTCGCGATCGTCGGGCTCGGCGGCCTCGGCCACATGGGCGTCAAGATCGCCCACGCGATGGGCGCCGAGGTCACCGTGCTCTCGCAGTCGCTGAAGAAGCAGGAGGATGGTCTGCGGCTCGGCGCCGACCACTACTACGCGACCTCCGATCCGGCGACGTTCGAGCAGCTGGCGAGCAGCTTCGACCTGATCATCAACACCGTCAGCGCGAAGATCGACCTCGACGCCTACCTCGGCCTGCTCGCCGTCGACGGCACCATGGTCAACGTCGGCGCCCCCGCCGAGCCGCTGAGCGTCAACGTGTTCTCGCTGATCACCAACCGGCGCAACTTCGCCGGCTCGATGATCGGCGGCATCGCGCTGACCCAGGAGATGCTCGACTTCTGCGCCGAGCACGGCATCGGCTCCGACGTCGAGGTGATCTCGGCGGAGCAGATCAACGAGGCGTACGCCCGGGTCCTGGCCTCCGACGTGCGCTACCGCTTCGTCATCGACACGGCGACGCTGGCCTGAACGACACCGCGGGGATCTAACCCCAGTGCGCGGGTCGGTCGTGCCCTGCGGGCAGGCGGGTGCTCCCGTCTCCTCGCAGGGCGTTGACCTGCGCCTGGCTGAGAAAGAGGGCCCGGGAGAGATCCGCGCCCGCGACGGCCGCGTCCCGCAGATCCGCACCGAGCAGGTCGGCGTCGGCGAGGTCGACGCCCCGCAGGTCGGCGGCCACCAGGAGCGCGCTCCTGAGGTCGGCGCGACGCAGGTCTCGCCGGCGCAGGTCGCGGCCGATCAGGTCGGCGCCCGCCAGCGCCTGACCCGCGGGGTGGCGTACCTCTGCACTCACCCGGCGAAGCGCGCTCCCGACCGCCGAGCGGAGCGCGCCCAGGTCGGCGGCGAGCACCTGGTCGGCGGAGCCGGCCGCCGCGGCGGAGACCTGCTCGGTCAGCTCGGCGAGGTCGGGCGACGGGCTTCGCTCGGCGGCCTGCTCGAGCAGGGCCAGCATCTCGTGCAGGTGCCGCATCACGGCGAAGACGTCGAACATGTCCTGCCGCAACGCCGGCTCCGTGCGCCAGTCGGCACCACCGAAGGTCACCTGGGTGACCTGCTGACCTGCACCGAAGCACTCGAACACCGTGCACCCGGCATACCCGCGGTCCCGCAGCCGGTCGTGGATCCCGCACCCGAAATCGGGTCCGAGGTGGCGGCACGGATCGCCGGCGGCCTTGTCCTCCGGAAAGTCCGCCGAGCGGGCGAAGGGCAGCGCCACGCAGCACAGGCCCGCGCAGCGGGAGCAGTCGGACCGGTAGGTGCTCATCGGAGGGTCTCCACAGCCTCAGCAGCCGGCGTCGTCGAGCGCCTTGGCCGTCAACCGCCGGCCGAGCTCGATCATCTCGGCGGCCCGATGGAAGTCGAGCGTACGGGCGGCGTCGGCCGGCACGGTGATCAGGACGTCGGGCGGCAGCCCTGCCAGCCGGTAGCGCGCGACCAACTCCTGCATCACATCCCACGACAGCGTCATGACGTCGGCGATGCGCAGATCGGGCTGACCGCGGCTCGGCTCTGCCTTCGGGGCCCTGGTCGTCTCGCCACCGACGCCCAGCTTGTCGCGGAGCCGCCGGAGGACCGTCGTACCTTCCTCGTCGGCAGTGACGTCGGCGGAGTTCTCGGCCACCGGCGCTTGCGTCCCGCGCTGGGTGCGCGGACCCTGCAGCGAGACCGCGATGGTCAGGTCGGCCGGGGTGGCGGCGGTCGGGTCCATCGGCAGCGGGTTGAGCAGGCCGCCGTCGACGAGCACGCGGCCGTTCCACATCACCGGCATGAAGACGCCGGGAATGCCGATCGAGGCCCGGATCGCCTTGACCAGCGGGCCGCGCTGGAACCACACCTCGCGATGCGACTCGAGGTCGGTCGCGATCGCGGTGAACGGGATCGGCAGATCCTCGATGAGCTGCTCGCCCAGCAGGTTCTCCAGCTCCGCGACGACGCCCCCGGCGTTGAACGCACCGCCCGCCCGCCACTTCGGGTCGAGCAGCCGCAGCACGTCGATCTGCCGCAGCGCCGTCGCCCAGTCGGCGAACTCCTCGTCCTTGCCGGCCGCGATCAGGCCGCCGACCAGCGCCCCCATCGAGGTGCCGGCGACCGCCACGATCTCGTGTCCCCGCGCCCGCAGCTCCTGTACGACGCCCAGGTGGGCGTAGCCCCGTGCACCGCCTGCCCCGAGGGCGAGCACGACCCGCTTGCCAATCATCGCCATGCCCCCATGATCCCCGATACCTCGCGGGCGCTCTGCACGTCGGACTAGGGTGCCGGATATGAGCATCCCGGTCGCGCTGTCCGATCTCGCCGCCACGCTCGAACGCTTCGGCAGCGGCTTTCTGCTGACCACCGCGGGCGAGCGGATCAAGGTCGTGGTCGTGGACCCGGTCGTCGAGGGCTCGTACCTGCGGATCTCCGATCCCGGCGGCGGCACCCGTGCGAACCTCGCTGCCAACCCGGTGCTCACCCTGACGTACGCCCCGCTGACGCCGCGCGAGCATGCGCTGATCATCGACGGGACCGGTCGCGTGGACGGCTCCGATGTCGTGGTCACGCCGACCGGCGCGGTGCTTCATCGGCCGGCCTCGCACGCCTCCGGGCCGGTCCCCGAGGACGGCTGCGGGCAGGACTGCCGCCCGGTTGACGCATCGAATTGACGCTACCCCTCGAGCCAGTTCAATCCCTCGAAGACCTGCTGCCAACTGAACACCGCGACGAGCACGCCGGCGACTGTTGCGGCGATCACCAGCATGGCTCGATCCTGGCGACGCAGCATCGCGACCGCGCCGGTGACCACCGATGCGGTGCTGCTCACCACGATGATGATCCCCCAGAGGGTGAGCAGTGGTTTGTCGGTGAAGCTGTCTGCCGGCTCCACCAGACCGGTAGCGAACCCTACGACTGACGCGGCGGTGGCCGCGACGGCTGCAGCGGCGAGAGCGACCGTCCATCGACCCAGCCCGGTCCTCGGGGCCAGATGTTCCTGACGGCGTGGGATTGTTGTGTTCATCTCCACATGCTGGCGGGCGAGGCCGGATGATGCGCAGGGGCGATCGGCCTCGCCGCCGGAGTCGAAGGTCCGTCCACCCGTCCGGCCGTGCAGCCCGACGCGCAGGCCGGTGACAGACGTCCTCAGGCATGGGGGCGGCCGTAGGCTCGGCGCATGGAGACCTCGCCCACCGTGCTCGTCACCGGCGCGACCGGCTTCATCGGTCGGCGGCTGGTCGCGGAGCTGATCGAACGCCGCACCACGGTGCGTGCGATGACTCGCCGGCCAGACGACTATGACGGCCCCGGTGACGCGGTTGGCGCCGACGTCAACGACCCGACCACGCTGCCGGCCGCACTGGACGGCGCCGATGTGGCGGTCTACCTGGTCCACTCGCTCGACCACGACGACTTCGAGGAGCGCGACGCGCGGGCCGCGCGGTCCTTCGGTGCCGCCGCCGCTCGGGCCGGGGTGCGCCAGATCGTCTATCTCGGCGGGCTCGGTGACGATGACGGGGATCTCTCTCCCCACCTGCGCTCCCGACGCGAGGTCGAGTCCCTGCTCGGTGAGGCCGGCGTCCCGGTCACGACGTTGCGGGCCGCGATCGTCGTCGGCCACGGCGGCGTCTCCTGGGAGCTGACCCGGCAGCTGGTCAAAAACCTCCCCGCGATGGTGGTGCCGAAGTGGACCGCCACCCGCACCCAGCCCATCGCCGTGGACGACGTGATCCGCTACCTCGCGGGCGTCATCGACAACGAGGACGCGATCGGCGAGGTCTTCGAGATCGGCGGCCCCGAGGCGATGACGTACGTCGACATGCTGACCGTCGCGTCCGAGGTGGCCAACGGCCGGTCGATCCCGGTCGTCCCGGTGCCGGTGCTGACGCCCCGGCTGTCGTCGTACTGGCTGGCCCTGGTGACCGACGTCGACGTGACCACCGGGCGCAATCTGATCGACTCGATGACCACCGAGGTCGTCGTGCGCGATCGGCGCATCCTCGACGTCGTGCCGGGCGAACCGTTGCCCTACCGGGAGGCCGTACGTCGCGCCCTGGCCGAGCGACTGGCCGACCGGAACACGCTCTGAGAGACCGTGGCCGGCCTCAGCCGAAAAGCAACGGCAGCGCGAGCAGCATCGACAGCGACCAGGCACAGTGGGTGAGGATCGGGGCGAGCACGCCGCCCGAAGCGCGCCGCTCGAGGCCGACCACCGCCCCGAGCAGGATCGCCGCGAAGGCCAGCATGACGTTGCCGGTCGCCAGCGTCGCGATCACATAGGCCACCGACGACCAGGCGACCGGATGGTGGGGCAGGGCGGCATAGACCGCGCCCCGGAAGAACAGCTCCTCCGCCACCCCGTTGACGGCGGTCACCACGACGAGGATCGGCAGCGAGCCCTGGTCGGCGAAGTCGAGCACCGAACGCACCTGGCGGTCCAGCCAGCCGATCTCGCGCACGACCAGACCGCCGATCACGAAGATGCCGGCCAGGCCCAGGCCGATCAGGATCGGCGCCAGCACGGGGCGGACGAGCCGATGCCCTCTCTCCTGCCGACGCCAGGCGCCGATCCGGCCGAGGTGCAGCGGCCCGGATGCGAAGGCGCCGACGGCCCACACGCCGGCCAGGCCGATGGCCGCAGGGTAGAACCAGACGCTGCCCGGCTCGATGCGCAGCGAGACGCCGAGCACCAACGCGCCGAGCAGCACGAAGCCGACCGTGACCAGCTGACGGCGGCGCAGGGCGGCGTCGCTCTGGCGGTGATCACGCGGGACGACGTCCCACAAGGATCTGCGCACCCAGCGGCGCACGGCACTCCCCACTCTCCTGAATCCGGTGACGGCTGCGTACGCCGTCCAACCTACGTCCCGGTCAGATGATGGCGACGGCGTTCGCCGGTGATCCGGTCGCGCCGGTGCGGCTTGTCTTGGTATCCCGCGCTTCGCTCTGCCGTAGGGTCGATGGCGATGCCCGACAACTGGCTGAACGAGACCCGCGACTCCTACGACACCGACGCGGCCGGCTACGCCGAGAAGGTACGCGGCCTGCTGGACGATCGTCCCTACCTGCGCGCAGGGCTGGCCGTGTTCGCCGAGACCGTGCGTGACAGCGGCGGTGGGCCGGTGGCCGACGTCGGCTGCGGCCCCGGGTACGTGACCCGCCACCTCCACGACCTGGGGGTCGACGCCTTCGGGATCGACCTCTCCCCCGAGATGATCGCGATCGCGCGGCACGACCACCCGGACCTCGGGTTCGAGGTCGGGTCGATGACCGATCTGCCGCTGGCGGACGGAGCCGTGGGCGGCGTACTCGCCTTCTGGTCCGTCATCCACATCCCCGACGCGGCGGTGCCCGGGGTCTTCGACGAGTTCCGGCGGGTGCTGCGGCCCGAGGCACCGGTGCTGGTCGGGTTCCACGTCGGCGACGACACCCGGCACTCGACCACCGGCTACACCGGGCGCCCGATCAGCGTCGACAGCCACCGGCGGCGGCCCGAGCAGATCTCCCGATGGCTGCGCGAGGCCGGCTTCACCATCGAGGCCGAGCTCCTGATGCGGCCCGACGACGAGGTCCCGGGCGCGATCGTCGTCGCGCGCAAGCCGCTCTCCGATTGATCAGGAACGAAGAAGCGTACGGGCTCGGGACTTTCTAGGCTCGTGTCAACAGACCTGCTCAGGAAGGAAAGACCGATGGCGAACAGCACATTCACCGAGGAAGAGAAGGCCGCCATGAAGGAGGCGGCCGCGGAGCGCAGGACCGCCGCCAAGCGCGGCACCGGCAGCAAGAAGGCCGAGGCCGACCTCGCGGACTGCCTCGAGAAGATCGAGGCCATGGACGAGAACGACCGCGCGATCGGCGAGACGCTCCACCGGATCGTCACCACGCACGCGCCCGACCTCGCCCCGAAGACGTGGTACGGCATGCCCGCCTACGCCAACGCCGACGGCAAGGTCGTGGTGTTCTACAAGTGCGCCGGGAAGTTCAAGATGCGCTACGCCGAGGTCGGCTTCCAGGAGTGGGCGAACCTCGACGACGGCGACATCTGGCCGACCGTCTTCGCCGTCACGGCGATGACCCCGGCCGTCGAGGAGCGCCTGACCGAGCTGGTCACGCGGGCGGCGAGCTAGCGCCCCGCGACCTTCTCGGAGAGGAACCGCTGGATGGACGGCGAGAGCAGGGCTGGCCGCGCGCGACCCGGCGATCGAGACCGACCTCATCCTCTCGCTGACCGGGTTCACGCCTGCTGGAGCTCGGCGTGATCGAACCCCGGGCTGCGCTCGCCGCCGTGACCAGCACCTGGACAGGCTCTTCTCGCCGACGTCGTGAGCCGCCCCTTCGTATTTAGAACCTATTTGCGAAAGTTCCAAGACTCGTTGACGAAGTTCTCCCGGTCCCCTACTTCAAATATGACGCTCGACACATCCCCCACGGAGGCCTCCATGCGTGTCCCAAGCGCGTCTCGGTCTACCTCAACGGCTTGGTACCGGCCTTCAGCCGCATCGGCCGGGTCGCGGTGCCCCAGGTCTGCCAGTCGCCGGCGGACTCCAGCGCCCACGGCTCGACCTCGGCGAAGACATCTGTACGCCGCGGCGACCCGCCTCGGGCTACACCTCGCTCTTCGACGGGACCCTGGCCTCCCTGGCCTCGTGGCGGATGGCCGGGCCGGCTCGTTCGGCCGCCAGGACGACTGCTCGCTGCGTACGACCAACGGCTTGGGTCTGCTGTGGTACGCCGAGCAGGAGTTCAGCGACTACAGCCTGCGGCTGGACTGGAAGCTGGTCAACGACAACAACGGCGGCGTCTTCATCGGCTTCCCCAACCCCGGCAACGACCCCTGGGTCGCGGTCAACCAGGGCTACGAGGTCCAGATCGACGCCACCGACGCCCCGGACCGCACCACCGGCGCCATCTACACCTTCCAGGGAGCGGACTCGTCGGCTATCGCCGCGTCGCTCAAGCCGGTCGGGTCGTGGAACTCCTACGACATCCGCGTCGAGGGGTCGACCATCAAGGTGTTCCTCAACGGGACCCTGGTGAACGACTTCACCAGCACCGACCCCGCTCGTGTCCGAACTCCGCTCACTCGGGAGTCACGGATCGCCCCGCTGTCCGGTCTATCGAGTGCACCGTTCATCGAGGAGGTCTTCCCATGTCCCTGACCGTGCTTCAAGAAGCAAAACCGCCCTTCATCCCGGAGGGAGCACACGCGATGACGATCGTCATCGACTACCCGCCGGGCGATCCCGGAACCCCGCCGCACCGCCACCCGGGGCCGGCTTTCGGCTACGTGTTGGAGGGAGAGATGGTGTTCGAGCTCGAGGGCGAGCCACCGCGGGTCGTCCGCGCAGGCGAAGCCTTCTGGGAGCCGGGTGGCGATGTCATCCACTACCAGGACGGCAACAACCGTGACGACATCCCGGTTCGGTTCACCGTCACGATGCTCTGCGAGCCGGGCAAGCCGATGCTCGAGTTCGTCTCCGAGCAAGAGCTCCGGGCGAAGGGATGGTCGCGGAGCTGAGGCGTACCGGGCCCACACGGCGCACGCCGTACGGGCCCGGTCAACCACGGTGCCAGTCACCCAGCTTGGCCGGGTTGAGCACGATCCAGAGCGTGGTGATCTCGTAACCCGCGGACTCGGCACCGAGGACCGCTACGGCCCGGGAGCCCTCGCGCAGGACCAGCCCGGCGCGGCCGTTGACGGACTCGACGGCCACGTCGACACCCGCTCGCTCGCACAGCGTCATCACGAAGCGGGCCACCTCCACCCGACCGCGCACCGGCTCGTCAGAGGGGACGACCAGCCCGCCGGAGTCGCAGGTGCCGACGGTCTCGGCGCTCAGGATGGCGGCGAGGTCGTTCACGTCTCCCCGTCGGCAGGCCTCCGCGAACCTGCGGACGACCAGGTCATGCCGCTCGTGCCGGCCCAAGGTAGTGCGCACACGGTGCCCCGTTTCTCTCGAAGTCGCTGCTAAGACCGGCCAGCCCGACGGTCTGTGACATTGGCGACTCAGCCCCCGACCGAGACCGCACTGTTCTTCTCGGGATTGACCAGCCAGAGCACCTGGTCGATACCGTCCACGGTCGCGCCGACGGTGAGCAGGCCGTAGTCGGCGCCCTGGCGGACGAGGACGGCAGACGTCTGCCCGTTGGTGACCACCCACCGCACCTCGACGCCGTCCCAGAACCAGGTCGAGATCGCTCGGAGGAACTTCGCCACCCGCTCCGCACCGACGACAGGCGTACGGGCGATGCCCTTGCGGCCGTTGCCATCGGACAGGCTGGTCACGTCGGGCGTGAAGAGGCGCTCCAAGGCGGCCAGGTCACCGACTCGGGCGGCCGTGAGGAACGTGGTCAGCAGCTTCCGTTGCTCGTCCGCGCTCACCGACGTGCGCCGCTCGCTCGCGATGTGCTTGCGGGCCCGGCTGACCAGCTGACGTACCGCAGGCTCGGTCGAGGACAGCACGTCCGCGATCTGCGCGTAGGAGTATTCGAAGGCCTCTCGCAGCACGTAGGCGGCGCGTTCGCTTGGGGTGAGCTTCTCCATGAGCAGCAGGGTCGCGAACTGCAGGGCCTCGGCCCGCTCGGCACCCAGGTACGGGTCCGCGCCGGTGTCGACCGGTTCGGGCAACCACGGCCCGATGTACGTCTCCCGTCGCTTCCACGCCGACTGGAGGACGTTGATGGCCAGCCGGGTGGTGGTCGTCGCCAGGAACGCCTCGGGGTTGGCCACCGTGGACCGGTCGTACGCCTGCCAGCGCAGCCAGACGTCCTGCACCAGATCCTCGGCCTCGGTGACGCTGCTGAGCATGCGATACGCGATCCCGAAGAGACGCGGTCGCACCTGCGTGAAGACCGCGATGGCCGCTTCGAGATCATCCGCGGCGCCGAGCTCGTGCACCTCGTAATCTGTCATCCCCCGCCCCTACCGTCCTCTCTCGGTCGTCGCCGGACACCGATCGCTCCAGGCGACCCCGAGGCTCCGGCGCCGCCGTCGGGGCCTCGCCTCGGAGAACCTATTCGACAAGCTTGCCCGCAGTGGACACTTCGCGCATGAGAGAGCCGATGTCGGGCGGAATCGGCGGGATCTTCTCGTGCTCGACCCGTCCCGGCCCTGACCAGACCAGACTCACCTGCAGCGACTCGTCGAGCTCCGGATAGTCGGAGCGGTTGTGGCAGCCACGACTCTCCCGGCGCTCGAGTGCCGACTCGAGAGTCGCACGCGCAGCCAGCACCGCGGCCTCGAGGTCGAAGGCGTGCGCGAGGTCCTGGAACCCCGCAGTGTCGGGATGCACGCCCACGTTCCGCATCCGTCCTTCCAGCTCGTCGAGCTCGGCCAGACCGGCGGTCAGGCCGCACTCGTCGCGGACGACGCCGGCGTACTCGGTCATGGTGTTCCGCAACGTCCGCTGCAGGGCGCGTACATTCTCCGGACCCTCGGACGCCAGCAGCTCGTCGATCTCCCTCCGGGCTTCCTCAGTGGCCGCCGCGGACCGCTGCTGTGCTCCCAGGTTGCGTGAATAGCGAGCAGCAACCGCACCGACGATCCGACCGTAGACCAGCAGCTCGATCAGCGAGTTTCCGCCGAGCCGGTTCGCGCCGTGCAGCCCGCTCGCCGCCTCACCGAGAGCGTAGAGACCCTCGACCCCGGTGCCGTGGTCCTCCGGACATACCCATACCCCACCCATCGAGTAGTGCGCGGTGGGCGCGATCTCGATCGGCTCGCGGGTGATGTCCAGCATCTGCAGCTCGAGCAGCGTCTGATAGACGCGCGGAAGCCGACGCATGATCGTGTCTCTGGGGAGGTGCGAGACGTCGAGCCACACGCCGCCGTCCGGGGTGCCTCGCCCCTCCTTGATCTCGGTGTACGCCGCCAGTGCGACCCGGTCGCGTGTGGACAGCTCCATGCGGTCCGGGTCGTAGCGGGACATGAACCGCTCACCGAGACCGTTGCGCAGCACGCCGCCCTCGCCCCGTGCCGCCTCGGAGACGAGGGTGCCGGCCGCGTTCTCCGGCGCGATCAGACCCGACGGGTGGAACTGGACGAGCTCGGCGTCCCGGATCCTCCCGCCGGCCAGCAGCGCGAGCCGGAACGAGTCACCCGTGTTCTCGTCGCGGCGGGACGAGGTACGCCGCCAGATACGCGTGTGTCCGCCCGCCGCGAGAACCACCGCGTCCGCGTGGATCACATATCTCGACCCGTCCGAGACGTCGAAACCGTACGCACCGAAGACGACGTTGTCCTTGACCAGGATCCGCGTGATGTAGACCGTGTCCAGGACCGGGACGCCGAGCTGCTCCGCCCGACCGACCAGCGTCCGCTGGATCTCCAGTCCGGTGTAGTCACCGGCGAACGCGGTCCGGCGGTAGCTGTGCGCACCGAAGAACCGCTGCGAGATCCGCCCGTCGGTCTCGCGCGCGAAGGGCATCCCGTAGCGCTCGAGATCCTCGATGCCGCGAGCGGCGTTCTCGGCGACGATCCGCACCGTCTCGGGGTCGGCGAGCAGATAGCTCTCCTTGATGGTGTCGGCCGCGTGCTGCTGCCAGGAGTCTTCCGGGTCCATCGTCGCCAGCGCGGCATTGATCCCGCCGGCGGCGAGGGTGGTGTGTGCGTCCGACTTCGCCCTCTTGCCGACAGCCAGGATGTCTACACCACGCTCGGCCAGCTCGATCGCGGCACGCAGGCCACCGCCGCCCGTCCCGATGACCAGGACGGACGTCGCGATCTGGTGATCGGTCATGGTCACTTCGCCGGCGGCGGGTTCAGCGGCAGCCAGTCAGCGAACCGAGTGACCGACAGCTGCGCGCCCGGGCCGGGAAGGAGCGTGTCCTTGTCCAGCAGGGCACCGAAGTAGCGTGCCTCCGGATCGGTCACCACCTCACGGGCGTCGCCGCGGTAGGTCAGCCCGGTGCGGATCAGCTCGTCGAGACCGAACTGCTCGGGACCGACCACCTCGACGGTGCCGTTCAAGGGCGTGCCCACCGAGACCCGGCCGACCGCAGCGGCCACGTCCTCGCCAGCGATGGGCTGGATCCGCGCGTCGGAGAGACGGACGGTGTTCCCCTCGGTCGCCGACTGGGCGATGCTGCCCACGAACTCGAAGAACTGGGTGGCGTGCACGATCGAGTACGGCCGACCGGACTCCTTTATCAGCCTCTCCTGCTCGATCTTCGCGCGGAAGTAGCCGCTCTCGGCGAGACGCTCGGTGCCGACCACCGACAACGCCACGTGGTGCTCGACCCCGGCCTTCTCCTCGGCGGCGAGGAGGTTTCCGGTGGACGTACGGAAGAAGTCCATCACGGCGTCGTCGGCGAACGATGGCGAGTTCGAGACGTCCACCAGGACCTGAGCGCCCTCCAACACCTCGGCCAGCCCTTCGCCGGTCAGGGTGTTCACCCCCGAGTCGGGTGAGGCGGGCACCGCTTCGTGGCCGTGTTCCGCCAACTTCCGGACGAGCTTCGAGCCGATCAGCCCGGTTCCACCGATCACGACGATCTTCATGGCGTTCCTTCCATCCTCGTTCCGGCCGATCCGGAACGTCGCTCACCATCAAGGACAGGGCACGCCTCCGATTTGTGACGAACGATTCGGTCACCCTCGGCGAACTTCCGTCTTCGGCCCGACGCATGTCACAAGTCGAAGACCTGTCCGGTCCTCGCTGGCGACACACCGACCTGACGAACCGAGGTATCGCATGGACACCCGTGGCGCCCACGCCATCGACACGATCGACGATCTCCGTCGCCACCTGCAGTGGGCGATCGAGCTCGAGCACGCGACGATTCCCCCGTACCTGTGCGCGCTCTACTCCCTGGACCCGGCCCGCAACCCCGAGGCTGCCCACGTCGTGGGCACGGTCCTCGCCGAGGAGATGATTCATCTGGCACTGGCCGCGAACCTGCTCAATGCCGTCGGCGGCTCACCCACCCTCGACGCACCCGAGATGCTGCCGCCGTATCCCCACCCGCTGCCCCACGGCGACCGGTCCGTGGACGTCCATCTCGTCCCGTTCGGCCCCGAGGCGCTCGACCTGTTCCTGCGCATCGAGCGGCCCGCGACCGTGGACGCGCCGCCGCAGAGCGACGAGTATCAGACGATCGGACAGTTCTACGCCGCGATCGACGCCGGCTTGCACACCCTGTGCGCCCAGCTGGGCGAGGAGAACGTGTTCAGCGGCGACCCGGCCCGGCAGATCGGCGAGCTCCACCTCCGGGGTGGAGGCGGCGAGGTGCTGCCGGTCGTCGACCTGAAGTCTGCGTCGGCCGCGCTGGCGGAGATCGTCGAGCAGGGCGAGGGCGCCGCACGTACGAAGGTGTGGGACGGCGACCGGGACGTTTTCCACCCGGATCGCGACGAGGTCGCGCACTACTACCGGTTTCAGGAGCTCCGACTCGGCCGCCGCTACCAGACCGGCGACACCCCGCAGTCCGGTCCCACCGGCGAGGAGATCGCGATCGACTTCGACGGTGTTGCGCCGATGCGGCACAACCCGCGCACCACCGACTATCCGCCGGGCAGCCCAGTCCGGGTCGCCCAGGAGGAGTTCAACCAGATGTACAGCCTGCTTCTGTACCTCCTCGAACAGGCCTTCAACGGCGATCCCAGCCAGATGCAGGACGCCGTCGGAGCCATGTTCGGCCTGCGCAAGCAGGCGATGGCGCTGATGAAGATGCCGACCGGCGACGGAAAGACGACCGCCGGTCCGACCTTCGAATACGTGCCGCCGGCGCAGCGGGCCTGAACGCAACCGCCGTTGTGCTCGTTGCTGATAGACACTGGCGAGCACTGACGGGCTTGGTCGACCGGCGGGGCGTCCTCACCGATGACGAGCGCCGCCATCGACGTGGATGAGCTCGCCCGTGACGTACCCCGCACTGAGGAGCCACAGTGCCGCGTCGGAGATGTCGCTGACCGTGCCATGCCGCCCGACGAGAGAGCCTTGTGTGGCATTCGCGAGAAGGGCCGACTTGCCCGCTTCACCGAGCCGGTCCCAGGTGCCGCTGTCGACCAGTCCCGGTGCGATGGCGTTGACCCGCAGCGGGGCGAGCTCGACCGCGAGGTGGCGAACGAGGTAGTCCAGCGCACCGTTGGCGACACCCTTGACCACGGTGCCGGGCTTGGGCTGCCAGCCCACGACGCCGGAGAAGAACAGCATCGACCCGCCGGGCCGCACCAGGTCGGCGAAGTGTTTGGCCACCAGGAGCGGGGCGACGACCTTGGTGCCGAACGCAGCGACGACCTTGTCGTGGTCCAGGTCGCCGACGGGTACGTCGTGGTGCGCCGACACGGTGGACACGATGTGGTCGACCGGCCCGAGAGCGGCCGCTGCGGCGGCGAGCGTCTCCTCGTCGAGCACGTCGAGCTTCAGATCGAGGTCACCTGCACGCGTCGCGACGATGCTGGTTGCCCCGGCCTGTTCCGCGCGGCGCGCGATATCAGCGCCGATCCCTCTACCGCCGCCGATGATCAGGATGCGCTGGCCTTGAAGTGTGTGCGTCATGGCTAGGACGGTATAGATTTGCTACCGGTATCTACAACGCTACTGGAGACGTGATGGGCGAGGCGTACGACGTCATGGCAGCCACCTGCCCGAGCCGCACCGTGCTGCACCGCATCGGCGCCCGCTGGACGGTGTTCGTGATCACCGCACTGGCCGACGGGCCGATGCGCTTCACGCACCTCAAGGCATACATCCGCGGCATCACCCCCAAAGCGCTCTCCGAGACGCTGCGGGCAATGGAGTACGACGGACTCATCAGCCGCACCGATCTCGGAGGCAACCCACCACACGTCGAGTACGCCCTCACCCCGCTGGGGCACACGCTCCTGCCGCCGCTGGGTGCGCTTCGGGAGTGGGCAGAGACCCACGTGCCGGATATAGAGCGCGCCCGGGCCGCGGCCGACCTTCACGACTCCTGACCCGACCGCAGCTGTCGAGATGCAGGGAAGATTGACGATCCGACCGCGGCGCACATTGTCGAAACGTCCCGAAAATGATCCTGCTCGTCAAAGTAGCCGGTCAACCGCGCGGAGAACTGGCCAGCAGATGTCCGCAGGCGCCAACGACTCGTGCTGCACCACGGCTTGCGCCCCTCAGGTGATCCCGGGGTGAGGCGTACACCCTCGATGCCCACGTCGCGCCGATGGCGAGACGCTGCCGTTGACGATGTTCGGTTCATCTCAGGTCTACGCCCGAGGTCGCGCGCGACCAAGGGCCCAAAGTGCCCTTCGCAGGGGCCGAGATCCCCTTGAGGACCGACGTCGAGATCAGCAGCCACGGGGCCGCGACAGCACGGGAGGTACGGCGGACGGTCGGCCGTCCGCGGAGCAGCCGGATCCGGGTCACCCAGGAGGAGTTCAACCAGACGTACGGCCTGGTTCTCTACCTGCTCGAGCAGGCCTTCAACGGCGATCCCAGCCAGATGCAGGACGCTGTCGGGGTGATGTTCGGACTGCGCAAGCAAGCCCTGGCGCTGATGAAGATGCCGACCGGCGATTCACCCGATCACTTGCAGGGCCAGGTCTCGGGCACGCTCCAGCTCGGCGTCGTCTCCGAAGAGCTCGCGGTTGTTGTTGCCAGCGTTGAGGAAGGCGTCGATCCGGAAGGCATCGCCACGGGGGTCGTCGGAGTGCGCGGCCGTCAGCTCGGCGGTGAGGAAGTCGAGCCACTGGCGCTTCAGCGCGCGTACGGCCTCGGCGACCGGTCCCTCGCGGTGACCGTATTCGACGGTGGTCGCGGCGACGAAGCAGCCGCCGGGGAAGGTGTTCGCCGTCAGGTAGGCGACCCAGGCGTCGACGAGCGCTCGCAGGCGGTCCTTGCCCGGCTCGCTCGGCAGCGCCGGAGCGATGACCGTCTCGCGATAGACCCGCGCGGCCTCGCGTACTGCCGCGACCTGGATCGACTCCCGGTTGTCGAAGACGGTGAGGATGCCGCTCTTGCTCACGCCGGTCTGTGCGGCCAGCGAACCGACGGTGATCGAGTCCAGCCCGTGGGTGGTGGCGATGTCTGCCGCCTTAAGCGCCACCTTGCGACGGGTCGCGTCACCTCTGGCGCGTCGTCCGTCCTCGGATCCCATGGGAGTCATACCGGTCATTCTATGCGTCCGACTGGACGTTAATCGCGGCCGAAGCTAGAGTCCGAAAGCGCGACCGATCGGTCGTATAAATAGGAGGTCAGCGTGCCCGAGGACTACGAACCCTTGCTTCAGGACTCCGTCGAGATCGCCGCCGCACCCGCCCGCGTGTGGGATCTCGTTCACGACGTACGCCGGATTCCACAATGGAGTCCGCAGGTGGACTCCACGAGGCTTCGAGCCGGGTACGAGCAGGTCGAGCTCGGCGCGCAGTTCACCAACCGGAACAGTCACGGCGACCTGGAGTGGACCACTCACGGGGAGATCGTTCGCTTCGAGGCCGAGCAGGAGATGGCCTTTCGGATCCAGGAGAACCGGGTCGTCTGGTCCTTCCGACTGGAACCGACGAGCCAGGGCGGTACGCGGCTCACCCAGCGGCGCGAGACGCCGGACGGCATCTCCGACTCGTCTCTGGAGCTCACCGACGCCTTCCTGGGCGGGCAGGCGACGTTCACCGAGGTCCAGCGCGCGGGAATGCGGCAGACATTGGAGGGGATCAAGGCCGCGGCGGAACGCTGACGTCCGATCCGGGCCGCTCGGATCGCCGGCTCGTCGACGGCAGCAGCGGCGCGGCGTCAGTGAGCCATGTCGACGAAGCGGCTGTAGTGACCCTGGAAGGCGACGACGAGGTCGCGGGTGGGGCCGTTACGGTGCTTGGCGATGATCACGTCGGCCTCGCCGGGGCGGGTCGACTCCTTCTCGTAGACGTCGTCGCGGTGGAGGAGGACGACCATGTCGGCGTCCTGCTCCAGCGATCCGGACTCACGGAGGTCGGAGACGGCAGGGCGCTTGTCGGCACGCTGCTCGGAACCACGGTTGAGCTGGGACAGCGCGATGATCGGGACCTCGAGCTCCTTGGCCAGCAGCTTGATCTGGCGGGAGAACTCGGAGACCTCGAGCTGGCGGGACTCGACCTTCTTGCCGGAGCTCATCAGCTGGAGGTAGTCGATCACGATGAGCCGGAGGTCGTGGCGCTGCTTGAGCCTTCGGGCCTTGCTGCGGATCTCCATCATCGTCATGTTGGGGCTGTCGTCGATGAACATCGGCGCGCTGGAGACCTCGCCCATCTTGCGGGCCAGCTTGTTCCAGTCGTCGTCGGACATGTTGCCGTTGCGGATGTGGTTGAGCGGCACCTTGGCCTCGGCGGACAGGAGGCGCATGGTGATCTCGGAACGGCTCATCTCCAGGCTGAAGAAGACGCTGGTCAGGTTGTTGTGGATCGACGCGGCGCGGCAGAAGTCGAGGGCCAGCGTCGACTTACCCATCGCGGGTCGAGCGGCGACGATGATCATCTGGCCGGAGTGGAAGCCGTTGGTGAGCTCGTCGAAGTCGGCGAAGCCGGTGGGGACGCCGTAGAGGCCGGCCTCGCGGTTGGAGATCGCCTCGATCTCGTCGAGGACGCCGTCCATGATGTCGGCGAGCGGGGAGTAGTCCTCACCGGAGCGCTTGTCGGTGAGCTTGAAGACCTCGGCCTGGGCCTCGTCGACGATGTTGTCGACCTCGCCCTCACCGGCGTAGCCGATCTGCACGATCTTGGTGCCGGCCTCGACCAGGCGCCGCAGGACGGACTTGTCGCGGACGATCTCGCCGTAGTAGGCCGCGTTGGCGGCGATCGGGACGTTGGAGGCGAGCGTGTGCAGGTAGGGGGCGCCGCCGATGCGCTCCAGCTCGCCCTTGCGGCGCAGGTCGTCGGCGACGGTGACCATGTCGGCCGGCTCGCCGCGGCTGTAGAGATCGAGGATCGAGTCGTAGATCGACTCGTGGGTGGGACGGTAGAAGTCGGTGCCGCGCAGCGTCTCGGAGACGTCGGCGATGGCGTCCTTGGAGATCAGCATCGAACCGAGGACGGCCTGCTCGGCGGCCATGTCCTGCGGTGGCGTGCGGTCGTTGACCGCACGAGGGGCGTTGCCCGGTTCGTACGCCGCGGGGCCGTCGCCCCACTCCTCGAACGGCGGCTCCGGGAAGTCGCCCGGACCGTTCATCGAGCCGGTCTCAGTGACGCTCATTCCCTTGCCCCTCCGTGGTCTGCGGATCGTCGCTGCGTGGACTCGGTCGATCCGGTCCCACGCTACGGGTCACCACCGACAGTTCTGTTTCACACCGTCCTGGGTCGACCCTCGACGACACCTCAAGTCTCCGCGACCTTACGTCGCATGCCACATCCGCGACAGAGGGTTATCCACAGGCCCTGGGGATAACCAGGGGATAGCGGTGGACGACACCCTGGTCAATGTGAACAGCCTGGGGAACCGGCTGTGCATAACTAGTGCAACGTAATCAGTAAAGCCGCTCTGACCTGCAGTTTTGTTGTTCACGACCTGTGGACGGAAGAAAGTAGGCAACCCATCGGGATTTACCCCCAGGATCGCTGTACCCCGTCGGGCGTTTTGTCGACATAGCGCCGCAACGACGTTTTCCACAGGTTTTCCACCTGCCCTGAACAACGCTCCGGGTCGACGGTGTTTAACCTTGACACCGTGACGACCCCGGCGGATGCGAAGACCTCCTCGAAGACCCACCGCCGAGACCTCGACAAGCAGATCTGGCGGCTCGCGATCCCGGCCTTCCTGGCGCTCGTCGCCGAGCCGCTCTTCCTGCTGGCGGACTCTGCGATCGTCGGTCACCTCGGCACCCGCGAGCTCGCCGGCCTCGGTGTCGCAGGGGTCGTCCTCCAGACGATCGTGGGTCTCTGCGTCTTCCTCGCGTACGGCACGACAGCATCGGTCGCCCGACGGATCGGCGCCGGTGACACCGTCGGCGCCCTCCGGCAGGGGATCGACGGGATCTGGCTCGCCGTCATCATCGGAGTGGTCGTCACGGTCCCGGTGATGCTGCTGGCCGAGCCTCTCAGCCGGGCGGTGGGCGCCGGCGACGAGGTGGCCGGCCCGGCGACGACGTACCTCCGGATCGCCGTCCTCGGGGTGACACCGCTCCTGATGATGCTCGCTGCGACCGGCGTGCTCCGTGGGTTGCAGGACACCCGCACGCCGCTGGTCGCGGCGGTGGTCGCCAACGTGCTCAACATCGTGCTCAACCTCGGCCTCGTCTACGGTGCCGGGCTCGGGATCGCCGGCTCAGCGATCGGATCGGTGATCGCGCAGGTGCTCGCCGCCGCGATGCTGACGTACGTCGTGGTGCGAGCGGCCCGCGCCGATACGGTGCCGCTGCGCCCGGATGTGCCCGGCATCCGCGCCGCCGCGCGGGCCGGCGTCGCTCTTGTCGTGCGCACGCTGACGCTGCGGGTGGCGCTCCTGGCCACGACGTACGCCGTCACCCATCTCGCCGTGGGCGCCCAGGCCGTCGGGCTGGCGACCCACCAGATCGCCTTCACGCTGTGGACGTTCCTGGCCTTCGTGCTCGATGCGATCGCGATCGCCGCTCAGGCGCTGACCGGACGGTCGCTGGGGGCCGGCGATACCCGGGAGACCCGGGCCATCACCGCCCGGATGGTGTGGTGGGGCGTCGTGATCGGGGTCGCGACCGGCGTACTCCTGGCTTCACTCTCCCCGTTCCTCGGCGCACTCTTCACCGAGGACCAGGCGGTGCGAGACCTGTTGGTCCCGGTGGCGATCGTGGCGGCGGTCGCGCAGCCGATCGCGGGTGTCGTCTTCGTCCTCGACGGGGTGCTCATCGGCGCCGGCGACGGGCGCTACCTGGCCTGGGGCGGGATCTGGACCCTGGTCGCCTATGTCCCGCTGGTTGCGCTGGCCGTCGCTCTCGGCGGTGGGCTCGTGTGGGTGTGGATCACCTTCGCCGTCGGCTTCATGGGGGCGCGTTTCGTGGTGCTGACGCTGCGTGCGCGAAGCGACCGCTGGCTGGTCACCGGCGCCTGAACGTCAACCCACATACTCGCTTGCGCTGAATCCGGCTTGGCGCGAAGGTCAGAACATGCCTGCCGATCCGAAGAGCACCCTGAAGAGCTACATCGACGCCCGCCGCGAAGCCCTGATCTCCAAGGTCGAGGACCTGCCGGAGCGCGAGGCCCGGTTGCCGCGTACGCCGACCGGCACCAACCTCCTCGGCATCATCAAGCACGTCACCGGGGTCGAGGCCGTCTACCTCGGGTCGACGTTCGGCTGCCCGTTCCCGCATCCGGAGGAGCTGGTCTCGGACGAGGTCTTCGAGGTCGATCCGCAGGCCGACTGGTACGCCACCGAGGACGAGACCATCGAGGGAATCATCGATCTCTACCGTCGGGTCATCGCCCACGGCAACGAGACGATCGACGCGCTGCCGCTGGACGCCATCGGCCACGTACACCACTGGGGCGATGAGGAGGTCACCCTCCACCAGATTCTCGTGCACCTCTTCGCCGACCTCGCCGGACATGGTGGCCAGGCCGACATCCTCCGCGAAGCGGCGGACGGCGCGGTCGGCTGGCGCAAACCCGGCGACAACATCCCGTCGGAGTACGACTGGCCGGCGTACGTCGCCAAGCTGACCGAGATCGCGAACAAGTTCTGAGCCGAGGCGTCACCCCCGTCGGTCGAGGCGTCACCCCGGTCGGCCGAGATGGCACTCGGGTGCCCAGTCGGCCGACGGGAGTGACGCTTCGGCCGACGTACCTGACTTCTCGGCGAAAACGAACAGGCCCGCCTCCCGAAGGAGGCGGGCCTGGGTGAATCCCTAGATCAAGCGGGGACCACGTTGAGGGCCAGCTTGGCGGACACCTCGTCGTGGAGCTTGACGGAGACCTCGTGAGCACCGAGCGCCTTGATCGGGTTGCCCAGCGCGATGGTGCGCTTGTCGATCGACTCGCCGGTGGTCTCGGAGACCGCGGCGGCGATGTCGGCGGCGGTGACGGCGCCGTAGAGGCGGCCGTCCTTGCCGGCGCGGACCTTCACGTTGACCGTGTTGGCCTCGAGCTTGCCCTTGATCTCGGCGGCGTGCGCCTCGTCGCGCACGGAGCGAGCCGCGCGCGCGGCCTTGATCGACTCGGCCTGCGACTCGGCGCCGCGGGACCAGCGGATGGCGTCGCCACGCGGGATCAGGTAGTTGCGGGCGTAGCCGTCCTTGACCTCGACGACGTCACCGGCGGAACCGAGCCCGGTGACCTCCTGCTGAAGGATGATCTTGGTAGCCATGTCGATCCTCCTCAGCGACCGGTGGAGGTGTAGGGCAGCAGAGCGACCTCGCGCGCGTTCTTGACGGCGATGGCCACGTCGCGCTGGTGCTGGACGCAGTTGCCGGTCACGCGACGGGCGCGGATCTTGCCGCGGTCGGAGATGAACTTACGGAGCAGGGTGGCGTCCTTGTAGTCGACACCGGTCGCCTTCTCCTTGCAGAACTGGCAAACCTTCTTCTTCGGCTTGCGAATCACTGCCTTGGCCATTGTGGTGCTTCCTTTCTAGAAGCCCGGCGAGAGCCGGAATGGTTGAGGGATTCGGAATGTGGATCTGTTGATCAGAAGGGAGGCTCGTCGTTGCCC
This sequence comes from Nocardioides sp. NPDC051685, assembly GCF_044453405.1. Taxonomy (NCBI): domain Bacteria; kingdom Bacillati; phylum Actinomycetota; class Actinomycetes; order Propionibacteriales; family Nocardioidaceae; genus Nocardioides; species Nocardioides sp. NPDC051685. The sequence continues at coordinate 27,338 of NZ_JBITCR010000017.1, read as the reverse complement.
ACGCCCGGGGTCGCCCACGGGTCGTTGGCCGGCGCGCCGCCGCCCGCGTTGGCGGGCTGCTGCGGAGCCGGCGAGGCCCACGGGTCGTTGCCACCGGCCGGGGCCTGCTGGCCACCACCCTGGGGGCCGCCGTAGCCGCCGCCCTGGTTGTAGCCACCGCCGCCCTGGTTGTAACCGCCGCCACCCTGGCCGCCGGACTGCCGGCTGGCCTTGGTGACCTTGGCGGTCGCGTAGCGGAGCGAAGGACCGATCTCGTCGCACTCGAGCTCGAAGACAGTGCGCTTCTCGCCCTCACGCGTCTCGTAGGACCTCGACTTCAGGCGACCCTGAGCGACGACACGCATGCCGCGCTGCAGGGACTCGGCGACGTTCTCAGCAGCCTGGCGCCAGATCGAGCAGCGCAGGAAGAGGGTCTCCCCGTCCTCCCACGCGTTGGTCTGCCGGTTGAAGCTGCTGGGCGTCGAAGCAATCGTGAAGTTGGCAACGGCTGCACCCGACGGCGTGAAGCGAAGCTCCGGGTCGTCGGTGAGGTTGCCGATCACGGTGATGACGGTGTCGCCTGCCATGAGATCTCCCTTGAGTCTGATCTGGGTGTCGGTGTCGGTTCAGGAGTTGGTTTCCCGTGTGGGCCCAACATAGGACCCCGCACCGACATTTTCCGACGGTGACATCCGCGTCACTTGGACGGGCGGATGACCTTCGTACGCAGGATCTGCTCGTTGAGGCCAAGCTGGCGGTCGAGCTCCAGAACGGTCTTGGGCTCGGCGGTCAGGTTGACGACGGCGTAGATGCCCTCGGCGTTCTTGTTGACCTCGTAGGCCAGGCGACGACGTCCCCAGACGTCAACGTTCTCGACCGTGCCACCATCAGCGGTGACGACCTTCAGGAACTTGTCAAGGGTCGGGGCGACGGTGCGCTCATCGAGGCTGGGCTCGAGGATCACCATTACTTCATAGGCGCGCATAGCGTTCTCCACCTCCTACGGACTCGGCGGCCATGGTCTCTCCATGGCAGGAGGGCTGATGCGATGTCCCATCTCCATCTGTGGAAAGGGACGCGTCAGCGTATCAACCGGCGGAACCCGCAGCCGAATCCACGGCCTCGACGGTGAACGGCACCGTGATCACCTCGCCGTCACCGAGCCGGAACTGTGCCCACAGGCGGTAGAGACCGGCCTTCGGTACGTCCAGATGCAGCCCGAGCTCGGGGCCGAACGTGGCCCCAGGAACTGCCAGCTCGGCACCTTCGGCGTGACCGTGGACGAACGTCTCGCCGTCCGCGCTCATGACCACGACGTGGCCGGCGGCACCGAGGTAGGGCTGTAGATCGTCGACAATCTTCCCGCTGCGGTCGTCGAACATGAAGTGCAGGTCGCTCTGCTGATCCGCGACCAGCGTGCCCTCGAGCGTGACGGTGAGATTGTCGACAGTCGACGATCTCGGAGTCTCCGCGAGCGGGACGGCCGGGGGCTGCGTACCTTCGACCGTGAGCTGCTGGCGGTCGAGGACGTCGGCGATGTCGGCACGCCGGCGGAACTCGGTGTCGATGCGGTAGGTCCCTCCGGCGGGGAAGGCCACGTCGGTCTCCAGCTCGCCAGGACGGCCGGTCGGCTCGGCGTGCAGGTGACGGAACCAGGAGAGATCCTCGCTGGTCACGATGACGTGCATCCACGCCTGGTGGGTTCGGCCGAGGTCGGTCACCGGCTCACCGGTCCCGGCGTCCGTCACCAGGAAGCGGAGCCCGCCCTCGCGCCGGGCGATCGCGACGTCGATGCCCGCCTCCTCGGAGGCGACAGGGGCCACATCGACCTCGTGCATCTCCGTCATCGACGGCCGCATCGGGCTCATCCCCTGCGCCCAGGCCAGGATCCCGTTCATGCCGCGCTGCGCGGGCTCGGTGCGGCTCAGGTAGGTCAGGCCGGCACCGATCGTGAGCGCGATCGCGGCTGTGACCAGCAGATATCCACCATCGCGGGCCCGGGTGCGGAAGCCTCGACCGGCGTACGCCTCCGGGGTCTCCGGCCGCCGGAAGCCGCGCAGGCGCAGTGCGTTGGTCACGACGCTGACCGAGCTCATCGCCATCGCCGCGCCGGCGAGGACCGGGTCGAGGAGGGCGAGCGCGGCGACGGGGATGAGGAGCACGTTGTAGGCGAACGCCCAGAACAGACCCTGCTTGATCGTGGCGACCGTGCGGCGGGAGAGCGCCAGCGCGGTCACCACGCCGCGGAGGTCACCACCGACCAGGGTGATGTCGGAGGCGGCGAGGGCGACGTCGGTGCCGGTGCCGATCGCGATCCCGACGTCGGCCTGGGCCAGCGCCGGGGCGTCGTTGATCCCGTCCCCGACCATGGCGACGACCTTGCCCTCGTCCTGCAGCTGCTGGATCCGGACGAGCTTCTGCTCGGGCAGCAGGCCACCGGCGGCGTGGCGTACGCCGACCTCGTCGGCCACCCTCGCCACCGTCGCTGCCGCGTCGCCGCTGAGGATGTGCACCTCGACGCCGGAGTCCTCGAGGAGGCGGACCGTCTCCCTTGCCTCGTCGCGAACCTGGTCCTCGACACGGATCGACCCGGCGTACGCCCCGTCGACCGCCACCAGGACCGCGCCGTTGTCGGCTGCGTCGATGCCGTCCTCGGCCAGCATCGCCGAGTTGCCGACGACGACCCGGCGGCCGTCGACGACCGCGCTGATCCCGCGGCCCGGGTGCGCCTCGAACGCCGAGACGTCAGGCGCGTCGGTCGAGACGTCACCAGGTGCCTTCTCGGCCGACCTACGTGACGCCTCGGCCAGCGCGGCTGACTTCTCGGCCGACGCGGGCGACTTCTCGACATAGGCCCGAAGAGCGGTGGCGAGGGGGTGGTCGCTGCCGGTCTCGGCGGCGGCGGCGATCCGGACGAGCGCCTCCGGGGTCCAGTCGCCGGTCGGCACGACCGCGGAGACCTCGGGCTTGCCGTGGGTGATCGTGCCGGTCTTGTCGAAGACGATGGCGGTGACCGAGCGGGCACGCTCGAGGGTCTCGCCCGAGCCGACCAGCACGCCGAGCTCGGCGGCACGACCGGCGCCGACCATGACGGCGGCCGGGGTGGCCAGGCCGAGGGCGCAGGGGCAGGCGATGATGAGGACCGCGATCGCGGCTGTGACGGCGCTGGTGAGCCGATCGGCATCGGGCCCGAGGACCAGCCAGCCGACGAAGGTCAGCGCGGCCACCACCAGGACGGCGGGTACGAACACCTCGGAGACCCGGTCGGCCAGGCGCTGCAGCTTGGTGCCGGAGCCCTGGGCGGACTCGACCATCGCGATGATCTGCGCCAGCGTGGTCTCGGAGCCGACCGCGGTCGCCTCGATCTCGAACGAGCCGGTCTGGTTGATCGTGGCGCCGATGACGATGTCGCCTTCGGCCTTCCGCACCGGGTCGCTCTCGCCGGTGAGCATTGACTCGTCGACGTAGGACGTTCCGGCGACGATCCGGCCGTCGACCGGGATCTTCTCCCCGGCGCGTACCCGGATCCGGTCGTTGACCCGCAGGTTGGCCACCGGGACCGTGACATCGCGACCGTTGCGTACGACCGTGGCCGTCTCCGGCATCAGGCCCACGAGGGCCTTGACCGCATCAGCCGTACGCGACTTGGCCCGGGCCTCCAGCCAGCGGCCCATCAGCACGAGCGCGACGATGACCAGGGCGGTCTCGAAGTAGAGGTGGAGCGGCAGGCCCCACGCCTCGGCCTGCCCCATCCACAGGGTCACGAAGGCGCTGTAGGCGAAGGCGATGCCGGTGCCGAGCGTGACCAGGGTGTTCATGTCGACGGTTCCGTGGCGTGCGCCTCGAACCGCCGCGAGGTAGATGTCCCGGCCCGCCCACCACTGGGTGACGGCGGCGACCACGAGCACGATCGACATGACCGGCTCCATGGCGTCGACGGGGAGAGGGACGTACATCAGGGCCATCAGGCCGAGCCCCACCGCCAGGGCCGTGATCCACCGCCGCTTGAGCTGGACGAGCTCTGTCTCGCGGCGTACGTCCCGATCGTCCTCGCCTGCCTGAGGCTCCTGCGGATTGTCGACAGTCGACGATCGCAGGACAGCCTGATAGCCCGCCTTCTCGATGGCGGCGCTGATCTCGGCGAGGTCGGTGCGGGAGGGATCGAAGTGCACCAGCGCGGTCTCGGTGGCGAGGTTGACGTTTGCGTCCTCGACGCCCTCGACGCGGCTGATGGCCTTGGTGACACGGCGCACGCAGCTCGCGCAGGTCATGCCCTCGATCTCGAGCTGCTGCTCCGTTGGGGTGGCGGCGGTGGGGCTCATCGCGATCAGGCCAGCGAGTAGCCGGCCTCTTCGACGGCCGCCCGGATGGCGTCGTCGGAGATCGGCTCGGCGGCGGTGACGGTGACGTTGCCCGAGGCCAGGTCGACGTCGACGTTGCTCACGCCGGCGATCTCGGTGACCTCCTCGGTGACGGAGGCGACGCAGTGCCCGCAGGTCATCCCGACGACGGTGAAGTTCTGGGTGCTCATGAGACTCTTCCTAGGGTTGTTGGATTGTTGACAATCAGGATCGGACGAGCCGAGCGATGGCAGCCGACGCCTCGGCGAGCTTCTCGTCGGCCTCGGCGCCACCGTTCTGGACCGCGCCGGCGACGCAGTGACCGAGGTGCTCGTCGAGCAGCCCGAGGGCGACCGCCTGGAGCGCCTTGGTCGAGGCGGAGATCTGGGTGAGGATGTCGATGCAGTAGGCCTCGTCCTCGACCATCCGCTGCAGCCCGCGCACCTGACCTTCGATGCGCTTGAGTCGCTTGAGATAGGCCTCCTTGTTCTTGTTGTGGAGGTATCCGTGATCCGCGTGGCCTTCGTGCCCGGTGTGCTCGTCCATGTCGCCTACCATACCCCCGTAAGGTATGAAGTCAAGCCCACAGAGATGTCGGTGCCGAGTCCTAGACTTGGCCCATGGCTGTTGCGATCGGTGCCCACGTAGACCAGACCGACCCCGTCGCCGAGGCGACCGCGCGCGGCGCGAGCCTGGTGCAGTTCTTCCTCGGCGACCCGCAGTCCTACAAGGGCCCGGTGGTGACGTACGCCGACGGCGCAGCCGCCCTCAAGGCCCGCGCGGAGGAGGCCGGCGTCGATCTCTACGTCCACGCGCCCTACATCATCAACGTCGCCACGACGAACAACCGGATCCGGATCCCGAGCCGCAAGCTCCTCCAGCAGCACATGGACGTCGCGGCCGAGGTCGGCGCCAAGGGCCTGATCGTCCACGGCGGCCACGTCAACAAGGACGACGACCCGGCCAAGGGCTTCGACAACTGGCGCAAGGCGATCGAGGCGACCGACATCAAGATCCCGCTTCTGATCGAGAACACCGCCGGCGGCGACAATGCGATGGCGCGCTACCTCGACAGGATCGCCGGCGTCTGGGAGGCGATCTCCACCGCCGAGGGCGCAGACAACGTCGGCTTCTGCCTCGACACCTGCCACGCCCACGCCGGCGGCAACCCGCTCGAGACGGTCGTGGAGGACGTCCGCAAGATCACCGGCCGCATCGACCTGGTCCACTGCAACGACTCCCGCGACGAGTTCGACTCCGGAGCCGACCGCCACGCCAACTTCGGTGCCGGCCGCATCGACCCCGACCTCCTCGCGGGCGTGGTCCGCGACGCCGGCGCCCCGGTGATCTGCGAGACCCCGGGCGGCGCCGAGGAGCACGCCAGCGACTTCGCCTGGCTCCGCGAGCGGCTCTGATGCGGCGGCTGCGCCGGCTCGGCTTTCTCACAATCGGGCTCTTCGATCCCGCCGCCCCGGCCGCCGGCCACGAGGAGACCCTGCGGATCATCGAGCTGGGCGAGGAGCTCGGCTTCGACTCGGCCTGGCTGCGCCACCGACACCTGCAGTACGGGATCTCGTCCCCGATCGCGGTCATGGCCGCGGCCACCCAGCGCACCTCGCGGATCGAGCTCGGCACGGCGGTCACGCCGCTCGGCCTGGAGAACCCGTTCCGCCTCGCCGAGGACCTCGGCACCGTCGACGTACTCTCCGACCGCGGCCGCGGCGGCCGGATCAACCCGGGCGTCAGCGTCGGGCCACCGATGAACTACGACGCGCTCAAGGAACACCTCTACCCCGACACCCACGACGTCGAGGACTTCACCTACACCCGCGTCGAGCGGCTCCTCCACAACCTCGAGGGCAAGCCGGTCTCGACGTTCGAGGGCACCCGCGGGATCGAGACGTTCTCCCGGAGCATCCAGCCGCACTCCCCGGGTCTGCGCGACCGGGTCTGGTACGGCGGCAGCTCCACCCGCAGCGTCACCTGGGCCGCCGAACACGGCCTGAATCTGCTCACGTCGAGCGTGATCGACGCCGAGGGCGAAGATTTTGCCCAGATCCAGCGCGCGCAGATCGATCTCTTCCGATCGCTGCATCCCGCCGGCGAGGCCGCCCGTGTCTCCCAGGGCCTCGTCGTCATCCCCACCGACTCGGCGACGCCGGAGCAGAAGCAGAAGTACGAGACGTACGCCGCCGCCCGGCTGCCCCGCACCCGCGAGCCGCAGCAGCTCGGTCCGCACAAGCGCGCCTATTTCGCCCCTGACCTGGTCGGAAGCAGCGAACAGCTGGCCGAGCAGCTCAGCAACCACGCGGGCTTCCAGGCGGTCGACGAGGTGGCTTTCGCGCTGCCATTCACGTTCGGGCACGACGACTACGTCCAGATCCTCACCGACATCGCGACGAGGCTCGGACCGATGCTCGGCTGGTCACCGGGCCGTGCAGGGAGCTGAGGCAAGAGCCGGCTGAGAAGTCCCTGAAGAAACGGCGAGAAGGACCACCCAACGGGACCGCCGGCTATGACCCAACCGGGCCATTGACTTATTCTTGATCGAATGGGTTCGAATTGGCGCGCCGATGTTCAAGGTCTCCGTGCCGTCGCTGTCGGTCTGGTGATCGCAGGACACGCGGGGCTCTCCGGGTTCGAAGGTGGGTTCGTCGGAGTGGACGTCTTCTTCGTCCTCTCCGGGTTCCTGATCACCACCCTGCTGCTGCGTGAGACCGACCGCAGCGGCAGAGTCAGCATCAGTCAGTTCTACGCCCGCCGCGCCCGCCGGATCCTGCCGGCGGCGACCGCGACGATGCTGGTCGTGCTCACCTACAGCGCGATCGTCCTGCCCCAGACGCGCACCGACCAGATCGCGAGCGACGCGGGCTGGGCGGCGGTCTTCCTGGCCAACGTGCACTTCGCGAAGGAAGCCGTCGACTACTTCCACAGCGCCGCGCCGTCGCCGTTCCAGCACTACTGGTCGCTCTCGGTCGAGGAGCAGTTCTACGTCGTCTGGCCGCTGCTGGTGCTCGCCGTCGCCCTCTGGATCCCGAAGCACCACCGCCGTCGGGCGATCACCGCGCTCGCCGCGCTCCTGGCCGCGATCAGCCTCGCCTGGTCGCTGCACGTCACCGCCACCGACCAGGCGGCGGCGTACTTCTCCACTCCGGCCCGGGCGTTCGAGCTCGCCGCCGGCGCCCTGCTCGCCTGCGTCGCCGGACGTCTGGCGAGCATCAGGCTCGGCCGGTTCCACAAGGCGTACGCAGCCGCTCTCGGCATCGCCGGCGTCGGCACCCTCGTCTACGCCACCACCAGCTTCAGCGAGGCGACGCCCTTCCCCGGCTGGCACGCCCTGGTGCCGGTCGCCGGCACCGTCGCGCTCCTGGTCGCCGGCCCTGCCACCCCGACCGGCCGGCTCCTCTCGAAACAGCCGTTCCGCTACCTGGGTGACATCTCGTTCAGCCTCTATCTGTGGCACTGGCCGATCCTGATCCTCGCCCCCGAGGCGATCCCCGGCGGCGGCGTACGCCAGCTGCTGATCATGCTGGCGCTCATCCTCGCCGCCTCCGCGGCCAGCTACCACTGGATCGAGATGCCCTTCCAGCGCCACAAGATCCCGCACCTCACCAAGGGCCGCCGCGCGCTCGCCCTCTGGCCCGCCGCCGCTGCTCTCGCCCTGGTCGCGGGCACGAGCTCGCAGGCGTACGCCGGCTATCAGGTCGACGTCGCCAAGGCGAACGCCGAGGAGTGGTTCAAGGAGAACCCCGACGTCCTCGACACCGACGACAAGCCGGTCACCGGCGTACTGAAGACGACCGTCAAGGCCGCCGAGGAGGGTGCTCCGCTGCCGCCGGAGGCGAAGTTCGACGCCTCCGACTCGTGGGCCGAGCGCGGCGGCTACTGCTACGCGGGCTACGGCGAGACCAAGCTCGACGGCGACTGCGTCTACGGCGACGGCAAGGCCGACCGCACCGTCGCCGTCGTCGGCGACTCCCACATCGGGATGTGGCTGCCCGCCCTCGACACCCTCGCCGAGCGCCAGCACGTGAAGCTGGTCCCGTTCGTGAAGCTGGGTTGCGCCGCGTACGGCGTCAAGCAGAAGTCCTCGAAGATGACCGTCGAGGAGTGCGAGGACTTCCGGTCGTGGACCAACGAGCAGATCGTCGAGCTCGATCCGGACACGATCGTCGTCGGCGCCCGCGGCATGCTCGACATGGAGGAGCGCGACGGCGTCTCGACCGAGGAGCAGTGGCGTGAAGGCGTACGCCACGGGGTCGACTCCTTCGAGAAGATCACCCCGGACGTACGCGTCTTCGCCGACGTCCCCAACGTCGACCACGACCCCGGCGAGTGTCTCTCCGACGCCCGCAACCTCCTCGAGGACTGCGTCGTGAAGGCCGACGGCACCGAGGTCGACTCCAACGAGGTGACCCAGGAGGCGATCGAGGGCACCGACGCGACGTACGTCGACATCGTCGACCTGGTCTGCACCGAGCGCTGCCCCCTCGTCGTCGGCGACGTCGTCACCTACTACGACGACTCCCACATCACCGCGACCTGGGTCGACCGGGTCACCCCGGCGCTCGGCAAGCGCCTCGGCCGCCTGGACCGTTCCGCGTAGAACACATTTCAGTTCTGCGCTCGCTGGCCATTGCCGTAGCGGCGTCGGCGCGGAAGAATCGAAGGTCGCCGGGCGGGGCAGTCAATCCCCTCACCGCCCCGCCCGGCCCACGTCCCGGGCCACTCGTGGGTTGGGCATCCCCCTCTTGCCCAACCCACGTTGCGGCCCCGAAACCGCCTGCCTCCCCCAAGGCGGCGGCGCCAGCGTCCGAACCGAATTCCCCCGAATCTCGGTCCGGACAGCCCCAAGGAGTACGCGGCAGACCCCCTGATACACCGACCTCAAGATTTTCTGGCTACCGCATCTGCTGCCGTGAAGGTTGCGTAAACCCACTCCCAGAGCCGTTCAAGCGCTGCTACGTTGCTGGGCATGCCAGGCCCCGGAATGCTCACGCTGATGGTGCTGCCAGCGGTCATCGGCCTCATCATCGTCGCCCGCCCGAACGTTGCTCTGTCGCTGACGAGGTTGCGCGGCAAGTGGCTGATCGTTCTCGCGGCTGCTCTCCAATTTGTGCACTATCGGGGCTGGTGGCCAGATCAGCTGTCCGAGTCCGTCGAACGTCGCGTCTATGCGGTCTTCGTCGTGGCCGTCGCACTGGGCTTCTGCTGGTTCAATCGCTCGCTTGTGTCTCGCCCCCTTGGCCGATGGGCCCTGGTGCTCATCCCGCTGGGCACTTCCTCGAACTCGCTCCCGATCGCGGTCCTCGGCGCCATGCCGTACAGCATCCCCGGCGCACGCATCGCCGGGTACTCGAGCGCTGAGTTGGCCACGGACGCGCCGGGGTACATCAGGCTGGACGCGGTGTCGCCGCTTTGGACCCCGGTCGCTGACATCATCCCGATCCCGATACTGATGAAGGTCCTCAGCCTCGGCGACGTGTTCCTCTTCGTCGGACTGGTCCTGCTGGTAGTCGCCTGTTGTCGTCCAACCCCCGCAGGCCATCTCGACACCGCAGTTCGGGGGAGCCGCGTTCAGTCTTCGGCGTAGTTGCGCCGATTCCATCTCTACCCCACGAGAGGAGGAACCGATGAACATCAACGATCTGAAGGCACGTCTGTACCTCGTAGGCGCGACGGTCGTCCCGACAGCGCTGGCGATCTACGCCTTCGCAGCCCCACACAACGAGCCCAACTGACCGGAGGGCGGGTGTGAGGACCCACTGGCCCTCGCACCCGCAGCTTCGTCAGCGCTACTACGAGAAGCAGACGAACGGGGCCGGTGGCGCGTCCGTGGTCGCCGCGGGGAGGGACTCGGCGAGGGCCTCGGCCGGCGCCAGGCCCTTCGCGAGGGCGCCGTGGAGACGGCTGAACACCTCGTACGCAGCCTCGTCCGCCACCACGGCGGGAGAGGCGATCACGGCGCGGGCGCCGGCGTGCAGCCAGGCGCCGACCAGGCCGATCAGCTCCTCGCCCCAGCGGATGGTCGATCGTCCGACCTCGCAGGCGGAGAGGAGGACGACGTCGGGGACGGCGGCGAGGCCGTCGATGTCGTAGCCGTACCAGGTGCCGTCGGCGAGCTCGAGCCCGGAGAAGAGCGGGTTGTCGGCGGAGTGGTGGCCGTGGGCGGCCAGGTGGAGTACGTCGACCTCGGCCGCGAGTGCGGAGACGGCCGCTGCGGTGGCGTCGGTGCCGGTGAGCGTGTGGGAGCCGGACCAGGCGGTTGAGCTCTTGGCGACCTCGTCGGCGGCGCGCATGACTCGCGGTCCGGCGACGAAGCCCGCCTTCTGCGTACGCAAGGGCGTGTTGGCCCGGCTCAGCCAGGCGGTGGCGCTCTGGGCGACGGTCACCGGTCGCCCGGTCAGACCGGACAGGAGAGTCCACGGCACCGCCGCCAGGACGGCGGACGGCGTGAGGACGACCGGCCGATCTCCGACCCGCTCGAGAATCGGCGCCACGAGCAGGTCGGAGAGCTGCTGCAGCCGGACGGTCAGGTCAGTACGCACGGCGACACCGAGCGGACCCGGGAGGTCGGTCGCGGCGACGTCGAGATCCGGCAGCAGACCGCCGAGGAGCGACCCGAGCGCGGCCTGGTCACCGAGGTCGACCCGAGTGGCAGAGTCCTCGGTCACGACCAGCGCAACGATCCGGCCCGCTGCGACCACGTACGCCACAAGCGCATGGCCCCCGATGCGTTCCTGCAGGTCAGGAAGGGGAATCGGGTCCGAGACCTGGCCCGAACCCTTGACCCGCCAGGCCCGCTGGCGGATCTGCTCGCGCAGCTCGGTCTCGCGCTCGGGCGTGACCTCACCACGGAGCTCGGCCAGGTCGGCAGCGAGCTGAGGATCGGACGGCGGCCGCACCGGCTGGACCCGCGACGCCAGCATCCGCGAACGCTCCGACCACTCGAAGAGCACGTCGGTCTCGCCGGACTCGACGGCCAGCTCCAGGCCGCGCCTCGCCAGCGTGCGACCGTGCCCGGCGACGTTGGTCTGCAGGTCGAGGCTGCCGAACGAGCTCTGCCACAGATGGAAGTCGTCGAGGCCCGCCCGGAGCTCGCGCAGACCGGTCTTGGCACGTCCGGCGACCACCGCCAGCTCGGCACGGAGCTCTCGCTCCAGCAGGCGGATGTCGATGGGCGCCTCGGGCGGGACCGGACCGATGACCCTGCCACTCGCTGGTCTCGTCGGAAGGCCTGCGTTCTCGGCCGAACGGATGCGCGCCAACCGAGCCTGCATGCGGACCCGAAGAGCCGGCCAGTTAAGGCCCTGCTCCTCGAGCGGCCCGGCCAGCGCCTCGCCGTCCTCGCTCGGATCTTGCCCCGCGGTCACCGCCGCCTCGAACGCCACCGCCCGCGCACGCAGGGCCAGCCCTGTCGCCCGCGCCTCCTCGAACCAGCCAAGCGCCGAGCGTGCCACCCGCTCAGCCTCGACGGGATCGGTCGCCACCATGTGCGACGCCAGCACCAGCTCGGCCTCCCCCTGGCGCTGTCTCTGCCCCTTGGATCCGTACGCCTCCGCGGCCTGTCGCAGCATCTCTCCACCCTGCCGCGTCAGCCCCGCCGCCATCAGCACCTCTGCCCTGTCAGCGTCACATACCGCCTTCACCAGTGGCCCGGCCGCTGCCTGGAGGTCGTAAGACGATTCCATCAGCGCCAGTGCGCCCACCAGGTCGCCGGAAAGAAAGAGCGCGTATGCCCGGTTGTGGTCAGTCTGAGCGGCTGCCAAGTCGTTGCCGGTCTCCAGATACTTCGCTGATGCGCTTTGAAAGTCTGCGATCGAGGCTTCAACATCGTGTCGGTCCAGGTGGACGGTGCCCCGGTTGAGGTAGGCATCAGCAAGGTCAGCAGGATGGTTCGCAAGCGCCTCGATCGCGTCCCCGAAGACGACCAACGCCTCGGCCGCCCTACCTGCTCGTCGTAACAAGGTCGCTCGCTGTTGAAGCAGCGCACCGCGAGTCCCGGCGGCGAGTCCGTCATGACCCAAGGCATCGTCGTTCAACACCAAAGCCCTGTCGATGTCGGACTCGTCCGCCGCCAGATAGGCCAGCGTCGACTCGGCGCGGGCTTGCACCTCAGCGTTGCCCTCCGCCAAGGCGGCCTCACGCGCCCGCACAAGTAGGCTGCGTGCCCCCGACACGTCGCCGGAGACCGTCGCAGCTACACCTTGTTGATGCAGTTCCGCAGCACTACTCATTGGCTCATCGCTCAGGCCGGTGGCCTAAGCGTGGTCAGCGCTTCCAAGGCGGCCCAAGCGCGCTTCTTGTCCTGTTGTTTGTCTCCCGGCTGGCCATGTTCGAGCAGGCGTTGCGCGATCCGTCCCGCGAGCAGCGGCGCCGCGAAAGAAGTGCCACTCCAGAGACCGAAACCGCCGGAGAAGTCGTCGGGATCGAGGGAGGCACGAGTGCGGCCATCGTGTGCGGTCTCAACTGCCGGCTGGTAGCCGCCATCAAAAACCGCCGGGAGAGTGCTGACGACGCTGGCACCGATCTCGTACGCCCGCACCCACGGTCCAGCGTTGCTGAAGATCGCGTCGGTGGCACCATTGGGGTTCAGTGCACCGACGGAAACGATCGGCAGCACTTCAGGATCTTGTGTGATCGGACCTTCTCCATTGCTCCAAGGACCGAACGCCGCTGGGAAGCTCGGCCGAGTTGTGGCGTCGTTGCCAGCGGAACAGACGACCAACGTGCCGTTCGCGGACAGGTCCGCAAGGATCTCGTACAACGTCGGGTCAAAGAGTTCGTCGGAAGGCGTCTCGTGGTAATAGCTGATCGACAGGCTTAGGACGTCGATCCTGCGCCCGCGGGGATCACCCTCACGGTAGAGGTGGACCAACTCCGCGATCTGAGCAAGCGCGGTGATCCAGTCAGTCTCGGCGACGGTTCCCTCCGGCGGCACAATTCGCCAGGAGTAGATGTCGGCATCAGGACAGGCTTGATGGATCAGCCCGCTGATGAACGTCCCATGACCGGCAAAGTCGTCGATCACGCCGTCCAACGGACCGACTAGATCCTCATCAATCTCTGAGTTCGGCACAACAGCCGGCCAACCGATCTGGTGGTCTCCGAGGCGGACGTCACGCTGCACGAAGTCGAGCCACGGATGCTCCCCGCACCCCGTGTCCAGGATCGCTACAACAGGCCGCGCACCGTCCACCTCATCGTCGGAGCGTCGCGAGGGCGGCGCCCCGATGTACGCCACCGGCTGGCGACCGCCCGTGCCTAGCGGGTCATACCCGTCATCTGGCGTGGGCCGATTGTGCGGGGTCGGTCGGTTATGCGGGGTCGGTCGGTTATGCGGGGTCGGTCGGTTATGCGGCGTCGGTCGGTTATGCGGCGTCGGACGGTTATGCGGCGTCGGACGGTTATGCGGGTCGGGGTTGGTGTCCGGAGTCGGAACTAGCACATGCTCCAAGCTGATCCCTCGGGTTCCGTCCTGGGATTCGGCTCGAAGTATCTGCAGAACGGTCCAGGCGTCAGGCGCTTGGACGGCTTTGCCCGGACGAACCCCCAGCCGCACGCGACGTACTCCGAACCTCAGATCGCGCGCACACTCCGCCTCTTCCTCAGGCTCTGCGCGCCATCCGAGACCCTTGGCTGCCTTGTCGATCCGCTTGAGGGTGTCACCGAAGTCGACCGACTTAGAAATCAGAAGAACAGTCGACGAGTAGACCGTCGAGCCAGCGGCGACGCCATCGACAGCAATCGCGTTGGTGGGGTCGAGAAGTCGCGCCTCGGACCATCCGTAGTCCATCGACAATCGTGGCTCACTCTTGGGATGCACTGTTACTCCTGGATCAGATCTCGAACGTGGGGGTCAGAAAGGCAGCAGAGCCGTCGGCGGGCTCGAAGCGGAGCCGGATGAGGCCGGCAGGCAACGATGTGAGCTCGAAACGCCCCGAGGCGCCCAACGTCACAGCGACGATCGGCGTACGGACTTCGTCGGCGCGGATGGCGCGGACGGTCATGGGCGAACCGGGGACGACCCAGCCGTCGAGGCGGGCGGTGGTGTCGGTGTCGGAGGCGACACGGACCAAGACATCCACGCCCGACTGCGCGAAGCGCAGGGTATAGGCAGAGCGGGCGGAGGCAGGAGCGGTGGAGCGGACCCCGGCGGCCTCCGCGTCCAAGGACGAGGACTCCACCAGGAGCATCAGCTCCAGATCGAGCCCGAGGCCGGACTCCTCGGCCGCGCCGGCGGCGGCCGCCTGCATCCGGGAGATCAGGCCACCGGGCACAGGATCACCGGATACATAAGCCTGTCGAACCAGACCCAACAACTCTTCGCGAGTGGGCTCTTCCGAGCGACCCATCACGCCATCCCCTCCCACACTGCCTTGTCCCGCAGGGCATCCCGCAGCTTCCCGAGACAGCGGCCGCGGGTGGGGCCGATGCTGCCGATGGGCATCTGTAGCTCTTCGGCCAGACCGGCGTAGTCGGGCCGGTCGGAGAAGGCGACCACGCGCAGCAGCCGCCGACACCGTTCCGGGAGCGACTCCACGGCTGCCCAGATGAGCGAGTTGCGGTCGCCCTCGACGACGAGGGACTCGGCCGAGCGCTGTGTCGGGACGCGGGACTCGAGCGCCTCGTCCTCCACGGGTACGTCACGCCCGGACCGCTTCGCGACCCGCCAGGCCTCACGGCGCGTGGTCAGGGTGAGCCAGGCGCCGACGGCCGCGGTGTCGAGGATCGAGGAGTGCTTGCGTACGAAGGTCAGCCAGGTGTTCTGGACGACGTCCTCCGCTTGCTCGGCAGAGAGTCGGTAGGAGCGCGCGACCTGCCACAGGACGGGCGTCATCGTCGCGACCAGCTCGTCGAGGGCGGCGGAGTCGCCGCTGAGCCAGCGGTCGAAGTCGGCCGTGGCCCGGGACCACACGGTCACAGGTGCGTCGGCATGACCGATCCCCCGTGGTACCCGTGTCACAGTCTCCTCCTCGACCGGAGGCCTCCGGATCGGCGCCGAGCCGATGGGGGGCCAGATGGCACGCGAGCGCACCATCGTGGTGGTCATAGTTGCTGTCACGGCTACAAGGAGGCCCGGGCCCCAAGCCGTGATACATCTGGTCGCCGACAATAGCGTCTCCGGGCACCAGACTCACTAGGTGAACCTGGGAACTCCTCAGATTGGGGTCTCGACACGCTCGACCACCGGAGCGGCGGGTAGCCTTCTGCGGGTGAGTCTCACCGTGCGCCCCATCACCGCTGCGGAGCATCTCGCCTACATCGAGAAGCAACCCAGCGTGAGCTTCCTCCAGACCCCCTCGTGGGCGCGGGTCAAGACCGAGTGGCGCTCGGAGTCGATCGGCTGGTTCGACAGCCTCCAGGGCGGTGCCCTCGTCGGCGCCGCGCTGGTGCTGCACCGGCCGGTGCCGAAGCTGGAGCGGTTCACCCTCGCCTACCTGCCGGAGGGTCCGAGCATCGACTGGTCGGGTGATCTCGCTCCGTGGCTGGAGCCGCTGGCTGCGTACCTGAAGAAGAACGGCGCCTTCGGCATCCGCATCGGACCGCCCGTCACCACTGCCACCTGGAACGCGAACCAGGTCAAGGACGGCATCGCCGACGACACCGTCCAGCGGCTCAACCAGCTCACCCCGACCCATCGCGACGCCACCGGCGCCCGTGTCGTCTCGCAGCTGCGGGCAGCGGGCTGGCGGCTCCAGTCCCCCGAGGACGGGTTCGGCGCAGGGCAGCCGCAGTACAACTTCGTCATCCCGCTGACCCACGAGGACGGCACCCCGAAGACCGAGGACGAGGTCCTCAAGGGGATGAACCAGCTCTGGCGCCGCAACATCAAGAAGTCCGCCAAGATGGGCGTCGAGGTCTCGGTCGCGACCCCGGCCAAGCCCGCCGGCGGCGAGTTCGACGCGGACCTGAGCGCGTTCCACGACCTCTACGTCCACACCGCCGAGCGCGACCACTTCACCCCGCGACGCCGCGACTACTTCAAGACCATGTTCGCGGCGATGTCGGCCGAGGACCCCGACCGGATCAAGCTCTTCATCGCTCGTCACGAGGGCGACGTGGTCGCATCCACGATCATGGTCCGGGTCGGTCAGTACGCCTGGTACTCCTACGGCGCCTCCTCGACCGAGAAGCGAGACGTACGTGGCTCCAACGCCCTCCAGTGGGCGATGATCCAGGATGCCATGGCCGCCGGCGCCACCACCTACGACCTGCGCGGCATCACCCCGACGCTCTCCACCGACGACTCCCACGTCGGCCTGATCCAGTTCAAGGTCGGCACCGGGGGCCAGGCGGTGGAGTACGCCGGGGAGTGGGACCTGCCGCTGAACAAGCCGATCTACACGGCCTTCGATCTCTACATGAAGAGGCGCTAATGCCACTGAAGTTGACCGTCGACGCCGACCGCTGGCGCAAGCACGTCCAGACCTTCGCCGAGGCGACCCCCGGGCTGGTCCCGGTCGCGAAGGGCAACGGCTACGGCCTGACCCTGCGCAAGCTCGCCCACCAGACCGAGTGGCTGACCGGCCTCGGCACCGGCGTCGACACCCTCGCGGTGGGCACCTACAACGAGGTGTGGGAGGTCGCGACCCGGTTCAGCGGGTCGATCTACGTCCTCACCCCGTGGCGTCCCTACTCGCCGGAGATCAACCCGGAGATCGCCGACCGGATCATCCAC
The DNA here is from genome assembly GCF_044453405.1 of Nocardioides sp. NPDC051685. NCBI lineage: Bacteria > Bacillati > Actinomycetota > Actinomycetes > Propionibacteriales > Nocardioidaceae > Nocardioides > Nocardioides sp. NPDC051685. The sequence goes on along the minus strand of NZ_JBITCR010000017.1, from coordinate 10,337 downwards.
ACCATCAGCCGCCCCGAGGACCTGCCGCTGCTGCTGGAGCGTCAGCCGAACGCGCGGGTGATCCTCGAGCTGGTCACCTCGATGCGCCGTCACGGGATGACGCCGAGCGACCTGTGGCCGACCGCCGCCATCGCCCGCGAGCACGCGCGCTTCGAGGGCGTCACCATGCACTTCGGCCTCGACGGCGGCTCTCTGGCCGAGGTGCGCGCCCAGATGGACGCCGTCGTCGGCGCCGAGGCGAAGACGGTGTGGGTCTCCCACCTGAGCGCCAACGAGCTGGCCCAGCTGCGCGCCTCCTACGGCGACATCACCTTCCGCCCCCGCGTCGGCACCGGCCTGTGGCTCGGCGACCGCGGCGCGCTCCACGTGACCGCGACGATCGAGGACGTGCACCCGCTCGAGCGGGGCTACTCCTACGGCTACCGCGGCCGCACCGCCCTGCGCGCCGGCCACCTCGTGGTCGCCTCCGGCGGCACCGCCCATGGGATCGGGCTCGAGGCGCCACTGGGAGACACCCACCTGCGCTCCCGCGCGCTCGCGGTTGCCCGCGGTGGGCTCGACGCCATGGGACAGTCCCGCTCGCCGTACACGCTCGACGGGAAGGCGCTCTGGTTCGCCGAGCCGCCGCACATGCAGGAGTCGATGCTCACCCTTCCCTCCGGCGCGCGTGTGCCCGAGGTCGGCGAGGAGCTCGAGGTGCGGGTGCGCTACACCGCGACCTCGTTCGACGAGATCATCCTGGATTCCTGAGCTCCCGGAGCTCGTTCGGTCTCCATGGTCGCCTCGGTCCACCGGACCGGGTCACGCCATGGCTCGTAGATGTCCCGGACGACGACCCCGATCAGGTAGATCTCGGCAGCGACCCGCGCGAGGATCGCGAACCAGTAGACCGGCTGGTCACCGCCGCTGCTGGCCAGGATGCCGGCGAGATACCACCAGACCGCGACGAAGTAGAAGAGCTCACCGGCCTGCCAGATGAGCTGGTCACGCCACCGCGGCACGGCGAGGACCGCCAGCGGCAGCAGCCACAGGACGTACTGCGGTGAATACACCTTGTTGACCAGGAGAAACCCGGCGACGATCAGGAAGCCGAGCTGCGCCAGCCGCGGGGTCTCGCGGGCGGTCAGACCGATGATGAGTACGCCGCTGCACCAAGCGATGAAGAAGGCCCAGGAGACGAGGTTGACCGTCTGCGCCGAGATCGTCGCGTCGCTGGCCTGCTGGACCACGAGCCACAGTGAGCCGAGGTCGGGGCCGCGCTCGGAGTTGAAGCTCCAGAAGACCTTCCACTGCTCCAGGCCGGTGGCCATCGCCGGCAGGTTGGCGAGCACCCAGGCGAGCACCGTGGCCAGGGCGGCGACCGCCAGGTCGTAGTAGCGGCGGCGCCGGATGCAGATCACCACGAGTCCGCCGAGCAGGAAGAGCGGATAGAGCTTGGTCGCGCAGCCGAGGCCGATGAGGATGCCGGTCAGCAGCGGCCGGTCCCGCGACCATGCCCACAGCGCACCGGCCACGAAGACCACGGCCAGCATGTCCCAGTTGATGATCCCGGTCGCCGCCAGCACCGGGGCGAGCGCGAACGCGGCCGCGTCCCAGGGCCGTCGGCGGTGCGTACGTGCCAGGAACCAGGCCGAGAGCAGTGCCGCGACCGCGAACCCGATCACGTTGACGATGATGAAGACCCGGATCTCGTGGTGCATGCCGGGCAGGCCCCAGAAGCTCGAGGTCTCGGCGAGATGGCGTTCGTCCTCGTCGGGGGTGTCGGTCAGCCAGTCGGTGACGTACGAGGTCGCCCAGGCGTAGTAGGAGATGCCGACCGGATACTCCATCACCTGCGGGTAGCGCGCCCGTACGTCCGGGTCGGAGGAGTAGGGCCACTCGTGCTCGGCCAGGCCGCGGTCGACGTAGAGATAGGGCAGGTCGGAGTAGCAGAAGTGGGTGTATCGGGACTCGCCGTTGGTCCAGGTGGCGTTGTAGCAGGTCTGCTTCGAGACCATCCCGATCGCGAACGTGAGGGAGGTCAGCAACAGCAGCAGGCCGACCGCGCTGAACCAGCGCCGTCGGCCGTGTGCGAGTCCCCCGAGAGGACCGCCCACCGCGGCGGAGGCGGTCCGTACGACCGGATCCTCCGCCGCGGGTGCGGTCACTGGACCATCTGTCACTGAGTGGTGCTCCCCGTGGTGCTGTCGTTGCCTCCGCCATTATTGCCATCGGCCGGCGGCGAGGACGAGGCGCAGTCGCCGAACCAGTCACAAGCGGTCGCGGTGGCAGCGGGGTCCGTCGACTCGGACGGGTCAGGGGTCGTCCCCCCACCCGGATCACCGGCGGTCGCGCCGTCACTCGGCGAGCTGCTGGCCGACGGCTCCTCGATCGGGGTGCAGAGGCCCTTGCGCTCGTCCTTCTTGGAGCAGTTCTCCGACGGGGTCGGGGTCGGCTTCGGGGTGGCGGTCAGCGACGGCTCGTGACCGTCCATCGGCGCCTCGCCGTCCATCCAGGCCGGCTCCGGGAACTCCTCGATGTCGAGGTCATCGGTCAGCGTGCCCATGATCGCGGCCCACGTCTCGGCGGGGTAGCCGGCACCGAAGTAGGAGTCCAGCCAGCCGTCGAGCTTGCCGGAGCCCTTGCCCCGGACGTACATGACCGCCGTGGCCAGCTGCGGCGTGTAGCCGGCGAACCACGCCGAGGAGACGTCGTCGTCGGCGTTGGTCGCGGTGCCGGTCTTGCCGGCAGCCGGCTGGTTGATCACACCGGCCGTCTTGCCGGTGCCGTTCTTCACGACCTGCTGCAGGGCGTAGGAGGTGTCGTCGGCGGCGTCCTCGGACATCGCCCGCTCCTCGCCGTCGCGCTGGTTCCACTCGTAGACGACGTCGCCGTCCGCGTCGACCACCTTCGAGACGAGGTGCACGGTGTTGCGTACGCCGCCGTTGGCGATGGTCGCATAGGCGTTGGCCATGTTGATCGGGCTGATCGCCTGACGGCCCAGCGTGAGCAGATAGTTCTTCGGGTCGAAGTCGATCGAGTAGGCCGGAATCGAGCGGTAGTCCGCCGGCGCGTTCTCGGCGTGCTGCTCGTCCGGCGGCAGACCGGCCTTGACCGCCATGTTGTAGACGTCCTCGCTGCCGTTGGGCAGTGCGGTCGACATCTGGACGAAGGAGGTGTTCACCGACTCCTCCATCGCCTTGATGCCGGTGATGTGCTCGCCGTAGCCGTGACCGGTCGGGTCCGCGTCGCTCTGACCCGAGTTGCGAACGACCCGGTCGGTGCCGGGGATCTCCAGACCACCCTCACCGGTCCAGGTGTCCTTGAGCGAGTAGCCCGCCTCGAGAGCCGCAGCCAGGGTGAACGGCTTCATCGTCGAACCGGCCATACCACCCGAGGCAGCCCAGTTGATCTGGGAGTCGAGGTAGTCCTGGCCGCCGTAGAAGCCCTTGAGCGCACCGGTCTTCACGTCGACCGTGGCCGCACCGACGTGCAGCTCGTTCTCCGGGTGCTTGGCGTTGACCGCCTTCTTGTCGTCCGGACGCACGTCCTTGACGGCGTCCTCGGCGGCCTTCATGGCCTTCGCGCTGAGCGTGGTGGTGACCTTCAGGCCCTTGCTGTCGATGTCCTCCTCGGTGAAGAGGGGCTCGCCGTTCTCGTTCTTCAGGGACTTCAGCTCGTTCTTCACCAGGGTGAGCGCGTGGCCCTTCTGGCCACCGAGGCGGCTGTCGGCCAGCGGCTTGGGGAACTTGGGCAGCGCCGCCTTCGCCTTCTCGAGGGTGGCAGCGTCGTAGTCACTGAGCGCCTTGCCCTGGCTCTTGAGGTCGGCCATGCCGTTGAGGACGTACTGATAACGGCCGAGCAGCTCGGTGCCGCCGGAGTCCTTGCCTTCCTTCTCCGGGTCGAAGCCGTTGGGGTTGTTGAGGATCGCGGTCAGCGCCGCTGCCTCTTTGATGTTGAGGTCCTGGGCCGACTTGCGGAAGTAGGTCTTCGCCGCGGCCTGGACGCCGTAGGCGCCGCGGCCGAAGTAGACGGTGTTGAGGTAGCCGGTGAGGATCTCGTCCTTCGACTTCTGCCGGCTGATCTTCAGCGAGATGACCGCTTCCTTGACCTTGCGGGAGTAGGTGCGCTCCTGGGTCAGGTAGAGGTTCTTGACGTATTGCTGCGTGATCGTCGACGCACCACCCGCGCTGCCGGTGGTGGCGTTGGTGAAGAGCGTGCGCGCGATGCCCTTGAGGTCGATGCCGTTGTTCTCGTAGAAGCTGCGGTCCTCGGCGGCCACCGCCGCGTCCTTCACGAGGGCGGGCATCTCGTCCGGGCGCAGCGCGTCACGGTTCTGGTCGCCCGCCTGGAAGCGGCCGACCTCCTTCTTGCCGCCGGCGTAGTAGACGAAGCTCGACTCGGCCTCGAACGCCGCGTTGGCGCTGGGTATCGAGATCATGTGGTAGGAGACGATCACCGCGGCGCTGCCGATCAGCGCGAGGACCAGCCCGCAGATCGCCGCGATCTTGGCGATCCGGACCGCCAGGCCTTTCTTGTCCATGTCCGGGTCGTTGAACCGGTCCATCGCCGCACCGAAGGCGCCCTTGGGGTCGCGCGGCGGGCGACCGGGCCCACCCGGCTCGGGACGCGCGGGGCGCTGGCCGAGACGGTCGACCGGGGGCTCGCCGGGGCGACGCGGACCTGGATAGGGAGGCCGCTGACCGGAACGAGGACCGCCGGGGGGCATCGGGCGCTGGCCGCCGCGAGGCTGGGCTCCGCGGGGCTGGGCTCCGCGAGGCTGGGGACGACCGCCGGAGGGCTGGCCCTGCGCACCACCCTGGGGGCGGCGCGGAGCCGGCGGACGGCCGGCCGGACCACCCTGCGGTGGGCGCGGTCCGCCCTGGGGTCGTCCTTGCAGCCCACCGAGATCGGATCTACGGGGACTCGCGCTGCGGGGGCTGGGCCTCTGAGAAAAGCCGCCAGATGGGTCGCTCACGGGTGTTGCACTGCTCCTGTGACTGCCCGGCACGTGACCGGACGGGCTGACACTGACAATCCCCCGACGTCGCTGGATCCCCCCGAGGAAATCCCATCAACCTGACGCGCGACGCTTGCCGAACATCTCCCCGGGTGGTTCCTCAGGTGGGTGGACGGCAGCCATCAGCGTACGCAATCGACGCTAGCGCTCCTGCATCCACGCCCAGCGCGCCCCAAGTCACCTGACGTCAACAGTTCGGTGACGGTTGCATCGAAATGCGTCTCCCAGGCGTCATCAGACAAGACTTTGGTCTCTATTTGCTGTCTCGGATATATCGGTACGATAGGTCGCATGGCACGTCGCGCAGAGACGATCGAGTTGGCAGTCCTTGGGCTGCTGCACGAGTCGCCTATGCATGGCTACGAGCTGCGCAAGCGGCTCAACCTGATGCTCGGCTGGGGAAGAGTGCTGTCGTACGGCTCGCTCTACCCGGCTCTGAAGAAGATGCTGCGCAAGCACCTCATCGAAGAGATGGCGCAGACCGTCACGCCGGTGACCCGGCGTCCTCGGATCGTCTACCAGCTGACGCCTGCCGGCGAACGTGAGTTCACCCAGCTCATGTCCGAGGTCGGTCCGATGGCATGGGAGGACGACAACTTCGACATCAGGTTCGCGTTCTTCGGTCGCACCGACATGGAGATCAGGCTCCGCGTCCTCGAGGGACGTCGCAGTCGCCTCCAGGAGCGGCTCGACCGGGTGCAACGCGAGCTTGCCATGACCCAGAAAGAGGTCGACTCCTACGCCCGCGAGCTTCAGCGTCACGGTGTCGAGTCGGTCGAGCGGGAGGTCCGATGGCTCTCCTCGCTGATCGATGCCGAGCGCAACCCCAAGCCTGCGATCAACGAGCAGGCAGCGGGTCGGGGGGATCTGGGGGATGACGATGGCGTACGCGACGAAGCGGACGTCTCGCGCACAGCGCAGAGCAGCCTAGAGAACGAGAAATGACCTTCTGGCCGGTGAGCCGGCCGGAAGTATGGAAGGAGCCCCGATGGGTTCGGTTCGTGTAGCAATCGCGGGAGTCGGCAACTGTGCCAGCTCCCTGATCCAGGGTGTGGAGTACTACAGGGACGCCGACCCGGCGGGCAGTGTCCCGGGCCTGATGCACGTCACGTTCGGCGACTACCACGTCTCTGACGTCGAGTTCGTCGCCGCCTTCGACGTCGACGACAAGAAGGTCGGGAAGGACCTCTCCGAGGCGATCAACGCCTCCGAGAACAACACCATCAAGATCGCCGACGTCCCCTTCAAGGGTGTCGAGGTGCAGCGTGGCCCCACGCTCGACGGTCTGGGCAAGTACTACCGGCAGACGATCTCCGAGTCCGGCCTCGACCCCGTCGACGTCGTCTCGATCCTGCGCGAGAAGGAGGTCGACGTCCTCGTCTCCTACCTTCCCGTCGGCTCGGAGGAGGCGGACAAGTTCTACGCGCAGTGCGCGATCGACGCGGGCGTCGCGTTCGTCAACGCGCTGCCGGTCTTCATCGCCTCCGACCCCGAGTGGGCCGCGAAGTTCGAGGCCGCCGGTGTCCCGATCGTCGGTGACGACATCAAGTCGCAGGTCGGTGCCACCATCACCCACCGCGTCATGGCCAAGCTGTTCGAGGACCGCGGCGTCGCGCTGGACCGCACGTACCAGCTCAACGTCGGCGGCAACATGGACTTCAAGAACATGCTCGAGCGCGAGCGCCTGGAGTCCAAGAAGGTCTCCAAGACCCAGGCGGTCACCTCGAACCTCAAGGGCGAGCTGGCCGACAAGATCGACGACCGCAATGTGCACATCGGTCCCTCGGACTATGTGCAGTGGCTCGACGACCGCAAGTGGGCGTACGTCCGGCTCGAGGGTCGCGCGTTCGGTGACGTCCCGCTCAACCTGGAGTACAAGCTCGAGGTCTGGGACTCGCCCAACTCCGCGGGCATCATCATCGACGCCGTCCGTGCGGCCAAGATCGCCAAGGACCGCGGCATCGGCGGCCCGATCATCCCGGCCTCGGCCTACCTCATGAAGAGCCCGCCGGTTCAGATCGAGGACACCGAGGGTCGCGTTCAGCTGGAGGCGTTCATCCGCGGCGAGTGACCCTCTGCCGCTGACCTGCCCCGGGTGCCTGGCACCCGGGGCAGTCGCATTTCGTCCACGGCGTCAGAAGCGGATCGCGTCGATGATCCTGACCCGCGCGGCGATCATCGCCGGGAGGATGCCGGCGACAGCGCCGACCGCGAGCGCGACGGCGAGGCCGAGGAACGCCGCCGAGAGCGGGAACGGTGGGACGTCGTCGATGCCTTGGAGGACGTACTTCTCCACCAGCGGGTTCTTGACGACGGCCACGGCCAGGAGCACGCCGATCACGCCCGCGACCACGGTGGCCACCACGCTCTCCATCATCACCGAGAAGAAGACCCGCCCGGTGGTCGCGCCGAAGCTGCGCCGGATGCCGATCTCCCGGATCCGCTGCTGGATGGTGACCAGCGCGATGTTGAGCAGGCTCAGCGCGCCGAGCAGCAGGATGATCCCGGCGATGCCGATGATCACCCACTTGATCGGGCCGATCGGATCCTCGCCTCCCCACGCCATGTAGTCGTCGCGCTGGGCATCCACCTGGAGCCCCGGGAGCTCCGCACGCATCGCCATGTTGATCTCTCCGGCGAGCTGGTCGGCGCCCTCCACCGGCACCCACATCTCGTAGGCGGCGTCCATGGGCGCTCCGGACTGCCAGTGATCCATCGAGTCGGCCAGCATGAACGCACGTGGGGTGCCGTAGCCGCGCAGGCTCGTCACCCCGATGATCGTGGCGGTCACCGACATCCCCTGGCCCTTCAGGTCCACCGACGTCGGCAACGGCGTGCCCTGCAGGCCGAGCTTCTTCAGGAACGTCTCGTCGACCACGAGCGCCGGCGAGAGGCGCTCCGCGTCCGACTCCTCCAGCCAACGGCCCTGCGGCACCACCACCCGGTGGATGGCCGCGTACGCTGGGTCGACTCCCATCAGCTCGATCCGCTTGCTCCGGCTCGCGGTGGTCGCCTTGATGTCGTAGACGGAGAGCCTCGCCGACGCGTACGTCACGTCGAACCGCTCCGCGACCGTCTGGAACGCGGGCCTGACCCGCTCGACAGGGAGCGGCGTCCCGCTGCGGTCGTCGTAGGCCATGATCGAGATGTGGGCCGGTCGCCCGTCGGTCTCGTAGGACTCGGTGAACATCTGCTTCGCGATCTGGCCGGCGGCGACGGTCGCGGTGATCGAGGCGACCGCCACCGCCACTCCGACCAGCGACAACAGCACCCGGAGCTTGTGGATGCGCAGCTCCTGCCACGCCTCGACGGTCGACGCGGCCAGCCCTGTGACGAGACGTCCGAGGGCCGTCCTCACGCCATCGCCCCCTCGGTCAGGGGGTGCAGCCGTCCCTCGGCGAGCCGGAACCGCCGCCGTGCCAGGGCGGCGACGTTCGGGTCGTGGGTGATCGTGATGAGCGCCGCCCCGGAGTCGTAGGTCGCCTGGTCGAGCAGCTTCATCACCATCGCGCCGGTCTCGACGTCGAGGGCGCCGGTCGGCTCGTCGGCGAGCACGACCGACGGCGTCCGGACCAGGGCCCGGGCGATGGCGATGCGCTGCTGCTCACCCCCGGAGAGGAACTGCGGCATCGCGTCGAGCCGGTCGCCGAGCCCGACCTTGTCGAGCATCGCCGCCGCGATCCGGCGCCGCTGCCAGAACTCCCTGCCCGAGGCGTAGAGGAGCGGCGCCATCACGTTCTCCAGGGCGGTACGCCCCGGCAGCAGGTTGAACTGCTGGAAGACGAACCCGACGTCCCGCCCGCGGATCCGGGCGGCCTGCCGGTTGCTGATGTCGGTGACGTTGCGGCCCGCCCACTCCAGGGTGCCGCCGGTGGGCCGGTCCAGCAGGCCGAGCAGGTTCAGCAGCGTGGACTTGCCGGTGCCGGAGCGGCCGACGATGCCGACGTGGTCGCCGCGGCGTACGTGCAGGTCGACGCCGGTCAGGATGTGCAGGTCCTCGCCGTCGGGGAGCTCGACCGTGCGGGCCACACCGGTGAGCCTGAGGAGCTCCTCCGAGCTCACATCTCCCCCTCGGGCATGCCCTCGACCATTCCCTCGCCCTTGTCGCCGGCCGACTCCTTCGAGCCCGGGACGTAGCGGAGGATCGAGTCGCCGGGCTTCAGCCCGCTGGTGACCTCGACGACCTTGCCGTCGGTGACGCCGAGCTTGACCGGCTGCTCGGTCGGGGTGCCGTCCTCACCGACGACCCAGACGCTGCCCTCGCGGACCAGACCGGTGACCGCGGTGACCGGGATGGTGACCACGTCGCCGTCGCTCTTGCCCGCGTCGATGGTCATCGTCATCGTCAGACCGTCGAAGACGGTCACCTTCTCCGGCACCAGGCAGCTGATCCGGGCACCCGTGCCGGACTCGCCCTCGCCCCCGGAGTCGCCCTCCATCATCTCGCCCTCGGGTGCGTCGCTGGTGATCGTCTCGGTCGCCGCGTCGCCGATGCGCAGGTGGGTGCAGGTGAACGGCTTCGGGCCGCCCTCGATGGTGACCGTCGCCCGGTCGGGGTTGCCGGCCAGCCGGTAGCGGTCCAGCGGCGAGATCGCACCGACCGCGTGGAAGGTCGTGGGACGGATCGAGACGACCACCCCGTCCTCGGCCACGTCTCCCATCAGGTCGACGGCGTAGCTGCCGACGATGCCGGTGGCGGGCGCGACGACCGTGTACCAGTGATAGACCGGCTTCGGCGTCGGCGGCTCAACCGGTGCGTCGTCGCGATCGCCGTCGCCGGCAGCGTCATCGACCTTCCCGGGCTCCTCACCGGCAGGCTCCTCGACGGGTTCGGCCTCCTCGGCGGACTCCTTGGTGCGTACCTGGAAGAGCTTGTCGCCCTTCTTCACCTTGGCGCCGATCTCGGCGAACCGGTGGGCCAGCACACCGGTGACCGAGCTGGAGACCGAGACCGGCTTGTCGATCACGATCGTCCCGTCGACCGTGAGCGAGTTGGAGATCGTGCCCTTCTCGACGACGACCTCTTCCGGCGGGATCTTCCCGGTCGGCGTGAGCGGTGCGCCGTCGGCGTCCTGCGTCGACCCGGTGAAGGCCAGCTTGAAGAGGCTGACCGCGACGACCAGCCCGATCACCGCCCAGAACGACTTGAAAAGTACGCGGCGCACCGCCGTCTTCGACATGACCGGACTGTAGCCCCGTGTCCAGGGTCACGGCGGCCGAATTTCTGCCCGGTTCGTCAACACTTGTGATGTCTCAGGACTCCGGTGACAGTTCTGCGTCAGGACATCGGTGACGGTTGATGTGTCAGGACTTGGGTGACGGTTCGGGGGTTGTGGGG
>NZ_JBITCR010000016.1:0-97968 GCF_044453405.1 Nocardioides sp. NPDC051685 | reverse complement strand
AGCAAGGACTCACCGAAGTGTCACCACCAAACCCCACGGAAGTGTCACCGATGTCCTGATGCAGAACCGTCACCGATGTCCTGGGAGATGACACGGTTCGTCAACACTCCATCGACATACATCTCGAACACGTGTTCCATCCCCTAGACTCCGGGCCCGAACGATCGACCGCCTCAGGTACCGGAGACCCCCACGATGCGTCCCGACAACGACTCGACCACGGCAGGCAAGGGCTCCCCAGGAAACGGCCGGGGCCTCATCCTCTTCGGCGCCGTCTCGGTCGCGTTGATCTCCACGGCCGCGGCGTACGTCGCGATGGTCGGCTTCGGGCGGGACGTGCTAGCCATGGGCGCGATCAACGCCTACGCCTTCGCCGGGGTCTTCGAGCTGTCGCTGGTCACGGTGGCGCTGATGGCCCGCGAGGCCGCCCAGCAGGACCGGCCGGCGCAGACCCTGCTGACCCTGACCTGGCTGCTGTCGGCCGCGTCCGGGTTCTTCGCCGGCTGGCACGAGATCCACCTCGGTCACGCCGCGACGGCGGCGGCGTTCCGGTTCATCGTTCCGCTGCTGGCCGCACTGATGTGGCACCTGGCACTCGTCGGCGACCGCCACCTGGCCATGGAGCGCTCCTGGTCAGAGCTGCGGATGGGCGCCCGGATGCATGCCCTCCTGGCCACCCGGGTCGAGTGGCGGCGGGCTCGCGACGCGGCGCTGCGGAAGCGTACGCGCTCCTCCCGCCGCAAGCTGGAGCGCGCACAGAAGCGCTACTGGCGCGCCGAGGCGGTGGCGCTGCGCTCGGTCGCGCCCGGGGCGATGCGCGAGCAGATCACCCAGTGGGTCGACGCGTTCGCCGCGGTCTCCGAGGGCACCCGCCAGGCCGACCGGCTGCCGATCACCCTGCCCGACGCGCACGAGGCGCTCAGCGTGCCGGTCGTGGAGCAGGTTCCCCACGTCACGCCCGCTCTCGGTGCCGACCGCGCCATCGAGGCGCCCACCGGCATCCTCCTCGATCGGACCGCCGACGCAGTCTCCGACTCGGCCACCGACGTACCCCGTGAGGTGACTCCGTCGCGGGAGCCCCGCACTCGCGAGATGGCCTCGGCCCTCGCCACCCCCGATGCCCGCCAGCGGGTATCGAGCCGGGTGCCGGACGCCGCGCGCACCGCCGCCGAGGCGGCTCCCGGAGCCGGAATGGCACCGCAGTTCAGCAACGGCCGCACGGTCACCAAGCCCGCCGACACCGACGCCCTCCTCCTGGACCGCATCCCGTTCCCGGAGAACATCCCCGACCCCGAGCCGGCGATGGACTACCCCGACACATTCCCGGACGAGGAGGAGGACCTGCTCAGCAACCTGCCCTCCGAAGCGTCCGAAGCTGCCCGGATCCTGGTGCGAGCCGGCGCACCGGTCTCGAAGGTGGCCGACAAGCTGGGGGTCTCCACCAGCACCGTCCGCCGCTGGACCAAGGCCCGCGCCTGACGCCGGTCAGCTCTCGAGGTCGGCCTTGAGCTTGGCGAGCGTGGTCGCCATGCCCGTACGCAGCTCCTCGGTGAACTTCTCCTGACCGCCGAGCACGGCGTTCGTCAGCGAGCGGGAGAGCGCGGAGATGCCGTCCGGGGTCTCGCGGCGGTGGGTGACCAGGGAACCCTCGGCGGTCTCCTCGATCTGGAAGGACCACACCGTCGTGTTCTCGGCGACCCGGAACGCGAAGTCGGAGTGCGGCGTGAACCGTACGACCTTGGCGTTGGTCGGCCAGTGCTTCCAGCCCTGGCGGTTGATGTTGAAGAAGCGGGCGCCCTCCTTGACCTGGCCGAACACCACGGTCTTCACCACCTGCGGGCTCCACGAAGCCATCCGCGGAAGGTCCGTGATCGCGGCCCACACCTGGGCCGGCGTCGCGTTGATGGCGGTCGTTGCCTCGAGCTCTGTGATCGTCGTCATACGCGGAACCGTACCGTCAGTATGGCTCGATGGACAGTAGGCGCCCAGATGTCAATTGGGGTTCTCAGCCGACGCTGACCTTGACCTCGACCGAAGTCGAGGTGTCGGCGCCCGCCCCACCGTTGCCGTAGTCCCGACCTGATCCGCCGTTGAGCCTGTCGGGCCCGCTCCCGCCGTAGAGGCGGTCGTCAGCGCCGTAGCCATAGAGGACGTCACGACCGCCGCCACCTTGGAGCACGTTCCTCGCGCCATTCCCCTCGAGCTTGTCGTCGTAGCGACTTCCCGTCAGGATCTCGAATCCGCTCAGCGCGTCGGTGCCCGCTCCGCCGATCGCACGCGTCAGCGAAGCGGCCACGCGCGCTCCCGCGCTGGCGTACGTCACGGTGTCGGTGCCCGACCCACCGACCAGCTTGTCGGCGCCCAGGCCACCGCTGATCGTGTCATCGCCGTACGAGCCGTTGATGACGTTGCCGGCGGACGAGCCGGTGAGGACGTCCTTGGCCGACGATCCGGTCAGGTTCTCGACCATGCTGATCCGGTCGTAGCCGGAGCCGCCGGTGTTCTGGGCCGCCGTCGAGGCGAGCGTGACTCGAACCCCGGTCTTCGAGGCGCTGCCGTAGGCGACCGTGTCCGTGCCGCTCGCTCCACTGACGACGTCGTCGCCCGCACCGGGGTCGATGCTGTCGTTGCCGTCGCCGCCCGAGATCACGTCCTTGCCGCCGAACGCCTCGATGTGGTCGTTGCCGGAGCCTCCAGAGATCCGGTTTGCGAGATGGTCGCCGCGGAGGTCGTCAGAGTACGGACTCCCGATCATCGACTCGACCTCAGCGAGAGAGTCGGCATCCGCGGTGAAGTAGTCGGCCTTCATCCACGCACGTGCGCCGGCCTTGGCCGAGGAGTAGGTGACCGTGTCCGTCCCGGAGCCACCGGACACCGCATCGCCCTGCCCACCGATGGGGACCGCGGCGCCGCCGAGGATCGTGTCGTTGCCGATCTCGCCGAACACCGAGTCCACCCCCGTGCCGGGATCGAGACGGTCGTCGCCGGCGTCACCGTGGATGACGTCGTTCCCGGCCCCGGCCGTGACGGTGTCGTTCCCCTCGCCCGCATAGACGGTGTCGCCGCCCGCGCCCAGGTCGACGATGTCGTTGCCGGCGCCTGACCTCACGGTGTCGTTCCCATCGCCACCGGAGATGGAGTCCTTCGCCGCGTTGCCCTCCAGGAGGTCGCCGCCGAGCCCACCGATCAGAGTGTTGTCGCCGATGCCGCCGCGTACGGTGTCCGCATCGGCGCCACCATCGACACGGTCGTTGCCGTCGCCTCCGTCGAGATCGTCGAGTCCCGCCGATCCGGTGACCGAGTCGTCTCCCGCCTCACCGTGGACGGTGTCGGCACCTGCGCCGCCGTCGATCACATCGTTGCCGGCGCCACTGAAGATCTGGTCGTCACCGGGGCCGCCCTCGATCCGGTTCGCCCTCAGGTCTCCGGTGAGTCGGTCGTAACCCGCTGAACCGATGACGCCTTCCACCCCGGCCGGAACCGTGTACTCGACCCATCCCGAGACCTTCGCGAACGAGGCCATGTCCAGGCCGGAGCCACCGTCGAACCTCGCGGACCAGTAGCTCACCCGATAGTCGTCGACCTGGAACTCCAGGAGGTCGTCCCCTTCTCCTCCGGAAACGGCGTACTCGTCACAGTAGAGACGCTGTCCGGGAATGAACCGGTCATCCCCGTTGCCGCCTGCAACATCACAGAAGAATCCGGCCTCGACGACGTCGTCGTACGCCGACCCGATCAGGCTCCAGTCCTGACCTGAGACGGTCCACACGTTGAAGGTGTCTGTTCCCTGCCCGACGACGGTCATCCGGTCCTGGGCGAAAGAGCTCGGCGTCATCGTGACCGGGCCGGGTGCGGCCGCGTACGAGATAGATGCCTGGTTGTCGTCGAAGGTGTCATCGCCCGGCCCACCGATGTACTGGTCCTTCCCCTCTCCACCGGAGAGGGTCGAGCCGCCGACGCCGGCAGCGAGGGTGTCCACGAAGCGGGAACCAGTCACGACCTCCGCGCCGGAGACGGAGTCGCGCCCCAGACCGGTGTCCTGAGCGGTGGTCGTCCTCAACGACACCGTGGCAGCCACGGGTGAGAACGCGTAGGTGATCTCGTCGCGGCCGTCGCCGAGATCGGTGACGTCATCGCCCATGCCCACGTAGGCCTTGTCGTCGCCTGCTCCGCCGAAGAGCTGGTCGTCGGCCACCTCCGGGTCGAACCCGTCACCGAGGTCGCCCTCGTGGAGCGCGTCGGCACCGGCGTCACCGTGGAGACGATCGGCACCGGCGTCGCCGCTCAGGAAGTCTCGGCCGGCCCCGCCGTGGATGGTGTCCGCGCCAGGACCCCCGTTGAGCTCCTCGACCGCCTTCCACGAGCTCGGCGCTTCGGTCAGGTCGGTCCCGGTGATCGTGTCGTCACCCTGGCTGCCGATCACGAAACGGACGCGAGGCGCGGCACCGTCACGCGCGGCCCGGATGAAGTCGGTGCCGGCTCCACCGGTGACCTTGACGACAATGCGGCCGTCTACCTCGACCGGGTTCAGGTCGATCTCCACCGGGCCGGCGACATCCGCGTAGGACAGATAGTTGGTGTCAGCGCCGATCTCATCACCTACGTACGGCCAGGTCACGAGGTCATTTCCGGCGCCGGGCAGAACGGTGCGGGTATTCCCGTCCAGGCTGTGGCAGTTCACCTGAATGGAATCGTCACCGTCGCCACCGACGTACACGTTCCCACCGCCTTCGCAGGCCTCGATGACGCCGTCGCCGATGCTGTCGTTCCCGGCACCACCGACGAGCGTGTCGTCGCCGTCTTCGCCGAACAGCCTGTCGTCACCCTCGCCACCGCAGACCGTGTCGTCACCACCGAGCGCGTTGATCGTGTCGTCGCCGGGCGTACCGAGGATGACGTCTGCCCCCTCGGTGGCAGTGGCGTCCGCTGCTGTGTTGAGGTCGATCGTGACCGGAAGACCGTGACAGACGGCGGCTTCTGTGTCCGCTGCTCCGGCGGAGGCAAGTCCGACAGCCATCACGCCGGACAGGAGGAGACCGCCGACGACGTACGCCGGAGAGAGAAGACGCATGTGAGACTTTCGAGCTCGGTGGGGCGAGCCGACGGGCTCACGCAGCACCGGACAGCCTCACGGCGCGCGGGTTTACGTTAAGACCGAACCACGCCGAGCGACATAGCCCGAACGGACTATGCGGAGCGCTCGGCCCACCAGTCCAGGAGACGCTTGGCGGCCTCGTCCTCGGAGAGGATCCCCTCGTCGAGACGCAGGTCCATGAGGAACTTGTACGCAGCCCCGACCTCACGCCCCGGCGAGATCCCGAGCAGCGACATGATCTGGTTGCCGTCGAGCGCGGGGCGGAGGGCGGCGAGCTCCTCCTCCTCGGAGATCCGCTCGATGCGGGCCTCGAGGGCGTCGTAGGTGCGGGCGAGGCGGTCGGCCTTGCGGCGGTTGCGGGTGGTGCAGTCGGCGCGGGTGAGCACGTGCAGCCGCTGGAGCTGGTCGCCGGCGTCCCTCACATAACGACGGACCGCGGAGTCGGTCCACTCCCCGTCGCCGTAGCCGTGGAAGCGCAGGTGCAGCTCGACGAGCGAGGAGACCGCCTCGATCTCGTCGTTGGAGAAGCGCAGCGCCTTCATCCGCTTGCGGGTCATCTTGGCGCCGACGACGTCGTGGTGGTGGAACGAGACCGTGCCATCGTCGTGGAACCGACGGGTGCGCGGCTTGCCGACGTCGTGCATCAGCGCCGCGAACCGCGAGACGAAGTCGGGCCCGCCACCGAGGCGCGCCTCCTGGTCGATCGACTGCTCGAGCACGGTGAGGGTGTGCTCGTAGACGTCCTTGTGGCGGTTGTGCTCGTCGCGCTCCATCCGCAGCGCGGTCAGCTCGGGCAGCACCAGGTCGGCGAGGCCGGTCTCGACCAGCAGCGAGAGGCCACGGCGCGGGAACGGCGCGCAGATCAGCTTCACCAGCTCGTCCCGGACCCGCTCGGCGGAGATGATCGAGATCCGCTCGGCCATGTCGGTCATGGCAGCGACGACCTCGGGGGCGACCTCGAAGCCGAGCTGTGCGGCGAACCGCGCCGCCCGCATCATCCGCAGCGGGTCGTCGGAGAAGGAGTCCTCGGGGGTCCCCGGGGTCCGGAGCACCCGGGTCGCCAGGTCGACGACACCGCCGTAGAGGTCGACGACCTCACGGCCCGGCAGCCGCACCGCCATCGCGTTGACGGTGAAGTCGCGGCGTACGAGATCGTCGGCCAGGGACGTGCCGTAGGCCACCGCCGGCTTGCGGGAGTCGGCCGAGTACGCCTCGGAGCGGTAGGTGGTGACCTCGACCTGCCAGGGACCCTTGCGGGTGCCGATGGTGCCGAAGTCGCGGCCCATGTCCCACAGCGCCTCGCCCCACGTACGCAGGATCTTCTCGGTCTCCTCGGGACGGGCCGAGGTGGTGAAGTCGAGGTCGTTGTGGGGGCGTCCGAGCATCGCGTCGCGGACGGGTCCGCCGACCAGGGCCAGCTCGTGACCGTCTGCAGCGAAGGCCTCTCCGAGAGAGTCGATCACCGGTGCGATACGGTCCAGTTCAGCAGTCACCGATCGCTGAACATCGGCGACGCTGATCGGGGGAAGCTGGCTGTCGGACACAACGCCGCAGTCTACGAGGACCGCACCCCCGGAAAGATATTCTCGAAGTCATGCCAGTCCGCCAGCATCAGGCGAGGCCGCCACGGCCACGTGGGCGAGTCACCGCCGCACTCGTCCTGGCGCTGCTCTCACCCCTGCTGCTGATGCTTCCGGCGCCCGCGCAGGCCGACGACGAGGCCGCCGAGGCCGACCCGCTGAAGGTGAGCATCGACCAGCTCGACACGGTCAGCCTCGACGGCCGCACCAAGGGCCGGATCACGGTGCGCGGCAAGGTCGTCAACACCACCGATGAGGAGTGGAACGGGGTCAAGATCTACCCGTTCATCGGCGACACGCCGATGACCACCACCAAGGAGCTGGCCGAGGCCGCCGACCTGCCCGGGGACGCGCTGGTCGGCGAGCGGATCGTGACCGAGGGGACGTACGCCACGATCCCCGACCTCGCGCCCGGCGAGACCTACTCCTGGTCACTCACGGTGCCGCGCAAGCTCCTGCACGTCACCGAGCCGGGCGTCTACTGGTTCGGCGTCCACGCGCTGGGCGCCACCACGCCCACCACCGCCGACGGCCGGGCCCGCACCTTCCTGCCGCTGGTCAAGGAGCCCAACAAGCGGGCCAAGGCCGAGAAGGTCTCGCTGGTGATGCCGCTACGGCGCAGTGTGGTCTACAACGCCGACGGCAGCGTGAACTACCTCCCGGGCTGGACCCGTGACCTGAGCGCCGGCGGACGTCTCTTCCGGATGCTCGAGACCGGCACCGAGATGCCCAACCTGACCTGGGCCATCGACCCGGCTCTCATCGATGCCGTACGCAACCTCGCCGAGGGCAACCCCGCCCGCAACCTGGCACCGACGGACGAGGGTGGGGAGGAGCCGGAGGAGAGCGGGAGCCAGAGCGCGTCACCGTCCGCGTCCGGGCTGCTGCCGAGCCCCACGTCGAGCCCCGACACCGACGCCGAGAAGGCGATCGACGAAGAGGCCGAGGCCGCGCAGAAGGCCGCGACGGTCTGGCTGGGCCGCCTCGAGGACGCGCTCGCCGGCCACGACCTGCTCGCCCTCCCCTACGCCGACCCCGACCTGTCCGCGCTCGCCACCACCGACCCCGACCTGCTGGCCACCGCTCGCGAGAAGACCGCTCAGGCGCTCGCCGAGCTCGGCATCAAGGCGACCTCGGCGGTCGCTCCGCCGACCGGCTACCTCGACCGCGCCGCGGTCAACCTGCTCGAGCCGGGGGCGGTCAACCTGGTCAGCGACCGGATGTTCCGTGGCACCGCACCGGTCATCGCCGACCTCGACGGCCATCAGATGATCGTGACCTCCTCCGGCGCCGCCCGCGGCGGGCCCGGACCCAACGACCCCATCGACGCGATCTCGGTGCGCCAGCGTCTGGTCGCCGAGGCGGCCCTGCTCCGCGGCTCCGGGAAGCCTCTCGTGGCGGTGCTCCCCGACGGCTGGCACCCGCCCCAGACCCCGGCCTCGTTCGTCGACCCGTGGCAGAAGGCCGCCTGGATCTCGTCCTCGACCCTGACCGAGGCGGTCGCCGGTCACCAGGCGACGTCGATCACCACCGACAAGCTCCGCTACCCCCGCCGCGAGATGAAGGCCGAGATCTCCGCCGACCGGATCGGCACCGCCAACGAGCTCATCGACGCCGGCACGCTGCTGCAGCGGGTCCTGACCCACAACGACGAGATCTCCTCCGACATCGTCAGCGAGGCCCTGACCACGACCTCCTACTCCGCCCGCAAGGGCGACACCGACTCGGCCGCCAACGCGCTGAGCGAGGTCAGCGCCCAGCTGAGCTCGATCACCGTGGCCGTACCGCCGAAGGTGATCCTCTCCAGCATGAAGGGCGGCGAGTTCCAGGTCACCCTGAGCAACGAGCTCGATGAGCCGGTCACGGTGCGGCTGGACGCGATGACCGACGAGTCGCTGCGGGTCGCGACCTCCGAGCCCATCCAGCTCGACGCCAACTCGAAGGCCAGCTTCAACCTCGCCGCGAGCATGGACGACACCGGCACCCACACCGCCCTGATCGTCGTCACCGACACCAAGGGCAACCCGCTGGGCGCCCACGCCTCCGTCCCGATCCGCCCCTCGCAGGTGAGCGGGGTGATCTGGTGGTTCGTCGGGACCGGCTGCGCGCTACTCTTCGCGGCGATCGCCGTGCGACTCACCCGGCGCATCATGAAGGCCAAGAAGGCACGTACGACGGGAGTCCTGTGACAGCCACCGAGCAGAAGTCCGGCGGAAGCTCGGTCCTGGCCAACAGCGCGGTGATGGCCGCGGGGACGCTGTTCTCGCGGGCCAGCGGGTTCATCCGCTCGGCGCTGCTGGTCGCGGCCCTGGGTTCCGGGCTGCACGCCGACGTCTTCAACATCGCCAACACCGTCCCCAACATGCTCTACATCCTGTTGGCGGGCGGCGTGTTCAACGCGGTGCTCGTGCCGCAGCTGGTCAAGGCGCAGAAGAACGACGAGGACGGCGGCGCTGCCTACACCGACCGGATCATCACGCTCGCCGGGCTCTTCCTCGGTGTCGTCACGATCCTCCTGGTGCTCGGGGCGCCGCTGCTCATGCGCGTGTACCTCGACGCCGACATGTACACGCCCGAGCACGCGGACCAGCTCGAGTCGACCATCGACTTCGCTCGCTGGTGTCTGCCGCAGGTCTTCTTCTACGGGATGTTCGTGCTGGTCGGACAGGTGCTCAACGCCCGCGGCAGCTTCGGGCCGATGATGTGGGCACCGATCGCCAACAACGTCATCGCGATCTCGACCCTCGTGGTCTATCTGGTCGTCTTCGGTCCCTCCTCCACCGGCGGCTACACAACCGGCCAGGAGACCCTGCTGGGCCTGGGCTCCACCCTCGGCATCGCGCTGCAGTTCCTGCTGCTCCTGCCGGTGCTGCGCAAGGCCGGCGTACGCTTCCGCCCCCGCTTCGACTTCCGCGGAGCCGGGCTCTCCCAGACCGCGAAGCTGGGTATCTGGACGGTGCTCTTCGTGGTCGTGAACCAGGTGGCGTACACGATCGTGACGAAGCTCTCCAACGCAGGATCGACCGCTGGCGGTACCGGCTACACGGTCTACTCCAACAGCTTCCTGGTCACCCAGGTGCCCCACTCGATCATCACGGTCTCGCTGGCGACGGCGATCCTGCCGATCCTGTCGCGCCACGGCGCCGCCGGCGAGCTGCCCGAGCTGGGACGTACGCTCTCGAAGCAGCTGCGCAACGCGCTGGCCATCGTGATCCCGATCGCCGCGCTGCTGCCGGTGCTCTCCGAGGACATCGCCCACATCCTGTTCAGCTACGGCGCCGGCGCGGACGCGTTCAAGACGTACGCCCCGACGCTCTCGGTCTTCGCGGCCGGGCTGGTCTTCTTCACGATCCACTACCTGCTGCTGCGCGGCTTCTACTCGCTGGAGCAGAACCGCACCGTCTTCTTCATCCAGTGCTCGGTCGCGACCACGAACATCGTCGCCGCGCTGCTGCTGACCCGGTCGTTCTCCGCCGAGCACACCGCCGCGGCGCTGGCCGGCGCCTACTCGCTGTCCTACCTGGTCGGCTCCGTCGTCTCGTACGTCGTGCTCAAGCGCACCCTCGGCGACCTGGACGGCCGGGGGCTGCTCGGGTTCCTCGCCCGGCTCGTCATGGTGACGGTCGTCGCGGCCGCTGCCGCGTGGCTGCTGCGCACCGGCCTGGGCCTGATCAACGACGAGCCGACGATAGTGCTGGCCTTGATCGGTGCCGCTATCGTCGGGGCGCTGCATCTCGGCATGCTGCTCCTCGGGGCGCAGGCTGCCCAGGTCAAGGAGATCACCGTGATGGTTCAACAGGTTGCCCGACGGCTGCGTCGTTGACCACCATCGGATCAGCCTCCGCACTGTCTGGCACGGTCTGAAAGAATGGGTCCGATATGGAGTTCACGCAATCAGGCGACGTCCTCGCCGGCAGATACCAGCTGACGGATCTGCTGAGCGAGTCCCGCGAGGGACGCTTCTGGCGCGCCCAGGACGCGGTGCTCGGTCGTCCGGTTGCCGTGCACGTCCTCGATGCCCGTGACGAGCGCGCTCCGCGCCTGATGGCTGCGGCCCGCAACTCCGCCGCCGTCGGTGACCCCCGGATGCTGCGCGTCCTCGATGCCGCCCAGACCGACCAGGTGGCGTACGTCGTCAACGAGTGGGGCGAGGGCGCGTCGCTGGAGAACGCGCTGGCCGCCGGTGGCCCGTTGCCGCCGCAGCAGGCCGCCTGGATCGCCTCCGAGGTCGCCGACCTGCTGGTCCTGGCCCACGACCAGGGCCATGCCCACGGCCGGCTCAACCCCGAGGCCGTCCTGCTCGACGACCTCGGCGCGGTGCGCGTGATCGGCTTCGGTGTCGACGCCGCGCTGCACGGGATCGACCCCGACACCCGCGACTCCCAGCGCCGCGACCGGGTCGACGCCGTCGGCGTCCTCTACGCCGCCCTGACCGGCAAGTGGGCCGGTGAGACCCTGTCCTCGATGCCTCCCGCACCCCGCGACCACGGCCGCGTGCTGCGCCCCCGGCAGGTACGCGCCGGCGTCCCGCGTCCGCTCGACGACCTGTGCGACCGGGTGCTGGGCAGCGGTGCCGACATGCCGCCGCTGACCGCCGCCGAGCTCCACTCCGCGCTTGCCGGCTTCTCCGGCGAGCCCACCGCTCCCATCAGCCGTCCCGCCGCCCTCGACGAGGACACCCAGGCGATGGCCCCGCCGACCGAGCTCGAGCCGGTCGAGGCGCCGGCCGCGGCCAACGCCATCGGCGTGGCCCCTGATGTCGTGCGCCCCCAGCGCCAGCGGCCGTCGTCCCCGCCGCCGATGCAGGACCCGACCCCGTCGAAGCCGCTCTTCGCCGATGAGACCCCCGGCTATGTGGCGCCACAGCGTCCCCAGCAGGCTCCTCCTGCGGCCCGCCGGCCGGTGGCTCCGGATGCCTCCTACAACGGCTGGCAGGGCCCCTGGACCGGCGCCAACGTACCGATCGCCGAGGAGCCGGACTACAACCGGAAGCCGGGCACCAACTGGCTCCGCGTCGCGATGGGCGTCGCCCTCATCGTGCTGGTCCTCATCGCCGGCTCGATCGCCTGGAACATCCTCGACGACGACCCCAGCACCACCGCCGAGAACCCCGGCACCGGCAACAACGGCGGCGACAACCCCGCGGCGGCCAAGCCGACCGTCATCAAGGGCATCACCGCCAAGGACCTCGACCCCCACGGCGACCCGCCGAGCGAATACCCCGACCTGGTCGCGGGCGTGGTGGACGGCAAGGACGATCCCGTCACGAACTGGCGCACCTCGAACTACAACGACCAGATCGGTGACGGCCCGCGCTCGCTGAAGCCGGGCGTCGGCGTCGTCCTCAACCTCAAGGGCGATTACGCGGTCGACTCCCTGAAGTTCCGGATGATCGGCGAGCCCACCGACATCAGCGTCTACGTCGGCGACTCACCGTGGACCGGCGACCCCAGCGGCAAGCCCGCTGCCAAGGGCAGCATCGGAACCGAGGGCGAGATCAAGCTCGACGGCGGTCAGGAAGGCAGCTACGTACTCGTCTGGATCACCGGGCTCCCTCAGACCTCCGAAGGCTTCCGTGCCGAGGTCAAGGAGATCGAGGTCCTCGGCGCCCCCGTCTCCTGACGAAGCGTCGCCCCGGTCGGCCGAGACGTCAGCTACGTCGGCCGAGAAGTCACCCCCGTCGGCCGAGATGTCACGCCGGTGCCACTTCGACCGACGTACGTGACGCCTCGGCCGACGCGGGCGACGTCTCGGCGTTCGGAGCCCAGGAATGTACGTGGCCTACGATCTGTTGTGCAGTTCGCCAGCCACACCTGAGGAGCCTCTAGATGCCGACCCCGTCGTCCCCGACCGACCCCCGCAACGTGATCGTCGTGGGCTCCGGCCCGTCGGGCTACACCGCAGCCGTCTACAGCGCCCGCGC
Source organism: Nocardioides sp. NPDC051685 (assembly GCF_044453405.1). Taxonomy (NCBI): domain Bacteria; kingdom Bacillati; phylum Actinomycetota; class Actinomycetes; order Propionibacteriales; family Nocardioidaceae; genus Nocardioides; species Nocardioides sp. NPDC051685. The sequence continues at coordinate 85,370 of NZ_JBITCR010000016.1, read as the reverse complement.
CGGACTGCAGCCGCTCGTCTTCGAGGGCTCGGTGACCGCCGGCGGTGCGCTGATGAACACCACCGAGGTGGAGAACTTCCCCGGCTTCCGTGACGGCATCATGGGTCCCGCGCTGATGGACGAGATGCGTGCCCAGGCCGAGCGCTTCGGTGCCGAGCTCGAGCCCGACGACGTGGTCGAGATGGACCTCACCGGGCCGGTCAAGGTCATCAAGACCGCCACCGACACCCACTACGCGAAGGCCGTCATCCTGGCGACCGGCTCGGGCTACAAGAAGCTCGACCTGCCGCGCGAGGACGAGCTCTCCGGCAAGGGCGTCTCCTGGTGTGCGACCTGCGACGGCTTCTTCTTCCGGCAGAAGCCCATCGTGGTCGTCGGCGGAGGTGACTCGGCGCTGGAGGAGGCCCTCTTCCTGACCCGCTTCGGCTCCTCGGTCACCCTGCTCGTACGCCGCGACGAGCTGCGCGCCTCCAAGATCATGCAGGAGCGCGCCTTCGCCGACCCGAAGCTCGAGATCGCCTGGAACTCGGTGGTCGAGTCGATCAACGGCGAGCTCTCCGTGGAGAGCATCACCGTCAAGGACACCAAGACCGGCGAGCTTCGTGAACTCGAGTGCAACGGCCTGTTCATCGCGATCGGTCACATCCCGCGCTCCGAACTGCTCACCGGCCAGGTCGACCTCGACGACGAGGGCTACGTCCTGACCAAGGAGGGCTCCACCGCCACCAACATCGAGGGCGTCTTCGCCGCCGGCGACCTGGTCGACCACGTCTACCGCCAGGCGATCACCGCTGCCGGCACCGGCTGCCAGGCCGCGCTCGACGCGGAGAAGTTCCTCGCCCACCAGGCCCACGCCGAGGCGGCTGCCGTCTCGGCCTGATCTTCGCGCCTACTGTGGTCGTCATCTCGACAAGCTCGATGACCGGGCGCCCGGGAATGTGCGACACAGGCCAAGCGTTCTCTCCACAGACCTCCCCAAACACGTCCCTACCGAGAAGGAACCCATCGTGGCTGACAACATGACCGCCGTGACCGACGCCGAGTTCGACTCGACCGTCCTGAAGTCCGACAAGCCCGTTCTGGTCGACTTCTGGGCCGAGTGGTGCGGCCCGTGCCGCCAGGTCTCCCCGATCCTCGAGGAGCTGGCCGGCGAGCACGGTGACAAGGTCACCTTCACCAAGATGAACGTCGACGAGAACCCGGTCACCCCCTCCAACTACCGCGTGACCGGCATCCCGACCATCAACGTCTACCAGAACGGCGAGGTCGTGAAGTCCATCGTCGGCGCCAAGCCGAAGGCCGCGCTCCTCAAGGAGCTGCAGGAGTTCATCGGCTGACACTGACACCAGCTGTCACACGATGGCGCGCCACTGTCACAGTGGCGCGCCATCGTCATTTGAAGTCGGTGGTCTCGACAAGCTCGACCACCGCTCGACCACCACGTTTCACGGGAAACAATCACTCGCCGTCGCGGTGCAGCTCCGTGGAGGCAGGCGACGGATGGCTCCGAGGACGTACGACCTCCCGCAGCCGCTCCCACGCCGTCTCGAAGTCGTCGATCCAGGTGACGGTCTGCTTCAGGTCCATCCGCATCCGCGGCACGGTCGGGTGGTCGCGGTAGGTCTTGAATCCCACGCGCCCCAGGAAGTCGGCCGGGGCGGCACAGCGCCGGCCATGGATGCCGCTCAACGGCCCGACGTCCCCGAAGGCCTCGATCGCCCGGAACTGACCGCGTTGCACCAGGTCACGAGCCATTCCCTGGACGAGCATGCGGCCGATCCCGCCGCCGGCGCGACGCGGGTCGATCCAGACCGTGGTCATCAGGACCGCATCGGCGGAGACCGGTCCGGACGGGAACGAGGCCACCCTCGGGACGAAGACCGGCGGTGCGTAGAGCACGAATCCCGCCGGCGTACCGTCCACCACGGCCACCCGGCCGCACGACCCCCATTCGCGAAGCACCTCGGAGATCCACGCCTCCTTGAGCGCGATCGTCTGCGACGCGTCGACGCGGCGATGGCCGACGGGGTCACGCTCCCAGAACAGACAGGCCCGGCACGGCGCCGGGACCTCGGCGAAGAGGTCCAGCGTCAGCGGAAGAATGCGGCGTGCCATGTCTCACCCTTGATACTCGGTTAAGGGTCTGTTACCAGCGTATGCGATCCTTCATGATGGTGACACCATGACTGATCTTCCCCAGCGCGCAACATCATCCCGCCTCGATCCGTACGCCGACCGCTACGCCGCCCGCACGGCAGGCATGACGGTCTCGGAGGTGCGAGCTCTCTTCGCAGTCGCAGCGCGCCCGGAGGTCGTCTCGCTGGCCGGTGGCATGCCCAACATCTCCAGCCTCCCGCTGGACGTGGTCGGCGAATCGATCCAGGACCTCATCCTGACGCAGGGCCCGACCGCGCTGCAGTACGGCGGTGGCCAGGGCGACCCCGTCCTGCGTGAGCAGATCTGCGAGGTCATGCGCCTGGAGGGCATCGAAGCCCACCCGGACGACGTCGTCGTCACCGTCGGCTCCCAGCAGGCCGTCGACCTGGTCACCCGCGTCTTCTGCGACCCCGGCGACGTGGTGATCTGCGAGGCACCCTCGTACGTCGGCGCTCTGGGCGTCTTCAAGGGCTACCAGTGCGACGTGGTGCACGCCGAGGTCGACTCCGAGGGCCTCATCCCGAGCGCCCTGGAGCAGGCGATCGTCTCCACCAAGGCCTCGGGCCGCAAGGTCAAGTTCCTCTACACGATCCCGAACTTCCAGAACCCGACCGGCGTCACCATGACGCCCGCGCGCCGCACCGAGATCCTCGAGATCTGCCGGCGCCACGACGTCCTCGTCCTCGAGGACAACCCCTACGGTCTCCTCGGTTTCGACGACGAACCGCGCCCGGCGATGCGCGCCCAGGACCCCGGCGTCATCTACCTCGGTTCCTTCTCCAAGACGTTCTCCCCCGGCCTTCGCGTCGGCTGGGCGCTGGCCCCCTCCGCGATCCGCGAGAAGCTCGTCCTCGCCCAGGAGTCCGCGACGCTCTGTCCGCCGCCGTTCAACCAGATGGCCGTCTCCGCCTACCTCTCCAACCACGACTGGCAGGGCCAGATCAAGCAGATGCGGGAGATGTACCGAGAGCGCCGCGACGCCATGCTCGACGCGCTCGAGGACTACATGCCCGCGGCCTGCACCTGGACCAAGCCCGACGGCGGCTTCTTCGTCTGGCTGACGCTCCCCGCCGGCATCGACTGCAAGGCCATGCTCCCCCGCGCGGTCACCGCGCGAGTCGCGTACGTCCCCGGCACCGGCTTCTTCGCCGACGGATTCGGTGCCTCCTCGATGCGGATCTCCTACTGCTATCCCACCCCGGAGCGGATCCGGGAAGGCGTACGCCGCCTGGCGGGCGTCATCGAGGCCGAGATGGAGCTCCTGGAGACGTTCGGTGCCACCGGCCCGATCCCTGGTCTTCCGATCCGCGGCGCTGAGCACCCGTCGACTAACACGCAGTAGCTCGATCGCCCCGCTCAAGGGGAGTCATCTCGACAAGCTCGATGACCGGGGTCACCGGTGGTCGAGCTTGTCGAGAGCCGTCCCTGAAATCTCTCTGGCGATTTGTCGACAAAACGCTTTATCGCTTGATGTCTAAATGGATTCGTCAGCCGGCGGAGACATCAGCTCGACGATCCGGCGCAGGTCGTCCAGCGTGGCGAACTCGACGGTGATCTTTCCCTTGGAGCGGCCCAGATCGACCTTGACCCGGGTGTCGAAGCGGTCCGAGAGCCGGTCGGAGATCTCCTTGAGCCCAGGAGCATTCGGCTTGGCCCTCCGGACGCGCGGCGTGGCGAAGGCGTCACCGTCCGGATCGCCCAGGGCGACGATCTCCTCGAGGCCACGTACGGAGATGCCCTCCGCCACCACCTTCTGCGCCAGCTTGTCCTGCTGGGCCTCACCGTCGACCGCGAGCAGAGCCCGAGCGTGACCGGCCGAGAGCACGCCGGCAGCGACCCTCCGCTGGACCGACGGAGAGAGCTTCAGCAGCCGGATCGTGTTGGAGATCTGCGGCCGCGATCGGCCGATCCGCTGGGCGAGCTCGTCGTGGGTGCACTCGAAGTCGTTGAGCAGCTGCTGGTAGGCGGCCGCCTCTTCGAGAGGGTTCAGCTGTGAGCGGTGCAGGTTCTCCAGGAGCGCGTCCCGGAGCATGTCGGTGTCGTCGGTCTCGCGGACGATGGCCGGGATGACATCGAGGCCCGCCTTCTGGGTGGCACGCCAGCGGCGCTCACCCATGACCAGCTCGTAGGAGTCTGTTGCCACTTTCCGGACGACGATGGGCTGGAGAAGGCCGATCTCATTGATCGAATGGACCAGTTCACCCATCGCTTCCTCGTCGAAGACCTGACGAGGCTGCACATGGTTGGGATGGATCTGCTTGACCGGAAGTTCGGCGAAATATGCGCCGTCGACGGGCGCCAGATCCGAATTCTCGATCTGGCGGCCTTCCGCCGGGTCGGTGGACCCAGGGTCCACGGATGGGCCAGAAGTCGCTCCAGCGGAAAGGTCCGAATGACGGACGTCCAGCTGGACAGAAGCGCTGTCCGTCGACTCGTTTCCGACGGGAGGCGGAGCGGTCGGGATCAGCGAGCCCAGACCTCGTCCGAGACCACGCTTCGGCGGCTGCTTGCTCATATCTGGATGTCCCCCATGTCAGTTCCATGCTGCTGATGGTGGTCTCGACAAGCTCGACCACCGGGATTCTTCATGTCAGTTCTCTGCTGCTTTGCGGGTGGTCTCGACAAGCTCGACCACCGATGTTCCGCCTGAATTGCTGGCGATCTCGACAAGCTCAGTCATCCCTGCTCGCCCTGCTTGGCGAGCTCCTTGGCGGCCTCGAGATAGCTCAGCGCACCCGGCGAACCGGGGTCGTACGTCATCACCGTCTGCCCGAAGGACGGCGCCTCGGACACGCGCACAGCGCGGGGGATGAAGGTGCGCATGACCGTGTCACCGAAGTGCTCGCGCACCTCCTCGGCGACCTGCGATGCGAGGCGGGTGCGGGCGTCGTACATCGTGATCAGCATCGAGGAGACCTTCAGCGTCGGGTTGAGCGCGGCACGCACCATCTCGACGGTCTTGAGGAGCTGGCCGAGACCCTCCAGCGCGTAGTACTCCGCCTGGATCGGGATCATCACCTCGGTGCTCGCGACGAGCGCGTTGACCGTGAGCAGACCCAGCGAGGGCGGGCAGTCGATGAGGACGTAGTCCCATCGGTCCTCCCCGTCACCCACGCGGGGAGACTTGGCGAGCGCCTCCTTCAGACGCTGCTCACGACCGTCCTCCTCGACCAGCTCGACCTCGGCGCCGGCCAGGTCGATGGTCGCCGGCACGAGCTCGAGCCCATCGAGCTTCGGGACCGGCACGACGACGTCCTCGAGCGCGGCGCCTTCGACCAGGACCTCGTACGTCCCGGGGGTGCCCTGGAAGTGGTCGACGTCGAACGCGGTGCAGGCATTGCCCTGCGGGTCGAGGTCGATGACCAGAACCTTCTGGCCGAGCTGTGCCAGAGCCGCCGCGATGTTCACCGTCGAGGTGGTCTTGCCGACGCCACCCTTCTGGTTGGCGGAGACGATCACCCGGGTGCTCGCAGGGCGCGGAAGCGGAGGGCGGTTGCTCGCCGCACCACGCGCCAGGAGCGTGTGCTCGGCGGCAGCGGCCAGCGGTGTCGCCTCCGTGGCGAAGTCGTTCTCGAAGGATGCGATGTCGCCGGCCGTACGGAGCCTGATCGACACCGGTTCGTCGGTTTCACGTGAAACGGCGTTCTGAGCGCTCTCGTCGTCGTACGGCATGTGTCCTCATCCTCATCGTTCGGTCATCGAGCTTGTCGAGATGACGTCTCACGCCCGAAATCTCGTGGTCTCGACAAGCTCGACCACCTTCAGCGGCGGTGTTTCTTCTTTCGCGATCCGCCCTTGGACCCTTTGTGGCCGCCCTTCGGGACCGGCGGCCAATCTACCCGTGCGGGATCGGACCAAACCACCCGAACCGCGACAGTTGTCGTCTCCAAAACGCCTACACCGAGCTCCGAGACGGTCGGCGGCGCGCATCCCCACTTCTTCAGCACCGGGCCGGCCTCGTCGATCTCCGCCTCGATGCTCGACCCCTTCATCGCGACCAGCGCTCCGGTGGGCACCACCAACGGCATCGACCAGTCGAGCAGCTTCCCCAGGCCGGCGACGGCTCGCGAGGTCACCACGTCGAACCCGAGCTCGCCATGGAAGGCATCCGCCCTCCCCCGCAGAACCGTGACGTTCTCGAGCCCGAGGTCCTCGGCGACCTCCTCGAGAAAGGTCGTACGCCGCAGCAGCGGTTCGATCAGCGTGATCTGCAGATCCGGCCGGGCGATCGCAAGGACCAGGCCGGGCAGCCCCGCTCCCGACCCGATGTCCGCCACCGCGACGCCCTCGGGGATCACCTCCCCCAGCACGGCGCAGTTGAGGATGTGCCGATCCCACAGCCGCGGAACCTCTCGCGGCCCGATCAGACCGCGCACGACCCCCGCGTCAGCCAACCAGGCGGCGTACTTCTCCGCGAGCTCCAGCCGATCGGCCGGAAAGACCTTCGCCGCCCTCGGGTCGGGCTCGCCCAGACCACCCAAGTCCTCACGTTCCTCGCTCACGTACGAACTGTTTCACGTGAAACGCGCAACCAAGAACTTCCGGTGGTCGAGCCTGTCGAGACCACTCCCTCCCCACGACGGTCCAGGTCTCGACAGGCTCGACCTCGGCGTACCACCGTCTCTACATGACGTCCGGAAACTGTCGGTGGTCACGCTCATGATGAGGACATGGCTTACACCTACATGCTCCTCTGCGCCGACCGAACTCTCTACGTCGGCAGCACGACCGATCTCGAACGCCGACTGTCCGAGCACCGCGTCGGCCTCGGCTCGGAATACACCCGTCATCGCCTCCCCGTGGAACTGGTCTGGTACGAGCAGTACGACAACGTCGACGATGCGTTTTCCCGCGAGAAGCAGATCCAGAACTGGAGTCGCGCGAAGCGCCTTGCGCTCGTCAGAGGACGGCCCGGGGATCTTCCGGACCTGGCCAACACGTCGCAGACCCCTCACCCCTGACCGCTCCCCTTGACGCGGATACACGGTGGTCGAGCCTGTCGAGACCACCACGCCTACCTCAGCACGCCGTGATCTCGACAAGCTCGATCACCCGCCACCCGCGTGATCTCGACAAGCTCGATCACCGAGGCCGTCCCCTCAGAGGCCATCTCGACAAGCTCGATGACCGATGCCCGGTGGTCGAGCCTGTCGAGACCACCACCCCCGCTTCAAAGTCGTGGTCTCGACAAGCTCGACCACCGGACACACTCGTGATCTCGACAAGCTCGACCACCGGACACACTCGTGGTCTCGACAAGCTCGACCACCACCCAGTTCGAGCACCCCGTTTCACGTGAAACACCGCCGCTCACAGAGGCCCGAAAGACGGCTCAGTCCGCAGAGTCCACGGAAGCGATCCGAAAGGCCTCGTCGGGGCTCGGGGTGCGCTACAGTCCGCGAGCAGCCTCGCGAATCTGATGCAACCGCGCACGCTGCTCGAACGTCTTAGTCGTAGAACGTCGCACTCGCTGTGCGACCCCGCGGCCCGCGCGACCGGGCCCCCATCCTTGACCCACGGAGCTGATGTGAACGTCCGTAGAACCCCGGTGGCGATCTTCCTCACCACCATCCTTTCCCTGGGATTCTCCCTGGGCTCGATCGCGGCGCCGAGCAGCGCCCAGGCCAGCGCGCCGTCCTCCTCCGTCGGGCAGATCGGGCTGCACACGGCGTACACCGTCCTCTATCAGCAGGGCTCGTCGGGCCTCGGGGTCCGCAAGATCCAGGCCCGCCTCAAGGAACGTCGCATCTACAGCGGCCGAGTGAGCGGCTACTACGGCTCGAAGACGACCGGCGCCGTCAAGATCTTCCAGCGCAACCAGCACCTGGCCATCACCGGCAAGGTCAATCAGCGCACCCTCGACCGTCTCCGCTCACTGACGAGCACGCCCACCGACGCCGCGCTCTACAACCTGGACCGTCGCTGCCTCACCGGCCGCGTGCTCTGCGTCGACAAGACCGACCGCCGGATGCGCTACGTACGAGGTGGAAACATCGTCCGGGCGATGGATGCCCGCTTCGGCTGCTCGGACACCCCGACCCGCGAGGGCGCCTTCAAGGTCTACCGGAAGAGCCGCAACCACGTCTCCTCGATCTACCACACGCCGATGCCGTACGCGATGTTCTTCAACGGCGGCCAGGCGGTGCACTACTCCTCCGACTTCGCCGCCCGCGGCTACAACGGCTGCTCCCACGGCTGCGTGAACGTCCGCAACAAGTCGTCGATCGCGTGGGTCTTCGACCAGATCCGCATCGGTGACCGGGTCGTCGTCTACCGGTCCTGAGGACGCCCCTCGTTCCACGTGAAACATCCGGAAAAGCAGATCGCCCCTCGTGCCACACGGCACGAGGGGCGATCTCTTTGGCTCAGCGTCACTCAGGCAGGACGACCACGTAACGCCGCGGCTCGACACCCGACGACTCGGAGGTGAGTCCGGCGGCGGCGACGGCGTCGTGGACGACCTTCCGCTCGAAGGGCGACATCGGCTTGAGCGAGACCGGGGCACCGGACTCCTTGACCTTCGCGACGGTCTCCTCGGCGAGCGCCATGAGCGTCGAGCGACGGTCGGCACGGTAGCCACCGACGTCGAGCATCAGCCGGGACCGCTCACCGGTCTCACGGTAGACCGCGAGCCGGGTCAGCTCCTGGAGCGCGTCCAGGACCTCACCGTGCCGTCCGACCAGCTGCTGCAGGTCGCCACCGACGATCGAGACGGCGGCACGGTCGCCCTCGACGTCCATGTCGAGGTCACCATCGAGGTCGGCGATGTCGAGGAGCTCCTCGAGGTAGTCCGCCGCGATGTCACCTTCCTGCTCGAGCTGCTTGAGACGCGTCTCCTCGCTGACCGCCTCCGCGGTCTCGCTCACATCCTGAGTCGTCATTTGGTTCCCCCGTTCTTCTGGGTCGTGGAGCGACCGGCGCTCGTGCCGGCCTTCTTCCGCTGGCTCCGGGTCTGGTTCTTGGGCTGGGTGCGCGTCGCGGGACGCTTCTCGTCCGCGGCCGCCTCGTTGGCCTCGGCGATGTCGATCTCCGCGTCGGTCAGGCCCTTCTTCTTACGCTTCTCCCGGTCGCGCTCCTGCTTGGCGTCGAACGCCGGCGTCCCCGGGGCAGGGTTGTTGCGGATCACGTAGAACTGCTGGCCCATGGTCCACAGGTTGGAGGAGGTCCAGTAGAGGATCGTTCCGACCGGGAAGGCGATACCACCGACGGCGAACACGACGGGCAGCACGTAGAGCAGGAGCTTCTGCTGCTGGGCGTACTGCCCGGTCATGGCGTCGGCCGGCATGTTCTTCGACATCAGCTGACGCTGGGTGAGGAACGTGGTCGCGATCATGGCCACGACCAGGAACCCGGTGAGGATCCGCGTCGACATGTGATCGGCGGTGGTGAACTGGTCGGAGAGCAGCGAGCCCAGCCAGCTCGAGGTGGCGAACTCGTGCGCCGCCGAGTCGGTCAGGAAGCCCTTGCCGTCACCGTTCGACGCGTGCTCCAGCATCCGGAACAGCACGAAGAAGATCGGCATCTGCAGCAGCAACGGCAGGCAGGACGCGAACGGGTTGGTGCCCGAGTCCTTGTAGAGCTTCATGGTCTCGTTGGCGAGCTTCTCGCGGTCGTGACCGTACTTCTTCTGCAGCTCCTTCACCTTCGGCTGCAGCAGCTGCATGTTGCGGCTGGAGTTGATCTGCTTCACGAACAGCGGGATCAGCAGCGCCCGGATGGTCACGGTCAGGCCGACGATGGCCAGCGCCCACTGCCAACCTTCAGACGGAATGACGTACGAGAACGCCTTCTGCCACACGAGCAGGATGCCCGAGATGGCGTAATACAGCGGTGTTGCGATCCATCCGAACAGATCGCCTATGGCTCCCACGGATCAGGCTCCTCGGTTTGGGGGGTCCGCACTTACACGGACAAGGTCTTGGGTCTCTTCACATTTCTTCGGGGCGGGTACGGGATCGAAGCCCCGGGTCTTGGCCCAGGGGACGCAGCGGGCCAGACGGCGCGCCGTCAGCCAGGTCCCGCGCCACGGGCCGTGCGTCCTGACGGCCTCGAGTCCGTACGCCGAGCACGACGGGTAGTAGCGGCACACGTCGCCGTAGAGCGGACTGATGAGCGTCCGCCACACGTGGAGCAGTCCGATCAGGACGGCCGCAACAAGGTGGTTGAGCTTGTCGACAGCGCCACGTACGACACGGACCCCCGAGCTCATCGGAGCACTCGCTCCAGGCAGCGCCGCAGATCGGCGCCCAGCGCGTCGTAGTCGGCGTCGGCGGCAGCCGGAAGCGCACGGACCACAAGCACAGCAGAGCCCGGGAGTCCGCTCAGGGACTCCCGGGCCTGGTGACGCAGTCTGCGCTTCACACGATTCCGGACGACAGCCGGGCCGACGGCCTTGCTCACCACGAAGCCCACCTGCGGCTCGCTCTCCCGGTCGGTATCTGCACCGGGGACGAGCAGGTGGACCACCAGGCTCTTCGAGCCCGCGCGCTTCCCTCGTCGTACCGCTTCTTTGAAGCCCGACGAATCAGTCAGTCGGTGGCGACGTGGCAGCACGCGCGTGGTGGCTGAGGCCGGGGCCTCAGACGGTCAGGCTCGCGCGACCCTTGCGACGGCGCGCCGCGAGGATGGCACGGCCGGCGCGGGTGCGCATGCGCAGGCGGAAACCGTGCGTCTTGTGACGGCGGCGGTTGTTCGGCTGGTAAGTACGCTTGCTCACGGGTGCTTCCTTAGTTGTGTGGGGCCGGATGCTCTGCCGGCTGGTCTGATGGGGTCGCCCTCGGTGGATCCAGGCGGGCCGATTCAACAAGCACCGCCCGTCCGCGCCCCGGCGAGGCGAGGCGTGGACATGCGGCACCCGTAGACCGGGCGACCTAGTAACGGTACGTGGACGGCGAAACCACGGTCAAACTCGCGCCCTATCACACCCCTGTGATTCGCCCGCAACCTGTGGAGGACGGGTTGCCCGTCACCACCGCCAGCCGGTAACTTCGTCCTCTACCGAGGTTTCCCTGCACATCGTCAGGAGCGTCGGCCGCATTCGGGGGGATGCCATGCCGGGATCTATTTTTCCCGCCTGACCTGCCGAAACGGTCGGATTCTCGAGGACGGCGACGTGTCTCGGTTGCTCTCCGATGCCTACATTCGGGGATGCTCCACAGCTTGTGGAAAAGTCTGTGGAGGATGTAGACCAGACCGCTGCATCAATCCAGGCTGCATCAAGACAAGACCACCCACCCGAGCCATCAGGGAAGGCAGGAACCTGTGGAGCACTCCGGCCTCGCGCCAGAACCACAGCCAGATCTCCAGTCCGCATGGACGAGGGTGGTCGCCGAGCTCCCGCCGAACCAGCGAGCCTGGCTCCGCGACAGTGAGCCGCTCACGCTGCACGGGTCGACCGCGATCGTCGAGGTCCCCAACGACTTCACCCGCAACCAGATCGAGGGCCGCCTGCGTGGCTCCCTGGAGAAGTCGCTGGGCGAGATCTTCGACCGCGAGATCCGCATCGCGGTCACCGTGAACCCCGACCTCGACGTCACGCCGGATCCCGACACCCAGGCGATCATGATCTCCGAGCGCGAGATCGCCGCCGCGGACGCGGCCGCAGCTGCCGCCGCTGCCCTGCAGCAGACGGCCTTCCCGAACCCGTCGGCGTTCCCGAACCAGTCGGCGTTCCCGCATCAGTCGGTCTACCCGCCCAACTCGCCCGGGCTGATCCCGGGCGTCCCGCCGGCGACCCGGCCGCTCGACGAGCCGGGGGCGCCCGCTGCGTACTCGGGGCCGCAGGCTCCGATCGCGCCGCCCCCCGCGCAGCAGCCGGCTCCGCCTGCGGGCCACGAGGACGTACGTCCGGGGTATGGCGACATGTCGACAAATCCCCCGGCGCCGCCGGTGTCTCCGGTGGCCCCGGTCGAGGAGCCCGCCCCGCCGCGACCGCTCGTCCCCGGCCCGCCGACGCGGGCGAGCGAGCCCAGCCACAACGTCCTCGAGACCCGGCTGAATCCGAAGTACACCTTCGAGACGTTCGTCATCGGGTCGTCCAACCGGTTCCCGCACGCCGCCGCCGTCGCGGTCAGCGAGGCACCGGGCAAGGCCTACAACCCACTGCTCGTCTACGGGGAGTCGGGTCTGGGCAAGACCCACCTGCTGCACGCGATCGGTCACTACGTGCGGAGTCTCTACTCCGGGGCGAAGGTGCGCTACGTCAGCTCGGAGGAGTTCACCAACGAGTTCATCAACGCGATCCGCGACGACCGGCAGGACCGGTTCAAGCGGCGCTACCGCGATGTCGACGTCCTGCTGATCGACGACATCCAGTTCTTGGAGGGGAAGACCCAGACGCAGGAGGAGTTCTTCCACACCTTCAACACGCTCCACAACGCCAACAAGCAGATCGTGCTCACCTCCGACCGCCCGCCCAAGCGGCTCGAGGCGTTGGAGGACCGGCTCCGCAACCGGTTCGAGTGGGGTCTGATCACCGACGTCCAGCCGCCCGACATCGAGACCCGCATCGCGATCCTCCGTAAGAAGGCGGCGATGGAGCGGCTCACCGCGCCGCCGGACGTGCTCGAGTTCATCGCGAGCAAGATCCAGACCAACATCCGCGAGCTCGAGGGCGCGCTGATCCGGGTGACGGCGTTCGCCAACCTCAACCGCCAGGACGTCGACCTCACTCTGGCCGAGATCGTGCTCAAGGACCTGATCCCCGAGGGCGGCGAGCCCGAGATCACCGCCGGCCTGATCATCGCCCAGACCGCGGCCTACTTCGGGCTGTCGATCGACGAGCTCACCGGGCCCTCGCGTGGCCGTCACCTCGTCATGGCCCGCCAGATCGCCATGTATCTGTGCCGCGAGCTCACCGAGGACTCCCTGCCCAAGATCGGCAAGCACTTCGGCGGCCGCGACCACACGACCGTGATGTACGCCGAGCGCAAGATCAACCAGTTGCTCGCCGAGCGCCGGGCCGTCTTCAACCAGGTCTCCGAGCTCACCAACCGCGTGAAGATGCAGGCGCGCCAGGCGTAGCCGCAGACACAGCCGTACGCGGCCGCTGACCTCTCCGGGTCGGCGGCCGTTTCGCGTTGTGGGCGATCCCGCGTTTTGAGATGGCGAAAACCCACAGGACGAGATTTCCCAGGTTGTCCACAGCCCACAGGCTGGGTGGAACCTGTGGAGAACCGGCGGTTCAAATGGGATGGAAAAGGGGATGGCCTGTGCACAAAACACCGAAACGGGCCGACAGCTCTCCACAGCCCACAGTGACGTGCGTCATTTCAGCATGGCGTCCACATCCCCTGTGGAATCACAATTTCTGCCATGACCTGGGAAGACGCGCCTCATCCACATTTCCCACAGATGCTCTTACGACGTACGAAACTATTTATCTCCATGGATCCTCGGTGAAATTCCACGAACGCCCTTCCCTGGGGACAACCCGCTCGGCGCCTCGAGTGCACAGACCCGCCTGCGCGGAGTCGACACAGCTGAGCGCTTACCGGTTGTCGGCGGTCCGTGGCAGGATGCGTACTCCAGGTCATGTCAACGCGGGGGCGTTCCGGAACCGGTGGCGTCTTCCCCCAGGTTCAAGCACAGCCCGGACCGCATGTCCTCATACGCCCCGATGTCGAGTTAGAAGAAGGACAGGTCATCGTGAAGTTCCGCGTCGACCGCGACGTGTTCGCGGATGCCGTCGCCTGGGCTGCCCGCAGCCTTCCGGTACGCCCCAGCACCCCGGTGCTCTCCGGTCTGCTGATCGAGGCGGGTCACGAGGGCCTGGTGCTCTCCACGTTCGACTACGAGACCTCCGCGCGGGCGACGCTCTCGGCAGAGGTCGCGGACGAGGGCAAGGCACTGGTCTCGGGCAAGCTGCTCGCCGACATCTGCCGCAGCCTCCCGGCCAAGCCGGTCGAGATGGTCACCGACGGTGCCCGCGTCTCGCTCACCTGCGGCAGCGCGCGGTTCAGCCTCCAGACGATGCCGGTCGAGGACTACCCGACCCTGCCGGAGATGCCGACCGCGGCCGGCACGGTGAAGTCGGAGCTGTTCGCCCACGCAGTCGCCCAGGCCGTGACCGCCGCCGGTCGCGACGACATGCTCCCGGTGCTGACCGGCGTGCGGCTCGAGATCGAGGGCTCCACGATCTCGCTGCTCGCCACCGACCGCTTCCGGCTCTCCCACCGCGAGCTCGAGTGGAACCCGGCGACTCCCGACGAGAGCCTCGCCGCGCTGGTGCCGGCGAAGGTGCTCGGTGACACCGCCAAGTCGCTGACCAGCGGCAGCGAGGTCACCCTCGCGCTCTCCACCACCGGCACCGGTGAGGGGATCATCGGCTTCGAGGGCGCGGCCGCGGGTGGCGTACGCCGCACCACGACGCGTCTGCTCGACGGCGAGTTCCCAAAGGTGCGCAGCCTGTTCCCGGCCGAGCACCTCACCACCGCGCTGGTCGACAAGGCCTCCCTGGTCGAGTCGGTCAAGCGCGTTGCCCTGGTCGCCGAGCGCAACACCGCGGTCCAGATGGTCTTCGAGGACGGCGTGCTCACCCTCGACGCGGGTTCCGGCGACGAGGCGCAGGCGTCCGAGTCGATCGAGGCGACCATGGAGGGTGAGGGTCTGACCACCGGGTTCAACCCGCAGTTCCTCCTCGACGGGCTGCAGGCGATCGACGAGCAGGTCGTCGAGCTGGCCTTCACGCAGGCCCCGAAGCCTGTGGTGATCAGCGGCAAGCCGGCCGAGGGTGGCGAGGAGCCGGGCTTCCGCTACCTGCTGATGCCGCGCCGCCTGCTTTCCTGATTCGCTCGCTCATTAGGGTGGTCTCGACAAGTTCGACCACCGTGGATAGGAAACCTCGCATGCACATCGGACTCGTGGGTCTCGGCAAGATGGGTGGCAACATGCGCACCCGGCTGCGGGAGGCCGGTCACACCGTCGTCGGATACGACCGCAACCCCGATCTCGCCGACGTGGCGAGCCTGGCGGAGCTGGTCGAGGCGCTGCCCAGCCCCAAGGTGGTCTGGGTGATGGTGCCGGCGGGCGACCCGACCCGTTCCACGATCGCCGAGCTCAAGGAGCTCCTCGGTGAGGGCGACCTGGTGGTCGACGGCGGCAACTCGAAATACACCGACGACGCCAAGAACGCCGAGAGCCTGGCCGAGAAGGGCATCGGCTTCGTCGACTGCGGTGTCTCCGGCGGTGTCTGGGGTCTCCAGAACGGCTACGCGCTGATGTACGGCGGCTCCGCCGAGAACGCTGCCAAGGTGATGCCTGCCTTCGAAGCGCTCAAGCCGACCGGCACCGAGGACGGTCTGGTCCACTGCGGCTCCACCCCCGGCGCCGGCCACTTCTCCAAGATGGTCCACAACGGCATCGAGTACGCGATGATGCAGGCCTACGCCGAGGGCTGGGAGCTCCTCGACAAGGTCGACATCGTCGACAACGTCCCGGAGATCTTCGCCTCGTGGCGCACCGGAACGGTCGTACGTTCCTGGCTTCTCGATCTTCTCGTCGACCAGCTGCGCGCGGACGAGCACCTCGACAAGATCAAGGGCTACGCCGACGACTCCGGCGAGGGCCGGTGGACGGTCGAGGCCGCGATCGAGAACGCCGTCCCGATGCCGGCGATCTCGGCCTCGCTGTTCGCGCGGTTCGTCTCGCGCCAGGAGGACGACCACGCCATGAAGGCGATCGCCGCGATGCGCAACGGCTTCGGCGGGCACGCGGTCATCTCGGAGTCCGAGGCCTGATCGTCCGTGGTGGTGGTCTCGACACGCTCGACCACCGCTCAGATGGGGTCGACGACTCCGGTCATGGTGAGGATCAGGCGCACGGCGCCGTAGGTGATGAAAAGTGCGAAGAGGCCGAGCACGACCGGGCTCTTCACCAGCTTGTCGAGGTCGGCAGGGCGCGTCCGGGCCAACCGGGAGCGGACCGAGACCACGGCGAGGACGACGACGGCCAGGATGAGCACCGGGCCGAACCAGTTGCTCGCCAGCGACGACCCGATGTCACCGTGCATCAGGTAGACCCACGACCGGGTCAGACCACAGCCGGGGCAGGGCAGCCCGGTGAGCGCACGGAACGGGCAGAGCACCGGACCGTCCTCGATCCCGCCGGCGGGCAGGACGGCCGCGATCACGACTCCGCCGACGCCGATGGCGGCGGTGACCTCCGTGGAGCTCACCGCCGCGAGGCGTTCGTGCAGGTCAGGCGAGGGGTTTGCCGTCGACATCCGGGAACTTCCGCACGATCACGAGGATCAGGTCGACGATGGTCCAGATCCCGAAGCCGCCGCAGGTGACCAGCTTGAGGACGCCGAGGCCGATCTGCCCGACGTAGAACCGGTCGACGCCGAGCGACCCGAGGAAGATGGAGAGCAGCAGCGTGACCAACCACTCCCGGCTCGAGAAGACGCCGGGGATCTGTTTCACGGGAAACCACTGCTGGTCGGTGCCGAGGCTCGCCGGGGTGTCCGACTTGATCTGTCCCGCGGCAGCCATCTGAGCGAGCTGCTGGACCGGGTAGGGCCCATGGACCTGGCCCATCACCGACAGGTAGAAAGGCCCGGCCGGCTCGCCATAGGCGGGTTGCCCTGGAGGCGGGCCGTAAGGGTTGGGAGACTGGGTCATGCAGGCACCTTAACGAGAGAGGAAACACGATGTACGTCTCACACCTCTCTCTGCACGACTTCCGCTCCTATCCGAACGTCGAAGTCCCTCTCGAAGCGGGCGTGACGGCCTTCGTCGGGCGCAACGGCCAGGGCAAGACCAATCTGGTCGAGGCCATCGACTATCTCTCCCGTCTCCAGTCCCACCGCGTCGCCACCGATGCGCCGCTGGTCCGGGCCGGCGCCGAGCAGGCGGTCGTGCGCGCCGCCGTCGTGCGTGACGGCCGCACCGCGACGCTCGAGGTCGAGATCAACGCCGGCCGCGCCAACAAGGCCCGGATCAACAAGAGCCCGCTCCCCCGCACCCGCGACCTGGTCGGCCTGGTCCGCACCGTCGTCTTCTCCCCCGAAGACCTCACCCTCGTCAAGGGGGACCCCTCCGACCGGCGCCGCTTCCTCGACGACCTGATGATCCTGCGCGCCCCCCGTCTGGCCGGCGTACGCAGCGACTACGACCGCGTCCTCAAGCAGCGCAACTCGCTGCTCAAGACCGCCGGGCTCGCGCGCGGCTCGGCTCGCGAGGGTGCGCTCGCCACCCTGGCCGTCTGGGACGACCACCTCGCCGGCATCGGCGCCGAGATCCTCTCCCAGCGGCTCTCCCTGGTGCAGGCGCTGCACCCCTATGTCGGGAAGTCCTACGAGACCGTCGCCCGCGGCGCCAGCCGGGACGACGCCGAGATCACCTACAAGTCGTCGGTGGTCGAGCTTGTCGAGACCACCACCCCGACCGTGGAAACCCTCCGCCAGGCGATCCTCGAGGAACTGGCGCGACGCCAGAAGGACGAGCTCGACCGTGGCATCAGCCTGGTGGGTCCCCACCGTGACGACCTGCTCCTCCACATCAGCGCCGGTGCCGAACGGCTCCCGGTGAAGGGCTATGCCAGCCACGGCGAGTCCTGGTCGTTCGCGCTGGCGCTCCGGTTGGCGGCGTACGACCTGCTCCGGGCCGACGGCGACGACCCGATCCTGATCCTCGACGACGTCTTCGCCGAGCTCGACAGCCAGCGGCGGGTCCAGCTGGCCGAGCTGGTCGCCGACGCCGAGCAGGTGCTGGTCACCGCGGCGGTCTCCGAGGACGTACCGGCCGCTCTCGCCGGCGCCCGCTACCACGTCAGGGCCGGCGAGGTGACCCGCGATGAGTGACGAGGACCCGCAGGTGGTCGAGCCTGTCGAGACCACCCCGGAAGAAGAGGAACCGGAGAAGCGCCCCGACGGTCTCGACCTGGCCCGCTCCCTGACCCGAGCCACCGCCAAGATGCCCGCGCCCAAGGTGGGGATGCGGAAGAAGCGGCGTACGCCGGACAACGCCACCCGGCGCGGCACGGTCTCGGGCGCGCGGCCCGATGACCGCGACCCCCAGCTCATCGACTCGGTGGTCAGCCGGATGGTCAACGACCACGGCTGGGACACCTCGCTGCGCGTCCACGGCGTGATGGCCCGCTGGCCCGACATCGTCGGCGAGGAGATCGCCGACCACACCACCCCGGAGTCGTACGCCGACGGCAAGCTCTCCGTCCGCACCGACTCCACCGCCTGGGCCACCCAGCTCAAGCTGCTGGCGCCCACCCTGGTGAAGCGGCTCAACGAGGAGCTGGGGCACGGCACCGTCCTCGTCATCGAGGTGCTCGGCCCGCATCTGCCGTCGTGGAAGAAGGGTCCCCGAGGCGTACGCGACGGCCGCGGACCCCGCGACACCTACGGCTGAGTGGGCGGCCGGGAGCGGGTCATGAACAGGTGTTCGAGGCTCGACCCGTGCGCCGCGATCTGCCGCTCTGGGCGCCCCGAGAACGTATAGGGACTCACCGAGCCCCCTGCTGAGGGCGCAGAGACACCGTCAGGAGACGTACAGACGCTCATTTCGATCACAGTTCCCCCTCAGGAACGGCGGCGTGCGTGGAATCCGGGGTTCTACGGGGTAATATCGGAGTTGGGTCGATCGTCGTAGGTTTTACTTCCCCGGCGCTGGTCGGCCCGTTGCATGCCCGACCGACACCACGTCCGAATCCGGACCGAAATGACAGGTGGATCGCACCGGTGACCGCTGCCGACCAGACGACTCCCATGCCGGACGACAAGACCGCAGACGGAGTCGAATACGACGCGTCTGCCATCCAGGTTCTCGAAGGGCTCGAAGCGGTCCGCAAACGCCCGGGTATGTACATCGGGTCGACGGGAGCCCGTGGCCTGCACCACCTGATCTGGGAGATCGTGGACAACGCGGTCGACGAGGCGCTGGCCGGCTACTGCGACACCATCAAGGTGACGCTGCGCGAGGACGGCTGGGTGAGCGTCGCCGACAACGGCCGAGGCATCCCGACCGACACCGCGCCCGGCCAGGACGTGCCGGCCGCGACGCTGGCGCTGACCGTGCTGCACGCCGGCGGCAAGTTCGGCGGTGGCGGCTACAAGGTCTCCGGTGGTCTGCACGGTGTCGGCTCGTCCGTGGTGAACGCGCTCTCGACCAACCTCCACATGGAGATCAAGAACCGCGGCCGCCTGTGGGAGCAGGAGTTCACCAGCGGCGTACCCGACTACGACCTGCGCGAGGTGCGTGAGCTCGAGGATGGTGAGCGCACCGGCACCACGATCTCGTGGAACGCCTCCGCCGACATCTTCGAGTCGACCGACTACAACCTCGAGACGATCTCGAGCCACTTCCGCGAGACCGCGTTCCTCAACAAGGGGCTGCGGATCGAGCTGCGCGACGAGCGGCCGGAGGCGTCCGCGCTCGCCGAGGCCGTCGAGGACGGCACCATCGAGTCCGACACCGACAGCGCCGACGAGCTGCACAGCACCGGCAACGGCACCCGGGTGCTGGAGCAGTCCTTCTACTACGAGCGCGGTCTGGCCGACTACGTCGACCACCTCAACAAGCGCAAGACCCCGGTCTCCAGCATCATCGCCTTCGAGACCGAGACCGACGACAAGGCGCCCAACCCGATGAGCGTCGAGATCGCCATGCAGTGGCAGGCGTCCTCCTACAACGAGTCGGTCCACACCTTCGCCAACACGGTCAACACCCCCGGCGGCGGCACCCACGAAGAGGGTTTCCGCGCCGCGCTCACCACCCTGGTCAACCGCTGGGGCGAGGAGTGGGGCCTGATCAAGAAGAAGGAGGACCGGCTCACCGGTGACGACATCCGCGAGGGCCTCACCGCGATCATCTCGGTGAAGATCGGCGAGCCGCAGTTCGAGGGTCAGACCAAGGACAAGCTCGGCAACACCGAGGTCAAGGGCTTCGTGCAGGGCGCGGTCAACGACCAGCTCGGCGCCTGGCTGGAGCAGAACCCGGCCGAGGGCAAGGAGGTAATCCGCAAGTCGATGGCCGCGGCCTCGGCTCGGATCGCGGCCCGCAAGGCCCGCGACCTGGCCCGCAACCGCAAGGGCATCGGCGGCGGTGGCGGTCTGCCCGGCAAGCTCGCCGACTGCCAGTCGACCAACCCCGAAGAGTGCGAGATCTTCATCGTCGAGGGTGACTCCGCGGGTGGTTCGGCCAAGTCCGGCCGCGACCCGCGCATCCAGGCGATCCTCCCGATCCGAGGCAAGATCCTCAACGTCGAGAAGGCCCGGATCGACAAGGTGCTCGCCAACCAGGAGGTCCAGTCGATCATCTCCGCGCTGGGCACCGGCGTGCACGACGACTTCGACATCAACCGGCTGCGCTACCACAAGATCGTGATGATGGCCGACGCCGACGTCGACGGCCACCACATCAACACGCTGCTGCTCACGCTGCTGTTCCGGTTCATGAAGCCGCTGATCGAGCAGGGCTACGTCTACCTCGCCCAGCCGCCGCTCTACCGCCTGCGCTGGAACAAGCCGGCGGAGCACGAGTTCGTCTACTCCGACGCCGAGCGTGACGCGCTCATGCGCGACGGTCTCGAGCAGGGCAAGAAGCTTCCCAAGGAGAACCCGGTCCAGCGCTACAAGGGTCTGGGCGAGATGAACGCCGACGAGCTGTGGGAGACCACGATGGACCCCTCGCAGCGACTGCTGCTGCAGGTGACCCTCGAGGACGCCGCTCACGCCGACGAGATCTTCTCCATCCTCATGGGTGAGGACGTCGCCGAGCGACGCTCCTTCATCCAGCGCAACGCCAAGGACGTCCGATTCCTCGATATCTGAGTCTGCTCCAGACCGTAGATACCGATAGACGCACGCAGAAAGTGAAATCGTGACCGAGACTCCTCCGGAAGGCTCCGGGCAGACCGCTGCCGGCGGCCGGATCGAGACCGTCGAGCTGCAGGCTTCGATGCAGTCCAGCTACATCGACTACGCGATGGCCGTCATCGTCGGCCGCGCGCTGCCTGACGTACGCGACGGCCTGAAGCCCGTCCACCGGCGGGTGCTCTACGCGATGTACGACGGTGGCTACCGCCCCGACCGCGGGTTCTCGAAGTGCGCCCGTGTCGTCGGTGAGGTGATGGGTAACTACCACCCGCACGGCGACACCGCGATCTACGACACCCTGGTCCGGCTGGCGCAGCCGTGGGTGATGCGCAACCCGCTGATCCACGGCCAGGGCAACTTCGGTTCGCCCGGTAACGACCCGGCCGCGGCCATGCGTTACACCGAGTGCCGGATGGCGCCGCTGGCGCTGGAGATGGTCCGCGACATCACCGAGGACACCGTCGACTTCGGCCCCAACTACGACGGCCGTTCCCAGGAGCCGGCGATCCTGCCGGCGCGGTTCCCGAACCTGCTGGTCAACGGCTCGGCCGGTATCGCGGTCGGCATGGCGACCAACATCCCGCCGCACAACCTGCGTGAGGTCGCCTCCGGCGCCAAGTGGGCGCTCGAGCACCCCGACGCGACCAAGCAGGAGCTCCAGGACGCGCTGATCGAGCGGGTCAAGGGCCCCGACTTCCCCAACGGCGCGCTGATCGTCGGCCGCGAGGGCATCGAGCAGGCCTACCGCACCGGCCGCGGCTCGATCACCCAGCGCGCGGTGATCGACGTCGACGAGGACAACAAGGGCCGCACCACCCTGGTCATCACCGAGCTCCCCTACATGGTGAACCCGGACAACCTGGCCCAGAAGATCGCCGACCTGGCCGACACCGGCAAGGTGCAGGGCATCGCGGACGTCAAGGACAACACCTCCTCCCGCACCGGGCAGCAGCTCGTGGTCGTGCTCAAGCGCGACGCGGTCGCCCGTGTCGTACTCAACAACCTGCTCAAGCACACCGAGCTGCAGACCAACTTCTCCGCCAACATGCTGGCGCTGGTCGACGGTGTCCCGCGCACGCTCTCGATCGACCAGTTCATCTCCAACTGGGTCGAGCACCAGATCGACGTCATCCGGAGGCGTACGGCCTTCCGGCTGCGCAAGGCCGAGGAGGACGCCCACATCTGGCGCGGCCTGGTCAAGGCACTCGACCAGCTCGACGCGGTGATCGCGCTGATCCGCTCCTCGCCCGAGGTCGACGACGCCCGCCAGGGCCTGATCCGGCTGCTCGAGATCGACGAGGTCCAGGCCAACGCGATCCTCGACATGCAGCTGCGTCGCCTCGCGGCGCTGGAGCGGCAGAAGATCGTCGACCGTCTCGCCGAGCTCGAGGTCATCATCGCCGACCTCGAGGACATCCTCGCCAACGTCGCCCGTCAGCGGCAGATCGTCGGCGACGAGCTCGACGAGATCGTCGCGAAGTACGGCGACGACCGGCGCACCCAGATCATCGCGGCCGACGGCGACCTCTCCATGGAGGACCTCATCCCCGATGAGGAGCTGGTCGTCTCGATCACCCGCGGCGGCTACGCCAAGCGCACCCTCGCGAACGAATACCGCACCCAGAAGCGCGGTGGGAAGGGCGTACGCGGCGCCACCCTGCGCGGCGACGACGTGGTCGAGCACTTCATCTCGACCACCAACCACCACTGGCTGCTCTTCTTCACCACCGCCGGCCGGGTCTACCGGATCAAGGCCTACAACCTGCCCGAGGCGGCGCGTGACGCCAAGGGTGGTCACGTGGCCGGGCTGCTCTCGTTCCAGCCGGACGAGTCGATCGCCCAGGTGCTCGCGATCCGCGACTACGAGCAGGCTCCCTACCTCGTGCTCGCGACCCGCTCCGGTCTGATCAAGAAGACCCGGCTCGGGGACTACAACTCGCCTCGTCAGGCCGGTGTCATCGCGATCAACTTCCGCGAGGACGACGACGAGCTGATCGGTGCCGAGCTGGTCAACTCCGAGGACGACATCCTGCTCGTCTCCCGCAAGGGTCAGGCGATCCGGTTCCGTGCCGACGACAGCCAGCTGCGGCCGATGGGCCGGGCGACCTCGGGTGTCACCGGCATGAAGTTCCGCGAGGGTGACTCGATGCTGTCGATGTCGGTCATCCGGGCTGAGCACGTCGCCGCCGAGATCGCGGCCGGGCTCTCCGAGGCCAACGAGGACACCGCGGACGTCGCCGCTCCGGTCTCCGGTGCCGAGTCGCCGGACGAGGTCAAGGAGCAGTTCGTCTTCACGATCACCGACGGCGGCTTCGCGAAGCGTACGAAGATCTCCGAGTACCGGCTGCAGTCCCGCGGCGGTCTGGGCATCAAGACGATGGCCCTGGCCAACGCCGACCGTGGCGGTCTGGTCGGTGCGTTCATCGTGGTCGACGGCGACGAGATCCTCTCGATCACTGCGACCGGCCAGGTCGTACGCAGCCCGATCAACTCGGACTTCCGGGCCACCGGTCGCTCCACCCAGGGCGTCAAGTTCGTCTCGCCCAAGAAGGGTGACTCGGTCGCCGTCGTGGCCCGCTCCGTCGAGGCCCGCGAGGTCGACGATGAGATCGTCCCCGGGACAGAGGTTGCAGATGATGTAACAATCGGTGGAGACGGCGAGCACGGAGCGCTGTCCGAGACGACGACGGAAGATGAATCCTGATGACGGACCGCACCGCCGACAGCACGACTGGGGGAGTCGCGATGACTGAGCGGAACGAGACCGCAGCACAGCCGGTGACCCAGCGGATCACGGACACGGTGGCCAACGCTGCGAGGCGTACCTCCTCGGCGGTGGCCTCGACCGCCCGCACCTCCGGCCCTGCCGGCGCGGAGCGTGACGCGGTCAGCGGCTCGGCCCGCCGGGCTCGGCTGAGCCTGAGCCGTATCGACCCGTGGTCTGTCATGAAGATGGCCTTCCTGCTCTCGATCGCGCTCAGCGTCGTGGTCATCGTCGCCGTCTTCGTGATCTGGTCGGTGCTCGGCGCCGCCGGTGTGTGGGACTCGATCAACCAGGCGGTCCAGGATGTCGTCGGTGACTCCAGCGCCGGCTGGAACGTGCAGGACTACATCGGTCTCGCCCGTGTCATGGGCTTCACCATGGTCGTCTCGGTGGTCAACATCGTCCTCATGACCGCCGTCGCCACCCTCGCCGCGTTCCTCTACAACATGGCTGCCGCGCTGCTCGGCGGCGTCGAGGTCGAGCTCACCGAGAACTGAGCCGCACCCGCTCCCGCAACCTGGGGAGGGCTGTCCGAACATGGTTCGGATGGCCCTCCCCAGGTTCATTTGTTCACGAGGCAGCTTTGGCCGCAGTTCTGCAGCGTCCCGCTCCAGCCGTTCCTGGTGAGGATCCGTCCCACGCGGGCGGCTGTCTGACACGGGGTGTCGAACACCTGGTGGAACCGCAGTCGCGCGGTCACCGCCCCGAGCTCCGCGAGATCGTCCAACGAACGGTCGGCATCACGGGCCTGGTCGCGCCACGTGTCGTGGCCGAGCGCACCGTCGAGCTCGACCACCAGGGCGTACGCCTCGTACTCGACGTCGCGGAACTGGTTGCCCGAAGGACCGATCCGCGGCGACTGGCGCCGTCCTCTTGGTAGACCGTGGGCACGCTCGACCTTGGTGAGGTAGCCGTGCTCGAGCACCGAGTGCGTGCCGGTCGCGAGGTCGTCCACCAGCCCCTGGACGAGCTTGCGGCGGCGGAGGGAGTGCGCGCGATCCAAGGCCGCCTGGAGGCTCGCGGCAGTGACGTAGGACCGGTTCGCAACCTCGGCGACCCGCGCGATCGCATCGATCTCGGATCTGGCTTCGTTCGCCATCGCCAGAGCGTTGTCCTCGACCCTGAGGCGCGGTGGCGCGCCGCCGTAGGCCTTCAGCTTCAGGTCCCGCATCCGGTGGATCACGATGCCGGGCTGGGGCATCACCTTGCGGGAGTGGTCGATGGCGACGTGGATCGGCCGGCCGTCGTCGCGGCCCCTGGGTGCCTCGATGCTCTCCCGGCAGAGCACGGCCGGGTCTGCGTAGAGCACCGCGGCCCAGGCGCGCTGCTCCCAGGTGAGTGGGCCGGTGTGGTCGATGTAGACGCGAGGGTGCACGCGGCGGAGCTCGTTGCGGCGTACGGCCCGCTCGATGTCGATCCGGCCCAGGCCGCCCGCGGTGAGCTGGGCATGGGTCGCGACGCCGTCCTGCATCCGCCGCTGAGCATCCAACATCCGCGCTGCATCCTCACGCGCGAAGATCGCTTCCAGGTCCTCCGAGTCGGACATGCTGGCACCCTAACCCTGGGGAGGCCCATCCGAACCAGGTTCGGACTGACCTCCCCAGGGTGACCGGGGTGTCACCGTTTTGGTTCCGCGGGCGGCGGACGGGTAATGTTTCCTCTCGCCTGCTGGTGGGGCTTCCACCCCCAGTTGGCGCCTGCGCTTATAGCTCAGACGGTTAGAGCACCACACTGATAATGTGGGGGTCGGAGGTTCAAGTCCTCCTAAGCGCACAGCAGTTTCACCAGGTCAGAGGCTCCCATCGGGAGCCTCTTCCAGGTTTTAGAGGCGACTGGACGCGTCGTGGTCGTGGGTCGGGACGACTCGCATCAGATGGCGGGCCAGGTGCAGGCGGTGGAGGGTCGCGAAGGCGGCGTCCCGGTCCTCGTCGACGAGCTTGCCGGGGAAGGCCGGCTTCTGCCTGATCAGGTCGACCTGGTCGTAGTGCCAGGCGGCGTCGCCGGCGATCAAGACCCAGCCGGAGGCGGTCCGGGCGAGGACGCCGATGCTGCCCGGCGTGTGGCCGGCGAGCTCGACCAGCAGCACGGAGCTGTCACCGAAGAGGTCGTGGGAGGCGGTGAACGTCGCGACGGGCGGGCCGTCGAGGTCGTACGTCTCCACGGGCCGTCCGTCGGTCAGCGCCGGGCGCACTCCCCCGACGGGCGGCCGGCCGGGGCCGAGGATCCAGTCGCGCTCGATGGTGCGCATGTGGACCGGGAGGCCGGGCAGGTCCAGGAGGCCGCAGACGTGGTCCCAGTGGCCGTGGGTCGGGAGGGCGAAGTCGGGCTGGATCTGCGCCGCTCCGAGCGAGTCGATGGTGGCAACGGTGTCCGCGGGCGGTGTCACCAGGCGTCGCAGCATGCCCGGCAGCTCGCCCAGCGCTCGATCCGGAGCATTGCGGCAGTAGGAAGGGTCGACGACGAAGGTCGCTTCGGGATGACTGATCACGAAGCAGGTCATCGCGTTGCGTACGCGCCGGTGGAGGCCGGCGCCCTCGATGAGGCCGCCGGCGGGCAGCGTCCGTGGGACCTGGGGCATCGTGCGTACCGTCACCGTCCGGTCGCCCCGGGGCAGGCCGGCGTCGCCGATCGAGGCGAGAAGCCGTTCGTCCGGGCGCCGGGGACGCAGCAGGCCGCGGCCGAAGCCACCCAGGGCACCGATCATCTCGCGGGCCGTCGGGGTGGCAGGAGATGCAGTGGGATCGCTCGTCACACAGGGAACGTACCGGCCCTGGGACGGTACGCCATCCGACCACGGTAGGAACCGCATGCGAACATCGGCGTCATGACGAAGATCGACCTTCCGTTCGACCTCGACTCCATCCCGGGACGTACGCGCCGATGGGTCAAGGGCGGGATGAAGCGCACCGAGCGCTGGGGGCAGCGGCTGGGTGGCCGCGTCGGCCCCCTCATCCCCAACACCCTGGCGACCGGCGGCACCGACGACTGGACGCCGCAGGGACTGGGCTACGGCCCGGAGACCAACCTGCTGGCCCAGAGCTACTACTCCCATGACAAGGGCTCGGCGCTGGTGCTGGTCGACCTGAAGAGCGGCAAGACCGTCGCCGAGGTGCTGCTGGTGGGCCACAACGGCAAGGCCGGCCCCGGTCACGCGGGAGGTGTCGCCATCGACGGCGATGACGTCTGGGTCTCGAAGGGCGCCGGCGGCGGCACCGGACGGCTCTACCGCTACTCGCTCTCGGCGATCCGTGAGTCGGCGAAGGCCGCCGAGGTCGAGCCGATCGAGGCGCCGGTGAAGGTGGCGGCCGGCTCCTACTGCCGGATTCGCGGCAACCAGATCTACGTCGGAGGCTTCGGCAACCAGACGCTGTTCGCTTACGAGAAGGGCGAGGACGGCGAGTGGAACTTCTCCGAGCCCGTCGTCTCGACCACCACGCCGCCCAAGGTCCAGGGCGTCGTCGTACGCCGCGACGAGTACGTCTTCTCCTCCTCGTTCGGCCGCCACCGGCCGAGCACGATCGTCATCTGCGAGCGGAAGGCCGACGGCAGCGTCGGCGCGGTGCGGCGCAAGTTCAGGTTCCCCAACATGGCCGAAGCCATCGTCGAGGTCTCCGGCGAGCTCATCACCACCTACGAGTCCGGCGCCTCCCCCTACAGCCGGCCCTCGGCGTACGGGTTCGGGATCCTGACCGGCCGGATGTGGGCGAGCACCCACATGACCCTCACCCCCATCGCCTCCCTGGGCCTGGCGCCCGACCCGGAGGCCGGTTGATTTCGTACGCCTCATGGCGGGCCGGTACGCTTTCCTGGTCTAACGGACAGCGATGCCCCCACGGCCTGCAGGAGATGACATGAAGAAGATCGTCCTCGTACTGCTGGCCGCGGCTGGCATCGTTCTCGCCAAGAAGAAGCTCGACCAGTCCAACCCCGAGAAGGGTCACTGGGCCGCGGCGACCGACAAGGTGAACTGACCGACGGACACCCGTCCGGGGCGTTGGCGCAATTGGTAGCGCACCTGCTTTGCAAGCAGGGGGTTAGGGGTTCGAGTCCCCTACGCTCCACCAGGTCAGAGGCAGGTTTCTGACTCTCGACCAGGCCGAATCGGCCAAGTACAGCAGCAAAGTACAGCAACGAGTCCGCCGAAGTCCGCTCGATCATGACGCCTCCGGACGCTGCTCGAACTGCTCGCCCAGGCGCTGCAGAGCGTCGAGCGTCTTCTTGTTCGTCGCCTTCGCGTAGATCTCCATCGTGGTCGAGATCTTGCTGTGACGAAGGATCGCCATCGTGATGCGCGGGTGCACTTCGAGCGCGACCAAGAGCGAGGCACACGCCTTCCTGGTCGCGTGAACCGTCGTCTCCCGAACCCCAGCCCGCTTGACCCGGGACTTGAAGGCACGGTGGAAGTTGCGCGCGTCGACGGGGCCACCGAGGCGCGTCGTGATGACGAGGCCGGAGTCCTCCCACGCCTCCCCCGCCTTCAGCTTCCACTGAGCTTGGAGCCGCTTCTGACCGCGCAGTGCTCGGACCGCCAACGCAGGCAGCGGGAGCGGAGTCTCGGACGCGGCAGTCTTGAGATGTCGGCGAACGAGACGACCGTTCTCCCTCTGGAGCTGCCACTCCAAAGATGCAGTGCCCGAGTCGGTGTCCTCCTCCAGGTCGACCTCATCCCACCCGAGGCCCAGCAGCTCACCCTTTCGGAGCCCGAGCAGCAGAAGCAGGACGTACGCCGTGTACCACTGGTCACGGTCACGCTCTGCGCTCTCCAGGAACTGCCGAGACTCCTCGACTTCCCAGACAGCTTCCTTCGACTTGCGTGGCACCGGCACCTTGAGGAGCGAGGCCACGTTTCGCGATACGAGGTCATCGCGCACAGCTGAGGAGAGCATGCTCAGCAGCACAGTCCACGCCTGATGACGCGTCCACTCTGAAGCGATCTGCCGGCAACACTCCCCCTTCGCACAGCATCGAGCCTTGCCCTTCTCGGCGCGCTTGGCGTCCTTGCCCTGAGCACAGCACTGACAACGGGTCTTGTGCTCGTTGAACCACTTCTGCACGTCCCGAAGAGTCAGCTTGTCCAGCCGCTTCTTGCCGATGTAGGGAACGATGTAGAGCCGGGTGAACGTCTCGTAGTTCTTGAACGTCTTGTGCACAAGGTCAGGCTCGATCACGTCCTTGAGCCACCCAGCCGCGTACGCCTCAACGGTCGGAACGCGAGCAACCATCGGTCCACGCGCGGCTTGCTGCTTGAGCTTGTTCCACTTGTCTTGGACGATCTCGGTCGTCTGGCCGTAGACGTACTTACGGTCCCTTTCCCCGTTGGGCAGATCGATCCAGACATAGGCCGCGTAGCCGCGGTTTCCGTTGCGATAGATCGAGCCCTCACCGTTGGTTCGCTTACTCATGCCACACCCATTTCTGACTGCTCAGCGCACAGCTCGACGTACTCATCTACCCACTGAGGCAGCACACGACGGGAGCGGCCGTCCTTCAGAGACCGGATCCGGCCCTGAGCGATCAGCATGCGTACCTTCGTCTCGCCGTAGCCGAGTTGTTCAGCGACTTCACGCACGGTGAACCACTTCCGGGTAAACACGACGCGGGTCTCGGTCTGGTCGTCCTTCATGCCTTCCACTCCTTCGGTCATCGTGTGGGGGTTCGGTCCTTGGTCTGGGCTTTCCACTGGTCGTACTCACGGGCACGAGCTGCAGCTGCGAGGGCGAGTGCTTCGTCTCCGGGGTTGGTCCATCCGGTGCCTTGGTAGGCCCATTCACCGATGACGAGGGTGGTTTCGTCTTCGTCGTCGGCCAGGAGCCGGGCTTCCATGTCGGCGGTGGAGATCTCCTCCAGCGACTCGCCGTTACGGCGGGCGTCGGCCACCAGTTGCTGATAGCGGACACGAGCCCGACGCAGCTGACCCAAGGTGATCGAGTAGCGCCGCGACTTCGTGGAGAAGTGACCGCGGAACCCGAGCATGTGAGCCCACTTCTTCACCAGCTCGTACGGGTTGTCCTGGCCGCCGTAGAGCGCATCGGAGGTCTCGAAGATGTCGTGACAGGTCGAGGTCAGCCGCGCCAGGTGGGGGCGGGTGATGTCCTCGAGGCGGATGCTGGCCACGTCCTTGCTGGCGTACTTGGCCAGGTACCCGGCGACCTGTCCCGGTGTCAGGGCAGCCTCTGGGTCGTCGGTGCGGTCGCCGTCACGGACAACGCGGATGTCGACTTGCTTGCCCCAGGAGAGCAGGCGAGTGACGCCGGTGTGGTCGACCGGAGGAGCCTCGAAGGTGACTTTGGCGATGGTCTCGGCCAGGAGTTGGGCGAGGTCGATCCCGTCCAGGGGTGCCGGCGATCCGGGCCCGTCGTTGCCGTCGAGGCGGAGCAGAGCATGGAAGTGGACCAGGCCCCGGGTCTGGTATTCGGCGACCTTGACGAATTGCACCGAGGCGACGTTCTTGAGGAGCGATTCGGGGACGTCGAGGCGCTTGGCCAGGGCTCGTTTCAGCTCGATGGTCGTGCGTCGCCATAGCTCGGGTGCCCACCACTGCCACACGATGGCGGTGGTCCAGTCGTGGCAGTCGGGACAGAACGGCGCGCCAACCAAGGCATCGGTGTCATCGTGGCGCGCCATGCATGACAGCGGCCGACCGTGGGGGCAGCGAGCGCCCTTGTCACGACTCCGGGGGCGACACCGGCCACCGTTCTTGTCGTGTCGGTGGACGTGACTGCCGAACGATGGCGCGGTCAGGGTGGCGAACAGCAACGGGTTGTTGGCCACCGTGGCGGAGACTGTCTTGCCACCGGACAGGCCAGCGTCGATCATCGCGAACGTGTCGCGGGCATAGGTCCGCGAGCAGGAGGGGCAGATGTCGGCGCGTCGGTTGCCGCAGGGCCGGTAGAGCACGCCCAGGGGTGCCTCATCGGAGGAGAACGTCCCGACTGGTTCTGCCAGTGCGACCTCGCCGGGTCCGTAGGTCTTGTAGAGCGCAGCGCGCAGCTCGGAGACCTCGGAGCGGTCGAAGGTCCGAGATCGACCGGTCAGCCGGATGGGACGGGCGCAGTTCTTCACCGCAGCGGCGGTCTCGGCGAAGGCGTCGAAGGTCTTGTCGAGGAGTCGCGTGGTGACGGCCTGGAGGCCGGCGGGGGTGAGGCCGGACAGATCCAGCGGCGCATCCTCCCCGTACCCAGGAAACGACGCTGTGTCGCTGTCCCAGGTCGAGGAGGATGCGTCACTGTGGATGCCCGGAGCATCAGCGATCAGGGTCACGCCGAGACCTCCCGTAGCCCAGCGCAGAGAGCGTCTTGGGTCCACCACTCGACCGGGTCGTGATCGCACGAGGGGCAGGCACCGAGACGGTGGGTGATCGGGCGGGGCTGCACGACGACGCAGCCGCACCACGAGCACTGGAACAGGGACTGCTCACCACGACGCATCGCTGGTGTCGGCGCTACCTCGAGGGGCTCCCAGCCCGGGATGTCGAGGACGAGCTGCTCCCACATCGTCATGCCGCCACCGTCCTCGGCAGGCTGTCAATCAGCTCGAGCAGGTCGACGGGCTGCGCGGCACAATCGGTTCCGGCCCACATGCCTCCAGAAACCCGCTCGTTGAGGGCGTACGAGTTGCAGGTGGAACGGACGGCACAGCCGTCGCATGTGGACCGCATCAGGTCAACGATGACCTCAGGCAGCTCGATGGTGTCGGTCGTCCAGGGCAGTGCGCGAGCCTCGCGAGTGGTGCAGGCACCGTCTGCCATCCAGTCGGTGGAGGTCATGACCGCACCTCCGCATCGGTCGAGTCGATCGAGCTGACGACCTGGCCGGCGACGACGTCGGAGGGGGTCTCAGCGTGGCGGGTGCGGGGCCGGCGAGGCTTCCGCGTACGAGGAGCGCCGCCAGGAGCAGCCGGACCGCGAGGGGGCCGATTGTCGCCAGGACGCGTGTTCTTGGTCGACGCAGCGGCGGGGGTCAGGTCGGACTCGGCCAGGCCGATACGGTTACCGACCTCAACCAGCTCGGACGTGCGGGGATCGAGGGTCGTGGTGGTGTGCTGGTCGCGTCGACCGGTGGGGAACAGTTCGATCCCGCCGGCGCGATAGTGCTTGTTCATGTCTTTGATCTCCTCATCGGTGACGTAGCCGGCGCGGACCCGCACGGGCTCCTTGTGGCCTTCGAGGTGGACGTAGCCGATCCCGGGCAGGTGCTCAGGGATGGCTTCGCAGTAGGCACCGGCGTTGTGGGCCTCTTCGCCAAGGGCCATGTCGACCTGGCCAGACGTCTTCAGACGCAGCGCGATCCGGGTGGTGAACTGGTCACGCCACCGCACGACGTCCTTGGTCACGATCTGGGTGCAGGCGATGACCGCGAACCCCGGAGCACGGCCCTTGGTCAACAGCCGCCCCATCGCGGACTCGATCCGGTTCTGGATCTGTCGGTCTTCGTTCAGCTCGGTCACGTCGGCCAGCTCGTCAACCAGCACGATCACCAGCGGCGTCTCCCGGGTGACCGTGAACGAGCGAGCGATCCCGCGTAGGTCGATGGTGCGGTCATCCATGACTCCGACCGCGTCTTCGAAGAGCTTGGCCATGGCCTCGTAGTCGTCACGTTCGTAACGGGTGAACATGTCACGACCGAACTCCAGCTCCATCCCGCCCTTGGGGTCGATGGCCCACACCTGCACCAGGCCGGCCTTGATGAACGGAGCCAGGGAACGGACCGTCGACCAGGTCACCGACCCCTTGCCCGCACCGGACTCGCCAGCGAGCAGGATGTGAGTGCCCCGGACCTTGAGACGCCAGGGCTCCAACAGGTCGGTGTAGCCGATGTGGAGCCCGTCCAGACGTGCCACGTCGAGCGCGTCAGGACCGGTCGGGATGTCGATAGCGCCGATGGTCTTGGTCAGCGGGTTGCGCTTCTCCAACTCCAGCCAGCACATCCCAGGCTTGTGGATCCTCACCCGTGCCTCAGCTGCTCGCATCGCGTTGGCGAGCTTGTCGTCACAGCCCTCCAGCGCACCCGGAGCCATCCCCGCCGGCAGACGGACCAGGAGACGGTCCAGCGCCGGGGTCGAGGAGACCTTGACCAGCCGAGGAGCCAAGGTTCGGCCCGAGTGACGATCCGTGGTCGTCAGCCCGCAGCGCTGCATCCAGAAGCCCCACATCAGGCCGTACCAGAACCAGCGACCCACCCAGTTGCGGACGATCCGGCCAGCCGAACGACCGGCAGGACCCGCGAAGCGAGCGAACGACGCCGGGGCGAAGCGCCACCAGGCAGCAAGCCCGCCACCGATCAGGGCGAGGGTGCCGGAGGTGAGACCGACGACGGGGAGCCAGCCGATACGTCCGGCGGTCTCGACCAAGGCAGCGATCGCGCAGCCGACGACGGCCAGCGGGAGGACCAGGCCAGGGCGACGGACCACCGACCACAGGACCCAGACGAGGGCCATGAGGAGCTTGAGCGTTGCGGCGCGGAGCTTGCCCGCGATCCAGTCCCCCATCAGTGCTCACCCCGCTCGTGACGCAGGAACGCGGCCTCGACCTGGTGCAGCCCGTCAGCGATGATCCGGGTTGCCCAGGACGCCTCTGCTGCCTCAGCGGCCAGG
Organism: Nocardioides sp. NPDC051685; assembly: GCF_044453405.1. Classification (NCBI taxonomy): domain Bacteria; kingdom Bacillati; phylum Actinomycetota; class Actinomycetes; order Propionibacteriales; family Nocardioidaceae; genus Nocardioides; species Nocardioides sp. NPDC051685. Next base: position 52,032 of record NZ_JBITCR010000016.1, on the reverse strand, counting down.
TCGGTGCCCCAGATCTCGTCATGGTCGGGAACCGAGCGAGCCAGGTCCCGCAGCTCCTTCTCCAGTTCCTGAGCACGAGCAGCAAGACGACGCACGGCAATGACCGCGTCGGCGTCGTTGTCGACGTCGAGGTGGTCGGCCCACTCATCCATCCAGCCGGTACGTACGGTGCTCATCACGACACCCCCCGCTCGTGACGCTTGAACGCCATCTCGACCAGACCGATCTCGGTCAGCGCCTGCGAGGCCGAGGTCTTCGAGGCCCGGACGTTCTCAGCGATGACCAGGCTGTAGACCGAGGAGCCGCCGCCGATGGAGGCATGGACCAGGTCCAGGCGCATGGTGACCTCGTTAAGGTCGCTAGAGATCCGCCGCAAAGCACTCAGCGCGGCGTCGTCATCGGATACGCCGAGGGCATCGGCCCAGGCGTCCAGGTCGGTGCGTAGGCCAGCGCCCCCGCCGTAGATGCCCCACATCAGGACTCACCCCGCTCGTGGGCCTCGAAGGAGAGACGAATGTCCATGAGCTGCCACCAGGCTTCGTGGACCTTCTTGGACGCCTCATGGATGCCGATGGCGAACTCGTCAACCGCGGTGACGGGGCGACCGTGTTGGGGCACCGCGTTGTGCAGGCGAAGCAGAGCCGACTCCAGGTCGGAAGCCTGCACTTCAAGGCGACGCAGCACCGCGCTCGCATCAGCGTCGTTGGTGACCCCCAGGGCGGTCGCGACGGAGTCGAGGTCTCGACGGATCTTCACCATCACGACTCACCCCGCTCGTGACGTGCGAACGCCTGCTTGATCTGGCCGAGGAAATGGGCGGACTCCTCGACGTTCTGGATGCCGGTGGCCAACCAAGAGAGGACCTCGAAGGTCAACTTCGCCCGGCGGACACCCTCGGGCATCTGCTTGAGACAGACCTCCAGTTCGGCCGCGGCGGCGTTGATGCGGTCCTGCAGCCGGGTGATCACGGCGATGGCCTCGCTGTCGTTGCGGGCACCCAGAGCAGACGCCCAGGCGTCGAGTTCGGTGCTGGTGTTGTGGAACTTGCTCATCACGCCACACCCCTTTCGTGACGCTCGAAGGAGCGGCGCAGGAGCCGGAGCCCATCGGCCGCGTTGAGGGTGTCGGTGGCGGCGTCGTTGAGGGAGACGAGGATGTCGTCCCCGCCCACCACGCCGGAGGTCTCGAAGCGCCTCTGAAACCAGTTCAGCTCTTCGGCGACCGTCAGGAGACGGCCGTAGTAGTTGGACAGCGCCGTCATCGCGTCAGAGTCGTTGTCGACCCCGAGAATGTCGGCCCAGGCGTCCAGGTCCTTGCGTCGTGCGGTCACCATCAGACTTGCCTTTCCCTTGCTACGAGTGCTCTTACTGTTGGAGTTGGGACCCGCCAGCCGCCACGCCTTCCCAAACGCGACGGCCAGCGGGCGAATGTGGGGTGTGCGCCGGCCTGTGCTGGCCGTGGTCATAGACCTGCCGCCTTCCCGCGACAGACCGGGCACACCGGGGTGGACAGGTCGGGGTAGTCCCACGACCAGCGGCTGCCCGCGTTGGGCTCGCCGCACAGGGTGAAGTCGGCGTTGAGCCCGGCCAGGTGCGCCGGGTCGGACCCATCACCGATCCAGACCAGATAGAGGCTCACGCCGCTACCTCGTGCCTGGGCTCGGACCGAAGCCGGGCGGGTCCCCCGACGGGTGGGACAGGGTGAGCTGCGGTGACCCGGACCCGGCATGCCGCTTCGCGTGAGCCTTCGTGGACCCACCCGGACCACTCGTGCCAGAAGGTCGGGGGCTCACCGGGACCAACCTTGGACAGGCCCAGCTCCGAGGCCAGGGCAGCAGCCTCGGCCACCGTGGGCACCAAGACGTCGAGGTCTACCATCGGGACCCGGTCCTCTCCGACCTTCATCGACCCGGCGTGGACCGAGGTGCTGAGGATCTCGACCTGGGGCAGGAGGATCAGCAGCTCGGCCACCCATGCCGCCTCGTGCGAACTGATCCGCGCCATCAGGCGGCCTTCGAGGAGGTCGAGCTGGTGCCAGTCTTCGAGGCACCCGCCGGGGCCGTCGCACTCGGGGCGATCATCTCGGTGGCCATCAGCGACCACTGCAGACGCGGACGCGGACCGTTGGTGTCGATCCACGGAGCCGCGGTCAGGCCGATGAACTCGACCGGCACGAACGGCAGACCCGTGGCGTTGGCCGGCGGCACTGGCTGGTGCTTCGCCAGGATCTTGACGTTGACGGTCTTCTCGTTCTTGCGGGCCTCCGGGTCCGCATCCAGCACGGGCACGGTCCAGACCGGCAGCCCGGACTCCTCATCGATCTTCTGCGGCATCGACCCGTCCGGCCGCTTGCCCGCGTTGAAGTCCAGCACCGGGGTCACCTCACCCACCACGTAAGCCCCGTTCGGGAACGGTCCCTCAAACTTCACGCTCATACGTCGCGGCATAGCCATTGCTCTTGTCCTTTGTGTTTAGGGCCCTAAACAGTCGGGCCTGAAGAAAACCCCCGATTTGGTTTAGGGGACTAAACAAGAAGGTACGGGATGCGCCAGGAGGAGTCAAGGGGTCTAAACTCGTCGGCGTGCCAGAGTCAGATTCAGACGAGTTCGAAGCCGTACGCCGTGACCCCGACCCCCTGCGTCGTGGGCGGCGTGCGACGGAGCTGCTGACGCTCTACCAGCAGCGCTCGACAGAACTTGCGCGTCTGCGGAAGGCGGCGATCGAGGAAGCGCACCGCGAGCGCGAGATGACCTACACCGAGATCGCGAGCGCCCTTGGAATCACGAAGGGCCGGATCACCCAGATCCGGGGGAGCGCCCCGAGCGCAGAGCGCGGCTTCTTCGGCGTCGGTCCCGTCGCCGTTGGTGTGCCGTGGCGCTGGCAGACGACAGATCGCGAGCGGCCGCTCATCGCCGCCGAGGACGCGAAGTCAGGCGACCTGACAGGCAAGCTCCTGGCCGATCTCGGCTTCACCGTCTCCACCTTCCAGGTTGGGCCAGAGACCGAGGCGCTACCCGAGGGTGACGTTGTCCTGATTTGCGGCCCTATCTCGTCCCCGATCGCCTCCACCTACCTGGCCGACGATGCACACCTTGGATTCGTCGTCTCCGGCGACCGTTGGTACCTCGAGGAGTCCGGGGGCGTACGCCATGGCTCACCCAGCGATGACGATCAGCCGACCAACTCGGACATCGCGTACCTCGCTCGCCACCGGATCGGAAGCCGCACCGTCGTTCACATCGCAGGCATCCACACAATGGGATCGCTCGGTGCGGTCGACTACCTGACCAACCACCTCGGTGACCTCTACGCGATGACCAAGGATCAAGAGTTCTCGTGTGTCATCCGATGCGACTACGACCTTGCCAACGTCGAGGTCACCGGCAGCAGCCTCCTTGCCGGTCCGTTCATCTGGTAGCCGGCCATGCACGTAACGCTTGCTCAGCACCCCGAGCCACCCAGCGGCGATGACCGAGCCTTCGTCACGTCGAACGCCGTCATCGTGCTCGACGGGGCATCAGCGTTCGCAGCTCGTGACGTGCCCGCATCGACGTACGCCGAACACCTCGGCTCAACGATGGCCGCCCTCATCGACGGAAGCGACGAGCCGCTTACCGCGCTCCTGGCCGACGCGATCAAGACGACGGCGACTGCGCTCGATCTGAGACCGGGTGGACGCGCCCCGTCGAGCACCGTTGCTGTTGTCCGCAGGCGAGCCGATGCCACAACTGACGTGCTGGTGTTGGGGGATAGCCAAGTTGTGACTCCGGATGAGGTCATCCGAGACGACCGACTCGGGCCGCTCGCGAGTACGGAGCGCACGGCATACCGGACGCGACTCGAGCAGGGGCACGGATACGACGACGAACACCGGCGGATCCTTGCGGCGCTCCAGACCGAGCAGCTGCGACATCGGAACAAGCCAGGTGGTTACTGGATTGCGGAGGCCGACCCTGCGGCGGCAGAGCATGCGCTCACGCGCCATCTGTTGCCTGGCGAGGTGCCGTGGTGTGTGCTAGCGACGGACGGGGCGTACAAGCCGATGGAACATCTCGGTCTAGACGAGTGGCCGGCGGTTGCGGCCGCAAGTGCCGATGACCTCGACGCGGTCCTCCAGCGCTGTCAGGATTGGGAGTCGACCGACGCGCAAGGAGAGCACCTACCCCGCGCAAAGTGCCACGACGACAAGACGTTGGCCGTCGTCGTCACATGATGATAGGGCACGTCCCGTCACAAAGTGTTACACAAAGATGGGCTTCCGGGGATCGTGATCCGCCGTCCCTAGATCCTCGCTGTCGAGAACAAGAACGTGCGCGGTCGACGTATCCAGTTCGGCACGAACATTCTCTTCAAGTGAAGCGTTGACGAGGACTCGACCACTTCCCGTCGTCTTCAGTTCAGGGAGTTGAACCGCTCCTGCGGCTACCTCACCTTCTCGTGCGATTAGCCTCAATTCACCGCCAGCTATAGACACCGAGTTCCCATAAAGAAACCGCTCGTGTGAGAAACATCCCCAAAGTGAGATAGTAGCCTTCCCCCACTGTAGGACTTCAAGGTCATTCATGTTTACGTGCACAAATCCAGGTCTCGGTGTATCTCTGTCTGTCGAATCGCTGCGCCAAATTCCGACATGAAGGCGCGCGCTAGGCACAACCGTGACATCAGCCATCCAGATTGAAGCGTCCGGCCCCATGGTCGCGAGCATTCGAAATGACTCGCCAATAGTTGCCCCGTCGAGGTGTATGGCCCCGTCGAGGAACACTTGGTCAAGGAACGAGAATCCTGAGATCGTTGCCGACTCCATAACCATGCTTGTAATGCGAACGGGTCCTGGATGGCGCAAGCCTTCTATAAGGGCGCCACTCAAGTCCAGATGGCACTCGCTCCACGAGGGGCTGGATCCGATGGTTAACCGTCGAAGGATCTCGTCGAGGGTCAAGCGCCGTACTTGCCGCTCGGCTACATCCTCTCGGTCCAGAGGCATCCGATAGTAGGCCGTGAGGACATCCACACAGGACTGTCGCTGGTCCTCCCAGTCATCAGCGAGCCGAGCCATCGACAGAACACCAGCAAGGCGCACCGAAGCGGCCCCATCTCCTAATTGTTTTGCCGCGTCCAGGAACCGCGAATGCAGTTGCTCAGACCGCCACTGCTGACGTCGTTCTTCGTCGTTGGCGCGCACTTGCGCCAGACTCTCTCTTGAGACAGCCACCGTGCGAGCATTCATCCAGACCCCAGCGGCCGCAGCGGCGGCAGCCAAGAACGCCGCCGTGGTTACCCCAATCGGAACTCTTACTGAGTTGTATGCGTCTTGCGCGGCTGCATGATCGGGCTGACCATTCGGCAGGTTATAGGCGTCTCCGTCGACCAGAACTCCGGGTAGCGCCCACATCGCCACATACACGAAAGCAACAGCGACCAACGCGAGCACAGCGAGCAGCACCGCAACCAGAGAGGCCGGCCAGGCCTTCTTTGTGTGAACGCTCATCTCGACCGGAGCACTGGACATGTGCAGCAACATAGCAACGGGCAGGCGTCCTCAGGGCGACAATTGGCAACCGCCGCCGGATGGCGTGAGAACTTTCTCTACTGACTCAAGGCGCGCTCCGCGCGCTGGCCCGCCGCCGGCGGGCCAGGGACCCCCGCGCTCCGGGCATGCGGCCTGGCGGCCGGTCCCTACGCGCACCCCCGTCCCGCCGGCTATGGGCCAAAACGAGAAGAGCGCCTCGGCCCGAAGACCAAGACACCCATCCCATCCACTCGCTACAGCCGAACATCCCCCGCCCAGCTCAGGCCACGCCACCGATCCGGATCAGGCCACGGACCAATCGCAAGATCGTCACCCCGATCCACGAACGCAAGCACCGCACTCTCGAACTCCAACACCATCCCGGGCGGAAACGGCTCGCCAGCCAACTCGGCCAGCAACCCAACGCCAATAACCCGATGGCCAACCAGTTCACCAACCAGCGCAGGCGCGAGATGGCCGCGTTCGTACGAACACTCCAGATCCGGCATGTCGAACGCGTCCGGTGGCGGACCAAGGTGCAATCGAAGGCCCGACAGCGTGTGGACCCGAATCTGCCCGAGCCCCTCGAACGTCAGCCACACATCCATCAACTCACGCACCCCGGTCGAGTGATCGAGCAGCCACGATGAGTCGACGTCGATGAGCACTCGACCGAGCAGTTCCGCCGGCTGCAACTCGCGTGGATCCATGCGGAAACCGTAGTGCCTCACCATCACACCGGAGCGCGTCCAGTTCTTCCGCTGATGACGAGGGGGAGGTAGGCGCTGCTGCCGGTGGTGACACTCCCCGCGACGCTTCCTAGCTCGAGGATCTTGGGCAGCGTGGGGGCAAGCCCCCAGACCCCCGCCGATGGGGCCACTCTCGGGAAGACCCGGCGCTTACACCTGCCACCTGCCGCCCCAGCGTGCTTGAGAGCTAGAGCGAAGACGACGACCAGGCGCCGCCCGAGACTGAGGTGGACGTACAGCAGAGAAGTACAGCAACGAGGGCGAAGTACAGCACCGAACAACGCTCCAAAGTGGCCCAGGGCAGCGCTCAGACGAGGCTCAGCGATGGTGTCGCCGACACTTTGCAAGCAGGGGGTTAGGGGTTCGAGTCCCCTACGCTCCACCACAGAAACCGCAGGGTGACCTGCGGTTTCGTTGATTTACGACGAGATCAGGGCGGCGTACGCCGGGCGCAGCTCGTCGGCCTGGGCCATGACGCGCTCGACGACGACGGCTGCGGCGTCTTCGGTCGGTGAGCCTGGGGTGTCGAGGAGGCCGGTGAGCTGGTCGAGGCAGACGTGCCAGCCGACGGCGGTGTCCGTGTTGCCGGCGGGTCCGCCTAGCCAGGTGGTGAAGGTGAGGCGGGTGCCGTCGTCGGTGGGCTCGAGGTCGAAGCGGAGCAGGTCGGTCAGGTCCGTACGGCCGTCCATCCCCCAGGTGAACTCGAAGGTGCGGGGCGGGTCCCACACGCGCAGCTCCCCCTCGGAGACGTGGTTGTCCGGGTCGACCCCCATCTCCTCGATCGCCTCGGTGGTGCTCGCCAGCTCCAGGCCCTCGGGCCAGAACGGGAGGCTCAGCCGCGCACCGGGGACACGCTCGCCGACGATGTCGGTCGGGAACCAGTGCCGCAGGCCGTCCGGCTCGGTCAGGGCCCGCCACACCTTCTCGGGTGAGTGGCGCAGCGTGCGTACGTAGCGAAGGCCGGTCCGCTCGCCGTCGCGGATCACCTCGCCCATGGGGCCGGTCGTCGTGGTCATCTCTCAGTCCTCCTTGTGGCCAGGGTCATCGAGCTGGTCCAGGTGGCGCTCGAGGGCGTCCAGGCGGTCGGCCCACATCCGGCGGTACGGCGCGAGCCACTCCTCCAGCTCCCGGAGCCGATCGGGACGGAGCCGGTAGTGACGGCGCGGTCCGTCGATGCGTACGTGAACCAGGTCTGCCTCACCCAGGGTCCGCAGGTGCTTGGACACGTTCGGCTGGGCGAGCCCGAGGGTCTGCACGAGCTCGCCCACCCCCATCTCTCGCTGGCAGAGCAGGTCGAGGATCTGCCGACGGGTCGGGTCGGCGATCACGCTGAAGATGTCACGGGTGGGCACCTGTCAAACATGCCTCAGATGGAATATGCCTGTCAAGGAATATGAACAGATCGTCGAACCGACTACCGCATCAGCTGGTCGATGGCGAGCCAGGTCGCGAAGATCGCGAACCCGCCGGCAAGCAGGCCGAGTGCCAACGAGGCGTACGTCTGGAGCGACCGGGACGAGCGGGCAGGTCTCCGCATCGTCGGCGACGTTGGCTCGATCGCCGGTGCGGGAGTCGGTGCGGGAGTCGGTGCGGGAGTCGGTTCTGGGTCCGGTTCTGTGGCCTGACCAGGCGCCGGGCCTGGCCCGAAGATGTCATCCATCGTGGCGGGGCCGGGGTACGGTCCGTACGGACTGTTGGGGAGTGGGGCCGGAGCGTACGACGGCGGCTGATAGCCGGGCACGGGAAACTGCGGAGCCTGTGAGCCGGTCAGGTCACGCAGCTGCGCGGCTTCGGTGGCAAGAGCTGCGTCGAGATGTGCACGTGCGGGATGTCCGTAGGGAAGGTCCTTGAGGATCTGGGTGTAGCGCTCGATCCGGGAGAGGAGCCGCGCCCGTCTGCTGCCGTTCTGCAGGCCCCAGGCGAGGCCGGCGAGCACCACGGCGAAGAGTCCCGAGATGATCGCGGCGCCCATGCTTCGGAGCGTAGTGGCCGGCGGGGGTTCGCGCTATCAGATCGCGATCGCGATCAGTGCGACCGCGGGCAGAACAGCAGAGGCGATGGTGCCCCTGACGCTGCCACCGCGGGGAAGCCAGTAGCCGAGGGCGTCGGCCACTCCCATGAACAGCGAGGCGAGCAGCATGTAGATGCAGGTGACGACCACGACGGTGACGCCGGTGGGCTCGTCGCCGAAGTTCACCATCCAGAGGCCGATGAGCGTGCCGACGCCGGCGAGGGCGTTGCGGGCGCCGATGCAGAACGACCACAGGTGGACGTTGCGGAGGCCGTGCGGCTCGATCCCGAGGAACCGCTGGACCTGGGGGCGGTCGATGAGGAAGGCCTCGAAGGGGAAGACGGCGATGAGGATCACGGCGGAGATGCCGGCACTGAGCTGTGCGACTGCGTTCATGGGGACCTGCTCGGGACGGGCCGCGAGGAGCGGGGCTGTGGAGATCGTGGAAGCAACACGCGTCCGGCGGAACCCCGTGAACAGACGGCTGTCTGGACACCGGCGAGCGGTATGATAGTCAGTCTTACTGACTATATTGACCAGGCTGCCGGACAGTGTCAAGGGAATCGATGGACGTCGCGACGCTCATGCTCATCGCCTACCGGGCGATGGACGAACGGGTCATCTCCGCGATGCGGGAGGCCGGCTACGACATCACCGTCGCTCAGGCCCGACTCGCGCAGCGGATCGCCGAGGGCGGCTCGCGCCTTGTCGATCTGGCCGAGCAGGCGCAGGTCACCAAGCAGACCGCGAGCATGCTGGTCGCGGCGCTGGAGCGGAAGGGACTGGTCGAGCGGGTCCCGGACCCGACCGACGGCCGCGCGCGCCTGATCCGGTTCACGGCGGCGGGTCAGGCTGCCGCGGATCGCGCTCGGGAGGTGGTGATGGGCGTCGAGCAGGAGTGGAACGACCACCTCGGTCCCCGCCTGGCCTCGGCTCTGCGCGAGGCGCTCACCTCGCTGCGGGAGCTCGTCGATCCGTATCAGTGATCCATCAGCCGATGGTGGCCGTGAAACTTCGAAAAACCGCGCCAGACCGGCAATTTTCTGGTAACTGGCAGGCCGCATCGGAGATACATTCCCTAAACAGGTTCGATGCGATTGCGCAAGGGGCCTAATACCTATCGTCTCGATATTTGGACCTATCACTCGTTTGAATTCCGTACGGCGGAACAAAGTGGTCCCGAACTTAGGAAACCCTTTGGTGCGGGCGCCAGAAAACGCTTCTGACGAAACCCCTCCACCGCAAAGTCCGAAAGGTCAATGTTGTGGGCGCAGAGTCCGTAGTCACCCGGGTCGAGATGACCCCGGCAGAGTCCCAGGCCGCAGCCGAGCTGTCGGAGTCCTTGCTCTCCCGGTTCCAGAGCCCGGTCTCCTCGGAGTTCCTCGAGACCGCGCCGTTCCTCGGCGGTGAGCTTCCCGCCAGCGTCGCCCGGGCGATCCGCGCGTTCCGCTACGGCGACGCCACCGACGCCCTGGTGATCAGCGGACTCCCGGTGACTGCCGGCCCGACCCCGCCCCACTGGAACCACCCCGACGCCCAGGCGCCGCACATGGCCGACTTCTGGCTCGCCCTGATCATGGCGCAGCTCGGCGATGCCGTCTCCTGGTCCTCGCTGCAGGGTGGCCAGCTGGTCAACAACATCCTGCCGATCCAGAAGCAGGAGAGCCTGCAGACCGGACACAGCAGCGACGTGGTGCTCGACCTGCACATCGAGGACGCCTTCAGCAACCTCCGCTGCGACCACCTCGGCCTGATCGCGCTGCGCAACGAGGACATGATCCCCACCACCGCGGTCGGGATCAGCTCGATCGACGTGACCGGCCCTGAGTACGCTCCGCTGTTCGAGCCGCGCTACGTGATCCACCCCGACGACGAGCACCTGCGCAACCTCCGCGAGGCCGGGGTCAACGAGGGCGAGCTGCTCGCCGCGCCGACCGCGGTGCTCTCTGGTTCCCCGCAGGCCCCCGACGTCCGGCTCGACCCGCCTTACATGGCCGCTCTGCCCGGCGACGTCGAGGCCGACCGCGCTCTCCAGCTGCTCATCATGGAGCTCTCCGCGAACATCGAGGACGTCGCGCTGGCTCCCGGCGAGATCCTCATCGTCGACAACCACCGTGCGCTGCACGGCCGCAAGCCCTTCACGGCTCGCTACGACGGCACCGACCGTTGGCTCCGCCGCCTCACGACCGTCAAGGACCTGCGCCGCAGTCGGGTCGCTCGGTCGGAGGCCTCGTCGCGGATCATCGACCCGGTGCTCGAGCCGCTCCCCGCATCCCTTGAGCTCACAGGCGCTGGTCGCTGACGCTCGGGATCCCGGAGGCCGCAGGCAATCTGCCTGCGGCCTCCATCTATTTCACGACGGTCCCGGTAGGCGCCGGCGGCCGCTCAGTGGGACGGATGTGCCGTATACCGTGACGGGGATCCGGAATACTCGTTGTGGTGAACGTGAGGCGATGGGGTGGTTCCGTGCTGGCCGTCGGGCTGGCGCTTGCGCTGGTCGGCTGCGGGGACGACAGCGAGCCGAAGAAGCCGGAGGCCGCGGCCACGGACAACACCTACCCCGCGTACGCCGCGACGATGAACCCCGTCGAAGCAGCCATGACGCTCGTTCCGGAGAGCGCGAAGACGCTGGCGGTGACCGACTACGACGAGGTGAAATCGCTCTTCGGGCTCGAGGACGTCACCAGCAGGTCGAGCCCCGCGGACCAGGGTGACCTGTGGAGCCGGGCCGACAAGGCGGCCGCCCAGGTCAGTGGTGGTCTGCTGCGTGGGGTCGACCAGCGCCTGCGGGAGAAATACAGGTGGGGTGCGGCCGACGTGGCCTGGGAGGCCAGGTTCACCGGCGGTGGCAACGACGGGTTCGTCATCAAGGTCGCCGACCGGGTGAAGCCCGGGCACGCGATCAAGGCCGGTGTCGGCCCGCTCAAGGGCGCGAAGTTCGACCCGGAGACCCACTTGATCACCAAGAACACCGCGACCCCGGACGCCGAGAACTGGGCAGCCCAGGAGGCGATGGTCGCCGTCGCCGGCGGCCCGGCCACCTCGACGTACGTCGTCAAGGGGTGCGCCGAGGGCGGGCCGAAGGAGAAGACCAGGCTGGCGCCGGTCGAGGCCTACTCGGTCGAGTTCGGTGGCGGGCTGGCCACACTGCGTCTCGGCGAGGACCGCGACGACCTGTTCGTCCGGCTGAAGCTGGGGGATCGGGTCGCTGCGTACAAGAAGGTCTTCACCCACGGTGTCGCCGACCCGTCCACGGGGCGGATCGGGTTCCGGGTGAAGAGCCCGGTGACCGCCGCCACCCTGGTGACCAGCGAACCCGTCCCATTCGCGGTCTGCGACTAGGGCGGGGCCCCTCAATCCGGATGCGCCGGCCCGAGCGCCGCCCATCACGCGCCCTGGCGGCGTTGTCGTCGGTCGACGGCCAACCCCGGGCCGCCTCCCTCCTCCGCCTTGCCAGGACGCGCGCTGGACGACGCTCGACTCGACGCCGGATTGAGGGGCCCCGCCCTGCCCCGTACTCTGGGAGTTGCTATGGCCGCCCAGACCAGTCCCCCGCGCAGTGCCTTCTCCCCCAGGTTGTGGGGCGCGCACGCGCTGATGGTCATCTTCGTGACCGGCGCGGTGCTGCTCGGGGTATGGCAGTACCAGTCGAGCCAGCAGGACAAGCAGGACCAGGTCGCGGAGCTGGTGCATGCGAAGCCGAAGGCGTTCACCGACCTGATCGGGCCCAACGACGCCTTCCCGTGGGAGCAGATCGGCCGTCCCGTGACCGTCTCCGGGATCTGGATGCCCGACGAGACGATCTTCATCGACGGGATGGAACGAGGCTCTCAGGTGGGCTTCTGGGCCGTCACCCCGGTGCTCGTCGAGCCGCACCATGGAGAGACCGGCTCGTCGGCCGTCTACGTCGTGCGCGGCTGGACGCCGGAGGTCGGCACCGCGCCGCCCGCGCCGCGCGGCCACGTCACGATCACCGGCTGGCTGCAGCCGAGCGACTGGACGAACGTCGCCGACGACCGCAAGTCCGACAACGTCTTCCCGCAGCTCGACGTCTCCGACCTGATCTCGCGCACCAGCTACGACCTCTACAGCGCCTACGTGGTGCGTTCGCCGGTCGAGGACAACTGGCCGGCCAGCTCGATGCCGGTCAACGACGGCTCCACGGACGTCGCCGACGTGCCCGCTCCGCAGCTGCCCGAGCCGGAGGCCACCACCGGGCTGCGCAACCTGCTCTATGCGATCGAGTGGTGGCTGTTCGGGATCTTCGGGATCTATGTGTGGTGGCGCTACGTGCGGGACACCCTGCGCCCCCGGCCCGACGACGAGGACGACGAGGGCGACAGCGACGAAGAAGACCCTGAGAAAACCACTCAGGATCTGCGCGTACGCTCAGACGCGTGAACAAGCTGTTCAGCACCTACAAGGTGCTCGCGTACGTCGTCGGTGTCCTGCTGCTCGTCGGCACGATCTGCTCGCTGTTCAAGTATCTGCTCCCCGAGGGCAACGCGCTGCAGTCCTTCGGCGAGACGATGACGCCGCTGTGGGTCGCGCACGGCTGGGTCTTCATCATCTACGTGATCGTCGCCTTCCTGCTGACCCAGAAGGCCCGCTGGACGATCCCCGAGTTCCTGCTGATGATGATCGCCGGCCTGGTCCCCGGGCTGATCTTCTGGGTCGAGCGCCGCGTGGCCGACCGGATCGCTCCCCTGCTCGCCGACGGCGCGGCCTCCTGACGTCTCGCCTGCGACCGGCGTTGTGGGAGGATCGAGGAGTTACATCCCGTACCAATCCCAATGTCGGAAGGGCAGGTCATGGCTGACCAGAAGGCCATCCTCCACACCAACCACGGTGACATCACGATCACCTTGTTCCCCAACCACGCTCCCGAGACGGTCGCCAACTTCGTCGGCCTCGCGACGGGGACCAAGGAGTACACGGACGACGCCGGCCGCTCCGGCGTCCCCTACTACGACGGTCTCGGCTTCCACCGCGTCATCGACGGGTTCATGATCCAGGGCGGCTGCCCCCTGGGGACCGGTACGGGCGGCCCGGGCTACACCTTCAAGGACGAGCCGCACCCCGAGCTCACCTTCGACAAGCCCTACCTGCTCGCGATGGCCAACGCCGGCCCCGGCACCAACGGCTCGCAGTTCTTCATCACCACCGGCCAGGCGCCGTGGCTGAACTTCAAGCACACCATCTTCGGTGAGGTCGCCGACGAGGCGTCGAAGAAGGCCGTCGACTCGATCTCCGGCACCAAGACCGGTGCGATGGACCGACCGGTCGAGCCGGTCGTCATCGAGACGGTCGAGATCGTCGAGGGCTGATTGTCCGAGACGGCCCCGGTCGGGGTGCCGGTCTGCTACCGACACCCCGACCGTGAGACTCACATCAGTTGTCAGCGCTGTGGGCGTCCCATCTGCCCTGACTGCATGGCCAGCGCCTCGGTCGGCTTCCAGTGCCCCGAGTGCGTGAGGGAAGGCCACAAGTCCGTACGCCAGCCCAAGCGCTTCACCGGCGCGCGGATCGGCTTCCGGGCGCTGCCGGTGACCATCTCGCTCATCGGCCTCAACGTCCTGGTCTGGTTGAGCATCACCCTCACCGGCGGCTCAGGGTCGCGGATCGCCGACTTCTTCGCGATTCGCCTGCAGGGCTATTGCATGACGCCGGACGGCGGATTCGTGGTGCCGCAGAGCGTCTGCCGGGCGAGCGGCTACAGCTGGATGCCAGGGGTCGACGACGGCGCGGTCTGGCAGCTGCTGACCTCGACGTTCACCCACGTCTCGATCATCCACCTGGCCGTGAACATGTTGTCCCTCTACCTGCTCGGCTCGTTCCTCGAGCCGATCGTGGGCCGACTGCGGTTCCTGGTCTTCTACCTGATCTCCGGCCTGGCGGGCTCCGTCCTGGTGGCCTGGGCGGCGACGCCGGCCGGGTCGACCGTGGGCGCCTCCGGCGCGATCTTCGGCCTCCTGGGCGTCCTCGTGGTGCTCTTCGTCAGGGCCGGGCAGTCGCTCTCACCGCTGCTGCCGGTGCTCCTGATCAACGCGGGGATCACCTTCTTCGGGCCCGGCATCTCCTGGCAGGGCCACGTCGGTGGTTTCATCGGCGGTCTCGTCGTCGCGGGCATCTTCACCTCGCTCCGGGCCGACCGGAAGGCGCCGTTGCAGTGGGCCGCTCTGGGTGGCTTCACGTTGGCGTTGCTTGCCCTTGTCGGCGTACGGATGTTGGTGTTCTGACGCCTTCGGGGCAGGAGTTTTCGGGGCGTTTTCACGCCGTGGACAAATCCACAGGTGTGGAAGACCCTGTGGAGAACTACACCCGTGTAACGCAAAGAGGCGCAACCGCAAGGGTTGCGCCTCTTTCGGGGTCTAACGAGGGGATCACTCCCACTTCGTGGCGAAGGTGAAGCCCACCGCCATGAAGCCGATGCCGACCAGCAGGTTCTTCTGACCCAGGTCGTTGAAGACCCAGATCTTGTCCAGGTGGTCGTTGGCGAAGACGTAGAAGACGCAGATCCAGATCAGGCCGATCACGAAGCAGCCGAGCATGCCGACCACGACGCCGCGGCCGCGGCCCAGCGGGGTCTTCGGGTGAGCGGAGACGGCCAGGCCCAGGAAGAGCAGGACGAAGCCGATCAGATAGTTCCAGCCCTCGAGCTTCTGCACCGGCTTCGGCCCGGTGAAGTCGCCACCGATCTCGTTGGGGCGGACCCCGGTGTAGTAGTAGGCGATCCAGCCGATGCCGAGGGCGATCAGCAACAGGGCGATCCCGAAGCGGGGAGTGAAGATCGGATCCTTGGGCAGGTCGAGATCACTCTTCTTCGAGAGCTTGAGCTTGGCCACGGGTGATGCTCCTCAGACAAATGTGATTGCTGCGCATACCCTAATGGTCGTGAGCTCCGGAACCCAGGCGAACCCCACACCTAAACCAAAGCGCTGGTCCCGCGTGACCTCCTGGAGGCTCGGTACGCCCATCGTGGTGCTGCTCTGTGGCGGTCTGCTGGCGGTGAGCTTCGTGAATGCGGACGGCACCGACCTGCGTCCGGGCCGCTACGAGGACCTGGCTACGCTCGTCGACGGCGAGCGGATCCGCTACAACCGCCTCGAGGCCCAGCTCGCCGACCTGCAGAGCCAGGTGGACCAGCTCACCAGCGGCGTCACCGACAAGGACGTCAAGAAGCTCCAGCACCAGTCCGCGAGGCTGGCCGACCCGGCCGGCACCTCCGACCGCAGCGGCGCCGGCATGCAGATCGTGCTAGGCGACGCGCCCTCGGAGGTCCAGGAGAGCTACACCGGCGACGACCCCAACTCTCTCGTCGTGCACCAGCAGGACATCCAGGCCGTCGTCAACGCGCTGTGGGCCGGTGGCGCCGAGGCGATCACCATCGCCGGCAAGCGGATCATCACCACCACCGGCATCAAGTGCTCCGGCAGCACGGTGCAGCTCGACGGCGTCCCCTACCCCCAGCCGTACGTCATCGAGGCGGTCGGCGACCCCGACCGTCTGCAGGCGGCGATCGACCGTGACGAGCACGTCCAGAACTACCGGGCCGACGCCCGCGACCCCAACGTCCAGATCGGCTGGTTCCTCAAGCCGCTGACCTACCTCACCGCGCCGGCCTACGACGGCCTGCTCGACGTGAAATACGCGAAGCCCCTGCCTCAGGGCAAGTGAGACAGGGGCTCCGGCGAGGGCTGGGCGCCTACGGCGACGCCGGGCTGCTCGGCGGCAGCGCTGGGTCACACGTGGGCGGGTCGCCCGGATCGGCGGTCTGGGTGGCCGACGCCGACGGGTTGGCCGGGTCAGTCCCGGGCACCAGCGTCTGACAGCTCGGCAGGGCGTCCTCCTTCGTCGAGACGAAGATGATCACCTCGCCGTCCTGCGCGAGCGGCGTGCCCTTGCCCGGCGTCTGCTCGACGACGGTGCCCTTGGGCTTGTCGGTGTTCGGCTCGTCCTTGCGCACGGGCTTGAAGCCGGCGTTGCGGAGGATCTCCTCGGCCTGCTCCGCGGTCTTCCCGACGACGTTCGGGACCTTCTTCGGGCCCTTGGAGACGGTGAGGAGGACCTCCGTGCTCTTGCCGGTGGTCACGCTCTGTCCGTCGACCGGGTCGGAGTCGATCACGGTGCCCTTGTCCTCGTCGGACTCCTCAGTCTCGATCTTCACCGTGAAGTTGTAGGGGTCGCCCTCGAGCAGCTCCTTGGCTGTCTTCTGCGGCATCCCGATCACGTTGGGCATCTCCCGGTTGGGTGGCCCGGTGGAGACCGTCAGGGTGACGGTGCTGCCCTCCTCGACGTCCTCGCCGGCGGGCGGGTCCTGAGAGATCACGACGCCGACGGCGACGGTGTCGCTCGGCTCCCGCTTGACCTCACCCTTCAGCTTGGCCGCGCTCAGCTCGGCCCTCGCCTTCTCCTCGGTCAGGCCGGTGACGTCGGGCGCGGGCGTGGTCTGCGGACCGAGGGCCGCTGGCAGGAAGTAGGCACCCACCGCGATCAGGCCGATGATGACGAGACCGAGCAGGACGAGCACCCACGGGCGCGGACCCTCGGCCCGGTCGTTCTGGGGCGGGTAGTAGCCGCCGTTGGTGGGGTCGCCGCCATAAGGGGCACCCGCGAGCGCGCGGTCCTGGGCGACCTGGGTTTGATCGATGCTCGGTGGCACGGTGGCCTGGACCGGGCGTCCGGCGAGGTAGCGCTCGATGTCGGTGCGCATCGCCTGCGCGGACTGGTAGCGATCCTCGACCCGCTTGGCCAGCGACTTCATCACGATGGCGTCGAGCTCACGGGGCAGCGACGGATCGTGGGCCGAGGGAGGCTGGGCCTGCTCGCGTACGTGCTGATAGGCCACGGAGACCGGCGAGTCGCCGACGAACGGCGGGCGGCCGGTGAGCAGCTCGTAGAGGAGGCAGCCGGCCGAGTAGACGTCGGAGCGGGCGTCGACCTGCTCGCCACGGGCCTGCTCGGGGCTCAGATACTGCGCGGTGCCGACGACGGCCGCGGTCTGCGTCATCGTGGACTGGACGTCGTTGAGCGCCCGGGCGATGCCGAAGTCCATCACCTTCACGTCACCGGCCGGCGTCAGCATGACGTTGCCCGGCTTGATGTCCCGGTGGATGATCCCGTTGCGGTGGCTGTAGTCGAGCGCGTTGAGTACGTCGGAGCTGATCTCCAGCGCCCGCTCGGGCAGGATCTTGCGACCCTCACGGAGTACGTCGCGCAGCGTGCGGCCGGCAACGTACTCCATCACGATGTAGGGCTGGGCGACGCCGTCGTCGGACTTCTCCTCACCGGTGTCGTAGACCGACACGATCGAGGGGTGGTTGAGCTTGGCCGAGGACTGCGCCTCACGCCGGAACCGGGCCTGGAAGGTCGCGTCGCTGGCGAGGTCCATCCGCAGCCGCTTGATCGCGACGACACGGCCGAGCCGGTGGTCGGTGCCCTTGCGGACCTCCGCCATCCCGCCACGGCCGAGGAGCTCGCCGACCTCGTAACGACCGGCGAGGAGTGCTCCCTCAGCCATTGCCGCCGCCTCCGTTGCCGTTGCCACCGGTGTTCTCGTCGCCCGGAAGTTCAGGGATGCCCCAGTCGGAGGACTCGCCGTCGGTCGGGTCCTGGGTCTCCTCCGGGTCCTGGGTCTCCTCGGTGGGAGTGGGCTCGACCACCGGGCGCTCGCCGTAGTAGCGGATGGTGATCGGGTCGCCCTCGTAGAGGTTGCGGGTCGGGTCGAGGCCGGAGACGGTGTCGGGCTCGTTGCTGCCGTCGTTGTCCTGGACGGCAACCTTCACGGTCAGCCCCAGATCGCTCAGCTCGGAGCGCACCTCGTCGACGTTGCGGCCGATGTAGTCGTCCTCGTCGATCTCGACGGCCTTCGGCTCGTCCTCGGCCTTCTCCGACGGGGTGGGAGTGGCGGAGGCCGACGGGGTGGTGGACGCATCGCTGGCCGGAGGCGTCTCCGGATCGGCGGCGAGGGTCGAGATGATCCAGATGATCGCGATGATCACGGCCACGAGCATCACGAGCACGACGATGTTGAACGGCTTCTTGTACCAGGGCCGCTGGTCCTCCTCGTCGTCGTAACGGTCGTAGGGGTCCTGGTAGCGAGGCGGCGGCGGACCCTCGAGGCCACCCGCGCCGCCCTGCATGCCGACGAAGTTCTGGGTGGAACCGGGCGAGGGCACCGGGTCCATGACCGACGTCGCGGTCGCGTCACCCGGCGCGGCGGCGACGACGGTGGTGGCATCGGCGTTGGCGTCAGCGCCGTGACCGATCATCGCGGCCGTGAACGCGGCCGCGTCGGCGTAGCGGAGGGTCGGGTCCTTCTGCAGGCTCCTCATCACGATCGCGGCCAGATCGGCGGGGACGTGGTCGGGCAGCGGCGGCACCGGGTCGTGCAGGTGGGCGATCGCGGTAGCGACCGGGGTCTCCTTCTGGAACGGCCGGTAGCCGGCCAGACACTCGAAGGCGACCACGCCGAGGGAGTAGACGTCGGAGGCCGGGGTGGCCTTCTCGCCACGAGCCTGCTCGGGGCTCAGGTACTGCGGGGTGCCCATGACCTGGCCGGTGCCGGTGATGCCGGTCGACGCCTGGGCGCGGGCGATGCCGAAGTCGGTGACCTTCACCTTGCGCTGCGGGGTGATCAGCAGGTTGGCGGGCTTCACGTCGCGGTGGACGATGCCGGCCCGGTGCGCGGCGGCCAGGGCGTCGCCGGCCTGGCCGAGCAGGTCGCGTACGACCTCGGGATCCAAGGGACGACCGTCCCGGATCAGCTCGGAGAGCGGCTTGTGGTCGACCAGCTCCATCACCAGGAACGGTCGCATCAGGCCGGAGGCGGTCGGCATCTCGCCGACGTCGTAGACGGCCACCACGTTGGGGTGGTGGAGCGCCGCGGCATGCTTCGCCTCGGACTCGAACCGGGACCGCCCGATCGGGTCCTCGGCGTGCTCGGGCTTGAGGAGCTTGATCGCGACCTCGCGGTTGAGGGTCGTGTCGGTCGCCCGCCACACCTCGCCCATCCCGCCGGTGCCGATGAGCTCGTGGAATACGTAACGACTCATGAGATCGCTGCCTCCATCATGGCCTTCGCGATTGGGCCGCCCAGCCGTCCGCCGGCGATTTCGCTGCGTTCGGTGCCGCTCTTCTGGACCATCACGGCAACCGCGATGGACGGGTTCTCCGCCGGGGCGAACGAGGTGAACCAGGCGTACGGCGCACGCTCCTTGGAGCTCTGCGCGGTGCCGGTCTTGCCGGCGACGGTCACGCCGTCGATCGCGGCCGGAGCAGCAGTGCCGTTCTCGACGGTGCTGACCATCATCTGGGTGAGGCCCTCTGCGGTCTCGTTCGACACCGCAGGCTGGTCGTCGATCTCGGTGGGGTTGCCCTGGTCGATGACGTCGAGCGAGGACGACGTCACCCGGTCGACGATGTAGGGCTTCATCACGGTTCCGCCGTTGGCGATGCCGGCCGAGACCATCGCCATCTGCAACGGGGTCGCCTTGACGTTGTACTGCCCGATCGCGCTGTAGGCGCGGAAGGGCGGGCTGTCGAGGTCGTCGAGCTCGTCCGCGAGCGTGCTCGTGGCCTGGTTCGGCAGGTCGGTGAGGTATTTCTGGCCGAAGCCGAACTTCCGGGCCTGGTCGTCCAGCTGCTCCTTGGTCAGATCGATGCCGAGCGAGCCGAAGGCGGTGTTGCAGGAGACCTCGAGCGCGCGGGTGAGCGTGATCTGGTCGCCGCCGCAGGAACCGCCGCTCTCGTTGGGAAGGTCCTTGTCGCTCTGCGGCAGGTCCAGGAGCGCGCCACCGTAGACCTTGCTGTCGGGGTCCTTGCCGAGGTTCTCCATCGCGGCTGCCGCGGTGACCAGCTTGAAGGTCGAACCCGGCGGCAGCGCGGTCTGGATGGAGCGGTTGAGCAGCGGCTCGTCGTCGTCGCCGGCGAGCTGGTCGTAGGACTTCTTCGCGGCGCCGAAGTCGTGGGTCGCCAGCTTGTCCGGGTTGTAGGTCGGGGTCGAGGCCATCGCCAGGATCCGGCCGGTCTTCGGGTCGATCGCCACCGCGGCAGCCTGGACGTCGTCACCGAGCGCGGTCAGGCCCTGGTACGCAGCGTCCTGGACCTTCGGGTCGATGGTGAGCTCGACGTTGCCGCCGGCCGGCTCGGAGTTGGTCACGAGGTCGACGAGGCGGTTGGTGAAGAGCTTGTTGTCCTGCCCGGACAGCACGGAGTCCTGGGACCTCTCGATCCCGGTCTGGCCGTAGGAGTAGGACATGAAACCCGTGATCGGGGCGTACTTCTTGCCGCCTGGGTAGGTGCGCTGCCACTCGTACTTGTCGTCGCTCGGCTTGCTGGTGGCGATCGCCTTCTTGCCGACCAGGATGTCGCCGCGCTGCTGCGAGTAGGCCGCTTCGGTGACCCGGCGGTTGTCGGCGCGGGCGTTGTACCAGCTCGCCTTGAAGAACTGGACGTACGTCAGGTTCAGCATCAGCGCCACGAACAGGATCAGGCAGCCGACGCTCAGCGTGCGGATGGGGCGGTTCACGCGACCACCTCCGTAGCGCAAGCGCCAATGTACGGACGCGGCCGCGTGTTGAGCTCGAGGTTCACTCGCTGGCGCTCGCTCACTTGTTCAACGCCCCTTTGTCGAGCTTGACGATCTGGGTCTCCTCAGCGGCGAGGTCCTCATCGGACGGCGCCGTCGGTAGCGGTCTGCGGGACTGGTCCGAGACGCGCAACAGCAGGGCCACGATCACCCAGTTGGCGACCAGCGAAGATCCACCATACGAGAGGAACGGTGTGGTCAGACCCGTCAGCGGGATGAGCCCGGTCACGCCACCGACGACCACGAAGGTCTGCAGCGCGACCGAGGTCGCCAGACCGACGGAGAGCAGCTTGCCGAAGTCGTCGCGGGCCACGATCGCCGTACGCAGGCCGCGCTCGACGATCAGGCCGTAGCAGAGCAGCAGCGCCAGGAGCGCGGTCAGACCCAGCTCCTCGCCGATCGCCGGGAAGATGAAGTCGGAGTTGGCGTAAGGGACCCGCCAGGGCTCGCCGGAGCCGAAGCCGCGGCCGATCATGCCGCCCCAGGCCATACCGAAGAGGCCCTCGACGAGCTGGCCCGATGAGGTCACGCCATCGTCGCCCACGGGGTAATACTTGAACGGGTCCAGCCAGGTCAGCACGCGGACGCGGACGTGGCTGAAGAGGCTGAACGCGGCGAAGACACCGCCGGCGAAGAGCAGACCGCCGACGACGATCCAGCCCTTGCGCTCGGTCGCCACGTACAGCGTCACCACGAAGAGGCCGTAGAAGAGCAGGCTGGAGCCGAGGTCGCGCTGCAGCACCAGGATCGCGAGGCTGATCACCCACATCATCAGCAACGGGCCGAGGTCGCGGCCGCGCGGCAGGTCGATGCCGACGAACCGGCGGCCGGCCAGGGCGAGCGCGTCGCGGTGGACCGCCAGGTAGCCGGCGAAGCAGATCACCAGCAGCACCTTGGCGACCTCACCGGGCTGGAAGCTGACCGGCCCGAGGTTGATCCAGATCCGTGCGCCGTTGATCTGCTTACCGATGATCGGGAGCATCGGCAGGATCAGCATGACCACCGCGCCGAGGCCGGCGGTGTAGGTGAACCGCTGCAGCATCCGGTGGTCGGGGACCACGAAGAGCGTGATCAGGAACAGCACCACGCCGATCGTCATCCAGATCAGCTGCTGACGGGCGAAGGCGTCGGATTCGCTCGCCCCCGCGGCCAGGTCGAGCCGGTGGATGACGGCCAGGCCGAAACCGTTGAGCATCGCCACCAGCGGCAGCAGCACGGGGTCGGCGTAGGGAGCCAGCAGACGTACGCCGATGTGGGCTGCCACCAGGAGCGCGACCAGCCAGGTGCCGTAGCCCGCGATGTCGACCGGGACCTTCTCCTGCACCCCGAGGCCGACCGCGGCGTACGCACCGATCCCGACCGCCAGGGCCAGGATCAGCAGCATGAGCTCCGCCCCACGGCGTGACCGGTGGACGAACACGGGCATCGAGCTCGCCGGAGTGAACCCGCTCATGACCCGCTTCCCGCGTCGGCGGCGTTCTGGTCGGCCAGCGACTGCACCTTCTCCTGGGCGCCGGCCAGATCCTTGCTGTGGATGCCGTCCTCGAGCTGGTGCTGATAGGTCTCGGCGAGGTCGGCGACCTTCAGGTCGGAGGTCTGGTAGGGCTCGGAGAGGTCGAAGCCGATCATCGTGGTCGGTACGCCACGGAAGATCGTGACGTTGCCGTCCTGCTCGCCGATGTACCACTGGTTCTGCGACCAGACGAACGCGGTCGCGACGGCGATCCAGACGACGCCGAGGACGGCCATCAGGCCGAACGTCCAGCGCAGCCGCGGGTGCTTGGCCGGCGCCTGGAGGGCGTAGCGCATCTCCTCCGGGTCGGCGGCGATCGCGCCGTCGGGGATCTCCTCGTCGATCGGGTCCAGCTCGCCGGTGTCGCCCATCCGGTGACCGCGGAACAGGGCGGTCATCTGGCCGGTCTTGGTGGTCCTCCTCCTGAGCTCGGCCGCCGCACCCACCATCTGGGCCTCGAGGCCCGGGGACGGGACGGTGTCGCTGGGCACCACATCGGCGACCACGCAGGTCACGTTGTCGGTGCTGCCGGAGTCGAGAGAGACGCGGACGAGCTCGACGGCTGCGTACTCGGGCGTGCCGGTCGCCAGGATGTCGGCGATCCGCGGGTCGTCGACGTAGCCACAGACGCCGTCGCTGCAGAACATCAGCCGGTCGCCGGCGGCGAGGTCGACGATGAACAGGTCGGGCTCGAGCTCGCGGGTGCCGTCGAGGGCCTTGAGGATCAGGTTGCGGTGGGGGTGGGTCTTGGCCTCCTCCTCCGTGATCCTCCCCTCGTCGAGCAGCGTCTGCACGAAGGTGTGGTCGTGGGTGACCTGGTGGATCGCGCCGTTGCGGAGCAGGTAGGCGCGGCTGTCGCCCACGTGGCCGACGGTCAGCTTGGCGCCGTCGAAGAGGCCGACCGTCGAGGTCGTGCTGGTGCCGTTGAGCGTCGGGTCGTGGTCGACCAGGTGGCCGATCTCGTCGTGGGCCATGTGCAGCGCGTGGGAGACCAGGCCGATCAGGTCGTCGTCGACCAGGCCGGGGGCGGGCTCCTCGTCGAGCTTGCGCAGCTGCTGGACGGCCGTGCTGGAGGCGATGTCACCGCGGGCGGCGCCGCCGACACCGTCGCAGACGGTCAGCAGCCAGGGGCCGGCGTACCCGCTGTCCTGGTTGTCCTTGCGCACCCGGCCGACGTCCGAGACCGCCGCGTACTCGAGGCGGAAGGGTCGGCCGTCGGCAGAACCGGGATGAGCAGCAGGGTCGGGGGTGGGGTCGGTCGCAGCGGTCACTTGCGCAGCTCCAGGATTGTCTTACCGATCCGCACCTGGGTCCCGAGCGAGATGGCGGTCGGCTGATTGATCCGGACGGACCCGATGTAGGTGCCATTGGTCGATCCGAGGTCCTCCACGAACCACTGGTCGCCGGAGACGGCGATCCGGGCGTGGCGGGTGGAGGCGTAGTCGTCGTCGAGGATGATCGCGGCATCGCTGCCGCGGCCGATGACGATGGGGGCCTGCGAGAGGGGCACGGTCACGCCGGCGTTGGAGCCGGTGGTGACGGCCACATGCGTGGGTACGCCGCGCCGCGGTGCCCTCGCCGCGGCAGCCTTGCCGCGAGCCGGCGGGGCCGCGGGCTGGCCGGCGGAGGCGTTGGTGACCCGCGCGCCGAACATGTCGGAGCGGATCACCGACAGCGCGGCCAGCACGAAGATCCACAGGATCGCCAGATAGGCGACCCGGATGAGAAACAGGGTCAGCTCGCTCAACGGCGCTCCTCCACGATGTGCGCGGTGATGACGGTGGTGCCGATGCGCACCTGAGAGCCGTCGTCCAGGGTGGCACTCGCCATCTTCTGCCCGTTGACCAGCATGCCGTTGGTCGAGCCGAGGTCGTAGACCTCGACGCGCACACGGTCGCCGGCCTGCTTCGAGCGGAACTCGATGTGGCGGCGGCTGATGCCCGGGTCGTTGATGCGCAGGTCGGCATCGGTGCCTCGGCCCACGACGAGGTTGCCGTGGAGCGGGTGCCGGGTGCCGTTGATCTCCAGGTAGGCCTGCGCGCGGCTGACCTGGGTGTCGCTCATGTCGGCGCCGGAGACGGCGGCCTGGGCGCGGCTGCGCACCCGGAACCGGCCGATCGTCAGGTCCTTCGCCTCGCCGAACTCGATGCTCACGCGGCCGGGGAAGACGAACCCCTGCGCCTCGGCGTGGTCCATCAGTTGGCGCTTCAGCTCTTCCTTGAGGTGGGGGCCGTAGGACTCCAGCTTGCCGAGGTCGCTGGAGGACAGCTCCACGAAGAAGTCGTTGGGGACCAGGCGCCGCTGGCGGCTGAGCACCTGGGCGTTGTTGTCGATCTCGCGCTGGAGCGCGGCGACGATCTCCACCGACTTCACCTCGGACCGGAACGCCTTGGCGAAAGCGCCTGAGATGAGCTGCTCCAGCTTCTGCTCGAACTTCTGCAGGCCGCTCACGTGGTTGCGCTCCTCTCAGGGTGCCGGGTGGGCCGGTCAGGTTGGTTGGTCGGTCGCGTACGGGCGCAATGGCCCCCGGATTCGGCCCGATCGTATCGGTGCACCCCAGGGGATCTGCCACTTCCCGCATTCTGCGTGGTTTCGATCCTCCCACGATCCGGTGACCACCAGCGTCAAGGCGGCCGGGGTGCCGTCGTTTTGGGCGGGCGGACGCGTGTGGGCTAACGTTTCCTCTGTTGCACGCGCGAGTGGCGGAATAGGCAGACGCGCACGGTTCAGGTCCGTGTGTCCGAAAGGACGTGGGGGTTCAACTCCCCCCTCGCGCACGTGGGTAACTGAGAGGCCCCGGGTCGTTGACCCGGGGCCTCTCAGCATTCCCGGCCCCGCCCACGCGGTGGGACGTGCCAGGCGATTGATGCGGCTGTTCGGCGTCGAGTGTCACGCCCGCGCGGGTCCGCAGCTGTCGCGCTCGACCAGGCACGGGGCCACGAGCCTGGTCTGTGGGCTCCGGCCGGCGAGGAGGTCGCCCGCCATCTCCACCGCCAGTGCGCCGATCTCGTCGGCCGGTATGCCGATCGAGGTGACCGCCGGCCCCTCGGCCAGCTCGTGCGGGCCGACTGCGAGGACCGACACGTCGTGCGGCACTTCGCGACCTGTTGCCCTGAGAGCATGGAGCAGGGTCCCCACGACTGGTTCGTTGTGCACCACGAAGCCCGTGGTGTCCGGCTGTTCGGTGTCGACCCGGGCCAGGCTGGCCGCGAGCCCGTCATGGCTCGGCTCGCAGGGAACGGCAAGACCGTGGATCCCGGCCTCGGCTACCGCAACCTCGAAGCCGGTGCGGAACCGGTGGGCGTAGGTCGTTCCCCGCTCGTAGGCGGCCGGCGGCGGTCCGACGAGCGCGACAGCGGTGTGACCGTGGTCCACCAGGTGCTGCACCGCCAGTCGGCCGGCGGCCTCCCAGTCGAGGTCGACACAGCTGAAGCCGTCGGCCCGGGCCGGCAGCCCGATGAGCACCGTGGGCTCGCGGAGCCGGCGCAGGACGGGCAATCTGGGGTCGTTCGTGGCGACGTCCATCACCACGAAGGCGTCGACCATCGACCCGCCCGCGACTCGCTCGAGCCCAGCCGGGCCCTCGTCGTTCATCAGCAGCAGGACGTCGTGGTCATGGGCGCGCGCGGCTGTGGCCACGGCCGCTACGAACTGCATGATCACGGGCACGTAGAGATCGGAGCGCAGCGGCGCAACCAGCGCCATCACCCGTGTCTGCCGGCTGGCGAGCGAGCGCGCCCCTGCGTGCGGGCGGTATCCGAGCTCGTCGATCGCGACCTGGATCCGCTCACGGGTCGCGGCGGAGATGGGCCGCCTACCGCTCAGCGCGTACGACACGGTGCTGACCGAGACGCCGGCCGCCTTCGCGACGTCGACGATCGTGGTCATGGCGCCTCCTCCTGGGTTTCCTCATTCCGCCGGATCATCGAATCGATCGTCGAACCGTTTCGTCGAAATGCTCCTTCGCCATCGTGCCAGATGAGTTCGACGTCTGAGCCTGGAGGGAAAGGGAAAGTGTGACCGTTGACACACATGGTGCCGATCCCTACCTTTGAATCGTCGAAGCGCTTCGATGACGAAGTGTCGTCGCACCGGGCGTCGGCGCATTCCTCACAAGGAGAGA
The DNA here is from genome assembly GCF_044453405.1 of Nocardioides sp. NPDC051685. Classification (NCBI taxonomy): domain Bacteria; kingdom Bacillati; phylum Actinomycetota; class Actinomycetes; order Propionibacteriales; family Nocardioidaceae; genus Nocardioides; species Nocardioides sp. NPDC051685. The sequence goes on along the minus strand of NZ_JBITCR010000016.1, from coordinate 25,539 downwards.
AAATGAGTCGACTGACGCCCCGTCGCCGGTGCCTGATAGCCGTCCTCGCAGCCTCCCTGGTCCTGCTTCCTGTGATGACCACGCCTGCACCCACCGCTGCTGCCGCCATGGTGGTGAGCCAGGACCTCGACGACATGCCCTTCCGCAACCCGGAGCTGCCGGTCGAGCAGCGGGTCGACGACCTGCTGGGCCGGCTGACCCTGGACGAGAAGCTGTCACTGCTGCACCAGTCCCAGGTCGCCATCCCGCGCCTGGACATCCCCTACTTCAAGGCCGGCACCGAGGCCCTGCACGGGGTCGCCTGGTCCAACGACATCGACAACGGCTGGAAGCAGGTGCTCGCGGATCGCGCGACCGTCTTCCCCCAGGCTGTTGGCCTGGCCAGCACGTGGGACCCCGGACTCGTGCGCCGCGTCGGCTCGGCCGTCGGCGAAGAGGCCCGCGCCTACAACGAACTGAACCCCAGGCAATGGGGGCTCCAGCTCTGGGCGCCGGTGGTCAACCTGCTTCGCGACCCTCGCTGGGGCCGTAACGAGGAGGGCTACTCCGAGGACCCGACCCTCACCAGCGACATGGCGACGACCTACGGCAAGGGCCTCTCCGGAGACGACCCGACCTACCTGAGGACCGCGCCGGTGCTCAAGCACTTCTACGCCTACAACAACGAGACCAACCGCAGCGCCGGCTCGTCCAACGTCCGTGCGCAGCTTCGTCACGAGTACGAGTACGCCGCCTTCCGGCCGGCCATCGAAGCCGACGCGGCGACCGGCGTGATGGCCTCGTACAACGAGGTCAACGGCCGCCCCACACACGTGGACCGCGCCCTCAACGAGGACGTGCGATCCTGGACCGACGAGACGCTCTACAACGTGAGTGATGCGTGGGGACCTCACGCGGTGACCCAGGCACAGCACTTCTACGACGATGAGACGGTGGCCTACGCCCACGTGCTCAAGGCGGGCCTCGACTCCTTCGTCGTCGACGACAGTGACAGCAAGCCGATGATCGCGACGCTCAGGGACGCCCTCGCTCGGGACCTGATCACCGAAGCCGACGTCGACCAGGCGGTCACTCACGTCCTGACGATCCGCTGCCGGCTCGGCCACTTCGACCCCGACGGCGGCCCGTACGCCGGAACCTCACCGGACGTCCTCAACAGCCCGGCTCACCGGCGACTCAACAGGCAGGCTGCCGAGGAGGCGGTCGTGCTCCTCCGCAACGACGACGACCTGCTCCCGCTCAACCCGAAGAAGACGAAGAAGGTGGCGGTCGTCGGCCCGCTGGCCGACACGCTTTTCAGCGACTGGTACGGCGGCACGATGCCCTACGAAGTGACCCCGCTCGACGGGATCCGGGAACGCCTCGGCGATGGCGCTGTCGTCACCGGCGTGGAGGGCCTCGACCGGGTCGCCCTGCGTGACACGACCAGCGGGCGCTACCTCAGTGCCACCGGGACCGGCAGCACGGACCAGGTCGTCGCGACCCAGGGTGAGCCCGGTGAAGCCGCCCAGTGGGACGTGAACGAGTGGATGGCCGACGTGGCCACCCTGCGCAACGCGGACAACGGCCGCTACCTCACCGGCAGCTTCGGGCCGTTCAACACGAGCGCCACCACCCCCACCGGCTGGTACGTCCAGCAGCAGTTCGAGTTCGAGGAGCAGCCCGACGGAACCGTCCTGCTCCGGTACGTCGGCTACGAGACCAACGAGAGCTGGTGGTCACTCGGCAACTACGTCACCGTCGCCGCGGACGGCACCGTCGGCACCGGCACGAAGGCGCAGGCCGCCCGGTTCGAGCGGGAGGTCCTTCGCGACGGCGCCGCGGAGGCCGCCGAGGCAGCTGCCGAGGCGGACGCCGTCGTGGCAGTGGTGGGCAGCAACCCGTTCGTCTACGGGCGGGAGATCCACGACCGGGCCAGCATGGCGCTCGGCGGTAGCCAGCAGGACCTCGTCGACGCGGTGCAGGAGGCCAACCCCCGTACCGCCGTGGTCCTGGAGTCCAGCTATCCCGTGACGATGGACGAAGACCCGGGCGCATTCCTGTGGACCACGCACGCCGGCTCGGAGACGGGCAACGCGGTTGCTGCCACCCTCTTCGGTGACAGCAACCCTTCGGGCCGCCTCACCCAGACGTGGTACGGCTCCGACGCCGACCTCCCCCAGGACGTCTTCGACTACGACATCGTCAAGACCGGCCAGACCTACCTCTACTTCGAGGGGGAGCCGGGATACCCGTTCGGGCACGGCCTGTCCTACACCGACTTCCGCTACTCCGACCTGCGGGTCGACTCGAAGCGGGTCGGCAAGGACGGGAAGATCACGGTGACCGTGGACGTCAAGAACACCGGGTCCCGAGCCGGTGCGGAGGTCGTCCAGCTCTACAGCCACCAGCGGACCTCCCGGACGGCTCGCCCACTGCAGGAGCTCGAGGACTTCAGCCGGGTGACGCTGGCTCCGGGCCGGACACGCACAGTCCGCTTCCGGATCGACGCCGACCAGCTGGCGCACTGGGACGTCACTCGCGAACGGTGGGCGGTCGAGCGCTCGACCTACGACCTGATGGTGGGATCCTCCGCGGAGGACATCCGGCAGACCACCGCCGTGCGCGTGGACGGTGAGGTGATCCCGCCCCGGGACCTGGCGGTCGCGACGAACGCCGAGAACTTCGACGACTACGACGACGCGCTGCTCGTCCCCACCACCAAGGAGCGTGGCACCTCCGTCGCTGCTGGAGACCAGCAGGCGTGGGTGAAGTTCGCAGCCTCCGGGTTCGACCGGCCGACGAAGTTCACGGCCTCGGTGGCGAAGGGGACCCAGGGTGCCGGCACGCTCGAGGTGCGGCTCGGCTCGCCGACGGGACAGCTGCTGGCGAGCGCGCCGGTAGCCGCGACCGGTGGGGAGTACGACTACAACCAGGTGAGCGTCGACACGCTGCTCGCCGATGTCTCGGGCGTACGCGACGTCTACCTCGTGCTCAGCCCGGGTGTCCGGGTCGCCACGTTCTCCCTCTCCTGAGCCGGCTTCCGACGCTCGGGCGACTGCCCGGCCCCTCCAACGGCGGGGTCGGGCAGTTCGCGTACGACGGTGGCGGGCTCGCGATGGCAGGCCGGTGGCGATGTCACAGATCGATCCGATGTTCCGTCAGAGGGGGTGAACATCGGAACCAATCGAACATGTGGAGAGATCATGAACATCGCGCTGTGGATCGTCGCCGGGGTATTCGCGTTCGGCTACATCGCCGGCGGCATCGTCAAGCTGACGATGCCCTATGAGAAGTACGCCGCGAAGCTGCACTGGCCCGAGGACTTCACGCCCGCCAACGTGCGGTTCATGGGCGTCGTGGAGGTCCTCGGCGGCGTCGGGTTGGTCCTGCCGGGGCTGGTGAGTGTGGCGCCGGTGCTGGTGCCGGTCGCGGCGTCGGGCATGGCGCTCTACATGGCCGGTGCGATCACCGAGCGCATCCGGCGCAGCGAGTACAAGGACCTGGTCGGGGACCTCGTGTTCCTCGCCGCGATGATCTTCGTCGCCTGGGGGCGCTTCGCGATCGAGCCGTTCTAGCGGGCGGGGCCTTCGGCCCCGCGTCTCAGGGATGGTGGCCATCGTCCGTGATGCGCGGGCCGAAGGTCTCTGCCCGGCGGCGCCCGATGGGATCCACGATCGGTGGAGGCGACGAGCGGTGGGGAGGTCAGCCATGGTTCACCGCGCGGGTAGGGACTTCGAGGATCGCGTCGACGCCGGCCGGCGGCTGGGCAGGCGACTGGCGTATCTGCGCGGAGAGGATGCGGTGGTCCTGGGCCTTCCGCGGGGAGGCGTGCCGGTCGCGTTCGAGGTCGCCCAGCAGCTGCACGCGCCCCTGGACGTGATCGTGGTTCGCAAGCTCGGGTTGCCGTTCCAGCCCGAGCTGGCCATGGGTGCGATCGGCGAAGGTGGCTACGAGGTGCTCGACCGGCCACTGATCACCCACGCCGGAGTGACCGATCACGAGCTGCAGTTGGTCGAGGCCCGTGAGCGATCCGAGCTGGAGTCGAGGGTGAGAAGGCTGCGTCGGGGGCGTGACCCGCTCGACCTCACCGGACGGGTCGCGGTCATCGTCGACGACGGCATCGCCACCGGCGCGACGGCGCGGGTCGCTTGTGAGGCAGTGCGCCACAAGGGCGCTCGACGCGTTGTTCTCGCCGCTCCGGTCGGTCCGCCCGACGTACGCGAGGGGATCGCCGGTGCCGACGACGTGGTTGTGCTGGAGACCCCCGAGCCGTTCCTGGCAGTGGGCTATCACTACCGAGACTTCTCTCCGACCAGTGATGACGAGGTCGTCGCGCTGCTCGCGGAGGCGTCGCGGCGTGAGCGGCAGCGCGCGGTCGCGGCGGCGGCTGACTGTGACATCGACGTGGAGATCCCGGCCGGCCGGGTCGTACTCCAGGGGCATCTGCACCTGCCGGACCACCCCGCGGGCGTGGTGGTGTTCGCACACGGCAGCGGCAGCAGCCGGCACAGCCCCCGCAACAGGTACGTCGCCTCCGTCCTGTACGACGCCGGCCTGGGCACGTTGCTGCTGGACCTGCTCACACCGGAGGAGGAGCGCGACCGCGCGAACGTGTTCGACATCGAGCTGCTGGCCGATCGGCTCGGCGCGGCGGTCCGCTGGGTCCGGCGCCGACCGGACGCAGTCGGGGCCTCGGTCGGTCTCTTCGGCGCCAGCACCGGGGCCGGCGCGGCTCTGTGGGCCGCAGCCGACTCGAATCTGGGCATCGCCGCCGTGGTGTCTCGTGGCGGGCGGCCCGATCTCGCCGCGCCGCGGCTGGGGTCGGTGACGGCGCCGACCTTGCTGATCGTCGGTGGCGCCGACACCACGGTCCTGAAGCTCAACGAAGAGGCGGCCGCGGGACTGGCTGGTCCGAGCCGCGTCAGCGTCGTACCCGACGCGACGCATCTGTTCGAGGAACCGGGTGCCTTGGCGGAGGCCGCTCTGCTCGCCCGGGACTGGTTCCGCCACCACCTCACGGCGGACGACCGCCGCAGGACGACACGGGCGGCCACCCGATGAGCGAGTCGGTCGACGGTGAGGCTCGGACGCAGATTCGGGATCTGGCGCTTCCGCTGAGGGGACTGTCCGATCTCGACCCGCTGGTCGAGCGTCTGGGTCCGATGCGCTTCGCGTGCCTGGGTGAGGCGTCGCACGGCACCCACGACTTCTACCGGTGGCGGGCGGAGCTGAGTCGCCGGCTGATCGAGGAGAAGGGCTTCACCTGGATCGGGGTGGAGGGCGACTGGCCGGACTGCTGGCGGATCAACCGCTGGGTTCGCGGCATGACCGGTCCCGACCTCACGGCCTCGCAGGTCCTGGCCGGGTTCGAGCGCTGGCCGACCTGGATGTGGGCCAACAGCGACGTCGCCGACTTCCTGGACTGGTTGCGTGCCTGGAATCTCGCCCGGCCAAGGGAGCGACGGGTCGGGTTCTACGGGCTCGACCTCTACTCGCTGTGGGACTCCCTGCGCGAGCTCATCGCCTGGCTGTACGAGCACGCCCCGGCAGCCGTGGAGCAAGCCCTTCAGGCCTGGCAGTGCTTTGTGCCCTACCGCGAGGACCCACATCAGTACGCGTGGGCTACGCGCCTGGTCCCGGAATCGTGCGAGGACGAGGTCGTGGCCGCGCTCGCAGCGGTCCGCCGGCGCACCGTCGTGCCCGGTCTGCCGGACGACGAAGGCGCGTTCGACGCGTGGCAGAACGCCGAGGTCGCCGCGAACGCCGAGCGCTACTACCGGACCATGGTCCGCGGCGACCGGATGTCCTGGAACATCCGTGACCACCACATGGCGAGCACAGCCGCGCGGATCGCCCACCACCTCGGACCAGAGGCCAAGGGGCTGCTGTGGGAGCACAACACCCACATCGGAGATGCCCGGGCCACCGACATGGCACGTGCCGGGATGGTCAACGTGGGACAGCTGCTCAGAGAGCGTCATGCCCGCGACGGTGTGGCCCTCGTCGGGTTCGCCGCACACCGGGGGACGGTCCTGGCGGCGTCCGGGTGGGGTGAGCCCGAGGTCGTGTTCGACGTCCCCGCGGCGATTCCGGGCAGCCACGAGGATCTCCTGCACCGCACGCTCGGTCAGCCGGCCTGCCTGATCTTCCCCGAGGACCGCGGCGGTCACTGGCTCGCTGTTCCGCGCGGGCACCGTGCCATCGGAGTGGTCTACGAACCCCGGAGCGAGACCGGGAACTACGTATCCACCGTGATGGGCCAGAGGTACGACGCGCTGATCTGGCTGGAGCACACCAGCGCGCTGCGGCCGCTCCACCACGAAGCGCCACCCCACGAGCCCGAGTACGAGACCGAGCCGTCGGGACTCTGACGCCGCGTCATTCGCATGCAGACGTTCCGGGCCGCCGGGATGCCCGCATTTTGAGTGATGCGCGCGGGGAACCGGGTCGCTAGCCTCATGCCATGGAGCGGCCGTGGCCGCTGACCGGGCGGGACGACGAGCTGCGCAAGGTGGCGACGGCGATCCGGCCCGGTGCGGCGGGCGTCATCGTTGTGGGTCCGGCGGGGGTGGGGAAGACCCGGCTCGCCCGTGAGGCCCTGACCGGTTCCGTACGCCGCGGCGAGACCGTGGTCCTCGCCCAGGGCAGCACGGCCGCCCGCCCGTTCCCCCTGGGCGCGTTCGCCGGCCTGCTCGACGTGCCGCCCGGGGAGGCGGCCGAGACGATCGGCAGGGCGCTGGACCAGCTCGCCCGGCAGCTCCCGCTCGTGCTGGCCGTCGACGACGCCCACCTGCTGGACGAGCACTCCGCGATCGTGGTGCACCGGGTGGTGGCGCGGCGGCTGGCGCCGGTGCTGATCACGCTGCGTACCGGGGAGACCGCGCCCGACATCGTGACGTCGTTGTGGAAGGACGACCATCTCCCCCGCCTGGAGCTGGCGCCGCTGGAGGCGGAGGAGAGCACCCGGCTGATCGCCCGGGTGCTCGGCGGCCCGGTCGACACCGCCTCCGCGCATCGGCTGTGGACGTTGACCCAGGGCAGCCCGCTGTTCCTGCGGCACCTGCTGGCCGGCGAGGTGTCTGCGGGACGCTTCACCGCGGCGTCCGGGATCTGGCGCTGGACCAGCGAGCCGGCGATCTCGCCGGAGCTCGCGAGCCTGCTGGATCGGGAGATCGGGGACCTCCCGGCCGGGGTGCGGGACGTCGTCGACGTGGTCGCCCTGGCCGAGCCGGTGGCGGTCCCGACGCTGTCCGCGCTGACCTCGGCGGAGGATCTCGAGGAGGCGGAGGACCGCGGGCTGGTGCGTACCGACGGCGTGGTCGCGCGGCTCGCGCACCCCCTCTACGGCGAGGTACGCCGCGCCGCGATGGGCACCCTGCGCGCACGTCGTCTCCGCGGCCGGGTGGCGCAGACCCTGGACCCCGATCCCCACCCGATCCCACGCGCCGTGCTCACCCTCGACTCCGACCTGCCGCCGGAGCCGGCACTGTTCCTCCGGGCCGCGGAGGCGGCGACCCGGATGTACGACCTGCCGCTGGCCGAGCGGCTGGCCCGTGCGGCGGCTGCCACCGGTGACCTCGGCGCGCGGGTGGTGCATGCCGCCGCGCTCTCCTGGCTCAGTCGCGGCGAGGAGGCCGAGGCGATCCACGCGGACGTCGTCGCCGGCGCGCCGGATCCCGGGACGCTCGCGCTGGTGCAGCTGCACCGCGCCGGCAATCTGCTCTTCACGATGGGTCGCCCCGAGGAGGCCGGTCGGGCGTTGGCCGCAGCCGAGGCGACCGGGGCGGCACCGGCGCATGTCACTGCCATGTCGCTCGTCCTGGATGTTGCCGGCGGCGAGTTCGCAGCTGTCCTCGATCGCGCTCCGCAGCTGCTGCGGAGCGACCTTCCCGACGACCTGGCCGGCATCCTGGTCGCCAGCGCCGCCTCCGCGGTGGCCGCCGTCACCGGCGAGCGCGAGCTCCTCGACGAAGCCGCGGTCGTGGGCGGGCTGACCGCCGACCGGGTGCCGACCGTCATCCCCGGCTTCGGTCTGGCCGACTTCCAGGTGCTCGGCCATCGCCTCGCCGGCACCCCGGACCGAGGCGCCGACCTGGCCCGGCGGATGCGCGCGGCGTCGGCCGACTTGCCCGGGCCGGCTCGGCTGATGGGCCTCGTCGTCGCAGGTCACGCCGCACTCGCTGGTGGCCGCGTACGCGACGCGCTGCTCCCGCTGCGGGAGGCATGGGCGGGGTTCGAGGGGTCTGGCCACGAGTTCGGCTTCCGGTGCCGTACGTTGCTCGCCACCGCCCTCGCCCAGGCCGGTCGACCGGCGGAGGCCGCCCCGCTTCTGGCCGGCGTCGCTGCCGGGCACCATCCGGCGTACCAGCTCTACCTGCCCGACGACCTGCTCGCGCTGGCGTGGGGTGCGGCCGCGGAGGGGGCGACGACCGAGGCGGTCGGTCACGCGGTCGCCGCGGCCGAGCTGGCCCGGGAGGCGGGCTCGCCTGCGTACGAGGTCCTCGCCTGGCAGACCGCGGTCCAGCTCGGCGGTGCGACCGCGACGGCAATGCGTCGCCTGGCCTCGCTCGCCGGGCTCGGCCCCCGTGCCGAGGCGGCGCTGGCCCACGCCAGGGCGTGGGCCGGGGAGGACGGTGACGCGTTGCTCCGGGCGGCGTACGCCTGGGAACGGCTCCGCGATCTCGTCGCCGCGGGCGATGCCGCGGCGCAGGCCGCCGAGGTGCGGCGCCGCGCAGGACGGCAGGGCTCGGCCCTGACGGCGGCGGCGGTCGCCGAGAAGCTGGCCGAGAGGTCCGGCGCACGCACACTGGCGCTCGGGGTCGCCGCCCGGCCGTTGCCGCTGACCGTCCGCGAGCGCGAGATCGCCGCGCTGGCCGCCCGCGGCCTGTCGAACAAGGACATCGCCGCCCGGCTGACCCTGTCGGTGCGGACCGTCGAGGGGCACCTCTACCGGGCCGGTCACAAGCTCGGCGTCTCCGAGCGGGCCGCGCTGACGGACGTCCTCGGAGTCGAGTAGCGCACTACTCGCGCCGTGCCTGCTCCCGCGGCGGATGCTGAGAGGCACCCAACCGAAGGAGGAGCCATGAGCACCACCCACATCCCGCCCGGAGAGGGCCAGCACTACGTGATGATCGACGGCGATCACATCGCGAAGACCGCCGTCAAGGACAGCTTCGGAGCGTTCGAGGTCTTCGAGGTCGTCGCACCGGCCGCGCCCCCGGCGCCCCCGCACGTCTCGCCGTGGACCGGCGTCCTGTACCTGCTCGAGGGGCGGGTCACCGCCTTCGTCGACGGTGCGCGCTACGACGTGGAGCCGGGCGGCATGGTGATCTTCCCCGCGGGTACGCCGAGCACCTTCGAGGTCGTCGGGGACTCCGCCCGGTTCCTCGCGATCGCCACCGGCAACGCCGCCGGCCGGTTCTTCGCCGACTTCGCCAGCTCCGTCCCGGCGGACCGCCCGGTCGAGGACTCGATGGAGGCGATCCTCTCCGTGAACCAGCGCCACGGCGTCGCGCTCGCCGGGACGCCACCGTTGACAAACTGATCCGAAGTGTTGATTCTGTGAGACATGTCACGAGATGTGTCTCACGGGATCGCCGCGTACGTTCCTCCGACCGGGCCCTCCTGGGCCGACCCCTGGCCGATGTACGCCGCGCTGCGCGAGCACGACCCGGTCCACCACGTCGCGCGAGGTGACTACTGGGTCCTGACCAGGCATGACGACGTCTACGCTGCGGTGCGCGACCACGAGACGTTCAGCTCGTCCGGAGGGCTGACCACGGCCCGCGACGAGCTCGACCGGCTCGGGCTCGCCGACAACCCGCCGATGGTGATGACCGATCCGCCGGCCCACACCGCCTTCCGGAAGCTGGTGAACCGTGGGTTCACGCCCAAGCAGGTCGAGGACGTGACGCCACGGGTCACCCGGTTCGTCATCGAGCGCGTCGACGCGATCAGGGCGGTCGGTGGCGGTGACATCGTCGAGGAGCTGTTCAAGCCGCTGCCGAGCATGGTCGTGGCGCACTATCTCGGCGTTCCCGAGGAGGACTGGGCGTGCTTCGACGTGTGGACCGACGCGATCGTCGCGGCCAACGCGGCCCAGGACGAGAGCATCGGAGCCGGTGCCGCCGCCGAGCTCATGGGCTACTTCGCCGCCCTGATCGACCGACGCCGCCGGGAGCCCGGCGACGACACCGTCTCCCACCTCGTCGCCGCCGGAGAGGCCGACGACGACGCCGGGTTGCTGCGGGTGCTCGCGTTCGCCTTCACGATGGTCGCCGGCGGCAACGACACGACGACCGGGCTGCTGGGTGGCGGCCTGCCGCTGCTGGCGGACCGGCCCGACCAGCGCGAGCTCGCGCGGCACGACGTCCCGGCCGCCGTCGAGGAGCTGCTGCGGCTCACCTCGCCCGTCCAGGGCCTCGCTCGCACGACCACCCGCGACGTCACGCTCCACGGGGTCACCATTCCCGCCGGGAAGAAGGTGCTGCTCTGCTACGCAGCGGCCAACCGCGACCCCCGCGCCTTCGGTGCCGACGCCGAGGAGCTCGACGTCACCCGGAGTCCCCGGCAGATCCTGACCTTCGCCCACGGCGCGCATCACTGCCTGGGTGCCGCAGCGGCCCGGATGATGGGCCGGGTGACCCTCACCGAGATACTCACCCGGATGCCGTCCTTCACCGTCGACCACGGCTCCCTGGCGTGGGCGCCGGGGAGCTACGTACGCAGGCCCGTCAGTCTCCGCGTCGAGGTGACCGGATGAGCTGGTTGGAGACGGAGCGCACCGAGCTCGCCGCCGAGCGGATCCTGGACGCCGCGGGCGCGCTCTTCGTGGAGCGCGGTGTCGACAAGCCCGGCATGGACGAGGTCGCCCGCGCGGCCGGCTGCTCCCGGGCGACGCTCTATCGCTACTTCGAGAACCGGCAGGCCCTGATCCACGCCTTCGCCCACCGCGAGGCGCGGCTGATCACCAAGCAGGTCGCCCAGGTCGCGGCCGATGTGACCGACCCCCGCCGCCGCGTCGTCGAGGCCGTCCTCGCCTGCCTCGCGGCCGTGCGCGAGCGGCCCCACCTCGCCGCCTGGTACGCCGGGGACAGCACCCTTCTGCGCGAGGTGCTCCGCGACTCCCCGATCATCCGTGGGTCCGCGGAGGCCTTCCTCGCCTCCGACGAGGAGGATCCCGACCTCGCCGACTGGGTCCTGCGCATCATCCTGTCGTTCCTCACCGAGCCCGGTGACGACGAAGCGCAGGAGCGCCGCCTGCTGGAGCGGTTCCTCGTGTCCCTCTAGGTCGCCCGGCCGCGACGCCGTGACCGGGCGCTCGGGACCAGCATGCTGAGCAGGACCTGGCGCGGGGTGAGCGGCGGGACATCGATCAGGTGGGCGCCCTCGGGGCGGAACGCGTCGAGGTAGAAGGCCAGGTTGCGCCGCCAGGCCTCGGGAGCGGCGGCTCCGGTCACCTCGACGACCTTGCTGTGCGAGAGGATGACGAAGAGCAGGTCCTCGGGCACCAGGTCGGAGCGGACCACGCCGGCGTCCACCGCGCGGAGCACCACGGCCTCGGTGGCCCGCTGGATCTCCGTACGCAGGAGGGCGAGTTCGGAGCCGCCCTCGAAGTGGGTGGACATCAGGTTCAGGTAGCCGGAGGTGGCGGCCTCCAGTTCGCAGCTGGAGGTGAGATAGGCGACCAGGCCGTCCCATGGGTCGTCGGCGGCCAAGGCCGCCTGGGCGGTGGCGAGATGAGCCTGCAGGGGCTCGGTGAGGACCGACGCCCATAGATCGAGGCGGTCGGGGAAGTGCCGATAGAGGGTGCCGGAGCCGACGCCGGCCTCGGCCGCGATGTGGTCGAGCGGCGCGTGGATCCCGTCGCGCTGGAAGACGGCCTGAGCTGCCGCGATGATCCGCTCACGGTTGCGGATGCTGTCGCGCCGCTCGGCCCGAGCCGGCCGACGGGGTCGAGCCGGGGGTCGGTCTGGGTGTTCGTCGTGATCCTTCGGGCACCCCATGGCGCCAGCCTACGACGGTCCTGGGAATACCGGGGACTACTCCCCGCTTTCTATACCGGAGACATCAGTCCGGATCATCTAGGAGACCCACCATGTTCATCGCCACGCTCGTCCTGAGCATCCTGTTCGCCCTGCTGCTGCTGTTCTCGGCGTACGGAAAGTTGAGCCGCAACCCCGCCCTGGCCGAGGCTATGGAGAAGGTCGGCGCCACCCGGATCGTGCCGATCCTGGCGCTGCTCGAGATCGCCGGCGCGGCCGGGCTGATCATCGGCCTGTTCTGGTGGCCGCTCGGCGTCGCGGCTGCGATCGGCACGACGCTGTACTTTCTCGGCGCGGTCATCGCGCACCTGCGCGTGCGGGAACCCGGGATCGCTCCGGCGGCCGTCCTCGCGGTCGTCTCGGTGGCGATCATCGCGCTGCGCACGGTCTCGGCCTGAGCTTCGCCGGGATGCGCGCGGCTACCCCTGTCGCTCGGCGGACGCGAACTCCGCGCGCATCCAGGCACACCACTCCAAGGCCGTACGCTGCGACCGGATGCCGCCTTCGAGCGTGATCCGGCTGGCGAACAGCGGGTTGGAGGGGTCGCGGGCCCCCGGCTCGTCGGAGATCTCGGCCAGCTCCTCGAGGTAACGGTCGAGGGCGCCTCGATGAGCCGCTTCCAGCCGGCCGACCAGGTCGTCGGCGGCGGCGGGGTCCACGGTCCAGACGGACCACAGCCGGAGAACCTCGAGGTCACGGACGGGCTGCGGCTCGAGGTCGCCGACGACCCAGGCGGCCAGTGCGTCCTGCCCGGCCGCGGTGGTCCGGTATCGCTTCGTCGGTCGCGGGCCGGCTCCGTCGATGACCTCGTGCTCGACCAGCCCGGCGGCATCGAGGCGGTTCAGCTCCGGGTAGATCTGCGAGTGGCGGGCGGTCCAGAAGTAACCGATCGGCTGACGCATCCGCTGTGCGACCTCGTAGCCGGTGCTCGCCCGTCTGGCCAGCAGGCCGAGGATCGCGAAGGCGAGGTTGGAAGTGGCTGCGCCCGGATCTGCCATATGTCAATATTGACATATGAGGAGCCTGAAGGGCGTAGCGGCCGGCATAGCGGTCGCCGGGATGCTGCTGGCCGGGTGCGGGGCGGAGAACGGGACAGCGAACGGGACGGCGAAGGAGTCGGGTCCCGTGCTGCCGACGGACGGTCCCTACATCACCGGTGAGCTCGGCAGCTGCTTCCTGCCGAAGACCGACGCCGGGGTGGAGCCGATGCAGGTCTCGGCGCAGGGGCTCGAGCTCCCGGCGATCCGGTTCTGGCCGCCCGACGGCCGGAAGCCGTCGGCGGTGCTGGTGATGCTCCACCAGACCGACGGCAACCGCTGCGGGTGGGGGGACTTCGCGATCCTGGCCGCTCTCCAGGGAGTCGCCGGCATCTCGTACGACCAGTGCGGCTACGGCGGTGCCGACTGCGGGATCGAGGATCCTGACGACCCGGTGCCGCAGGTGCGGGCCGTGCTGAGCGAGGTCGAGAAGCAGTGGCCGGACGTCCCGGTCGTGCTGGTCGGCGCCTCCATGGGCGGCAGCCAGACCGTGCGGGCCGTGGCCGCCGGCGTGGAGGTCGACGGCTGGGTCGACCTGTCGGGACCGTCGACCTGGGCCGGGGTCGACCTGGCCTCGGTCGCCGACACGATCACGACCCCGGGCCTGATCGCGATCTCCGAGGACACCGACGGGGCCGAGGAGGCCGACGCCGCCCAGGCGCTGGCGGAGGCGACGTCCTCGGAGTTCGTGCCCGCGGAGGTGGGGCACGGCTGGGAGCTGGTGGTCGAGGAGGGCCGGCTCTCGACGATCGGTCAGCAGGTCATCGCGTACGCCGCGGGCTGATCGCCTCTCTGATCCTGCCCGCAAGACTCTCCGATCGGGGAGGTTGCTCCGCTCACGCCGTCACTAACGTGCGAACGGTCACAACGTGAGAGGAGCAGCAGATGGAACCCCAGAACGAGTCGAACCCGGTCGACATCGCCAGCGACGTCGCCACCGAGGACCTCATCGAGGAGGTCTCGATCGACGGAATGTGCGGCGTCTACTGATGTCCGACCGCATGCTCGAGGAGCCGTGGACACTCTCGCCCTCGGTGGCGCTGCGTCCCGAGCCCTTCGGGGCCCTCGCCTACCACTTCGGCAACCGGAAGCTGACCTTCCTGAAGCGTCCGGAGCTGGTCGAGGTGGTCCGGCTCCTCGAGCAGCACCCCCGTCTCGGCAGCGCGCTCGACGCGGCCGGCATCCCGCCCGAGCAGCACGACGCGTACGCAGCGGCGCTCCGCGCCCTCGCCGAGACCGACATGATCCGCCCCCGCCACCAGGAGGCAGCGTGACCATCGCACCTGAACGCCCCAGCACTCCCCAGGGCCGTCCCGAAGGCGGCAGTCTCGTCGAACAGTTCGAGTTCGGCCTCGACGCCCCGATCTGCCTGACCTGGGAGCTGACGTACGCCTGCAACCTCGAGTGCGCCCATTGCCTCTCGAGCTCGGGCCGGCGCGACCCGCGCGAGCTCAGCACCGAGCAGTGCAAGGCCGTCATCGACGAGCTGCAGCGCATGCAGATCTTCTACGTGAACATCGGCGGCGGGGAGCCGACGATCCGCCCCGACTTCTGGGAGCTCGTGGAGTACGCCGTTGACCACCAGGTCGGCGTGAAGTTCTCCACCAACGGCTTCCGGATCACTCCCGAGCGGGCCGCGTTCCTGGCCTCGACCGACTATGTCGACGTACAGATCTCCCTGGACGGCGCGACGGCGGAGGTCAACGACCGGGTCCGCGGAGCGGGTTCGTACGACACCGCGCTGCTCGCGTTGAGGAACCTTCGCGACGCGGGCTTCTCCGACGCCAAGATCTCCGTGGTCTGCACCCGGGAGAACATCGGCCAGCTCGACGACTTCAAGGCCATCGCCGACGAGTACGGCGCCACCCTGCGCCTCACCCGGCTGCGTCCTTCGGGCCGCGGCGCCGACGTCTGGGACGAGCTGCACCCGCTGCCTGAGCAGCAGCGCGAGCTCTACGACTGGCTGATGGCGCACGGCGAGGACGTCCTCACCGGCGACTCCTTCTTCCACCTGGCCGCCTACGGCGAGTCCCTGCCGGGTCTCAACCTGTGCGGCGCCGGGCGGGTGGTGTGCCTGATCGACCCGATCGGCGACGTCTACGCCTGCCCGTTCGCGATCCACGACCAGTTCCTGGCCGGCAACCTGCTCGGCGAGGGCGGCTTCGGCGAGGTGTGGCGGTCCTCGCCGCTGTTCACCGAGCTGCGTTCGCCGCAGACCGGTGGCGCCTGCACGAAGTGCCAGCACTTCGACGCCTGCCGCGGCGGCTGCATGGCCGCCAAGTTCTTCACCGGGCTGCCGCTGGACGGCCCCGACCCGGAGTGCGTCCAGGGCTACGGCGAGACGGCGCTCGCCGGCGACCGGCTCGTCCCGCAGGCGAGCAAGGACCACTCCCGCAGCCAGGCCAGCCGCAACGCACCGGTGCTGCTCAATCTCGGGGCCACCAGGCGGCGCCCCGTCTCGGCCTGCAACGAAGACCCGCTCGCCGGAGGTGACCTGTCGTGAAGCTCGAGAACCCCTGGAAGAAGAACCCGTGGTTCGAGTCGGTCGCGGTGGCTCAGGAACGAGCCCGCCGCCGGCTGCCGAAACCGGTCTACGGCGCCCTGGTCGCCGGCTCCGAGCGCGGGCAGAGCATGACCGACAACCAGGCCGCCTTCGCCGAGCTCGGCTGGGCGCCCCATGTCGTCGGACAGCACGCCAAGCGCGACCTGGGCACGACCGTGTTCGGCCACTCCGTCCCGCTGCCGGTGCTGATCAGCCCCACCGGGGTCCAGGCCGTCGATCCCGACGGCGAGGTCGCGGTCGCCCGGGCAGCCGCTGCCCGGGGCACCATCATGGGGCTTTCCAACTTCGCCTCGCGGTCGGTGGAGGAGGTCACGGCGACGGGCGCGACCACGTTCTTCCAGATGTACTGGACCGGCGACCGCGACACCATCGTCCAGCGCATGCAGCGCGCCCATGCCGCCGGCGCCCAGGGACTGATCGCGACCCTCGACTGGTCGTTCTCGATCGGCCGCGACTGGGGCAGCCCCGAGATCCCGGAGAAGGTCGATCTGCGCACGATGATGCGGCTGGCGCCGCAGGTGGCGGCCCGGCCCCGGTGGGCGTGGCAGTTCGGGCGTACGGGCTCCTTCCCGGACCTGACCGCACCCAACCTCGCCCCACCGGGCGGGACCGCGCCGACGTTCTTCGGTGCCTACTACGAGTGGATGACCACCCCACCGCCGACCTGGGACGACGTCGCCTGGATGCGTGAGCAGTGGCACCAGATCAGTGGCACGCCGTTCGTGCTGAAGGGCGTGAGCCGGGTCGACGACGCGCTCCGCGCGGTCGATGCCGGGGTCGCGGGCATCTCGGTGTCCAACCACGGCGGGAACAACCTCGACGGCACCCCGGCCGCGATCCGGATGGTCAAGCCGATCGCCGACCGCGTCGGCGACCAGGTCGACGTGGTGATGGACGGAGGCGTACGCCGCGGCTCCGACGTCGTCAAGGCGCTCGCGCTCGGGGCGAAGGCGGTGCTGATCGGCCGGGCTTACCTGTGGGGGCTGGCAGCCAACGGCCAGGCCGGGGTCGAGAACGTCCTCGACGTGCTCAGCGGCGGCATCGACTCGGCGCTGCGCGGGCTCGCGCTCGGGTCGGTCGCCGAGCTGCGGCCGGAGCACCTGCTCGTCCCGGACGGCTTCCATGTACACGCTGGCTGATGCCACCTGGCCGCAGGTGAACCGGGGCACGGTCCTGCTGGTGCCCGTCGGATCGCTGGAGCAGCACGGGCCGCACCTGCCCTTCGACACCGACACCACCATCGCGACGGCGGTCACGCAGGGGGTGGCCGAGCGGCTCGCGGAGCAGGGTGCCCCCGCTTGGGTGGCGCCACCGATCGCGATCGGCTCGAGCGGCGAGCACCAGTCCTTCGCCGGCACCGTGTCGATCGGCAGCGATGCGCTCCACCTGGTCGTGGTCGAGCTCGTCCGTTCGGCCCGCACCTGGGCCGAACGGGTGGTGCTCGTCAACGGCCACGGGGGCAACGCGGCCGCGCTGACCAGCGCGGTCAACCAGCTCGCCTTCGAGGGGCAGTCGGCGTGCTGGCTGCCGTGCCGCACCGAGGAGTTCGACCTGCACGCGGGCCGCACCGAGACGTCGCTGATGCTGCATCTGCGCCCGGAGTCGGTCCGCCTGGCGCTGGCCGAGCCCGGCGACACCCGGCCGCTCGCCGAGATCCTCCCGGCGATGCGGGCCGGCGGTGTCGCGGCGGTCTCGGCCAACGGCGTCCTCGGCGACCCGACGGGCGCCACGGCGGAGGAGGGAGCCGAGGCGCTCGCCCTGATGATCGAGCAGACCACCATGGACGTGCTGGTTCCCGGCGGCGTGGCAGTGGGGTGAGATTCCCGATCGGCTTCCGGGTCCGAGTCCGGGAGGACGTACGCCGCATCGACCGGCGGCTGCTGGTCGGTGGTTCGCCGCTGCGTGCCGTCCGGCTCACCGACGCCGCACTGGCCCGTCTCGACGACGGCGAGATCACGGTGGTCGACGCGGCCACCGAGGCGCTCGCGGCCAGGCTCGTCGACGGCAACCTGGCCGATCCCGTGCTCAGCGGCCCCGGGGTGGACCCGGCCGCGCTCACCGTCGTGATCCCGGTTCGTGACCGGCCCGACCAGCTCGACCGTGCTCTCGGCCCGTTGGCCGGTCTCGAACGCATCGTCGTCGACGACGACTCCCACGATCCCGATGCGGTCGAGAAGGTGGCCCGCCGCCACGGGGCGCGCATCATCCGGCTGCCGGAGAACCTCGGCCCGGCCGGCGCCCGCAACGCGGGCCTGCGGGCGGTGCGCACCCCCTACGTCGCCTTCGTCGACTCCGACGTCACGGTCGAGGCGAGCACGCTCCTGGCACTCTCCCGCCACTTCGCCGACAGCCACGTCGCGCTGGTGGCGCCGCTGGTCCGCAGCCGTGCCCGGAGCCGGGCCCCGCGCTGGTTCGAGCGCTTCGACGAGGACGACTCCTCCCTCGCGCTCGGCACCCGGGCCTGCGTCGTACGCCCCGGCGCCGCGGTGGGCTGGCTGCCCAGCGCCTGCCTGGTGGGCCGCACGTCCCGGCTCGGGGACGGTTTCGAGGAGTCGATGCGGGTGGGCGAGGACGTCGACCTCGTCTGGCGGCTGGTCGAGGCCGGCGAGGTGGTCCGTTACGACCCCGAGCAGGTGGCCTGGCACGACACCCGCACCACCGTCAGCGGCTGGTTGGGCCGGAAGTACCTCTACGGCACCGGTGGCGCCGACCTCGCGGTGCGGCACGGCCGCAAGGGTGCACCGGCGGTGATGACGGCGAGCATGGCGGTCACCGCGGCGGCGCTGATGGTGCACCGCCGGTGGTCGCTTCCGGTGGCCGCCGCCGGGATCGCCTACGGCACGCTCTCGCTGCGAAGACGACTGCCCGAGACCCCCGGACGGGACCGGCTCGCGGTCCAGCTCTGCGCCCAGGGCCTCGGCTGGACGGTCCGCCAGAAGGCCGCGCTGCTGCTGCGGCACTGGTGGCCGCTGACGCTGCTCTTGGCCCCGCACAGCAAGCTCGTCCGGCGTGCCCTGGCGGCTTCCCTGGTCGTCGACGTGGTCGTTGCCCAGGTCGACAACCCCGGCACGAGATACCGGCCGCTGGCCCGGCGGCTGGACGACATGGCGTACGGCGCAGGGCTCTGGGCAGGCGCGTTCAGAGCCCGTTCGGTGACCTGTCTGCTGCCGCGCCGACCCGTCCAGAAGACCGGCCAGAAGACCGGCCAGAAGACCGGCCAGGGAGGCACCTCTCCCAACGGGTAGGTAGGCCCCTCCCGGGCCGGGCTGTTTCCCGTTCCTCGCCTGTTCGCGGCCCTTTCGCCGTACCTAATGTGCTGAGCGTCACACACCAACGGAGGTTTGCCATGCAGGTCGACGAACTACTCAAGCCCTTCCCCATCAAGGAGTTCCACCCGTTCCCCCGTGCTCTCATGGGCCCCGGCGCCCACGAGATGATCGGTCCCGAGGCCCTCAAGATGGGCTTCCGCAAGACCCTGGTGATGACGTCCGGCCTGCGCGGCACGGACATCGTCAACAAGATCGTCGAGTCGATGAAGTACCACGGCCTCGAGGTCGTCGTGTACGACAAGGTCGAGTCCAACCCCAAGGACTACAACGTCATGGACTCGGTGAAGCTCTACCAGGAGAACGAGTGCGACTCGTTCGTCTCCATCGGCGGCGGCTCGTCGCACGACGCCTGCAAGGGCGCGCGCATCTCGGTCGCCCACGACGGCCGCAACGTCAACGAGTTCGAGGGCTTCAACATGTCCGAGAACCCGAAGAACCCGCCGCACATCGCGGTCTCGACCACGGCCGGCACCGGTTCGGAGACGTCTTGGGCGTACGTCATCACCGACACCACCACCGACCCCGACAACCCGCACAAGTACGTCGCCTTCGACGACGCCTCGGTGGCCAGCCTGGCGATCGACGACCCGGTGCTCTACTACGACTGCCCGGTCGACTACACCGCGCAGTGCGGCTTCGACGTGCTGGCGCACGCCAGCGAGCCGTACGTCTCCCGGATCAACTTCCAGCCCTCGCTCGGCAACGCGCTGCACGCGATCAAGCTGACCTCGGAGAACCTGCGCCAGGCGGTCTGGAACGGCACGGACCTCGGCGGCCGTGAGGGGATGATGTACGCCCAGTACATCGCCGCCCAGGCGTTCAACTCCGGCGGCCTCGGCATCATCCACTCGATCAGCCACGCGGTGAGCGCCTTCTACGACACCCACCACGGCCTCAACAACGCGATCGCGCTGCCGCGGGTCTGGGCGTTCAACATGCCCACGCACTACAAGCGGTTCGCCGACATCGCCCGCGCGATGGGCGTCGACACCCACGGGATGACCGACGTGCAGGCCGCCGACGCGGCGCTCGCCGCCGCCATCCGGCTGCTGCGCGACGTCGGCATCACCGAGCGCTTCGTGGACGTCACGAAGGACACGTACTCGAAGAACCGGCTCGGCCAGGGGCCGACCGCCTACTACGAGAACGCCCCGACGATCGTCGGCGACGCCGCGGACGTCGACCGGATCACCAACCACGTCCTCGGTGACGCCTGCACGCCGGGCAACGCCAAGGAGTGCACGTTCGAGACCGTCCGTCCGGTGGTCGACCACTGCCTGAACGGCGATCTGGACGACCTGCTCGGCTGATCGATCCCAGCTGATCAGACGAGCGTGGCGGGCCCGGGGTGACCGGGTCCGCCACCTCGGCCCCACCCACCACCTCGAGGAGTGCACGTGTCGACCACCACCGAACCGACCCAGGGCTTCACCGACGTCGAGGACACCCGCGCCCAGCTGGCGGCGTGCGGCTACCTCGCCGACGACCGGCTCGCCACCACGGTGTTCCTGCAGACCCGGCTGGAGAAGCCGGTCCTGCTCGAGGGCCCGGCGGGCGTCGGCAAGACCCAGCTGGCGGAGAGCCTCGCCACCGCGACCGGACGGCGCCTGATCCGGCTGCAGTGCTACGAGGGCCAGGACGAGACCAAGGCGCTCTACGAGTGGGACTACGGCAAGCAGCTGCTCTACACCCAGATCCTGCGCGAGAAGATCGGCCAGGTCGTCGAGGACGCCGCGGACCTCAACGAGGCCGTCGAGCGGATCGCCAAGCAGGACTCGGTGTTCTTCTCCCAACGCTTCCTCGCCGCCCGGCCGCTGCTCGAGGCGATCGACTCCGACACCCCGGTGGTGCTCCTCATCGACGAGGTCGACCGGGCCGACGAGGCCCTCGAGGCGGTGCTGCTCGAGCTGCTCGCGGAGTTCCAGATCTCCATCCCCGAGGTCGGCACGGTGACCGCCAAGACGATGCCGTACGTCGTCCTGACCTCGAACAACACCCGCGATCTCTCCGCCGCGCTCAAGCGCCGCTGCCTGCACCTCTTCCTCGACTACCCCGACGCGGCCCGCGAGCTGGAGATCATCCGGTCCAAGGAGACCGGGCTCGCCGACTCGCTGGCCGCGCGGCTGGTCGACATCGTCCGGGGCATCCGCGAGCTGGAGCTGCGCAAGGCGCCCAGCATCTCCGAGACCGTCGACTGGGCTCGTACGCTCGCCGTGCTCGGCGTCGAGGAGCTCACCGCCGATGTGCTCTCCACGACGCTCAACGTGGTGGTGAAGTACGAGCGCGACCTGAAGCGGGTGATGGACGCGCTGCCGCGGCTGGTCGACCCGAACGCCGAGGTGCCCGACCACCTGCACGGCCATGGTCACGGGCATGGTCACGGGCACTCCCACACCCCGGCTGCCGACCCGAGCGATGACGATGTCGACGGCCGCGCCGAGCGGAAGGCGAAGGACCAGCCCGGGCGGCACAACGCGGGCTACTACGGCGGCGCCGGCGGCACCGGGCCGCGTACGGCACCTGCGGTGTCCACGAGCCAGGGCACCCGGGCGTTCCCGTCGACCCGCAAGCGTCCGGTCTGAGGCGGGATCGAGGCCCGACATGGAGACCGCACTGCACCGCTTCATCCGGCTGCTCCGGCTCTACGGCGTACGCGTGAGCACCGCCGAGGTGATCGACGCGATGCACGCGGTCGCACAGCCCGGAGTGCTCGAGCAGCGCCACCTGCTCCACGCCGCGCTGACCGCGAGCCTGGTCAAGGACCGCCGCGACCTGGCCACCTTCGACCTGGTCTTCGACCGGTTCTTCGGGCTGCGGCCGGTCGTCGAGGAGGAGGACGAGCACGGGCACACCCACGACGACCTCTCCGACGACGGGCAGCTGACCGACTTCACGCTCTCCGAGGAGCCGGGCGAGGTGCCGGAGGACGGGCACAGCCACGGCAAGCCGGACGACATCAAGGAGTACTTCAAGCCCGAGGACATGGCGCAGCGCTACAACCTCCACCAGGAGGCCAACAAGATCGACATCGCCGCGCTGACCGACGAGATCGTCCTCTCCAACGACCCGAAGTCGAGCCCCGGGGAGGCCGCGCGGGTCCAGCTCTCGACCAGCCGGATGCACAACCCGGGCAACCCGGGCGAGCTGATCCGCGATGCCGGGATGCAGCTCGACACCGAGCTGTCGGTGCAGGAGGAGATCGCGCTGCTGAGCTGGCTCGAGGAACGCGAGCCCGACGGCGGCATCGACGACGACGATGCCCTTGCAGCCCTCGCGGAGCTGCGCAATGCGCTGGCCCCGTGGCTGGCGACGCTTCCCGAGCGGATCCGCGACCACCTCGAGCGGCTGATGAGCATGGGGCGCGAGATCGAGTCGCGCGAGATCCAGGCGGCGCAGGCCGAGACCGTGGCCGAGCACGACCGTGCCGCACTGGAGGAGTCGTTGCGACGACTGCTCAGGAAGCTCCACGGAGCCCCGCGCCCGCGGCGTACGGTCGCCGCCCGCGGCATCGTCGACGGTCGCCGCACGATGCGCACCAACATGAAGTACGACGGGGTGCCGTTCCGCCCGGTCACCGTCGCGAAGGCGCACGACCGGCCACGGCTGCTCGTGCTCTGCGACGTCTCCCTGTCCGTACGCTCCACCGCCCGCTTCACGCTGCACCTGCTGCACAGCCTGCAGTCGGTGGCCACCTCCGTCCGCTCCTTCGCGTTCGTGAAGGACCTGGTCGAGATCACCGACCTGTTCGCCGAGCACCGGATCGAGGACGCCCTGTCCCTGGTGCTGTCCGGCCTGCCGGCCGGCGGGGTGCTCGACGTGGACGCGGACTCCGACTACGGCTCCTCGTTCGAGCAGTTCCTCGAGCAGTTCGGCTCGGCCGTGAACCGGCGGACCACGCTGGTGATCCTCGGCGACGGCCGCGGCAACGGCAAGGATCCGGGCTTCGCCGCCTTCGAGGAGCTCACCCGGCGCGCCCGGTCGACGATCTGGCTGACCCCGGAGCCGCGCTACTCGTGGGCGCTCGGTGGCTGCGACCTGCCGGAGTACGCCGAGTGGTGCGACAAGGTCCAGGTCGTCCGCAACCTGCGCGGGCTGGACAACGTCACCCAGACGATGTCGGTCGGCCGATGACCGTCCCGCCCGGCGAGCTGGCCGTGATCGACGCGCTGCGACCCGGGCCCGAGGCGGGCGTCTACCGCGACGAGGTCGTCAGCGTCACGGCCTGGCGGGGTCCGCGCCCGCGGCGCCATCTCGGGACGATCCGCACCCGCCACTTCGACGTGCACCGCGAGGGCCACCAGGTCCACCTGGTCCACTGCCTGCGGGCGGAGCAGATCGATGACGACCTCTCCGGGCTCCTGGCCGAGGAGCTCTTCCAGCCGGGGTGGCTGCGTGGTCCGGACCTGTTCGAGCGGCTCTTCACCGGTGTCGTGGTCAGCAGCGCACCCGAGCCGGAGCAGGCCTGGGCGGCGTTCTACCGCAACACCCTGCGGCACGTGGAGCAGGCGTTGCACCGGCCCGGGCCGGAGGCCGTCGCCCACGGCACCATCGCCGAGTACGCCCCCGTCTACCGCTTCGTCGAGCAGCAGCTGGCCCCAGGCTCGGTCCTCGAGGTCGGCTGCTGCTTCGGCTTCCTCTCGCTGCGACTGGCCTCCGCGGGACGGGACGTGACCGCCTCCGACCTCTCCGCCGGCACCGTCGCGCTGCTGAGCTCCGCCGCGACCCGGCTGGAGGTGCCGCTGAGCACACGCCCCGCCGACGCCACCCGGCTGCCGTGGGTCGACGGCGCCGCCGACAACGTGCTGCTGATCCACCTGCTCGAGCACATCGAGCCAGGCCCCGGAGACCGGGCGGTCGCCGAGGCGATCCGGGTCGCGCGCCGCCGGGTCGTGATCGCCGTACCCCTCGAGGACGAGCCCGACGAGACCTGGGGACACGTCCGGACGGTGTCGCTGGACGACCTCGCCGCCTGGGGCGCGGCCTCGGGACACCCGCACCGGGTCGTCGAGCACCACGGTGGCTGGCTCATCATCGACACCGACCGCTGATCGCGCCTCTCCGGGTAGCGACCTGTCCGTCGGCGACGCGGACGAGCCGTCGTCCTCCCGGCGCCGCGTCAGGCCTGGTCAAGGCCCGGTCCGACCTGTCCGTCGGCCGCACGCAACCGCGCTGGAGGGCTACCCGCGGGCAGGTGCGCTACCGCCCGCTCGGCGGGTCCGTCGGTGTGTCGTGCGTCACTACTTTGTGAGAACCGTGGCCCAGCCGGACGACGGTTGAACCCCTTGGAGGAACCGATGACGAACACATCCATCGATGCAGTAGAGAGCATGCCAGGCACCGCACCGACGACGTGGGGCGACCCGTTCCCGCTCGGACTGGCCAGCTTCGGGATCTCGGCGCTCGTCCTGGCGACCGTGATGTCGGGGATCGTGGACGCGGCCGCCCTGCCCGCTGTCCTGCCCCTCGCGCTGGCTCTGGGCTTCGCGACCGAACTCGTGGCCGGCCTGGTCCACTTCCGGCGTGGCGAGACGTTCCCGGCCCTGGTGTTCACCGCGTACGCCGGGTTCTGGCTCTCCTACGCGCTGCTGGTGCAGTTCTACGGCCCGATGGTGACCGCAGGCGGGGCCGCAATCACCGGGATGTTCCTGCTGGCCTGGGCGCTGTTCACGACCTACATGCTGCTGGCGGCGCTGCGCACCAACACCACCACGATCGTCATCTTCGTGCTCCTGGCCGGGGTCTTCTACCTGGCGGCCTTCGGGTCGTTCCTCGGCAGCGCCGGTCTCGGCCGGACCGCCGGCTACGTACTGATCCTGGACGCCCTCGTGGCGCTCTACGCGTCGGCGGCGATCATCGTGAACACGACCTGGGACCGCACGGTCCTGCCGGTGCCGTGAGGTCGTCGGCCGCCGGCGTTCACCGTCGTCGGGCACCCGGGATGCTGGAGCGACCCGGGCGTAGCCCGCCCCGGCTCCGCGCCCACGTCCGCACGGTCTGTGCCCGAGTCCCACTTCTGGGACGCGCCACCATCTGCGTCTGTGAACCGGATGTCGCCGTTGGTAGGCGTTCGTGGACGTACGCAGGGTCATGGGCGCCGTGGTGTGATGGGAGCAGGGCGGGAAGGCGTTGAAGGTCGGTCGCGACACCGTTGCTCCACGCGTTCGTGTCGAGTCGGCGCATGTGCCCGCCGGACCTGCGGCCAGAATCGGGACAGTTGCGCCGACCCGACGGCTCTTGGTGGGGCAGACACGCCGACTCGACCGGTTTTGGTGGGGCAGACGCGCCGGGTCGGGGAGTGTGTTGGTGGGCTGGCTCTGACCGGTCGGCCTAGGTGCGTCTGGTGAACCGGACATCGCCATTGGGAAGGCGTTCGTGGGCGTATGCCGGGTCGTGGGCGCGGTGGTGGTGATGGCTGCAGAGGAGGGCGGCGTTGTCGAGGTCAGTGCTGCCGCCGGCGGCCCAGGCGAGCCAATGATGGGCTTCGGCCCAGGTGGCTGTCGCGATTTGAGTTGTCCCTGTCGGTGTCGGCCGGGCGAAGCCCGGCCCGGCTCAGCCGGTGGCCAGGCCGGTCTGGTGGAGTCGTC
>NZ_JBITCR010000015.1:0-125269 GCF_044453405.1 Nocardioides sp. NPDC051685 | reverse complement strand
AGAGCAAGGACTCACCGAAGTGTCACCACCAAACCCCACGGAAGTGTCACCGATGTCCTGATGCAGAACCGTCACCGATGTCCTGGGAGATGACACGAGGCGTCACTCCCGCAGGCCGAGACGTCACTTACGTCGGCCGAGTTGGCAGCGGAATGCCTACTCGGCCGACGCAAGTGACGTCTCGGCCGACGCGGGTGACGCTTCGGCAGGGAGGGTCAGCCGCGGAGCGCAGAGGCGAGGTAGGTGAGGCGGGGGTGGTCGGCGGTGGGGAAAGCCGAGACGACGGCCTTCGCACCCACCGCGACCTTCCAGTAGGTGGCGCCGGCGACGACCAGGAAGTCGGCCTTGGACGAGCCATCACCGGACAGCGGCGTGGTGATCAGCTCGGGCTCGCCGAAGGCACGGAGGGCGGTGAGGACCGGGGAGTCCTCCTCGAGGGCCGCGCGGGCGGCGGCTACGAGGCCCTCGTGCGCATCGGGGACGGCCACCACCCGCAGGGTCTGGATGCGCGGCTCGGCCTCGGGCGAGAGCATGACCTCGATGTCGTAGCGGCCCTTCTCGGCCGGCACCACGGCCAGCGCGACGCCCATGGCGCGGGAGAAGTAGCCGTAGGGCGCACCGCCCAGCGGCAGCCCGACCTTCGCGCGCGCCTGGGTGATCTGGACGCGCCGGCCGGCGTCGGGGACGTCGAGCTCGACGTTGTCGGCGAACAGCGACGGCAGCGCGAAGACCTCAGACCCCGCAGGATCAAAGGTGCGCAGCCGCTCGACCGCCGTCTCCAACGCCGAGTCGAGCCGCGGCCGCAGCCCCTTGACCACCGTCGAGAACCGGTGCGCCCCTCCCCCGGCGAGCTCTGCGGAGACCAACGAGCGCAACGCGGTCATCGCGGTCGGGTAGGCCCCGGCGTACGTGCTGTTGGACAGCGTGATCACGCCGAGCCCTGTCGCGGGGTGCCAGACCATCCGCGAGCCGTAGCCGGGGTAGCCGCCGGAGTGGTGGACGATCTGCCCGAGCCGGGAGTCGTGGTCGACCATCAGGCCGTAGCCATATCCGACCGCGACAGCGCCGACCCCGGCCTCCGGACCGGAGAAGCCGAGCGAGCCCGACACCGACCCGAACCGGTGCAGCTGCTGCATCTCCCGTCGCGACGCCTTCGAGAGCGGATGACCGTCAGCCCCCGACGAGAAGGCGTCCAGGAAACCGCCGACCCAGCGCGCCAGGTCGGCGACCGAGGAGTGCAGACCACCCATCGCCGCGAACGACCCCGACGCCACCGGCGCCGCAGGGGCCCAGGTCGGCGGACCCTCGAGCCGATCACCCGCCCAGGCCGGATGCAGCGGCGGAACATGCCCAGGAACCAGATTCGGCACAGCCGACGGCGAGTAGGCCGAGGAGGTCATCCCCAACGGCGCCAGCAGCTCGTGCTCGACGAAGTCCCGATTGGCCCCTTCCGGAGACGAACCTCCCACGACGTTCTCGATCGCCCGCCCGAGCAGCGCATAGCCGAGGTTGGAGTATTCGAACCCGACCCCCGGCTCCCGCCCGGTCGAGAAGCCGCCGTCGAGGAACGTCCCGAAGGCGTCGTAGGACAGCGACTCCTGCCGGTCGCCCCACGGGTCGTCGGTCGGCAGCCCGGCCGACATCGAGAGCAGCAGCCGCAGCGTCACCGCCGGCGAGTCGGCGGAGTAGGGCGCCTGGTCGACGAGCTCGGGCACGTACTGCGCGATCGCCTCGTCGAGGTCGACCAGCCCGCGGTCGCGCAGCAGCAGCACCGCGGCCGCCGTGAACGACTTCGACATCGACGCGATCCGGAAGACACTCTCCGCGGTCGGCGCCGGACCACCCTCGGTCGTCGCCCCGAACGCACCGGAGTGGAGCAGCTCGGAGCCGCGTACGACCCCATAGGCCAGCCCCGGGGTCAGCTTCTCCTCGAAGCGCTGCTGGAAGAGCTCGTCGACGACAGCGGTGTTCAGGCTCATACGGGCGTTCCTTCGGTGGCAGGTTGCTCGACGCGTTGCAGCCTAACCACCGAGGGCACCGCGAGCGTGACCAGACAGACCGACGCATAGAGCCCGCCGCTGACCAGGAAGACCGGCCGCTCCCCGAACCACCCCGCCAGCGGCCCGAAGAGGAGCTGCCCGACGGGCATCGCGAGGAACGAGCCGAGCGCGTCGTAGGAGTAGGCGCGCGAGAGCATCTCGCCCGGGACGTTCTCCTGCATGGCGAGGCTCCAGCCGAGGCTGAAGATCTCGATCCCGGCACCGGCGACGGCCATCGCGACCATGAGCGGCACCGTCTCCGGCCACAGCGCAAGGGTGAAGAACGGCAGCGAGAAGGCCATGATCCCGAACATCCCCGCCCGTAGCGGGCGCCTGATCGTGGCTCGCATCAGCAGGATCGTCATCACGAGCATCCCGGCGGCGAGAGCGGAGTTGGCCAGGCCCCAGCCCCCGACACCGAGCGAGGTGGACTTGGCGTACGCAGGCCCCAGCACGTTGAGCCCACCCGACTGGATCGCGTTGAGAACCATGAAGGCGACCACCACGACCCACAGCCAGGTGGTGCTGCGGAAGTAGGTCCACCCCGCTCGCAGGTCCTGGAGCGCCGAGGTCTTCTCTGCGTCTGCCGGACGCAATGGGATCCGCACCGGGAGCAGGAAGAGCGCCGCGAGCAGCCAGGTCAGCGCGTCGACCGCCAGCGCCCAGCCGGCACCGACACCGACCACGAGAGCGGCCGCGACCGAGGGACCCAGGATCGTCAGGGTGCCGCGTGACATCGAGAGCAGCAGGTTGGCCGGCTGCAGGTCCTTCTTCGCGACCAGCTGCGGCACCATCCCCTGCATCGCCGGGAAGGCCATCGCCATCGTGGTGCCGTTGATCGCCTCCAGGACGACCAGATGCCAGATCTCGGCATGCCCGGTGATGATCAGGGCGGCCGCGGCCGCCTGGGTGAGCGCCGAGGCGACATTGCTCAGCTGCAGCACCAGCCGCCGCGGGAACCGGTCGGCGATCACCCCTCCGACCAGCAGGAACACGACCATCGGGATGGTGTGCGCGGCGACCACATAGCCCAGCGCCGAGGCCGAGTCGGTCACCTCCAGCACCGCGAACGCGAGCGCCACGTGCGACATCGACGACCCGGCGAGGTTCACGAACCGCGAGGCGAAGAACCACCCGAAGTCGCGCTCCTTGAGGACGAAGAGGCTCTCCCGGATGCTCACGGCGGGAACTCTTCCGCACATCCGCGCTTCCTGGTAATCGTTTTTCGTGCGACTAAACCATCCACCCGGCCGAGGCGTCGAGATGGTGTGACCAGAGACGAGTTCACCGAGTTCTACGTCGGCAGCAAGGATCGCTGCCTGCGGGCCGCGATCGCCTACGGCATGGCTCCCGACCGCGCCGAGGAGGCAGTCGCCGAGGCGTTCGCCCGGGCGTGGTCGAGGTGGCCGAGCGTACGCAGCGTGGATTCGCCCCGCGCATGGGTCCTCCGGACCGCGATCAATGCCGACATCTCCTGGTGGCGCAAGCACCGCCGGGAGCTGATCGTGCCGGACACCCCCGAACCGCTCCCCCGCGACGACTCGAGCTTCGACCGCGACCTGCTGGAGGCCGTACGCCGCCTGCCACCGCGCCAACGCCAGGTGGTCGCGCTGCGCTACGTCCTCGACCTCGACGCCGAGACGACCGCCCACGAGCTCGGCATCGCTCGCGGCACCGTCTCCGCCACGCTCCACCACGCCCTCAAGACCCTGCGCCTGCAGCTGGCCGACTCCGAAGGGAAGCTGTCATGAACGACATCGAGACCCTGCTGCGCACCAGCAGCCACCACACCCTCGACGTGTCGGCGAGCGACATCCTGAGCCAGGGCGACCGGATGCGGCGTCGCCGTCGTGGCTCGAAGGTGGTCGCCGCTGTCGCCGCTTTCTCGCTCGTCGGGATCGGGGCATACGTCGCGATCCCCGACCGGCTGATCGACTCGGAGATCGCGACCCCGGAGCCGCCCACCCGGAAAGCTCCGGTCAACTGGTCCGGCGACCCGACCAACCTCACTCCTGCGGAGCTCGACGTGCTGAGCGAGCGGTGTCTGACGACGGCCTGGGCCGACGTGAAGACCATGTACGCGGGGACACCCGGGGCCACCAATGCCATCGATCCCGACGAGGCCCAGCAGATCCCGGCAGGAACCTGGCCGTTCCTCGCCGAGAAGCGCGGATCGATGGCGATGGCGCTCTTCGACGGCCGCGACTACGAGGTGACCTGCACGACGGCGTACGACGCCAGCCGGAGCCCCGACAGCGGCCCCGACCTCGCGGGGGCCTTCGGCCGGCCCGAGCGCTGGGGCGCCTTCGCGGCGACCGGGCCCTGGGAGGACTTCTCCCGTGGCAGCGCCGGCGAAGGTACTGAGTTCATGCTTCCCCTGCCTGAGACGATGGACGTCACCAAGGTGGTCTTCACCTCGAGCGGGGAGGAGATCCCGGCCACCATCGTCAACGGTGTGGCGGTCGCCTGGATCGACCACGACGTTTCCGTCGAGTCGGCCAGCTTCCGTGCCTACGACGCCGACGGCAAGCTGGTTCATGGCGAGGCGCCCGAACCGCCGACCGTCGAGTGGACCGAGACCGCGGAAGGGATCCGGGTGACCCGGTCGCTCGGCAACGAGAAGGTGGAGTCCGCCTGGTTCTGGGTCGGCGAGCAGCGGTTCGACGCGACCATCACCGAGGCCAACGTGGCAGTCGCGCTGATCCCGACCGGGAAGCTCACCACGGACCAGCTGAACAAGCTGCAGATCCAGGGCCTCTCCCCCGAGGGTCTCTCCATGATGGGCTGCGACGGAGGGCCGTGCGGTCCTTAGCGCGGCTCGGCCGCGACGTACCTCTCCGCTGCGGCACGCGGCTTGTCCCCGAGGCCCTCGATGCCGATCAACGACGGCAGCAGCGACCGATCGGTGGTGAGCGCCTTGAAGAGGGTCGAGACGGTGATGTCGTGGTCGGGGCGGTGGACGACGACGATCTCGTCGCCGGCCTGCAGCTCCCCCTCCTCGAGGACGCGCAGGTAGGGCCCCGGGCGGGCCTCCTGGGTGAACCGCTTGACCCACCGGGCGTTGTCGTAGCCGGAGACGCCCATCCAGTTCTTGAAGTCGTTGCAAGGCGTACGCACGCTGCAGATCTGCAGCAGCACCGTCCCGATCCGCCACTGCTCCCCGACGAGAGCCGCGTTGATGTCGATCCCCTCGGTGGTGAGGTTCTCGGCGAACTGGCCGTCGCGAAGCGTCACGCCCAGCCGGGATCCCCACAGATCGAGGTCCTCGCGGGCGAAGGCGTAGACCGCCTGCTCCTCGCCGCCGTGGTGGCGGCGGTCGGTCTGGGTGTCGGTGACGATGCCCTCCGCACCGACCGTCACCGGCCCGGGCGCCGACAGCTTCTCCATCGAGGTGGCGCCCACCTCCGCCCACTCGGCGGGCTTGGACTGACCGATGTTGACGCTTCGCACGATGGGCATGCGCCGATTCTCGCGGGCGTGCCGGGTTCAGGCACGCGAGTTTCTCAGTCCTGGACCGCCTTGGCGAGCGAGATCATCGCGGTGATCCAGTCCTTGTCGGGGGCCTGGTTGTCCTCCACCTCGTCCTTGACGTTGACCATCAGCCGCAGGATCACCCACGCGCGAGCCCGGTCCTCGTCGAGCTCGGCGGCATCGACCAACGCGAAGAAGCGATCGCGTACGCCGTCGCGGATCCGCCCCGCGTACTCGTCGGAGCGGTTCCAGAGCATCGGCGCGAGCTCGTAGTGCGGGTCGCCGGAGAGCGGCTTCGGGTCGATCACGAGCCACTCCTCACGATCACCCCGCAGCACGTTCTCGAAGTGCAGATCCGTGTGGATCAGCCGACCGTCGGTAGCCTCGTCGCGGGCGAAGTCGCGGGCGATCGACCGGGCCTGCTCGACCATCCGCGGCGGCACCGGAAGCCGCCGGCTCCTCTCCCCCAGCTCGTCGGCCCAGCGGGCGGCCTGCTGCGACAACGTACGCAGCTGCGGCGGAGCCGCCACGTGCAGCCGCCGGTAGAACCCGCCGACGATCTCGCAGGCCTGCACGTCCCACATCTCGGAGAGATCCGAAGGATGCAGCCGTTCGAGCAGCAGCGCGAACCGCTTCGGGTCGGCCCGGAGCAGACGTACGGCACCCCGACCGCCCCACACCTGCAGCGCCAGCGCCTCGTGCTCGGCCTCCCAGTGGGGCCAGCCGACCTTCAGCACCGCGGCCTCGCCGTCGGCGGTGCGGACCGGGAGCACGACCGCGCAGTTGCCATGGGTGGCCGACCCGTCGATGGTCAGCGACCACTCCTCGACCAGCTCACGGAGCAGCCCCGGGAGGTCGTCGAGCCACGCGGCCCAGGACGGCCCGTTGGCCGCGAGCGCCAGGAAGGAGTCCGGGACGAGCGTCACGGCGCCAACCCTAGGGCTGAGCCCTAATCCGCTTTCCAACCCCCGACGGATCGGGCAGGTTGGGCCCATGTCACTTCCAGAGTCGATGGGGACCAGAGGCGTTCCCTACCCGCCCGAGCGCTACGACGGCGAGGCGGGTGAGGTCTCGGCGCTCTACCGCCCCGACGCCACCGCGCCCGACCTCGAATATCCCAACGGGGTGAAGGTCGACTATCTCGCCACCGGCGCGACGACCGCGGGCGACTACGGGCTCTACCGCTGGCACTTCGGCCCCAACGAGACCGGCCCCGGGCCGCACTTCCACCGCGCGGTCGCCGAGTCGTTCTACATCCTCACCGGCACCGTCAAGATCTACAACGGCGAGGAGTGGATCCCGGCCAGCGCGGGCGACTTCGTGCACGTGCCGGTCGGCGGCCTGCACGGGTTCCGCAACACCACCGACGAGCCCGCCTCGATGCTGCTCCACTTCACCCCGGGCGCGCCGCGGGAGGGCTACTTCGAGGGGCTGCGCGAGCTGGCCGAGGGCACCGAGCTCGGTCCGGACGAGATGGCCGAGTTCTACAAGCTCCACGACAACTACTGGGTCGACTGAGCCTTCCAGGCCTCGATCCCGAGGCGGACGATGTCGGCGGACGACTCCGGCACGTCGGCCGCCTCCTTGAGCGAGACCCATTCGGCGAAGTCGGTGGTTCCGTCGACCTCCAGCGTGCCCAGCTCACCCCCGACGATCCGGGCCTCGAAGATCACCCGGACCGACTGGTAGGGCCGGCGGCCCGGCTCGAACGGCACGACGTACACGTTGGTCGTCAGCGGAGCCCCGACCTCGACGTCGTAGCCGGTCTCCTCCTTCACCTCGCGCACGACCGCCGCAGGTATCTGCTCGCCGTAGTCGACGCCACCGCCCGGGAGCGTCCAGCCCGGGTCGTTGCGGTGGTTGCCGTTGAACCAGCTCAGCAGGATCTGCCCCGCATCGTCGACGATGACGGCGTACGCGGCCACCCGGGTGTCGTACTCGGTGAAATGCATCCCCGGGAGACTACAACGGACCGCCCGCCGTTCAGTCGAAGACGAACGCCGTCGCGTCCTTGGGGAACGAGGTCCAGGCCCGGATCCGCCGGGGATGCACCGCCGGCGCTCCCTCCGTGTAGCTCTTCGCCTCGAAGACGTTCTCGCCGTACTCGGGATACTTCGCGTTCAGCAGCCCGGCGATCTCCTCGGCGACCTCGGGAGCGAAGGCCGTCGTCCGCACCTCGCCCTCGATGACGACCAGCTTCCACGGATCCGGCAGGTTCACGGTCACCTTCGGGTGCGCGGCGGCCAGCCTCCGGTGGAGCGTCTCCGGACTGCCGCCGTAGACCAGCTTCTCCTCGAACCAGATCCCGTCCAGCGGCGTCACGTGCGGACTCCGTCCGGGCCTCTCGAACGCGAACCAGAACTGCTTCGCCTCGACCAGCCGCTGACGTACGTCCTCCCACGCCAGCAGCTCGCTCGGCGTGCCATAGCCCTGCGGGAACCGCACCTGTTCTGTACGCATGTGCCTCACTCAACCACCGGCCGCACCCGTCCGACCCGACCGTTCTTGCGCACCACCGGTTGTGATGGACTGGCGGGCATGCGTTCTCGGGTTGCAGCCATGTTCGTCCTGCTCTCCGCGACCTCGGCCTGCGGGTCGGGATCGGTTCCGGTGACGACCGACCCACCGACGCCGTTCTCGGCCTCCTCGACGTCGATCCCGGACGGTTTCACCGCGGCCGAGTGTCCGGCGGTGATCGGCGGGGAACCGGTGACCCTGAAGCTGGTGGTGCCGGACGGCTTCGTGTCCGCGTCCGCCGACCCGAGCAACCGGAACCCCGACGGCCGGTGCAGCTGGCAGACCTCCGAGGAGCGCTTCCTCAGCGTCGAGGTCGGCGAGAAGGAGTCCCTCGCCGACCTGAGCGACGAGCTGAAGCAGTACGAGGACATCGGAGGTGACGACGAGGTCAAGGACGTCGACTACGACGCCCCGACCAACACCTTCGGCGACCAGGAGGGCGAGCGGCTCAGCTGGTGGTCCTACTCCGACGGCATGCCCGCCGACTGCGTCCACGTGCAGGCCAACGACATCCGCCTGTTCTGGCAGAACCCCGACGACCTCGACCAGCGCCTCGACGACCTCGACGTCGTCCTCGCCAGCGTCGAGCTCGTCCGCTCCTGACCCGGGCAGCTCACTCCACCACGCGCAGCGCGGCGGGGATGTCCATCCGCCGCTCGCGGCGTACGCCGAACACGGGCGCCACCGCAACGACGAGGACACCGAGGATGAGCGTGCTCAGCACGGTCACCGTCGAGAGCGTGGGCACGACGAGCAGCTCGGGGGTCACATCGTCGAACCCGGAGACGACATAGCGGAGCGCCGCATAGCCGCCCGCGAGACCAACTGCTGTCCCGAGCAGGCCGATGATGGCGCTCTCGACGACCGCCATGACCATCACCAGTCGCGTGGGAACGCCGAACGCATACATGGTGGCGTGCTCACGAGTGCGCTCGTCGGCGCTGATGCTGGCTGAGTTGAAGGCGATCAGCATCGCAAGCAGCAGGGTGGCCACCTCGATGATGGTCAAGATCCCGGTGAACTGGCCCAAGGCACTGTCGAGCACCTCAGCGAAGCTCGACGCGGGCTCGACGGCGGTGACGCCCTGCAGGCGGAACAGGCTACGGGTCACCTGGTCGGCGTCTTCGGCGGGCACGACGACGATCTGATTGACCACCCCGGCCAGACCGAATCTGGCAGCGCCCTCCGCATCGAGATAGGCGAAGGTCCGCCACGGGTCGGGGTGGAGCGCCCGAACCGGGATCTGGCTGGTCACGATCCGGGGTCCGGCTGCGTCCGGCACCGGATGGCGTACAGCGAGCACATCGCCGGGTGCCACTCCGAGGTCATCGGCTGCCTTCTCCGACAGCACGATGCCATCGTCCGGGCCGCTGTCCCTCACCAGGGTTGGGGTCCAGATCTCGTTCGCGAAGTCGACCACCTCAACGACCGCCTGCAGACCGCCGTCACCATGACGGAGCGTCGCAGGGACGGCGAGCTGGCCCTGCGACGCGGCGACGCCGTCGGTCTCGGCGACCGCGAGCGGCAGGTCCGAGCCGGTGGGATAGTACGTATCGAGAGTGACCACCATGCGCCCGGGGCTGCTGTGCTCGAGCTCTGCCGCGTTCGCGTCACCAGCAGCGTTGAACGTGTCCAGCAGTCCCAGCACCGCCACCAGCGACGTCATGGCCGCCGCGACCCCGAGCGTAGTGAGCACGGTCCGACGAGGCGCCCGCAGTACGTTGCGCAGCGACATCGACACGTAGGTCCGTCCCGGCGTACGCACCTTCGTGATGAGTCTCAACAGACGTCCACCCGACCGCGCCGAGCCGAAGGCACCCGACCGGATGGCATCGACCGGCGCCATCCGCAGCGCCTGGAGGATCGGCAGGACCGTGGCGAGCACCGGGATGGCCAGGCCGAGCGCAGCGCCCTCGGCAAAGCGACCGGTTTGGAACGGCGTCTCCCAGACCGGCAGCGGAAGCAGGTCGGTCATCACCTCGCGCATCGCGTTCCCCGTCAGCCAGCCGACCCCGATTCCGGCCACGACGCCGAGGACGGAGATCTGCAACCCGACGAGCAGCGGGCGGATCGCCAGTACCGCGGGCGAGACGCCCAGGGCCATCCCGACCCCGATCTCACGACGTTGGGCCTCGATCATCCTCGTCACCAGGTTGAATGCCGCGAACGCCGCTCCGAAGAGGATCAGGAAGGAGAACACGTCCCACGTCGTCTGGTCGTTGCGGGCGTCCTCGTACAAGGCCCGATGGACCGGATCTTCCGCCTTGGACGTGACGGAGCCACCGTACGGCTCCACCGCAGCGGTCAGCTGATTCCTCACCCGTTCCTCGTCCGCACCGTCCCGCAGCCGCAGGACCAGGTCGTTCACCTGACCCGGGCGACCACTGACCTCTTGGGCAGTGGCGAGCGGCATGAAGACGACGGCGAAGCCGGTCTCCCCCAGCACCATCCCGCTTCGACCGGTGACCTGGAAGTACTCGGGCGTGTAGCCGGTGCCGACATACTCGACCCGCTTCCCGGCGCTGATCAGCAGCCTGCCCTGCGAGGGAAGCTCGTGCTCGTCTGCGAACTTGGACTCGAGCACAGCAACGCCTTCGTCCTCATCACCGGCACGCAGACCTCGGCCATGGGCGATATGGAGATCATCGACCGGAGACGCTCCGGTCGACATGCCGACCACCTCGCCCGGAACGAGCAGATCCTCGCTCGTGGTCGAAGCGTCCACCAAGGTCGGCACCACCAGTCGCTCGACCGCCGCCTCGATCGAGGACGCATCCTCGATACTGGTGGCCGCATGCTCCAAGGTCCCTCCGGCCACGAACCCGCCGTCCGGGAGTTCCACGCGCAGGTCGTGCATGCGCAGGCTGCTATAGCTGCGATCGTTGGACTGGATCCGCCACGCGCTGGTAGCCCCGAGGCCGGCATACACGCCCGTTCCCACAGCGATCACCAGCGCCAGGGCCGTCACCAGCAGCCACCGTCGACGGAGATCTCGCCACGACCACCGGACCCAAAGTCGAACCGACCACGTGCTCATGGCGGCTACCAGCGCACGTTCTCTGTGCGGCTCTTTCCACCGACGGGTGGCCCGTCACTCACGATGCGCCCGCTGGACAGCTCGATGACGCGGTCGCCCACCTTCGAGATCTCGCGGTTGTGGGTCACCACGAGCACCGTCTTTCCGGACTCGGCCTGCTGCTGGAGCAGTTCCAGGATCTGCACCCCCGTGCGGAAGTCGAGCTCGCCGGTCGGCTCGTCGGCGAGCAGGATCGGGTTGTCGGTGGCGAGCGCACGAGCGATCGCCACCCGCTGCTGCTCCCCGCCGGAGAGCTGGTGCGGGAAGTGGTCCGTCCGCTCGGCGAGGCCGACCCGTTCGAGCATCTCCTGGGCCACATCTGTCGCGCCGGGACGGCCGGCGACCTCGGCACCGAACTGGACGTTCTCCGCCGCGGTCAGCCCTGGAAACAGATTGAATGTCTGGAAGACGAAGCTCACCGTCTGCCGCCGCAGGGCGAACCGGTCACGTCGGGACGCTCCGGTCACGTCTCGGCCGTTGAGGGCGACCCTGCCCTCGGTGGGACTGTCGAGGAGCCCGATCATGTTCAGCAGCGTCGTCTTGCCGCTCCCCGATGGCCCGAGAACGACGACGAACGCACTCTCGTCGACGTGGAGGTTCACCTCGGAAAGCGCAGTGACCGTGGACTCGCCGACGGTGTACCTCTTGGCGAGGTCGTCGAGATCGATGCGAGTACCCGTCGACATGTCGGGCGACGACGCAGCCAAGTGCACGGGGAGAATGTCACTCACTCGGCCAGAGTCTCTGGCCGTTCTGAGTCCGGGCAGAGCCAAAGGCCCCCGAAACAGGGACCACCGACATCACCGAGAAGACTCGTCCACTGCCGAGAGGACCTTCGCCGACCCCCCGGCAGCTTCGCACCTCGATCAGGCGAGACCCGTCCTCAGCGACTCCTGATCCAGTGATCAGGCGGCACATCCGCACGTCCCGGCACCGGCTCGGTGGTCTCGGCCCACCCCGATCCCCAGGCCTCCGTGGCAACCCGCGGCCAGAACGACCGGGCGGCAGCGTTGTCGTGCTGGAACGGGATGGCCCACGGCCCAGCGTGGCGGCCGATCACGTCGAGCGCGAACGAACGCCCGAGACCGCCGCGCCGGGCTGCGGGCACGACGAAGAACGCCTGCATGATGCGGTCGGCGAAGCCGAGGCCACGAACCAGCGCGAACCCGACCGGAGCCGACTCCCCGGTGTTGGGGTGGGGCGCCCAGGCCAGATAACCGCAACGGTCAGGGGCTGGATACTCGTCGAGCCATTCGTGCCGGTAACGGCCGTCGGGCAGCGGGAACCCGTTGACGACCGCCCCGAGATCGTGACGGAAGTCCTGCCACAGCCACGCGACGATCGACCACTGGTCGTCGCCGACGGGCAGGATCTCGTACGTCACTTCTTGTCGGTGGAGGCCTGAGTGGTGGAGAGGGCGGCGACGAAGGCTTCCTGGGGAACCTCGACTCGGCCGACCATCTTCATCCGCTTCTTGCCCTCCTTCTGCTTCTCGAGCAGCTTCCGCTTCCGCGAGATGTCGCCGCCGTAGCACTTGGCGAGGACGTCCTTACGGATCGCGCGGATGTTCTCGCGGGCGATGACGCGGGCACCGATGGCGGCCTGGATGGGCACCTCGAACTGCTGCCGCGGGATGAGCTCCTTGAGCTTGCCGGCCATCATCACGCCGTAGTTGTAGGCGGCGTCGCGGTGGACGATCGCGGAGAAGGCGTCGACGGGCTCGCCCTGGAGGAGGATGTCGACCTTGACCAGGTCGGCGGCCTGGTCGCCGGAGAACTCGTAGTTGAGCGAGGCGTACCCCTTGGTCTTCGACTTGAGTTGGTCGAAGAAGTCGAAGGCGATCTCGCCCATCGGCAGGACGTAGCGCATCTCGACGCGGTCCTCGGAGAGGTAGTCCATCCCCTGCAGGGTGCCGCGCTTGTTCTGGCACAGCTCCATGATGGTGCCGATGTAGTCCGACGGCGCCAGGATCGTGGCGTTGACGACGGGCTCGCGGACCTCGTTGATCTTGCCCTCGGGGAACTCCGAGGGGTTGGTCACGATGTGCTCTGTGCCGTCCTCCATGACCACGTCGTAGACCACGTTGGGCGCGGTCGAGATCAGGTCGAGGTTGAACTCGCGCTCGAGCCGGTCGCGGGTGATCTCCATGTGGAGCAGGCCGAGGAAGCCGCAGCGGAAGCCGAACCCGAGGGCGCCGGAGGTCTCCGGCTCGTACGTCAGCGCAGCGTCGTTGAGCTGGAGCTTGTCGAGCGCCTCGCGCAGGTCGGGGTACTGGTCGCCGTCGATCGGGTAGAGCCCGGCGAAGACCATCGGGTTGGGGTGGGAGTAGCCACCGAGCATCTCCTCGGCAGGTTTGGCGTTGGTGGTCACGGTGTCACCCACCCGCGACTGGCGCACGTCCTTCACACCCGTGATCAGGTAGCCGGTCTCGCCCACGCCGATGTGGTCGGCCTTCACCGGCTCCGGCGAGATCACGCCGAGCTCGAGCATCTCGTGGACGGCGCCGGTCGACATCATCTTGATCTTGTCGCGGTGCTTCAGCGAGCCGTCGAAGACCCGGACGTACGTCACGACGCCGCGGTAGGTGTCGTAGACCGAGTCGAAGATCAGTGCCCGCGCGGGCGCGTCCGGGTCGCCCACCGGGGGCGGGGTCTCGGAGACGATGTGGTTGAGCAGGTCCTCGACGCCGAGGCCCGTCTTGGCCGAGACCTTCAGCACGTCCTCCGGCTCGCAGCCGACGAGGTTGGCGAGCTCCAAGGAGTACTTCTCGACGTTCGCCGAGGGCAGGTCGATCTTGTTGAGCACCGGGATGATGTGCAGGTCGGCACCCATCGCGAGGTAGAGGTTGGCCAGGGTCTGCGCCTCGATGCCCTGGGCCGCGTCGACGAGCAGGATCGCCGCCTCGCATGCCTGCAGGGACCGGGAGACCTCGTAGGTGAAGTCGACGTGGCCGGGGGTGTCGATCATGTTCAGCACGAAGGTCTGACCCTCGTCTTCCCCGGACGTGACCGTCCACGGCATCCGCACGGCCTGGGACTTGATCGTGATCCCGCGCTCGCGCTCGATGTCCATGCGGTCGAGGTACTGCGCCCGCGCGGCACGCTCGTCGACCACTCCGGTCAGCTGCAGCATCCGGTCGGCCAACGTCGACTTGCCGTGGTCGATGTGGGCGATGATGCAGAAGTTGCGGATGATCGCCGGGGGCGTGGAGCCGGGCTTCGGGGCAGCACTCATGATGAGAGCCATCCTCCCACGCTCAGTACTGATGGAACCAAAGCGGCAGCTGCACCGACTCGCCCGGGCAGGTCACGTTGCGGTCGCGGCCGTTCTCGAGCCACTGCACGATCACCGCGGCGCCACCCTGGAACATCCACTCACCACCGCAGCGCTCCAGCGCCGCGGCCCGCGACGTCTCCCCCGCCGGGCGCCACTCGGGCAGCTGCAGCTGCAGGTCGCCGACGATCGGCGTCCACAGCCCCTCGATCGAGTAGACCCCGACCCGCTTCCCGGCATCCTGATAGCCGGCCAGCGCACCCTTGACGACCGCCTGGTTGGCCGCGATGTCATCGGACCACTCCCAGTCGGGGACCGGCTCGACGTCCATCCAGACCGAGGGCGACTCGAGCCCGGCGCGGGCCATCGTCTCGAGGTTCCACTTCGCCTGCTGGTAGCCGACGTTGGTCAGCCGGCCGATCTCGGTCTCCGGGTCCCCCGGCCCCTCGCCGCCGCGCTCACGGAGCGTGGCGGCGTCGGGGTAGGAGACGACCGCGTACGCCGAGGTCATCAGCTTGTTCTTCGTGGCCCACTCGACCTGCGAGGCCAGGCACGGGTTGGGGGTGAAGGCCGGACCGTTGGTGAGCCCGATGACGACGTACTCCGCCGTGCCGAGCGGCATCGGCAGCCCCAGCGTCCGGCGCTCCTTGATGCCCATCCCCTCGGGGCACTGCGGCCAGCTCAGGTCGCTGCCCTCGACGATCCCGCGGTCCTTGACGGGTGGGACGGATGGGATCTCGAGCGACTCCGGCGCGCGTGGCGCCGGGCTGGCGCTCTTTGCGGGCTCCGGCTTTGCGGTCTCCGGCTCCGCAGACGTCGATGGGGATGCCGACTCCGCCTCGGCCCTGGGCTGGGCGGCGCAGCCGAACAACGCCGGCGCCGCCAGGAGCAGCAGCACAGCGGCGTACGTCTTCTTCCTTGCCCACATCACCCGCAGATACTGCCATCCGCGACCCAGCGGGTCACGCCGCTGACGTGTTCACCGAGACGACCCGCGGAACTCACCGGTAGTTCCGCCGGAATCGGCAGGTTTGGCTCATGACCCCACTCAACCGCCGCTCCGTCCTCGGCCTCGGTGCCGCCGCCGGTGCCGGACTCGTCATCCCCACGACCGCAGCAGCCGCCCACGCCGCGCCCGCCTTTGTCCGCGGCAACCGACCGACCCTCACCCACGGCGTCCAGTCCGGCGACGTCGGCGCCCGCGGCGGCGTCCTGTGGAGCCGCGCGGACAAGACCTCCCGATTGGTCGCGGAGATCTCGGCCGACGAGTCGTTCCGCCGGGCGCGGCCGGTCAACGGGCCGGTGGTGACCGCGCGCAGCGACTTCACCGGGGAGCTGAAGGTCGACGGTCTCGAGGCGGGGCGCGACTACTTCTACCGGGTCCGTGCCGTCGACCCCGACGACCCGCGACGCGGCAGCGCCTGGGAGCAGGGCCGGCTCCGCACCGCCCCGGCACGCCACCAGGACGTCCG
The DNA here is from genome assembly GCF_044453405.1 of Nocardioides sp. NPDC051685. NCBI lineage: Bacteria > Bacillati > Actinomycetota > Actinomycetes > Propionibacteriales > Nocardioidaceae > Nocardioides > Nocardioides sp. NPDC051685. Next base: position 109,421 of record NZ_JBITCR010000015.1, on the reverse strand, counting down.
GTTCCTGTGGTCCGGCGACATCGCCGGCCAGGGCTGGGGCGCCAACCCCGACTTCGGCGGCTTCCGGATCGCACCCGCGATGGCGGCGCGCGAGGCCGACTTCTTCCTGAGCTCCGGCGACAACGTCTACGCCGACGGCCCGCTCACCGCGACCGTGACCCTCCCCGACGGACGGGTCTGGAAGAACATCGTCACCGAGGAGAAGCACAAGGTCGCCGAGACGCTGACCGAGTTCCGCGGCCAGTTCGCCTACAACCTGCTCGCCGACAACTGGCGCGCCTTCCTCGCCCAGACGCCGATCGTGGCGCAGTGGGACGACCACGAGGTCACCAACAACTGGTACCCGGGCGAGATCCTCCCCGACGACGGTCGCTACACCGAGCGCCGCGTGGACGTCCTCGCGGCTCGCGCGAAGCAGGCCTTCCACGAGTACATCCCGGTCGGAGACGCCTCTCCCGACCCCGACGGCCGGATCTACCGCAAGCTCTCCTACGGCCCGCTGATGGACCTCTTCGTCCTCGACATGCGCACCCACAAGGACGCCAACACGGCCAACACGGAGACGACGGCCGACGGTGGCGTACTCGGTGAGCGTCAGACGGCCTGGCTGCTGCGCGAGCTGGCCGCCTCCCGCGCCACTTGGAAGGTCATCGCCGCCGACCTGCCAATCGGCCTGGTCGTCCCCGACGGCCCCCTGCAGGAGGGCCTCGCCCAGGGCGACGGCGGTGCCCCGCTCGGCCGCGAGCTCGACATCGCGAAGGTGCTCACCGGGCTCAAGCGCCTCGGCATCCGCAACCACGTCTGGCTGACCGCCGACGTCCACTACACGGCGGCGCACTCCTACTCGCCGGACCGAGCGTCCTACCAGGACTTCGACCCGTTCTGGGAGTTCGTCTCCGGCCCGCTCAACGCCGGCGCCTTCGGCCCCAACAAGCTGGACGCCACCTTCGGCCCGGCCGCCGAGTTCGTGGCCGCGCCCCCGGCCGCCAACACCTCACCCGCCGACGGCTTCCAGTTCTTCGGCGAGGTCGAGATCGACGGACGTACGCAGCAGCTCACCGTCACGCTGCGCGACATCGACGGCGGGGCGCTTTTTACGAAGACGCTGGACCCGAGTTTCCGTTAGGGTCTCCGGGCTGGGGCGTGTCGCTGTGAAGACACGCCTCAGCCGTCTCCCGTTCGGGCCCAGGAGGACCAGCAGACCATGACCGAAATTCATGTCGTCCCCAAGGACATGAAGACATCCATCGGCATCGCCACGGACGCCGAGAGCGCCGTACGCAAAGCCGACTCCGCCGGCTATCTGAGCAAGGCGGGCGCTGCGGTCCCAGGGGCGGAGTCGGTCACCTACATGTCCGATCTCGGCACCCGCTGGACCGATGAGACGAAGGCCGCCGCCGACAGCTCCCAGAAGCTCGCCGCGGAGATGCAGAAGGCGCTCGACGAGTTCGAGGCCGCCGACAAGGCCGCCGGCGAGAAGGGCGGAAAGGTCATGGGCCCGAACTGATGGCGATCACGTTCGGCCAGGTCAAGACCTGGAAAGCAGCACCCCTGAGCGATGCCGGCGACGGGCTCAAGGCCGACCTCCGCCTGCTGGAGACCAGCCGCGACGAGCTCGAGGCCAACGGCGTGGCCAAGTCCTGGACCGGGGTGGCCGCCGACGCCGCCCGAGGGCATCGCGACAGCCTCGTCAAGAACCTGAGCAGCCACATCACCGGCAAGCAGCAGATGCAGAAGGCCCTCTACGCCGCCGAGCCCGAGGTCGAGGCCATCGAGCGCCTCGTCGCCGGCATCCTCGACCGGGCCAAGACCCAGGAGTTCACCGTCGGCGACGACGGCTCGGTCACCAGCACCGCCACGCCGCCCACCTTCCACAACCGCTACGAGGCCGAGGAATGGGGCAACAGCCGCCAGACCATCGCCCAGGAGCTCGCCGACGACATCACCGACGCCCTCGCCAAGGCGGCCGGCGTGGACCAGCTCCTCACCGACGGCATCCCGACCGGCACCGACGCGGATCTCGATCACACCCGCGACGAGCGCGGCATGGCCTCCCCCGAGGTGGCCGAGCGATGGGCCCAGCTCACCGATGCCGAGCGCAAGGCGATCATCGACCAGAAGATCGAGGAGCTCGCCGAGGAGTACGGCGTCGAGGTCGAGGACATCGTCTGGGACGCGCAGGGCAGCACCAACGGCTACTGGAGCGAGGACGACCACACCGTGCACCTCAATCCGGGCAACGTCGGCAATCCCGACATCCTGCACACCGTGGCTCATGAGATGCGCCATGCCCGGCAGTACGAGGCGATCGAGGACAACAACGACTTCCAGTTCTGGTGGGAGGACGACCCCTTCGCCATGCACGAGGAGGACGGCATCACCGAGGAGCAGGCCGAGGAGTGGGAGGAGAACTTCGATGACTACAAGAGCACCGAGAACGGCGACAGCTACGACGACTACTACAACCAGCCCGTCGAGGCCGATGCCCGCAAGTCCGGCCGCGGATATCTCGACAACCTGACCACCGAAGAGCTCGACCGTCTCCTGAAGGAGTCGAAATGACGACGTACGCCGACCTGGTCACCGCCTACCTCGACGACCCCGGCCCCGAGACGCTCGCGCCGTTGCGCCGGGCGGTCCGCAACTCCGCCAACTTCACCGTCGACCTCGACCTGGCCGCGATCGACAAGCTGCTCGCCGACGGCGCGTACGCCGACGCCGCGACCGCACTGCGGGCGCTCATGCCCGGAGCGATCTTCAGCCCGTCGACCCACCTGCGCCTGGCAACAGCCCTGGAGCGATCCGGCGAGGGACGCGCCGCGGCCCGCGAGCGCCAGGTGGCCAGCGCAGCGCTGCGGAGCATCCGGGCGACCGGCGACGGCACCGCGGAGCACCCCTGGACGGTGCTGCGGATCAACGACGAGTACGACCTGCTCCGCGCGCTCAACAAGGTGCCCGGCCGCCAGGATCTCCTCGAGGCCGGCGGGCGGCGGATCGACCGCCACACCTGCACAGACGGGACCCTCGCTCACTTCGACGCGACCGCGCTCGTCTGATGGCGATCACCTTCGGCCAGGTCAAGACCTGGAAGGCGGCGCCGCTCGGCGATGCCGGCGACGGGCTCAAGGCCGACCTCCGCCTGCTGGAGACCAGCCGCGACGAGCTCGAGGCCAACGGCGTGGCCAAGTCCTGGACCGGGGTGGCCGCCGACGCCGCCCGAGGGCATCGCGACAGCCTCGTCAAGAACCTGAGCAGCCACATCACCGGCAAGCAGCAGATGCAGAAGGCCCTCTACGCCGCCGAGCCCGAGGTCGAGGCCATCGAGCGCCTCGTCGCCGGCATCCTCGACCGGGCCAAGACCCAGGAGTTCACCGTCGGCGACGACGGCTCGGTGACCAGCACCGCGACGCCGCCCACCTTCCACAACCGCTACGAGGCCGAGGAATGGGGCAACAGCCGCCAGACCATCGCCCAGGAGCTCGCCGACGACATCGAGAAGGCCCTGGCCAAGGCCGTCGGCGTCGACGCCATCCTCACCCGCGGCCTGCCGACCGGCATCAACGAGCAGGGCGACGAGTACGGCAACATCGACCCGGCCATCGCCGAGGAGTGGGAGACGCTCACCGTCGAGCAGCGCAAGGCGGTGCTCGAGGAGATGGTCAAGAAGATCGCCGCCGACAGCGGCGTCGACATGCCCACCATCGACTGGACCGCCCTGGAGAACGACACCTGGGACGACAACAGCATCACCTACGGCTACTGGAACGACGAAGAGCCCACGATGGCGCTCAACCCCAACGTCCTCGACGACCCCGGCCAGCTGATCAACACCGTCGCCCACGAGGTCCGGCACGGTCGCCAGCACGAGGCCATCGACGACATGAACGACTGGCAGTTCTGGTGGGAGGACGACCCCTTCGACGAGCACAAGGCGGACGGGATCACCGAGCAGCAGGCCGAGGAGTGGGAGGACAACTTCGACAACTACAAGAGCACCGACGACGGCGCCACCTTCGACGAGTACTACAACCAGCCCGTCGAGGTCGACGCCCGCAACTCCGGCCGTGACTACCTGAACAACCTCACCAAGGAGGAGTTCGACCGGATCCTGGCGGAGTCGCGATGACGACGTACGCCGACCTGGTCAGCGCCTACCTCGACAGTCCCGGTCCCGAGACCCTCGGGCCGCTGCGCCGCGCCGTCCGCGGCTCGGCCAACTTCACCCCCGATCTCGACCTCGACGAGGCCGACCGGCTGCTCGCTGCCGGCGCCTACGCCGAGGCCGCGGCCGAGCTGCAGCGGGTCATGCCGGGGGCCGTCTTCAGTCCCTCGGCGCACCTGCGCATGGCCACGGCGCTGGCGGGATCCGGCGACGAGCGGGCCGCTGCCCGCGAGCAGCAGGTCGCCCGGGCCGCACTGCGCAGCATCCGCTCCACCGGCGACGGCAGCGAGCAACATCCGTGGTCGGTGCTGCGTATCACCGACGAGTACGACATGCTCCGCGCCCTCGACAAGGTCCGCGACCGCCAGGACCTCGTCGAGACCGGAGGCCGTCGTCTCGACCGCCTCACCTGCTCCGACGGCACCGTCGCCCACTTCGACGTGACCCCGTTCGCCTGACTGATGCTCGCCCCAGATATCGCGAAGGACCGATGAAACCCCGAACGTACGCCCTCAGTGTCCCGATCGTCGGCGTGCTCGCCGCCGCGCTCCTGGCCGGGTGCGCCAGCGACCCCGACCGGGATGGCTGCGACATCTCCGCGACGGGGACGGCCTCGTTCAGCCTGGCCGCCGCGGTGGCGCCCTCGCGGCTGGTCGCCGGCTCGCTGACCGCCGGCTCCGACGGGAAGTACGTCGTGGCCAGCTGCACCGACGGCACCTGTCGGTGGAACGCCGGGGGTGGTGCGTACGAGACGATCTCCGAGGCCGGCTATCTCGCCATCAGCCCCGACCTCACCCTCGTGGCGCGGAAGGTCGGCTGCTCGGACGTCGCGCTGGTCGAGGTCGACGGCGACAAGGAGGTCCAGCGGCTCGAGGGCCTGCCGAACCCGAAGGTCACCGACGCGAGCCCGGTCGGCGAGATCGCGTTCAGCCCCGACGGTCGGTTCGTGGCCGGCGCCGGGCTCGAGGGCGACCTGATCATCTGGTCGGTCGAGGACGGCGAGGAGGTCGCGAACGACGACCTCGGCAACGGTGTCGGATCGATCTCGTTCAGCCCGGACGGTTCCCTGGTGGCGGTGGCCTCCGGCGACAGTGTCTCGGTCCTCGAGGCCGAGTCGGGCGACGAGGTCGGCACCGTCGCCGCAGCTCGCGGCGTCGACCCGGTGTGGAGCCCGGACGGCCGCTGGCTCGCCGGTGTCACCACCGAGGGCCACCCCACGATCTGGGATGCCACGACGTTCGAGTCCGTCGAGTCGCTTCCGGGTCAGTCGGCCACCGCGGTCGCGTTCTCGCCAGACTCCCGGTCGTTGGCCGTGACAGCCGACCCCAGCAGCATCCGGCTGATGCTGTGGGCACCCGCCGAGTTGGGCGGCTCGGGCGAGGCCCGTGACCTCACCCAAGCTCCTGCGCTGACGTCGAACGTGATCTTCAGCCCCGACGGCAAGACGCTCTACACCGCGTCTGCCAGGGAGGGCCTCGCCGCCTGGGACGTCGCCACCGGGAAGCCCGCGGGGAGCTTCGACCAGCCGCCGATGCCCGAGTAGCTCTCCGCTGGCGCATCCTGGGCGGCGTACACAAGGATGTTCGTCGTGACCGCGATCCCGACGAACATCCCGCACGGGCAGACCGCTCGCCGCCTGGAGTGGCCCCACCTTCCGCCGTTCCTGCGAGCCTCGATCGAGAAGCGGCTCGGCGGCGGACCGGTGGTCTCGGCGCAGTCGCACGGGGCCGGTTTCACGCCGGGCTTCGCCTCGGCACTGACCTGCCAGGACGGCTCCCGGCACTTCGTGAAGGCGGCCTCCGCCAAGGCGCAGCGCGACTCCGCGGCGCTCTTCCGGGAGGAGGCGGCGAAGCTGAAGAAGCTCGCCGGCTGGGTCCCCAGCCCGAAGCTGAAGTGGTTCGACGACGGCGAGTGGGTGGTCCTGGCTTTCGAGCACGTCGAGTCGCGGCTGCCGGCGCGGCCGTGGACCGTCGCCGATCTCGAGGTCGTCTCGCAGGCGCTGGTCGAGACCGCCGCAGCACTCACCCCCGCGCCGGGCATCGGCTGGCCGACCTTCGCCGAGGAGCACGCCTCGTACCCGGAGCTGTGGGATCGGGTCGCCGGTTACCCGCACGCCGACCAAGCGGCCTCGCTCGCCGCCGGGTTCGCGGAGCACACCGCCGGCGAGACGCTGGTCCACCTGGACGTACGCGACGACACCGTCCTCATCCGCCCCGACGGTGGTGTGCTGCTGGTCGAGTGGACCTGGCCGGTCCTGGGTGCCGACTGGATCGACTCGCTCCTGCTGCTGGTGGGGCCGCGTGGCGACGGCCTCGACGCCGAGTCGTTCCTGGCCACTCACCCGCTGCTGTCGAAGGCCGCGCCGGAGGCCATCGACTCGGTCCTGGCCCTCTTCGCCGGCTACTTCCTGGCCGCCGCCGACCAGCCGGTGAAAACGACCTCGCCCCACCTCCGCAGGATGCAGCGGTGGCAGGGCGAGGTGTGTCTGGACTGGCTGGCGGAGCGCCGGGGGTGGGGTCAGGAGCCGGCGTAGAAGGCGTCGATGCGCGCCTGCTCCCGCTCCTCGACGACGTTGCGCTTCACCTTCAGCGACGGGGTCAGCTCACCGCGCTCGACGGTCAGGTCGTGCTCGAGGATCTCCCACTTCTTGATGGTCTCCCAGCGGTTGAGGCCCGCGTTGAGCTCGTCGACATAGCCGCCGATCAGCTCGCGCACCTGCGGCGAGGTGACGATCTCCTCGTAGGACTTCCCCTCCAGCCCGTGCGAGGCACCCCAGGCGGTGATCGACTCGGGGTCGAGGGTGATCAGGGCGGTGACGAAGTTGCGGTTGGCGCCGAAGACCAGGAACTGGCTGGCGTAGGGGCACAGCGCGGCGAACTTCGACTCGATCGCCGGCGGCGCGACGTACTTTCCGCCGGAGGTCTTGAACAGCTCCTTGATCCGGCCGGTGATGGTGATGTAGCCCTCGTCGCCGATCGAGGCCTTGTCGCCGGTGTGGTACCAGCCCTCGGCGTCGAGCGCCTTCGCGGTCTCCTCGGGCAGGTTGTGGTAGCCCGGCATCACGTGCGGGCCGCGGATGAGCAGCTCGTCGTTGTCGCCGATCTTCACCTCGCTGCCCGGGAACGCCTTGCCGACGGTGCCGAGCTTGTTCTCCTGCAGGGTGTTGACGGCCGCGCCGGCGGCGTTCTCGGTGGAGCCGTAGCCCTCCATGATCATGATCCCCGCGGCCCAGAACCACTCGGCGATGTCGCGGTTGAGCGGCGCGGAGCCGGAGATGAAGAAACGTACGCGGCCACCGAACCGGTCCCGGACCTTGCTGAGCACCAGCTTGTCGAGCACGGCGTGCTTGAGCGCCATCGTGGTCGGCACCGGCTTGCCCTCGCGCAGCAGCCGGTCGCGGGCGATGCCGTTGGCGAAGGCGGCGTCGAAGAGCTTCTTCTTGATGCCGCCGTCGGCCTCGGTCATCATCACGATCTTGGAGTGGACCTTCTCGAAGATGCGCGGCGCCGCCCCCATGAAGGTCGGCTTCACGATGCCGAGGTTGTCGACGATCTTGTCCATCCGGCCGTCGATCGCGGTCGGGAAACCGCAGGCGATCTGGACCGAGAGCAGCACCTTGCCGAAGACGTGCGACATCGGCAGCCACAGGAACTGCACGTCGTCGGGGCCCAGGAGACCGGGCTGGACCCGGATGGCCTCGCCCTCGTAGACCCAGGCCCGGTGGAGCAGGCGCACGCCCTTGGGCCGGCCGGTGGTGCCCGAGGTGTAGACCAGGGTGGCCAGGTGGTCAGGGGTGATCTTGGCGACCGTGTTCTCGATCACGTCCGGGTGGTCGGCGAGGTACTTGTCGCCGATTGCCGCCAGGTCGTCGAGGCCGATGACCCGCTCGCCGTCGGTCTCGCCGTCGAAGGTGATGACCTTGACGATCTCCGGCAGGTCGGCGGCCTTCTCGGCGATCTTGGCGAGCTGGACGTCGTCCTCTGCGAAGACGAAGCGGCAATCGGCGTCACCCAGGATGTAGGCGGTGTCCTCGACGTTGGTCGTCGGGTAGACCGTCGTGGTGGCGCCGCCGGCGAGCATCACCGCCAGATCGGCGAGGATCCACTCGTAACGCGTGGTCGAGGCGATGCCCACCCGCTGCTCCAGCTCGAGGCCGAGCGAGACCAGGCCCGCGGCGAGCCGGCTGGCCTGGGCGCCGGCCTCCTTCCAGGTCAGCGACTTCCACTCCTCCCCACCGTCCGGGGCCGTCGAGCCGACCACCGGATAGCGGAACGCCTCGGCATCCGGGGTCGCCTTGACCCGGTTGAGGAAGTGAAGGGCGAAGTTCGCCGGCATCTCGTCGAGGAATGCGAGATCGATCGCGGACTGGGTCGGCATGATTCTCCTGGCCTGCAGTATGTGCGTGGGGGTGAACGGTGGGCGGTGAGCACGAGAGAGACCGCGCGGGGGACCCTAGACGCTCGAGCTGCGCCACAACAGGGGGTTCCGCCGGAAATCTCGTGACCGAGATCACCAAAGCCTACCCCGGAGTAGCTACTCGGGGTACGGCGATTTGAGGCCGAACGACGCGAGTCTGTAATCTTGACCGCAAGCGTGTTCGCGTAGGCCTCTCCCCTCTCACTTTCCCCGAGGGGCCGGATTGAGAGCTCGCACCACCACACGTCGAAGCACTGGAGATCATTCACCCATGGCGAACATCAAGTCGCAGATCAAGCGCAACAAGCAGAACGAGAAGGCGCACGAGCGCAACAAGGCCGTCAAGAGCGAGCTCAAGACCGTCATCCGCAAGTTCCAGGCCGCCGCCGCGGCCGGCGAGAAGGACGCTGCGGTCGAGACCGCCAAGGTCGCCGCCAAGAAGCTCGACAAGGCCGTCTCCAAGGGCGTCATCCACAAGAACCAGGCCGCCAACCGCAAGTCGGCGATCGCCAAGAAGGCCGCCTCCCTCTGAGGTTTCCTTCTCTGACAAGCCCCGTCCTCTTGGACGGGGCTTTCGTCATTCCTGCCGAGCCGTCCCCCGCGTCGGCCGAGTGGGCAGTTCTGGCGGCCGAGATTGCAGTTGTGGCGGACGAAAGTGGAGTTTCGTCCGCCACAACTGCAGATTCGCGCGCCAGAACTACAGAGTCGGCTTGCTTGTGTCAGCGCTGGCGAAGGGCGGCGATGGTGAGGACGAGGCGCTCGAGCGTGTACGCAGGGTCGCTGGCGGCGCCCTTGAGGTCGGCGTCGGCCCGGGCGACCGAGCGGAGGGCCTCGCCGATGGCTTCACGGGACCAGCCGCGGGCGAGACCGGCGATGGACTTCTGCTTCCAGGGCGGGGTGCCGCTGTCTCGGATGCCGGCGACGTGGTTGGCGACGGTGCGCAACTGGCCGGCCACGGCGGAGAGGACGTAGACCGGGGAGGAGCCGGTGTCGAGGGCCCAGCGGATCTCCTCGAGGGCCTTGACCCGGTCGCCGGAGATGATCGCATCGGCGATCACGTAGTTCTTCACCTCGGCGCGGCCTCCGAAGTATTGCTTCACGTGCTCCAGGCCGAGTCGCTTGGCGTCGTTGTCGCCAGCGAGCTGGCTCGCCGCGGCTGCCAGGGCACGGAGGTCCTGGCCGACCGCCTGGATCAGGAAGTCGGCGCCCTCCTCGTCGATGGTCGCCCCGTGCAGCCGCAGCTCGGCCTTGACGAAGCTGCCGAACTCGCGCGCCTTCAGCTCGACCGACTTGTGCTCGGTCACCTTCGGCAGCTTGCGGAGCTTGGCCAGCGTACCGCTGCCCTTCTGCCCTCCGCCGTGGACGAGGACGAGCGCGACCTCCTCCGACGGCATCCCGGCGTAGTCCAGCAGACCTGCCACCGACTCGTCCGGCAGGTTCTCCAGGTTGCGTACCACGACGCAGCGGATGCTCGAGAAGAGCGAGGGCGCACTCAGCTCGCCGAGCGTGGCCAGCGTCAGGTCGGCGGCGGTCGCCTCGGAGACCTCCGCCTCGGCGTCGTAGGCCTTCACCGCGGCCTTCGCTGCCGCGACCGTACGCTCCCCCAGGAACTCCTCCTTGCCGGTCACCAGCGTCACCCGACCCAGGACGTCGGAGGCCGAGAGGTTGCCGGTGGGGCTCGGTGCGGAGGCGGTGCGTGCCATGTTCAAACCCTCCCACACGGCACCGACATTCGAACCTGCGGCGCCGCGAGGAACGAGCGGCGGCGCAACGCGAGAAGGTCGAGCGAGCGCAGCGGCTGAGCTTGCGAAGCCGCGAAGCGGGTCGAGACCTATCGCGTCACCACGGCCACCTCGCCTCCCGACTCGACGACAGCAACCGACCCGTCGCGGTCGGTCCGATAAACCTTGGTGCCGCTCTCCTCGAGCCCCTGGATCGTGGCCGCAGCCGGATGGCCGTAGTCGTTGCGGGCTCCGACCGAGGTGAGCGCGACCTGCGCCCGCAGCGCACGCAGCCAGTCGAGGTCCTGGTAGCGCGAGCCGTGATGAGGCACCTTGAGCACGTCGATGTCGAGCCCGGCCAGGTCATCGGCAAGCTGGTCCTGCCCTTCCGGCTCGATGTCGCCGGTCAGCAGCAGGCGCAGGCCGTGGGACTCCACGAGGAGGACGACGCTCGCCTCGTTGGCAGTGGAGCCGTCACCGGGTCCCCGGGTATCGGAGTCGGCCGTGGGCCAGAGCACCTGGATCCGCACCTCGCCGATGGTGATGGTGGCTCCATAGGGAGCCGGGACCGGCACCACCCCGGCCGCACCAGCGGTCTCGCCGAGGACCCGGACGCCCTCGGGCGGGTCCTGGAGGCGTGAGGTCCACACCTCACCGACCCGTCGCCCCGCGAAGAGGCCTTCGACGCCGTTGACATGGTCGGCGTGGAAATGGGTGATCACCGCGAGCGGCACGTCCTCGACATCGAGCCGATCGAGACAGTCGTCGACAAGATCCGGGTCGGGGCCGGCATCCACGACGACGCCACTCCCCGCCCCCGTACGCACCACCAGCGCGTCTCCTTGCCCCACGTCGCACATCACCAGCACCCACTCCGCCGGGGGCCAGCCCGGGCTCGGCAGTCGCACCAGCGCGACCGCGAGCAGCACGAGGCATCCGGCGACTCCGGCGACCGGATGCCGCAGGACCCGTGGCGCCAGGAACGCGATCGCGGCGCAGAAGACCACCAACACCGCCAGCGCGAGCGGCCCGGTCGCCCAGCCGACCTCAGCGGTCGGCAGACCTGCACCGAAGCGGGCCACCGCGATGATCCAGGCGACGCACCAGGTCGCGATCGTGCCGGCGACCATCCCGAGTGGATCCCACACCAGGCCGAGCAGTCCGCCCAGGAGACCGAGCACCGTCGCCGGTGCGACGGCCGGCTCGACCAACAGGTTGGCGAGCACCGCGACCAAGCTGACCTGGCCCGAGATCGCGGCCACCACCGGAGTGCACGCCAGCTGGGCCGCGGCCGGGACCGCGATCGCCTCCGCGCACCACTGCGGCATCCAGCGCCGCAACGCGTCACGCCATGACGGCCCGAAGAGCAGGATCCCGGCCGTGGCCAGCACCGAGAGGGTGAACCCGATCGAGGTCGCCAGCCCCGGGTCGATCAGCAGGAGGCCGATCACCGCCGCGCCGAGCCCACGCAGCGCTCGTTGGCGTCCGTTCTGCGTCATCGCCAGGAGCCCGACCGCACCCATGGCCGCGGCCCGCACCACGCTCGGCTCGGTGCGGGCGAGCACGACGAACCCGACGATGCCGAGCACGCCGACGGCGTACAGCCCCCTCCCCCGCACCCCGGCCCAGCGCGCGACGATGAGCAGGAACCCCACCACGAGTGTCAGGTTGGTGCCAGAGACGGCGAGCAGGTGGGTGAGCCCGGTGGTGCGGAAGTCGTCGGCGAGGTCGTCGGAGAGCCCGGTGTCGTCACCGTCGACGAGAGCGGGCACGAGCGCGGCCTGATCCGGCGGTCGGTGAGCCACCGCGTCCCGGATCGAGCCACGCAGCGAATCGGAGGCTCGCCACCAGATCCCGGGGTCGGCGAGGATCCGTGGCTCACCAGCGATGAGCACCGCGGACTCCTCGTACGAGTCGCTCGTCGCCAGCCGGCCTGAGGTCGACACGGTTGCCCCCAGCGGCACGTCTGCCCACGCATCGTCACCGAGCACGACCACCGGCGTACGCAGCCGATAGACGACCCCACGGCCCCTGATCTCCCGCACACCGGCACGCCGGAGCTGGTAGGTCGTGTGCTGACCCCGCACCTCTTTCGGATCGGTCGTGACCGTGGCGATCACTCGCACCTGCGCCTCTCGCGCGGCCAGGTCCGCGACCGGGTTGTCACTGACCCGAGCGGCGTGCAGACCCGCGATGACCGCCGCTCCGGCGATCATCAGCACCAACGCCAGCGCCGTCGAGCGGCGCTTCCGGATCGCCCAGCCGCCACCGATGCCCACGATGACGGCGAGCAGCACGAGCAGAACCACGCCGAGCCGTCCGCCTGCCACGACAACGGGCCCGGCCAAGGCTCCCGCCCACGCACCGGCCCCGAGAAGCGGCAGCCGCAGGTCGTTCACAACGTGACCAGCGGCTCGAGGGAGTCGAAGGTCTTCGGCCCGATCCCGTCGACCTCGAGGAGCTCGTCGACGGAGGTGAAGGCGCCGTTGGTGGTTCGCCAGTCGATGATCGCCTGCGCCGTCACCGGCCCGACCCCCGGCAGCGTCTCCAGCTCCTCGAGAGAGGCGGCGTTGAGGCTCACCCCGGCCCCGGGCGCCCCCGCGGCCGGACCGCCGGAGCCGGGCGCCGCGGCGGCCCCTCCCCCATTGGGCGCGCCGACCACGATCTGCTGCCCGTCACTGAGGAGGGCGGCGAGGTTGAGCCCAGCGAGGTGCTTGTGCGACGCCCCGCCGGCGGCCTCGACGGCGTCCACCACCCGCGATCCCACCGGCAGCACGACGATGCCCGGCTTGGGCACCTTGCCCTCCACGTCGACCGTCACCGTCCCGGCCGACGCCCCCTCCGACGGCACCGCAGCGACGCCACCGGACGCCGCCGAGCCGGTCGGCAGAGACACCAGCGGGGAAGCCGACGGCGAGGCCCGGGCGGCGGGCGCCACCTCCGGGTCGGCCCGGATCATCCACCAGCACGCCGCCGCCAGCCCGGCGACCAGCACCAGCGAGACCACCACGAGATGCCACGGACCAAGGCGCACCCGTCCACGCAGCGGCTCGGGTAGCACCGCGTCGGGCGAGATCACGACCTGCCGCCGAGACGCGTGCCGCCCCGGGACCGGCACCACCGGATCCAGCTCCGCAGTGTCGGACGCACCGGGCCCGTCCCACCACGGTGGCTGCCAGTCCTCCTCGTCCTCGTCCTCCTCCCTCGGCGGCTCGAGCTCGGCGCGCAGCTGCTCCAGCCGCCGGCCTACGGCGTCGGCATGATCGGGGCTCGGTCGGGTCCGCATGACGCCGAAGCTATGCGCCTGCGCCGACAGTTCCGAGCGTGATTCCAGCGCCTGTGGAGAACCCGATCCTCAACCGCCCCTGTGGACGGCAACCGGCCCGAAATCAGGCCCAGAATCAGACCCAGGAGTCAGACCCGAGGCCCCACGACGACCGCCACGCACCCCGGCCCGACGTGCGCACCGAGCACCGCACCCAGCTCCCCGACGCGTACGTCACCGTCGATCTTGCCGTCCAGCGCCGAGGAGAGTCCCTCGGCCATCGCGGTCGCCCGGTCCGGGCTGCCCAGGTGCGCGACGACGACCTCGACGGCGTCGGCGTCCTCGCAGGCCTCGACCCCGAGGGCCTGCAGCCGGGCGATCGCCCGCTCAGCCGTACGCACCCGCTCGTGCGGCACGACCCGCCCCTCCTCGATGGTGAGCAGCGGCTTGACCGCCAACGCCGTCCCGAGGAGCGCGGCGGCAGCGCCGATCCGACCACCTCGGCGCAGATACTCGAGGGTGTCGACGTAGAAGTAGGAACGCGTCGCGGCGACCTGCGACAACGCGGCCTCTCGCGCCTCGGCAGCACTCCCGCCCCGCGCGGCCACCGCAGCGGCGGCCATCACCGCGAACCCGACCCCCGGCCCGACCAGCCGCGTGTCCACGGTGACCACCGGGATCGGAGCCTCCCGCGCCGCGAGCATCGAGGACTCGCAGGTCGCGCTCAGCTCCGCGGACAGGTGGATGGAGACGACCTCGTCGAAGCCCTCGGCCGCGAGCTTCGCGTAGACCTCCCCCAGAAGCGCCGGCGAGGGCCGTGAGGTCGTCACCGGCTTGTGCGCGGCCAGCGCCGTCAGCAGCGCTTCCGGCGACGTCTCCTCCACCCCGTCGTCGTACGACGTCCCATCCACGATCACCTGCAACGGCACCGATGTGATCAGCTCCGCGGCATCCCCGAGATCGGATGGAAGCATCGCGGTCGAGTCGGTCACGATCGCTACCCGGGCCATGCCTGTAGCCTATCGGGCCGCCCTACCTGACCAGAACCGCACGTTCAGCGTCATGAACCCGGTCCCCTCCCGTTCCACCGGACGTACCAGGTTGCCGCTGCAACGAAGTCGCGGCCAGGTCCCAGCAACGCAAGGAGTCCGACCATGACCGCCGAAAGCATCGAGAGCCAGCGTCGCACGGCTCCGGAAACCGGCTCCTGAGGTGAACCGGACCGACCGCCTGTACGCCCTGGCCGAGGAGCTCCGCGCCGCAGGGGCCGCGGGCCGCACCTCTCAGCGGCTCGCCGAGATCTTCGAGGTCAGCACCCGCACGATCGAGCGCGACATCTCGGCGCTGCAGCAGGCCGGCGTACCGATCCTCAGCCAGCAGGGCCGGCGAGGCGGCTACCGGCTGGACCGGAACACCTCGCTGCCGCCGCTGAACTTCACCCCCGCCGAGACAGCCGCCCTCGCGGTGGCCCTCTCAGCCGCCAAGGACACCCCGTTCGCCCGCGACCTGCGCAGCGCGCTGCGCAAGATCGTCGCAGGGTTGCCCGAGCACACCACCAGCCGGGCGCGCGACATGATCGACAGCGTACGCACCCTCGACGCTGCCGAGACCACCCACGACCAGGCCATCGCCGACACGGTCTGGCGGGGCGTACAACGTCATGAGCAACTGCACCTGACCTATCTCGACGTCGACGGCGCCCACAGCGAGCGCAACGTCGATCCGGGCCACCTGGTCGTCGGCCCCAAGGGCTGGTATCTCCTCGGCTGGTGCCACCTGCGGCAAGCGCAGCGGGTCTTCCGGCTCGACCGGGTCACGGCCGCCGATCTCACCGGGCTGCCCGCGCGTACGTCCGTGACCGAGCCCGACGACGTCGTCCTCTCCGCCATCTCAGGTTGGTGAGGAAACCCCGACATAGGGCTGTCGCCGAGGGTGACGACCCTGGTCGCAGGGACCGCGCTCGCCGTCCCGTTTCCCGACTCAGGAGAGACCATGTCTGCAACTCTTGGCTGGTTCCAGATCGCGACCAGCGACCCCGACCGCACCCAGCGTTTCTACGCCGACCTCTTCGGCTGGAACTTCGCACCGCACCCCGGCTCCGTCGCGGCCGGCAACGACTATCGGGTCATCCAGACCCCTGACGACACCGCCCCGATGGGCGGCCTCGCCGCCATCGCCGGCGACCAGCCACCGCACATGGTGGCCAGCTTCCTCGTCGAGGACGTCGACGCGGTGTGCACGAAGATCACCGACCTGGGCGGAAAGGTGGAGGCACAGCAGAAGAGCGTCCCCGGGGTGCCTGCCTTCGCCAACCTGCTCGACCTCGACGGCAACCGCTTCCAGGTCTTCACCCCACCGGCCTGATCCGGGAAACACGGCACCGCGGTACGGGGCGCGACGTCGAAGAACCCTAGGAGCGCCAGTCACGCATAGCGTGCCTGGCGCTCCTAGGGTCGGGAGCAGATCGGTCGTCAGACGACGATGTTGACCAGCTTCGGCGCGCGGACGATGACCTTGCGTACGGTCTGACCCTCGATCGCCGCGGCGATCGTCGGGTCGGCCAGCGCGGCGGCCTCCAGGTCGGCCTCGGAGATCGAGGGCGAGACCTCCAGGCGCGCACGCACCTTGCCCTTGATCTGCACGACGGCGGTCACGGAGTCCTCCACGAGCAGCTCGGGCAGAGGCGTCGGCCACGCGACGCGCGCGACCGTCGGCTCGTGCCCCAGACGCTCCCACATCTCCTCGGCGGTGTACGGAGCGACCAGCGAGAGCAGGATCGCGACCGTCTCCGCGGCCTCACGTACGGCGGGATCGGCAGCCCCACAACCCGAGTCGATCGCCTTCCGAGTGGCGTTGACCAGCTCCATCACCCGAGCCACGACCACGTTGAACCGGTAGGAGTCGATCAGCTGCTCGGCCTCGGCGACGGTCTTGTGAGTCGTACGCCGCAGCGCGACGTCCCCACCGGAGAAGTCGACACCCGGGGACGACGTCACGTCCCCGGCCAGGCGCCAGGCGCGCTGCAGGAACTTCACCGAACCCGCCGGCGAGACGTCGGCCCAGTCGATGTTGTCCTCCGGCGGGGAGGCGAAGACCAGCGTCAGCCGGGTCGCGTCGACGCCGAACTCTTCCAGCACATCCGACAGGTTCACACCGTTGCCCAGCGACTTCGACATCTTCTTGCCGCCGTTGATGACCTTGCCCTGCGACAGGTAGGCCGAGAACGGCTCGTCCCAGTCGATCAGGCCGATGTCACGCAGCGCCTTGGTGAAGAAGCGGGCGTACAGCAGGTGCAGCACCGCATGTTCGTCGCCACCCAGGTAGAAGTCGACCGGACCCCACTCGCGGGCCAGCTCGGAGGAGAACGCCTGGGTCTCGTCGGTCGGCGACAGGTAGCGCAGGAAGTACCACGACGAGTCGACGAAGGTGTCCATCGTGTCCGAGTCACGCGTGGCCGGACCGCCACACGTCGGGCAGGAGACGTTGACCCACTCCGTGGCCGCGGCCAGCGGCGAGACGCCCTTCGGCTTCAGGTCGGCGCCCTTCAGCTCGGGCAGCTGCACCGGCAGCTCGGCCTCGGGCACCGGCACCTCGCCGTCGACCGGGCAGTGGATGATCGGGATCGGCGCGCCCCAGTAGCGCTGCCGCGACAGCAGCCAGTCGCGCAGCCGGTAGTTGATCGTGCCCTTGCCGTGGCCCTCGGCCTCCAGCTTCTCGATGATCTTGTGGATGCCGCTCGCCTTGTCGGCGACGCCCTCCAGCTCCGGCGAGTTCACGTACGCACCGTCACCGGCGGTCGCGACGTACGTCTCCTCGGGGTTGTCCGCGCCCGGCACGTCCACGACGCGGCGCACCGGCAGCGAGAACGCCTTGGCGAAGTCCAGGTCGCGCTGGTCGTGGGCCGGGACGGCCATGACCGCGCCGGTGCCGTAGTCGGCCAGGACGTAGTCGGCGGCCCACACCGGGATCTGCTCGCCGTTGACCGGGTTGGTCGCGGTGACCCCCAGGTCGACACCGGTCTTGGGACGGTCGGTCGCCAGCCGGTCGATGTCGGAGGCCTTGCGTACGTCCTCCAGGTAGGCCTCCAGCGCAGCCGCCCGCTCCGGCGCCACGATCTCGGCAGCCAGTTCCGCATCGGCGGCCACGACCATGAAGGTCGCGCCGTACAGCGTGTCGGGGCGGGTGGTGAACACGGTCACCTTGCGCGTCTCACCCGAGGTCAGCGAGATCTCGAAGTCGACGTGCGCACCCTCGGACCGGCCGATCCAGTTGCGCTGCATGTTGACGACCTTGCCGATCCAGGTGTCCTGCAGCTTGTCCAGGCCGTTGTACAGCTCCTCGGCATAGGCAGTCGTGCGGAAGTACCACTGCGTCAGGTCACGCTTGGTGACCGTCGCGCCGCAGCGCTCGCACTCGCCGTTGACGACCTGCTCGTTGGCCAGCACGGTCTGGTCGTTGGGGCACCAGTTGACCGGGGACTTCTTGCGGTAGGCCAGGCCCGCCTCGTACAGCTTCAGGAAGATCCACTGCGTCCACTTGTAGTACTCCGGGTCGGAGGTGTGCAGCCGCCGCGACCAGTCGAAGGAGATGCCGTAGCGCTTGAACGACTCCGCCTGGGTCTCGATGTTGGCGTAGGTCCAGCCGGCGGGGTTCTCGTTGCGCTTGATCGCGGCGTTCTCGGCGGGCAGGCCGAAGGAGTCCCAGCCGATCGGGTTCAGGACGTCATAGCCCTTCAGCCACCAGTAACGAGCCAGCACGTCGTGCAGCGCGGTGACCTCGGCGTGGCCCATGTGCAGGTCGCCCGAGGGGTAGGGGAACATCGTGAGCGCGTAGCGCTTCTCGGCGCCCTCGCGCTGGCCCGCCTTGAACGGCTCCAGCTTCTCCCAGATGGGGCGCCACTTGTCCTGCAGCTCCACGACGTCGTACGTCGCCTGCTCGGTCTGCTCCTGCGTCATTGGTCTTTCGTCCTTGTCGATGTTCGTGCGTCAAGACTGCTTCTGGAACAAAGCTCTACAAATGAGAACGGCCCCTCACATGGAGGGGTAGCCGCGTGACCGGGGTGTGTCCCTCAGGGTCAGCGCGGCTGCCTAAGAAGCAGGACAGACATCTGCATGTGTCCAGGGTAGCCGACCACCGCCGCCATCGTCATTCGCAGCCCCGCTCATACTCCCGCGCCAGGCCCCGGTGACAGGGTCGAAGGCCTCTAGAAAGGCACTTTCGATACTCCATGAGTTCTGCCCTGCGGATCGACCGACAGAAAATATGGCCAGAGGGGCCTTCACCTATTGCGACGGCAAGTTCGAGCGTGCCAAACTGGCGACGCTCCGCTGCTCGTGATGTCGGTCGTGAATGAGGACCCCCCCATCTCATCCAAGGAACGCTCCGAGCAGCGGAGTCCAAATCTTTGAGGCCCGGCGACGAAGTCGCCGGGCCTCAAACCGATTTGGAGATCGAGCGAGCGCAGCGGCTGAGCGGCGAAGCCGCGAGGGCGCGAAGCGGGTCGAGATCCAGTCGCGTACACGGAGCCAGCACCACACCTACGGCACCCTGGTGACCCATTCCCGCGTGCCGTGCTTGCTCCCGACCAGCGCTGCCGCCTCGTCGATCGTGGCCTGATCGAGGCCGGCGTACGCCGCTCCGAAGCTCTGCTCGAACTCGGCCAGCAGCGCGGCGATGACCTTGTCGCGGCCCAGCCCGGTCTGCGAACGGATCGGGTCGACGCGCTTGGCAGCACTGCTGGTGCCCTTGTCGGACATCTTCTCCCGGCCGATCCGGAGCACCTCGAGCATCTTGTCGGCGTCGATGTCGTAGGCCATCGTGACGTGGTGCAGGACGCCGCCCGGGATCCGCTTCTGGGCGGCCCCGGCGATCTTGCCGACCGGCGAGGCGATGTCGTTCAGGCCGGCGTAGGCGGCCTCGATGCCGACGCTGCGCAGGCCGCGCAGCACCCACTCGTCGAGGAAGGCATAGGACTCCTGGAAGGACATCCCGGCCACGAGCGTGTCGGGCACGGCGAGGCTGTAGGTGATCGTGTTGCCCGGCTCGATGAACATCGCGCCGCCACCGGAGATGCGGCGTACGACCTCGATGCCGTGACGCTCGGCGGCGACCGCGTCGACCTCGTTGGAAAGCGACTGGTAGCTGCCGATCACGACCGCGCTGCTGGCCCAGTCCCAGAACCTCAGGTTCGGGGCACGGCGGCCCTCGGCGACCTGACGGACGATGACCTCGTCGAGGGCCATCTGCATCGTCGGCGACAGCGGCCCGGTCTCGACGATCTCGAGGTCGAGGTCGTCCCACGTCGTGGCCCGGCCGAGCGCCCGCAGCACCGTCAGGGCGATGTCGCGGGTGCCGAAGCCGACCAGCTCGGCGTCACGGGCGGCGGCGTCGAGGGACGCGGTCAGCTCGTCGAGGGACGCGTCGGCCGGCTGTCCCTCCAGCGCCGCGGTCAGCCACCCCAGCGCCTCGTCGGGTTCCAGGAAGAAGTCGCCCGAGAGGACGACATCGATGATCGTGTCGGCGGAGACCGTCGCGTCGACGACGACCAGCTTGCCGCCGCGTACCTTCCGCTCGCCATGCACTCGTTCACTCACAGTCTCTCAACACCGCGAACGCGGCGATTCATCCCGCCGAGGCGTCACCCGCGTCGGCCGAGACGTCTCTCCCGTCGGCCGACACGTCACTCCGGTCGGCCGACACGTCAACCTCTGCCAAGTCGGCCGACCTAGCTGACGTCTCGGCCGACCTAGCTGACGCCTCGGCAGGGTTTCTTCAGACGGCGGCGCAGGAGCCGGCGGTGTCGGCCAGGCGGGTGAGACCGGCCGGCCCGACCAGGGGCCGGGGGTCCTCGGCGAGCGTCCAGGCACCGTCGACGAGGACGTAGTCGCCCCGGACGTCACCCGCGAGAAGAGCCCGTACGCCGGCCACCAGCCGGTCCACGTCGGCGACCGAGGTCCCGATGCCGATGCTCGCGCGGACCGCGCCGCCGGACAGCCCGAGACGCTTGAGGAGCGGCTGGGCGCAGAAGCGGCCGTCGCGTACGCCCAGGCCGTGCTCGGCCGAGAGGTAGGCCGCGACCCGGCCGGGGTCGATGCCGTCGACGGTGAAGGTGACCACGCCGACGGGCTCGTCGGAGTCGGGCCACAACCGGATGACCTCGACCCCGTCGAGCGTGGACAGGCCGGCCACGAGGCGCCCCCTCAGCGACGCCTCGTGGCGGTCCAGCTCGGCGGCCGGAAGGCCGCCGAGAGTCGTGCACGCCGCGGCCAGGGCGGCGGCGCCGATGACGTTGGGCGAGCCGCCCTCGTGACGTGCGGGGGCGGGCTGCCAAGTCGCCTCGCCCACCTCGACGTCATCGACCGCCCCTCCCCCGGCGAGATAGGGGGTGCCGACGTCGAGCCAGTCGCGTCGCCCGACTAGGGCGCCGGCGCCGTAGGGCGCGTAGAGCTTGTGGCCGGAGAAGGCGACGTAGTCGGCGCCGGTCGCGGCCAGCGAGAAGTGCCGGTGGGCGAGCAGCTGGGCGCCGTCGACGAGGACCCGGGCGCCGTGGGCGTGGGCCAGGGTGACGATCTCGCCGATCGGCAGCGCCTCGCCGGTGACGTTGGAGGCTCCGGTGACGGCCACCAGCGCAAACCCGCCGCGGGCCAGCTCGGCGGCGAGGGCCTCGATGGTGCCGGCCAGGGTGTCGCGGCCGGCGATCGCGGTGACGCCCGCCTCGACGCGGTGCCACGGGAGCAGGTTGGCGTGGTGCTCGATGTCGAGGACGAGCACGCGCCCGGGTACGCAGCCGGCCAGCAGGTTCACCGCGTCGGTGGTGTTGCGGGTGATGACGGTGACGTCGTCCTCGCGCGCCCCCACATACGCACCGATCGTCGCCCGCGACTCCTCGTAGAGGGCGGTCGAGACCCGGGACAGGTAGCCGGCGCCGCGGTGCACCGAGGCGTACCAGGGCAGGACCTCGGCCACCCGGTCGGCCACGCTCTGCAGCGCCGGCGCCGACGCGGCGACATCGAGGTTGGCGTACGTCGTGGTCGTGCCGTCCAGCAGCGGGACCTGGGTGTTCGAGCCGACGAGCGGAAGCAGGGACATGGGGGCATCCTTCACAGGATCATGGCTCCCCAGGGCCGCACCACGGCTGCCCGGCGAAGCACGCGCTTGCCCGCGCCACCTCGGCGAGGGCCTGGTCGTCACCCGGAGCACCCCACCGCGTGGGAGGGTTGCCCGCCAGCAAGCCGGGGCTTCGCGCTGGCAGTCGTGACCTTCGCCGAACGATGCTGCCCGAGGCCGTCCGCGCTCACCAACTCGTCGTCTCAATAGGTGGGCGACGATCTCAGATCACGGACGCCCTTCCCAGGGATTGCCGCCACCGTTGCCCTTGTCGTCACAGGCACCGAAAAACTCCGCGATGGGGTCGCACTTCTCGCCCTTGTCCTCCGGCGGTGCGGGCGGCGCGATCAGCTGCTTCTCGTGACCGGGCTCCGGGTCCTGGCCGTCGACGTAGACCGGCTCCGGGAAGTTCTCGACCTCCTTGCCCTCCATGGCCTTGGCCATGATGGCCGCCCAGGTCTCGGTGGGATAGTCGGCGCCGAAGTAGGACGGCATCCAGCCGCCGTCGAGCCTCCCCTCGCCGTTGCCGCGCGAGTAGCGGACCGCGGTGGCGATCTGCGGGGTGAACCCGACGAACCAGGACGAGCAGACGTACTGCTCGTTGGTGCACGTGCCGGTGCCGGTCTTGCCGGCCACCGGCCGGCCGATGCTCTGGGCCTTCTGGCCCGAGCCGCTCTGCACCACACCCTGCATCGCGTACGTCACGTCGGCGGCGATGTCCTCGGAGATCGCGTGCCGGGCGTGCTTGCGGCCGTTCCAGCTGTAGAGGACGTTGCCGGCACGGTCGCGGACCTTCTTCACCACGTGCACGTCGTGGCGGTAGCCGCCGTCGGCAATCGTGGCGTAGGCGTTGGCCATGTTGATCGGGCTGACGTTGGCGCCACCCAGGGCGATCCGGTCGTCCTGGTCGGTGAGGTAGCCGGACGTGCTCGGAATGCCCGGATACTTCGGGGTGGCCTTGTCCGGCGTCAAGCCCGCCTCGAGCGCGGTCTCGTAGATCGCCTTGCGGCCCTCCTCGGGGCCGCCCATCGACTCGGTCATGTCGATGTAGGCCGTGTTCACGGACTGCTCCAGTGCCTTGAGCATGGTGATGTGCTCGCCGTAGTCGGTCCCGTCGGCGACGCCGGCCTGCTCCCCCTCGTTGACGACCTGGGACCCGGTGTAGGTCGTGAACGGCGAGTCGCCCGCCCACGTCGACTCGAGCGAGTAGCCCTTCGCGATCGCCGCCGCAGTGGCGAAGACCTTCATCGTCGACCCGGCGTGGCCACCGGTCGCGGCCCAGTTGTGCTGGCTGTCGAGATAGTCCTGGCCGCCGTAGAAACCGAGCAGGGCGCCGGACGCGACGTCGACCGAGGCGGTCGCGACGTGCAGGGCGTTCTTCTGGTCGGGGTCGTCCTTGACGTACGCCTTCCGGTTCTTCGGCTTCACCGTCTTGGCGGCCGTGGCCGACGCCGTCATCACCTTCGGCGAGAGCGTCGCGGTGATCCGGAGGCCACCGCTGTCGATCTTCTCCTCGGTGAACAGCGGCTTGCCGTCGGCGCCCTTCAGGCCGAGCAGCTCGGCCTTGATCATGGTGAGCGCGTGGCCGCGCTGACCGCCGAGCCGGCTCGGCACCGTCTTCGCGGGGAACTTCGGCAGCGCGTCCTTCACCTTGTCGGCGTCGGCCTGCTTCAGGTAGCCGAGGTCGACCATGCCGGAGAGGACGTACTGGTAGCGGCCGAGCAGCTCCTTCTCACCCCGGAAGGTCGAGCTGGCCGGGTCGAAGCCGCTCGGGTTGTTGAGGATCGCGGCGAGCGCCGCGGCCTGCTGGAGCGAGAGATCCTTGGCGGGCTTGGCGAAGTAGGCCTTCGCGGCCGCCTCGATGCCATAGGCACCGCGATGGAAGTAGATCGTGTTGAGGTAGTCGGTGAGGATCTGGTCCTTGCTCTTCTGCCGGGTCAGCTTCAGGGCGATGACCGCTTCCTTCAGCTTGCGCGAGTAGGACCGCTCGGAGTTGAGGTAGTAGTTCTTGACGTACTGCTGGGTGATCGTGGATGCGCCCCCGGCGGTGCCCTCGGTGGTGTTGGAGAACGCGGCCCGCACGATGCCCTTGAGGTCGACGCCGCTGTTCTCGTAGAAGGTGCGGTCCTCGGCTGCGACCACGGCGTGCTTGACCAGCTCCGGGATCTCGTCGGCGTCCAGCTTGATCCGGTTCTGGTCGCCCTCCTGGTAGCGGCCGAGCTCGGTCTTGCCGTTGCCGTAGTAGACGAACGAGGTCTCGACCTCGAACTCGGCGTTGGGGTCCGGGACGTTGATCCGGTGGTAGGTCACGATCGCCGCGACCGACCCGATCAGGGCGATCGCCAGGAACCCGACCAGCGTCACCTTCGCGGTGAGCCTCCCCCAGCGTCGCCAGCTCGGCGGGCCCGAGGTGCCGGAGCCCGTCCCCTTGGATGCCCTGGCCGCCGTCCACCTCTCGGCGGCCCAGACCTTGGCCGGCTCGACCTTGGCCAGCAGGTCCCGCGCCACCGACGGCTTGGGTGCCGCGCGCCGCGCACCCGGCCGGCTGGGAGTGGCTCGGGGCGGCTCGGCCGCGATCCGAGGGACCCGGGGTGGAGGCGGCGGGGGTGGGCGCCACGACGGCGGCGGACCGGTAGGACCCTTCGGAGGCTCGGCGCTCCGGTGTTCCATTGCTCCACCTGACCTAGGCGACTGATTGCGGCGGCCGATGATCCTACCCCGGCGGGTATGGAAACGGAGGCCGACCCCGTCAGGGGCCGGCCTCCGTCGTCAGGCGGTACGCCGCGGCGTACCGCCTCAGCAGATCACTTCTTCAGGTCGAAGCGGTCGTTCTCCATGACCTTGACCCATGCCTTGACGAAGTCGTTGACGAACTTCTCCTTGGCGTCGTCGGCACCGTAGACCTCCGCGAGGGCGCGGAGCTCGGAGTTGGCACCGAAGACCAGGTCGACGCGGGAACCGGTCCAGCCGTTGGAGCTGGTGTAGGTCGCCTCGTCGGCGGACGGGGTCCACTGCTGGTCGTAGTCGAGCAGGTTGACGAAGAAGTCGTTCGTCAGCACGCCCGGGGTCTTGGTGAAGACACCGAGGTCGGAGCCGTCCCAGTTGTTGCCGAGCACACGCAGACCGCCGACCAGAACGGTCGCCTCGGGGGCCGAGAGGCCGAGGAGGCTCGCGCGGTCGAGGAACAGGAACTCGGTCGGCAGGTTGAGGAATCCGGAGTCGTAGTTGCGGAAGCCGTCGGCGACCGGCTCGAGCCAGGCGAAGTTCTCGACGTCGGTCTGCTCCTGGGTCGCGTCGACACGGCCGGCGGAGAACGGGACCGTCACGTCCTGCCCCGCGGCCTTGGCGGCGAGCTCGATGCCCACGCCACCGGCGAGGACGAGCACGTCGGCGAAGGAGACACCGGTCGCGGCCGCGATCTCCTCGTACTTGGCGAGGACCGGCTCGAGCTCCTCGGGCTGGTTGACCTTCCACGAGATCTGCGGCTCGAGGCGGATGCGACCGCCGTTGGCGCCACCGCGGTGGTCGGACGTACGGTGCGTGGCCGCCGCCTTCCACGCGGTGGAGACCAGCTGCTGCACGCTCAGACCGGACGCGGCGATCGCGGCCTTGGCCGCGGAGATCGCGGCGTCGTCGGTCGCGCCGCCCTCGGCGGGGAGCGGGTCCTGCCAGAGCAGGTCCTCGGCCGGGACCTCGGAGCCGACGTAGCGGCTCTTCGGACCCATGTCGCGGTGGGTCAGCTTGAACCAGGCACGGGCGTACGCGTCGGAGAAGGCCTCCTGGTCGTCCCTGAACCGGCGGGAGATCTCGTCGAACTCCGGGTCCACGCGCAGCGCCAGGTCGGAGGTGAGCATGCGCGGCTCGCGCTTGCCCTCACCGTGCGCCTCGGGGACCATGTCGGAGCCCGCACCGTTCTTCGGGCGCCACTGCTTGGCGCCGGCCGGCGACTCGAACAGCTCCCACTCGTAGGCGTAGAGGATGTGGAAGAACTCGTTGTCCCAGCGGGTCGGGTGGTAGGTCCAGGTGACCTCGAGGCCCGAGGTGAGCGCGTCCGCGCCGGCACCGGTGCCGTGGCCGTTCTTCCAGCCCAGACCCTGCTGCTCGAGCGGGGCGCCCTCGGGGTCGGCACCGAGCATGTCGTCCGGGTGCGCTCCGTGGGTCTTGCCGAAGGTGTGACCACCGGCGATCAGGGCGACGGTCTCCTCGGAGTTCATCCCCATCCGGCGGAAGGTCTCCTTGATGTCGACCGCGGAGGACATCGGGTCGCTGTTGCCGTTCGGGCCCTCGGGGTTGACGTAGATCAGGCCCATCTGGACCGCGGCGAGCGGGGCCTGGAGGTCACGGTCACCGGTGTAGCGCTCGTCGTCGAGCCAGACCTTCTCCGGACCCCAGTAGATGTCGTCGTCGGACTCCCAGACGTCCGCACGACCGCCGGAGAAGCCGAAGGTCTTGAAGCCGCCCTCCTCCATCGCCACGTTGCCCGCCAGGACCATCAGGTCGGCCCAGGAGAGGTTCTTGCCGTACTTCTTCTTGACCGGCCACAGCAGACGGCGGGCCTTGTCGAGGGAGACGTTGTCCGGCCAGGAGTTGAGCGGCGCGAAGCGCTGCTGGCCACGGCCGGCGCCACCGCGACCGTCGTGGCTGCGGTAGGTGCCCGCGGCGTGCCAGGCCATCCGGATGAAGAGCCCGGCGTAGCTACCGAAGTCAGCCGGCCACCAGTCCTTGGAGTCGGTCATGACCGCCGCGATGTCCGCCTTGACGGCAGGCAGGTCCAGGGACTCGAAAGCCTTCGCGTAGTCGAAGTCCTCGCCCATCGGGTCGCTCACAGGGGCGTCCTTGGCGAGAATCTTCAGGTTGAGCTTGTTCGGCCACCACTCCTGGTTGGCACTGCCGGCGGTGGGGTGAACGCGGCCTGCGTTCATCACCGGGCACTTGCTCACGGCCTCTTCAGACATGAGATTCCTATCCGTTTCTGATCGGACTGGCTGCTGCCAGACGCTGTGATTCACATGTGTTGCACCGGCCGATGACGAGCTCGGCCGGCTCGGGCTCTACCCCTGGGACAGGCTGCAGTCCGCGCAGGTGCCCCAGTAGATGACCTCGGCCTCGTCGACCGTGAAGCCGTTGTCATCAGATGCCGTCAGGCAAGGCGCATGGCCGACGGCGCAGTCGACGTCGGCGATCGCCCCGCAGGAGCGGCAGACCACGTGGTGGTGGTTGTCCCCGACCCGGGTCTCATAACGAGCCACCGAGCCGGACGGCTGGATGCGACGTACGATCCCGGCGGCCGAGAGGGCGGCGAGAGAGTCGTAGACGGCTTGATGGGAGACGTCGGGAAGCCGCTCGCGCACCGCTCCGAGGATGGTCTCGGTGTCGGCGTGCGCGTTCTCGGTGACGGCCCCCAGAACGGCCACTCGCGGGCGAGTGACGCGCAGGGAGGCACCTCTCAGCAGCTGTTCGTAGTCCGCGTTCCCCACACCGCAGACACTACGCCAAATCTTGAATGAGTCAAGAAACGGAGGGGGAATCTTTGCTTTCTTTCGTCGCCGCCGGACGGGTCGCGAAGCGACGTGCCATCAGCGGGATCAGGACGGAGATCGCCAGCGGGATGACGAACATCGAGCGCTCGCCGAAGAGCTCGGCGACGGCGGCGATCAGGGATGCGGCGGCGAGGTAGCCGGCGTAGTTGGCGAGGTTGACCCGGGCGATCGCGTCCTCGGCGTTGTCCGGGGAGATGTGGGCGGCGGCGACGAAGGACTGCGGCGGCACCATCGCCAGGCTGCCGCCGAGGATCGCGAAGCCGGCGGTCGCCACGCTCCAGTGCGGGGCGGCGACGATCAGCACCAGGGCACCGACGCCGACGATGCCGCCGGTCCGGATCACCCGCTCGGGACCGAAGCGGGCGACGAGGCGGTCGCCGGGGAGACGTACGACCAGGAGGACCAACTGGTAGGCGGCGTAGATCGCCGGACCTACCGCCGCCACGGCCCCCAGGCCGTCGACGACGTAGATGCCGCCCCAGGCCGAGGCCGCCGAGTCGATGAACCACATCGCGAACGTCGGCACCGCGACCAGGAGGAGGGGCAGCCACGGCAGCGGGGGCTTCGTTCGCTGCGTACTGCTGGCTCGGTGCTCGGCCGCGTCGACCGCCTCCGGCGGCAGCAGGAGCCGGAACGTGGCGGCGTTGGCGGCCAGGCCGATGAGCGCGATGGGGATCATGTCCAGCCCCAGAGGTACGCCGAGGGCGATCGTCACGGTCGCGTAGACGGCGCCGAGGACGGCCGCCGCGCTCCACATCGCGTGGAAGCCGTTCATCAACGGCCGGGCGTACGCGTCCTGGGTCGCCGTGCCCTGCATGTTCATCGAGGCGTCGACGCCACCGAGGAAGAAGCCGTAGACGCCGTTGAGGACCAGCAGGGTCGCCATCGTGGGGGCGAAGGCGGGCGCGACCGCGGCCAGCGAGGCGCCGCCGAGCATCAGCGAGAGGGTCGCCGCACTGCCGATCCTGGTGGCGAGATGACCCGCGACCACACTGCCGACCGCCCCGACCGCGGTGGTGATGCCGAGCACGACGAAGACGTCGCCGGCGCTGAGGTCGAGCTTGGTCGCGATCGACTCGAGTCTGGTGATCAGCGAGGCGAAGGTCAGTCCCTGGATCGCGAAGGCGACGAAGACCGCCGTCCGGGCCAGCTGGAGTCGGGTCATCGGCGCGTCCTTCGCGTTCGGGTTGCGCGAAGTCTGCACCTTCAGGGGGCGTGGCGCATCCGTTTCCGGAGGTCGGGCTTACTCGCCCTGCTTGAGCAGGTTGTCGAGGATCCGCTCGCCGTCCTTGCCGTCGCCCTTGCCCAGGCTGTCGAACTCCTCGCGGAGCTCTCGCATCTCGCGCTTGGCGCTCTCGCCCTTCTCGACGAGGTCGCGGATCTGATCGATCTGGTCCTCCCACTCCTGGGACTGATCCTCGTCGATGACGTTCCAGCTCTCCAGGTTCTCGCGCCAGCGGTCGAGCCTGTCGAGGCGATTGAGGGTCTTGTTGTCCGACGCCTCGGTGTTCTCGTCGGTGGTGTCGTCGGCCGTGTTGTCGGTGTTGCTGTCGGTGCTGTTGGGGCCGTCGGCGCTCTGGGACGGCTGGTCGGCCTCGGCGGGCGCGGGCTCGTAGGCGGCGAGCCAGGAGGCGGCGAAGATGCAGGCGATCACGATCGCCACCGCGCCGAGGAGCCTGCCGGTGGGGAACTTTCGCAGCGACCCCGGGCGCGGCCCGCGGACGGGAGGCGGGGTGTCGGGGCGGCGCAGGACGCCGGTGCGGGAGCCGGGCAGCGCCATCGGCTCGTCGAGCGGCCGCTGCGGCATCGCCTGGGTCAGACGCGGTGCCTGCCCGGCGGAGAGCCGGTCGGTGGCGTCGGGGTCGGCGCCGCTGAGCACGTAGCCGAGCTCGTGCCCGACCTGGTCCATCGACGGCCGCGCGGCCGGGTTCTTGTCGAGCATCCGGGTGACCAGCCGCGCCAGCGGCGGCGGCACCGACCGGAAGTCGGTGATCCGCGGCACCGGTTCACTGAGGTGCATGTGCAGGATCTTGACCGGGTGCGGGGCGGAGTAGGGCACCTTCCCGGTGAGCATCTCGAAGAGCACGCAGCCCAGCGAGTAGACGTCGGCAGGCGGTCCGACGGGGTCGCCGGCAGCCTGCTCGGGCGAGAGGTAGGACGGGCTGCCGATCACGTGCCCGGTCTGGGTCAGCCCGGCGTCGACCCCCGTCATGGCGTACGCGATGCCGAAGTCGAGCACGGTCAGCCGGCCGTCACCGTCGAACATGAGGTTGGCCGGCTTGATGTCGCGGTGCACCACGCCGGCCCGGTGAGCGGCGCCGAGCGCGGCCGAGACCTGGCGGGCGTACTCGACCGCCATCTCGACCGGCATCGCGCCGCGCTGCTGGAGCGGCTCGGCCAGGGTCGGTCCGGGCAGCAGCTCCATGACCAGGAAGACGTCGTTGTCGTCGCTGCCCGCGTCGAAGATCTTGACCACGTCGTCGTGGACAACGCGGGCGGTCGAGAGCGACTCCCGACGGAACCGCTCGGCCATCGTCGAGTCGTCGACGTCGCGCAGCAGCTTCACCGCGACATCACGATCGAGGACGGTGTCACGCGCCCGCCAGACCTCCCCCATGCCACCGGCTCCGAGCAGGTCGAGGAGCTGGTAGCGGCCAGCGATCGGGGGATGCGCGTCCATGGGCGGAAATTATGCCGGGGTCACCCAGGAGTCGAAGAGCGGGATACCCTCCCAGGCTCCCCCGCGCGCGACCGCCACCACCGCGTGCGGCCGGTCGAACCTCAGGTCGATCTGCCGGACCTTCGTCTCGCGCGGCGCGGCGGCTGCGCGGACCATCATCCCGGTCACCGCGGCCGCCTCGAATCCCTCGCGGTCGTAGGACGCGACCGCCTTCTGTACGCAGGCGGCCTCCGACTCCTCCTCGACGGCAGCCATCACGCCGCGGGCGATCTCGGCGACCCCCGGCGCGGCCGAGAGATCGTGGCGATCCTCCGCGGCCCACTCCGGAAGATGGCTGCGCCAGCGGTCGGACGGAGCGCCGCCGAAGACCGACACCTCCTCGACCGTCCAGGCATGGCCGCGCTTCTGGCCGCCGGGATCGAACGTGTGGTTGCGCACCTCGCCCGCGTCGATCCTCCGGACCACCTCCTCGGCGGCGCGCCACACGTCCTCGGCGGCAACCCCGTCCGCGGCGATCACGGAGTAGACCGAGATGCCGTCCTCGCTGGCCGGGCAGGCGACCGCGACCGGGCCGGCCGCCTCGGTCTCCACCACCGCCTGGAACCCGCCCTCGAGCAGCAGCAACCCCTTGCCGTCGTCGTCGAGCGGCTCGCTCCAGCGTGGCGTCACCACCAGCGCCGAGGCGAGCACGATCAGCGTCTGGGCGTCGATCTCGAGCGGGAACTCCTTGATCAGACCGCGGGTGTTCTCCTCGGCCCAGGCATCGAGCCCGGCCTGGCCCGGGAGCGGGTCGAGCACGACCGGCAGCCCCTTCTTGAGCTCGACGCCCGGGC
Source organism: Nocardioides sp. NPDC051685 (assembly GCF_044453405.1). NCBI lineage: Bacteria > Bacillati > Actinomycetota > Actinomycetes > Propionibacteriales > Nocardioidaceae > Nocardioides > Nocardioides sp. NPDC051685. The sequence continues at coordinate 78,698 of NZ_JBITCR010000015.1, read as the reverse complement.
GGAGCCAGCCGGCGACCGCGGCCCCGATCGTGGGGTGCGGCGCCTCCAGCAGCCTGAGCGCGGCGGCCCGTGCGTCGGCGCGGTTGAGCCCGAGGATCTCGTCCGTCTCGGTCGCCGCCACGGGCGCCAGCGAGGCGAGGAGCAGCCACAGGCCGGCGTACGAGATCACCGGGGACTCGGCGGTGCCCAGGGCGGAGCGGGTGGTGGCGGCGTACGTTCGGACCGCCTGGGCGGCAGCGAGGGTCAGTGGCGTCTGCGTTCCCGACTTCTCCATGCCGAAGACATTACGGGGAGAGCCACGACAGGTGACGCAGATCACGATACAGTTGTGTATCGAGCGAGGAGGCACCATGGCCAAGCAGTCCCGCACGGCAGGGCTGGACCCGGAGACCGACTTTCAGGAGATCTCGAGACTTCTGGGGCTCTACGAGTTCCCGTGGGACACGACTCAGTCGCTCAGCTTCGCGCTGTTCCGGACCTATGCGGTGCCCTCGATCGGCCGGCTGCTGGCCGACACGCACCAGTTCACCGAGGACACCCAGAAGCGCTACGACGACACCGCGCTGCTGCTGGAGGACGCGGCGATCGAGGACCTGGACAGCCCCCGCGGCCGGGCCGCGGTGCGACGGATCAACCAGATGCACCGGATGTACGACATCTCAAACGACGACATGCGCTACGTCCTCTCGACGTTCGTGGTGATCCCGCGGCGCTGGAACCAGGACTTCGGCTGGCGGCAGTCGACCCCCGACGAGCAGCTCGCCGCGCTGCGCTACTACCAGGCGCTCGGGAAGCGGATGGGGATCAAGGACATCCCGGCGACCTACGACGAGTTCGAGCAGCTCCTCGACACCTATGAGGCCGAGAACTTCGGCTACGACGAGGGCGGCCGTGCCGTCGCCGACTCGACCCTCGAGCTGCTGACGACCTTCTACCCGCGGCCCTTGGCTCCGGTGATCCGCATCTTCTCGCTGTCGCTGATGGAGCCGCACCTGCTCGAGGCGTTCGGCTACCCCGAGCCCGGGCGGCTCGCCCGGACGCTGTCGCGTGGGGCGCTGAAGGCCCGGGCACGCGTGGTCGCGCTGCTGCCGGCTCGACGGAAGCCGGCGTACGTCCGAGACATGCCGCGCATCAAGAGCTATCCCCACGGGTTCAACACCGAGGAGCTCGGCACCTTCGCGCCGGGTTGCCCGGTGCACCGTACGGCCGAGACCGCTTAGCCCGGTTCTCCCCCGCCCGTCACCACGGCTTTACCGGGCACCGCTTCGCTGTTGTCGATAACCCCCATATCGACAGGAGCACGTCGTCCATGCCTGCCCCCAGCAACACTCCTGATCTCCGTGGCGCCCTTCGAGGCCTCGACCGTCGCCGTTTCCTGACCGTCTCGGCCGCCGCGACCGCGCTGGCCTTCACGACCGGGCTGCCACGTACCGGCGCCTTCGCCGCGCCGGCCGGCTCCCCCGCCGCCATCACCTCGGACCCCTTCACCCTCGCCGTCGCCTCCGGCGACCCGCTGCCCGACTCGGTGCTGCTGTGGACCCGGCTCGCGCCGCTTCCGCTCGAGCCCACCGGCGGGATGCCGGCGGCCCGTTTCGACGTCGGCTGGGAGGTCGCGCGCGACGACGCCTTCACCCGGGTCGTACGCCGCGGAACCGCCGCCGCGCACTCCGAGTTCAACCACTCCGTGCACGCCGAGGTCCGCGGCCTGGACGCGGCGACCGAGTACTTCTACCGGTTCCGGGTCGGCCGGTGGATCAGCCCGGTCGGCCGGACCCGCACCGCCCCCGCGGTGGGCGCCGCGGTATCGTCGCTGACCTTCGCCCTCGCCTCGTGCCAGCGCTACGACCAGGGCTACTACACGGCGTACCAGCATCTTGCCGGTGAGGACGTGGACGCGGTCTTCCACCTGGGCGACTACCTCTACGAGTACGCCGTGAACGCCTCTGCCGGGGCACGCGCCTACACCCAGCCGCTGCCGGCGCACCTCAACCACGAGACCGTCACGCTGGACGACTACCGGGCGCGCTACGGGCTCTACAAGTCCGACCCGGACCAGATCGCCGCGCACCTGGCACACCCGTTCATCGTCACCTGGGACGACCACGAGACCGAGAACAACTACGCCGGCGACACCCCGGAGAACTCGGTGCCGCCCGAGGAGTTCCTGGTGCGCCGTGCCGCCGCCTACCGCGCCTACTGGGAGAACCAGCCGCTGCGTCTTCCGCAGCAGCCGACCGGTCCCGACCTGCGTCTGTACCGGCGGCTGCAGTGGGGCCGGCTGGCCCAGTTCGACATCCTCGACACCCGCCAGTACCGCACCAACCAGGCCAACGGCGACGGCTGGAAGGTCCCGTCGGCCGAGTCCGAGGCGGAGTCGATGACGCTGCCGGGGAACGAGCAGGAGCAGTGGCTGATCGACGGCTGGCGCCGCTCCTCGGCCCTGTGGAACATCGTCCCGCAGCAGGTCACCTTCTCGCGCCGCGACAATCCCTCGGGCGACGGCACCCGCTCGATGGACTCCTGGGACGGCTACCCCGCCTCCCGGCGCCGGATCCTCGAGGGCTGGAAGGCATCCGAACAGTCGAACCTGATGGTGCTGACCGGTGACGTGCACGTCCACTACGGCTTCAACATCCACGACGACTTCGACGACCCGTCCTCACGGGTGCTGGGCACGGAGGTCGTGACGAGCTCCATCACCTCGGGAGGCAACGGCGCCGAGCACCCGGCCAACTGGGCCGCGTACCTCGAGCGCAACCCGCACATGAAGTTCTACAACGGCCTCCGCGGCTACGCGACCGTCTCGCTCGACCGTTCGGGCGCGGAGATCACCTACAAGAACGTCTCCCACGTCACCACTCCCGGCGCTCCGCTCACCGTCGGCGGGCGCTTCTTCACCGAGTCCGGCAGGCCCGGGCTCGTCGAGGCGTAAGGCTTCGGTACGACGGGGAGTTCGGCACCGGTTGCTGGGCAGCTAGCGGTGCCTGACTCCCCGTCGTACCTGCTCGATCGGCACGTAGGTCGACGACGACACCGTCAGCGCGGGTCTGTCGTCTTGGACTCGTGCGGTGAGGGCAGCTTCGAGATCGCGACGCTCAGCAGCACGACCGGGGCGATCATGACCAGCGTGAGCGCGAGCCAGACCCAGCCGCTGCTGAGCGGCCCGTCCTCGTCCGCCTTGAACGCCGTCACCGTGATGCCTATCCCCAACAAGACCCCGACGGCGAGGCCGATGACCACCAACGTGATCGCCCATATCTGAGCCTGCAGACCACGGAGGATGCAGAAGATCCCGAACGCGGCGACCGCGACGCCCATGCAAGCGACGACCAGCCCCGACTGCTCGCCGCTGCTCAGCCGTGTGCCTTCGTCCTCGAAGACCATGCCGATGATCCACACAGAGATGACCAGAGCACCAACGGCATAGAACAGTGCCATCACGGAGCCGATGATCAGGGTCAGTGGCCGCTGCGAAGTTTCCCGAGACACCATCGCTACGCCCCGAGCCCGACGTACTCGATGAACATCCTGATTCCGCCGTTGAACTCGGCGGCGTTCGTCACTGCGTTGATGAGGCGTACGCCCCAGAAGACGACCAACGTGTAGCCGACCCCGAGCGCGATCCCCGAGACGGCGGCGCTGGTCCCAGCCGCCTTCGCACGACTCACGCCGGCGTGACCGAGGACGACCGCGACGGCGATCGGGACGATCGATGCGATCATCAGCAGCCCGAGGACGACCCAGATGACCGGGCGGTCCTCGAACCGGTAGAGCGAGTTGTAATAGCCCTGGCTGACCTTCGGGATGCCGACGATCACCCGCACCAGGGCGACGATCCCCAGCGTTGCCGCTCCGAGCCCCAGCCCCGCCAGCGCTACCCGTCCGCCGCTTTGCGGGCTGCCGGCTGCCGCCTCGTTCGGTTGTGACATCGCGCCCTTCTTCTCTGTCGAGTTGGATCGACTTCGCCCCGAGATGACGGGCGCCGTCGTACGTCGCGACACGCTATCCCAGGTGACGGGTGTCGCCGATGAGATCCACGCGGACATACGAGGGCGAGGCGCCGGATCGCGCGCTTACAAGATTTCTCGGCTATTTGTGTTTGAAACCCGGGATTTGGGGTAGGAGATAGTTACCAATCGCTCCGGACGTCTTGGGGGATCCTTTCGTGAACGTCGAAATCGTGGTGCCGCAGGTGAAGACCGCGGCCAACTCCATCGGGACCGCGGCCGACGCCGTCGCCGGTCTCGATCTCGAAGGCCCCATGGGCAAGGTCGCCTCCGCGCTGCCGGGAAGCACGTCCGCAGGCGCCGCGAACGGCCTCAAGACCGAGTGGAAGAGCGACAAGGACAAGTGGGTCAAGGATGCCCGCGACCACAAGACGACGACAGTCGCCGATGCCGACGCGATCGTGGAGGCCGACACCATCACGGCGCAGCAGGCGCGCTACCGCGAAGCAATGATCGGAAGAGACTGATGGCCGTCACCTACGAGACGCTGCAGACCTGGAAGCCGGAAGACCTCGACGCCGCCGCGGACCAGCTCAACACCGCCCGCAAGAGCTTCCAGGACCAGCAGGACGAGATGGACGCCGGCAAGGTCCCCAGCACCTGGATCGGTGAGGCGGCCACGCGTGCGGAGAACCGTCACCGTCGCCTGATCGCCGACCTCAACGACATGGCCGCACCGCTGTCACAGGTCATCAACGCCCTCGACGAGGCCGCCGCCTCCATCAAGAAGGCCAAGGACAGCGCCAAGCACGCCTACGACGACGCGACCGGGCGCGGCTGGAAGGTCAGCTTCTCCGGCGGCGTGCAGATCACCGACCCGACTCCGGACGAGAAGGATCCGGACAAGGACAAGGGCACCATGCAGCAGCTCGCCCAGACCATCCAGGACGCGCTGACCGACGCGGAATCTGCCGACGCCGATCTGACGGCCGTGCTCAGTCACGCGACCAAGGGCGACTACGACGGTGGCGACGGCACGATCGAGCAGGCCAGCCTCCCGCCCGAGCTGCGCAACCTGCCCGAGTCCGAGCTCATCAACAAGATGCTCAGCGACCCGGGCAAGTACGACGGCTATGTCGACGCGCTGCCTGACGACGTCCAGGCGCGCCTCGGCAAGGAGATCAGCGACCGCCTCGACAGCACGCTGAACGACGACGACTACAAGCTCAGCAAGGAAGAGGCCGACCGCCTCAACGCCATGCTGAGCGCCTACACCGACGACTCGACCGTCGCCAGCGGGCTCTACAAGGACCTCGGGGCCGACGGCACCGTTGCCAGCATGGCGCGGATCGAAGAGTACCTGCGTATGCAGTCGCCAGATTCCGGCTCTCTCAACACACTCGCATCCAACCTCCGAAGCGGCCTCGCATCGGCCTCGAACGACCCCGGTTTCCCGGCCGAGAAGTTCGGTCACGACATCGTGAAGTACGCCGGCCCCTCAGGGGTCTACCTCTCCGATGACGAGCAGGACGCCCTTCGGGATCGCTACCCGAACTGGGGCGGCACCGGCGGCGCCTCGGTTCTCACCTACCTGATGCAGGACCACGGCCTCAACGGCAACCTCGTGCTCGGGGCTGCCGAGGAGCTGGACCGCTTCGAGCAGGCGGACGGCCCGATGAACGCTCAATACTGGTACGGGCACACCGGCCACAGCCCCCTCGACACCGGCAACGACGGTGGCTGGGGCGACGACCCGATGGCGGCCATCATGGGCAACCTCGGCGACCATCCGCAGCAGGGCCTCGAATTCTTCACTGGTGAGCACGGGGCTGAGCGCCAGGACTTCTACTTCGACAAACGCACCTGGCAGGCCGACGGCTACGGCGGCATCTCGGAGCTGGCCGAGGGTATCGGCACCAACCAGGAGCTTCTCAAGGAACACCCGAGGGAGACGACCGACCTCGTGTCGAAGTTCTTCCACGATGTCACCAACAACGAGGGCTTCAACGCAGAAGACGCTAAGGCCGCCTCGCCCCATGTCGCGGAACTGATGAAGTTCTACACGCCGGGTATCGATGCCGCGCTTCACAACAAGGACGAAACGGGTGACCCCGGTTCGGAGCCCTTCTCCCTCGACCACTACGGCAAGATGGACCCGTACCCGAAGTTCTACGCGGGCGACCTGGAGAACATGATGAAGGTCTCCATGAGCACGCAGGACGGGATGACCAGCATCGCTGAGGGTGTCGGCACGTTCCAGCAGACGCAGATCAACAACATCGCCGCCGAGTTGGCACAGAACCCGGACGATCCCGGTCTGCGCACCGAACTGCGCGACGTTCTCGAGCGTGGCGGCCACCTCCAGGGCTTTGCTGAGCACGCCGTTGGCGAGGTCGAGATCGACGGGGCGAAGGACAAGGACGCCCAGCGACAGGCCTTCATCGACCTGACTAGCGAGGTCGCCGGGATGATCCCGCTTCCGGGTGCGGAGCAGGTCGGCGAGCTCGGCAGCAAGGTGATCGACTACGGAGTCGGCCAGGCGATCGACCTCGGCACGGACGCAGCCGGGGAGAAGTTTGCGAACGAGGCTGCCGCGGCGACCTCGAACGCCGAGACCCGCGCTTCCGAGGGGGTCAACCGCGTCGAACTCAACGCGCTCTTCGCACTGGAGCGAGCTGGAGTGATCGACATTCCGCAATCCGACGAGACCTTCATGAAGGACGGGAAGGTCATCAACATGTCCGACGTCCCCGCAGACGACACGGATCGCTACGCTCACGAGGCGATGAACTACCTGAACGAGTACGTGACCAGCGGTGACTTCGAGGGGAGCTACAAGAATGCCTTCTTGTCCTACTACCCGCAGGGCTAAAGGCCGCTTCGCACTCACCCTGTGCTCAGCCCTGCTGTTGATGACAGCGTGCGGCGCTGAGGCGACGCTGCTGGATTCTGACGAACTTCCCGACGTCGAGAAGACAATCAACGACGCCAAGGCAGCACCTGGAGGTGGCTGGTGCGATGAGCTCGCTTATCTGGAGACCAGCATGTTCGATAACGCTGCAGACGGCAAACATGGCGAGCAGTACCAGCTGAAGAATGGCGACCTCGTAGGCGCGGCGGTCTTCGGGCCCGGTGGCCGGTTTGCCGACGCGGCGTCGATGCTCGCGGGAATCGAGGCGGCCGTCACGGAATGCACGGCCGATGCCGCCAAAGGCGACTATGGCGAAGCGACGTCAGAGCCTTTGACCGGCCTACCTGACGGAGCAGTGGGCTTCACTTTCACGAGCTCGTCTTCGAATCCACGAGAGACGGGCAAGACGGCCTACGCGGAGACGACCGACGGGAATCTCCTCTCCGTCGGGGTGACGCACTACGGCGAGGGCGAACCGTCGGTGGACGTCAACGAACTGCTATCCACGGCGCTCAAGCAAGTTGCCGAGATCGACGGGGAAGGCTAACTACACCCCAGAATAGCCAGCGGCGCTGGTACGACGGTTGATCCCGTCGTACCAGCGCCGCTGGCATTTCCGCTGGCGATAAGGACTTGACCTTCGATCACTACTCAGCGCTACTATGTACTGGTAGTCAGCAACACTGAGTAGTGGGAGGAGGCGGCCGATGGGCAAGCAGATGACCGAGATGCTCAAGGGGACGCTGGAGGGGATCGTGCTGGCGTTCCTGACCGGCAACCCGGCATACGGATACGAGATCACGACCTGGCTGCGGAGCCAGGGGTTCACCGAGATCGCCGAGGGCACGGTCTACGCGCTGCTGGTCCGGATCGAGAAGAACGGGCTGGTGGACGTGGAGAAGCGGCCGAGTGAGAAGGGGCCGCCGCGGAAGGTCTACTCGCTCAACACAAACGGCGAGAAGTACCTCGAAGAGTTCTGGACCACCTGGGGGTTCCTGGCCGAACGGCTGGAGAGCCTGCGTACGGAAGGGAAGTAAGGCATGTCTATCCGATCAATGTTCGAGACCGTCGTCGGCGAGCTCGAGCTCAAGAAGCGCTGGCGGCAGCTCAAGGCCCGCAAGCAGCAGCTTCCCGAGAGCCACCGCAAAGCACACGACGCGGTCGAGCGCTACCTGATGTACTCCCCCGGCATCGCCGACGGCACGATCCTGACGGCGATGGCCGAGGACCTCCTCGACCTCTTCGAACAGGGTGCCGCCGACGGCACCCCGGTCAGCGCGATCGTCGGCGACAACCCCGTCGAGTTCGCCGAGGAGTTCGCCCGGAACTACTCCGAGGGCGCCTGGATCAAGAAGGAGCGCGCTCGGCTCACCGACGCCATCGAGGCCATCAACAAGGAGGACGAGTCATGAGCGCGACAGCCGCGATCTCCGTACGAGGACTGGAGAAGTCCTACAAGGACAACCAGGTGTTGCGGGGTGTCGACTTCGAGGTGGCGCGGGGCTCGATCTTCGCGCTGCTCGGGTCCAACGGGGCCGGCAAGACCACAGCCGTACGCATCCTCTCGACGCTCCTGAAACCTGATGCCGGTGCGGCTCTGGTCGAGGGTGCCTCGGTGGTCGAGGAGGCACAGCGGGTGCGGGAGGCGATCTCGTTGACCGGGCAGTTCGCGGCGGTCGACGAGATCCTCACCGGGCGGGAGAACCTGATCCTGGTCGCGAAGCTGCGCCACCTCCCCTCCCCCGGCGACGTGGCCGACGGGCTGCTGAAGCGCTTCGACCTGGTCGAGGCGGGCGCCCGGAAGGTCGCGACGTACTCCGGCGGTATGCGCAGGCGGCTGGACATCGCGATGTCGCTGATCGGCTCGCCGTCGGTGATCTTCCTCGACGAGCCGACGACCGGGCTGGACCCGGAGGCGCGGCTCGAGGTCTGGAGGGTCGTCAAGGAGCTGACCGCGCAGGGCACGACCGTCCTGCTCACCACGCAGTATCTCGAGGAGGCCGAGCAGCTCGCCGACCGGATCGCCATCCTGCACGGCGGCACGATCATCGCCAACGGAACCCTCGCCGAGCTCAAGGCGATGCTGCCGCCGGCGAAGGTCGAGTACGTCGAGAAGCAGCCGTCGTTGGAAGAAATTTTTCTTTCGCTCACTGGCTCCACCCAAGGAGGAAAGGCATGAACAAGCACGCACTCGCCGACGCCGGCACCCTGCTGAGGCGCTCGCTGCGGCACATCACCCGCAGCCCGGACACGATCATCACCACCGCGCTCACCCCGATCGCGATGATGCTGCTCTTCGTCTACGTGCTGGGCGGCGCGATCCGCACCGGCACCGACAACTACGTCAACTACGTGCTCCCCGGGATCATGATCATGGCGATCGCCTCGGGCATCGCGTACACCGCACTTCGGCTCTTCACCGACATGAAGAGCGGGATCTTCGAGCGGTTCCAGTCGATGCCGATCGCCCGCTCGGCGGTGCTGTGGGCGCATGTCGGGACGTCGATGGTGGCCAACATGCTCACCCTGGTGATCATCGTGGGCGTCGCGTTCGTGATGGGCTTCCGCACCTCGGCGGGGCTGGGCGCCTGGCTCGCGGTCGCCGGGATCCTGGCGCTGCTCACCCTGGCGCTGACCTGGCTCGCGGTGATCCCCGGGCTGGCGGCGCAGACCATGGAGGGGGCGACCGGGTTCTCCTACCCGCTGATCTTCCTGCCGTTCATCAGCTCGGCGTTCGCGCCGACGGAGACGATGCCCGGTCCGGTGCGTGCCTTCGCCGAGAACCAGCCGGTGACCTCGATCGTCGACACCATCCAGGCGCTCTTCGCCGAGCAGCCGGTCGGTGACGACATCTGGGTGGCGCTGGCCTGGTGCGTGGGCATCCTAGTGGTCTCGTACGCCTTCGCCATGGCTGCCTACCGGCGCAAGATCAGTTGACCTCTCTCGAGCGCGGCGACGAGCCGATCTACCCCTTGCGGTGGTAGGTCGGCTGTTCGCCGTCCTCGAGCCCTTCCCTCAGGTTGCCCCGGTAGAAGCCCGTCCGCAGCTCGTAGGTGTATTCCTCCAGCTCCGGCATGCCGACCTCGGCGGCGTAGGCGATCTCGGCCTCGGCGTCGTAGGGGACCCGGACCCACTGGATGCCGAACGGCGCCTCCTGCTCGCTGTCCATGACGCCCTCGAGGATGACGTAGACCGGGGTCGGGTCGCTCATGCAGTTGCCGACGCTGCCGGTGTTGAAGACGGTGCGACGGTTGCGGTCGGTCTCGTAGTAGGGGTCGTGGGTGTCCGCGTAGCCGACGATGTCGGGTTCGGGCAGGTCGAAGCCGGTCGCCTCGGTGTTCTGGAACAGGCCGAGGAACTCCTTCTCGTCGTGGTCGAACCTGACCCGTCGGTGGACGGTCTCCTCGGAGGCATGGAAGAGCCGAACCCTCCGGCCACTGATCCAGAAGTCGTGGCTGAACGGGAGCGTCCGCAGCCACTCGGCCTGCTCCCACGCCTGCAGCCGCCACCACATCAGCCCGACCGACTCACGGCCGAAGTCGGGCTCGGGGGCGAGCAGGAAGTCCTCCCAGTTGCCGAGGATGTTGACCTCGCACCGCTCCCGGCAGACCTCGGCGACCTCGCGTCCTCGCGGGCCCTTGCCGACGTAGTCGCCGAGGTTGAAGATCCTGGTGATTCCGCGGGCCTCGATGTCGTCGAGGACTGCTTCGAGGGCGGTGAGATTGCCGTGTACGTCCGAGATCAGCGCGATGCGCTCTGGGGTCATGGGTCGCAGGCTATGCGATGGCTGGGAGACTGGCCGGGTGAGGATTCTGGTGACGGGTGGGGTGCGGTCGGGGAAGTCGCGGCATGCCGAGTCGCTGCTCGCTGCCGCGCCGTCGGTGGCGTACGTCGCGCCGGGGCCGACGCTCGAGGAGGAGCCGGATCCTGACTGGGCCGACCGGCTGGCTTCTCACCGGGCCAGGCGACCGGAGCGGTGGCGCACCGTCGAGTCGCGGGATCTCGCGGGGGCGCTGGCCGAGGGGCTCACCAACGGCGACGCGGTGATGGTCGACTGCCTGGGCACCTGGCTCACCGCGGTGCTGGATTCCGGCGGCCTGTGGGAGGCATCCTCGGAGGAGGCCTCTGCCGCCGTCTCGGCGCTGGTCGACGACGCCGTCGCCGTCCTCGGCCGCCGGAGCGGCGACGTGGTGCTGGTGACCAACGAGGTCGGCCTCGGGGTCGTGCCGGCCCACCGCTCGGGCCGGCTCTTCCGCGACCTGCTCGGCTTGGTCAACCAGCGGCTGGCGGCGGCCTGCGATGAGGTGCACCTCGTCATCGCCGGGCGGGTCCTGAAGCTCTAGCCTGCGCTCAGGGTGACCAGGATGGTCGCCAGCGCGGCTTCGACGGCCGCACCGAAGACGTCGCCGGTCACTCCCCCGAACCGCCGGACCGCCCGCAGGACGATCACGCCGACGACGGCTGCGGCGAGGGCGACCGCGAGGGCTCCTCGCCACCAGGGCAGACCGGCCCAGGCGCCGGTGCCGGCGAGCGCGGCCGCGACGACGGTCCAGACCAGGACGGTGACGAGCGGTGGCAGAGTCTGGGTGAACGTACGCCCCAGACCGTCCGCGCGCGCCGGCCTGATCCCGCGGGTGCAGCACAGGGCCAGGGCCGCGCGCGAGGCACAGACGGCGACGGCGGCGAGCACCGAGGAGCGTACGGGCTCCCCCTCCAGCAGCGAGGCGAGAGCCGCCACCTGGAGGCCGAGCACGAGGACGATCGCGGTGACGCCCGCCGGGCCGGAGGTGCCGGTCTTCATGACGGCCAGCGAGCGCTCGCGGTCGTAGGAGGCGGCCATGCCGTCGACCGTGTCGGCGAGGCCGTCGAGGTGGAGCGCCCGGTTGCCGGCGACCACGGCGCCGATCGCGAGCAGGGCGGTGACCAGGTGCGGTAGCCCGGCGAGGTGTCCCAGGAGTGCGATAGCGCCGGCGGCCAGTGCGAGCGGCAGGGCGGCCAGCGGCGCCACCGTCATCGCCACCGCGGCGCGTCGGCGGTCGACGACCTCGGGAGGAGGCACGGGCATCGCGGTCAGCGTGCCGACCGCGAGACGCCAGGCGTCCCGCGCGAGCATCAGGCAGGGTCTCCCGGGGCGAGCTCGGAGAGCAGGGCGACGTCACGCAGGAGGGCGACGGCGCTGCGGACGACCGGCACCGCGGCGACGGCTCCGGAGCCCTCACCGAGCCGCAAGTCGAGGTCGAGCAGCGGCACCAGGGCGAGCTTCTCCAGGGCCATCGACTGGGCCGGCTCGGTGGAGCGGTGGCCGGCGGCGAACCATGCCGCCGCCCCCGGCTCGATCCGGTCGGCGGTCAGCGCGCAGGCCACGCTCATCAGGCCGTCGAGAAGGACCGGCGTGCCCTGGCGGGCGGCCTCGAGGAGGTAGCCGGTGGTCGCGGCGAGGTCGGCGCTGCCGAGCGCGGCGAGGGTCTGGACCGGGTCCGCGGTGCGCTCACCGGCACGGGCCAGCGCCGTGGTGATGACGTCGGTCTTGATGCGGAGCGCGTCGTCGCCGATGCCGGTGCCACGACCGGTGACCTCGCTCGCGGGCAGGCCGAGCCCGGCAGCCACCAGCGCCGCCGCGGGCGTGGTGTTGCCGATGCCCATGTCGCCGCTGATCAGCAGCTGCGCGCCGGCCGCGATCTCCTGGCGGGCGACGGCGGCGCCCGCCTCGAGCGCCCGCGCGGTCTCCTCGGCGGTCAGCGCGTCCTCGAGGTGGATCGCGCCGCTCCCCCGCCGGATCTTGTGCTGGGTCAGTGCCTCGCGCGTCGTCGCGTCGAGATCCTCGAACTCCTCGTCGACACCGAGGTCGAGCACCCGGACCTGGACGCCGTGCGCCTTCGCGAGCGCGCTGACCCCGGCCCGGCCGCCCAGGAACGTACGCACCATCGCGCCCGTGATCGCCGGCGGGAACGCCGAGACCCCGTGCTGGGCGACGCCGTGGTCGCCGGCGAAGATCACCAGGCGTACGTTCTCGACCGGTCGCGGCGGCACCTCGCCCTGGCAGGCCGCCACCCAGACCGCCAGCTCTCCCAGGCGGCCCAGGGCACCCGGCGGTGTGGCCAGTGCGCCCAGCCGCTCGGCTGCCTGGCTGCGTACGTTGTCGTCTGGAGTCCGGATCGTCACGTCGGCAAGGTACCCCACGGCTTCGGCAGAGGCCCCGTGCCGGTCCGGGCTATGGGAGGGCGCGGGAGACGCCCTGGGCGGCGACGCGGAGGGCGGAGACGAGGCGGAGGCGGTTGCGGCGGAGGTCGGAGACGACGATGCCGAGGGAGCCCACGACTCCGGACGAGGTGGTGATCGGGACCGCGACGGAGCAGGCACCGAGGGTCATCTCCTCGGCGGTGGTGGCGTAGCCCTCGGTGATCACCCGGTCGAGCTGACGGCGCAGCAGGCCGGGGGTGGTGATGGTGTGGCGGGTGAACGGCCGGAGCGGGCCGGACAGCACCCGGGTGCGTACGTCCTCGGGCGCATGGGCCAGCAGCACCTTGCCGACGCCGGTGGAGTACATCGGCAGGCGGGAGCCGACCGAGGAGACGATGGGTACGTTGCGGGTGCCGCGCAGCGTCTCGAGGTAGAGCACGTGGTCGTCCTCGCGGACCGCCAGATGGACGGTCTCCAGCGTGGCGCCGTAGAGGTCGTGGAGGAACGGGGCCGCGACCGAGCGCAGGTCGGTGGCGACGGGGGCGAGCAGGCCGGCGTCCCACAGCCGCCTGCCGACGGCGTAGGTGCCGTCCTCGTCGCGCACCAGGGCGCCCCACTCGACCAGCTCGGCGACCAGGCGGTGGGCGGTCGGGAGGGAGACGTCCGCACGGGAGGCGAGCTCACTCAGCGTGAGCCGCCGATGAGCGGCGTCGAAGGCACCGATGAGACCGAGGACGCGCGAGGCGACGGAGCGGCCTCCGCTGCCACCTGCCATTCGACGCCACCCCTTTTGCTCAGCGGAAGTCCGCGCTTTCATCGTACGCCTCCCGCACCTAGCGTTCGGAACGTGACAGCGCCCACCAAGAAACCACCCGTCGAGACCCAGGCGGACCTCTCGGCCGAGATCGCCCAGATCGAGGCGGACTCCGAGGGCCGCGCCCAAGAAGGCAAACCCAGCCGTCAGCCGCTGCTGGACTACCCGCCCTACCGGTCCAGCATCCTGCGCCACCCCACCAAGGACCCGCGCCACGCCGACCCCGAGACCATCGAGCTGTGGGCCCCGTGCTTCGGGAACTCCGACGTCGACCCGCTCGAGGCCGACCTGACCATCGCCGGCAGCAACGAGCCGATCGGCGAGCGGATCACGGTCAGCGGCCGGGTCCTCGACGGCGAGGGGCGCCCGGTGCGCGACCAGCTCGTGGAGATCTGGCAGGCCAACTCCGCCGGCCGCTACATCCACAAGCACGAGCAGCACCCAGCACCGCTCGACCCCAACTTCACCGGCGTCGGCCGCTGCATCACCGACTCCGAGGGGCGCTACCGGTTCCAGACGATCAAGCCCGGCCCCTACCCGTGGGGCAACCACATCAACGCCTGGCGTCCCGCCCACATCCACTTCTCGCTCTTCGGGCGCGCGTTCACGCAGCGGCTGATCACGCAGATGTACTTCCCCAGCGACCCGCTCTTCGCGCTCGACCCGATCTACCAGTCGATCACGTCGCAGAAGGACCGGGACGCGCTGGTGGCGAGGTACGACCACGACCTCTCCACCCCCGAATACTCGATGGGCTACAACTGGGACATCGTCCTGACCGGCCCGAGCCGCACCTGGACCGAGCCCGAGGAGGGCGACCTGTGAGCACCCCCGACCGCCCGACTCCGGGCCAGACGATCGGCCCGTTCTTCGGCTACGCCCTCCCCTACGAGGGCGACGCCGACCTGGTCCCGCCGGGCACCCCGGGCTCGATCCGGCTCCACGGCTGGGTCTACGACGGGGCCGGCAACCCGATCCCCGACGCGCTCGTCGAGATCTGGCAGACCGACGCCGACGGCAACGTGCCGCAGGCCGAGGGGTCGCTGCACCGCGACGGCTGGACCTTCACCGGCTGGGGCCGCGCCGACACCGACCTGAACGGCCACTACACCTTCTCGACGGTGCTTCCGGGTGCCTCCGACGAGGGTGCGGCACCCTTCTTCGCCCTCACCGTCTTCGCCCGTGGCCTGCTCGACAAGCTGCAGACCCGGATCTATCTGCCCGAGCACCCCGCCAACGCCGGTGACCCCCTGCTGGTGTCGCTTCCCGAGGACGAGCGTGCGACGCTGGTGGCCACTGCGGACGCAACCGGGTTGCGATTCGACATCCATCTCCAGGGCGACCGCGAGACCACCTTTCTCACCTACGGCTGAGGAGTCGAATGTCACTGCTGTGGCCCGGCGAGGAGCGCGCCGGGGATCTCTTCTCCGAGGCGGCCTACCTCGCCGCGATGGTTCGGGTCGAGGAGGCCTGGCTGGCCGCTCTCGTCTCCTCTGGGATCGCCCCCGAGGAAGCAGGTACGCCGCTGGCCGGCCTGGTCTCCGCGGATGACGTGCCGAGTCTCGCCGAAGGTGCGGAGGCCGGCGGCAACCCCGTCATCGGCCTCGTCAAGCTCCTGCGCGGTCGCCTCGACGGCGAGGCCGCGCGCTGGCTCCACAAGGGCCTGACCAGCCAGGACGTGGTCGACACCGCGCTCGTGCTCTGCCTGCGTGATGTGCTCGACCGGGTCGAGGACGAGCTGGCGGCGCAGGCCGCCTCGCTGGTGGATCTCGCCGAGGAGCACCGTGCCACGGTGATGTCCGGTCGCACCCTGACCCAGCACGCGGTGCCGATCACCTTCGGTCTCAAGGCGGCGACCTGGCTCTCCGGGCTCGCTGATGCCGCCGAGGCACTCCGCCGGACACGTACGTCGCTGCCCGCCCAGATCGGCGGCGCGGCCGGCACCCTGGCCGCGGTCGGCGGGCTGGCCCGGCTCCGTGGCCTCGCCGACCCGGTCGGCGCCGCGCGCGCGGCGGCCGAGACCACAGCGACCACACTGGGCCTCGTCTCGCGGGCCCCCTGGCACACCAACCGTGCCCCGCTGACCGCTGCCGGCGACGCGCTCGTCACCGCGGCCGACACCTGGGGCCGGATCGCCGCCGACATCACCCTGCTGACCCGCCCGGAGATCGGCGAGCTCCGCGAGCCCGTCGGCGAGGGACGCGGCGGCTCCTCGACCATGCCGCACAAGTCCAACCCGGTGCTCTCGGTCCTCGTCCGCCGGCACGCGCTCGCCGCTCCCCCGCTGGCCTCGACCCTCCACACCGCCGCGGCGACCTACCTCGACGAGCGTCCCGACGGCGCCTGGCACGTCGAGTGGGAGACCCTGGCGACCCTTGCCCGCCGCAGTGTCGCCGCCGCCTCGCAGACCACCGAGCTCCTCGCCGGGCTCCGCGTCGACGCCGCCCGGATGCGGGCCACCGCCGAGGCCGCGGGCGCGGACCTGCTGGCCGAGCAGCGGTCGCTGACCGAGTTCGTGGGTGGCGAGATCCTGGCCGGGACCGAGGCCGCTGCGGGGCTCGACGACTATCTGGGCGCCACCGACGCCCTCATCGACTCCGCGGTCGCCCGCGCCCACGAGATCTGGAAGGACCTTTCATGACGCCGAGGATCACCCCTGTCGAGCTGGCCGGAGACCCGAGCAAGCCGATCCTGGTCGTCGGCCCGTCCCTCGGCACCTCGGTGACCGCGCTCTGGGCGGCCACCGCCGAGCTGCTGGCGGACAGCTTCCACGTCATCGGCTGGGAGCTCCCGGGCCACGGCCACGGCACCCCGACGACGGAACCGTTCTCGATGGCCGACCTCGCTGCCGGCGTGCTCGCCTGCGTCGACCGGGTGCTCACCGACCGCGGCGAGCGTCACGGCACCTTCGCCTACGCCGGCGACTCGGTCGGCGGGGCCGTGGGCCTCCAGCTCCTGCTCGACGCGCCCGCCCGGGTGAGCGCCGCCGTGCTCACCAACACCGGTGCGAAGATCGGCGAGCCCGCGGGCTGGAACGACCGGGCAGCGACGGTCCGCAAGGCCGGCACCGCCTCCCAGATCGCCGGCTCCACCCAGCGCTGGTTCGCCCCCGGCTTCCTCGAGCGCGAGCCCGCCCGGGGCGGTGCCCT
Organism: Nocardioides sp. NPDC051685; assembly: GCF_044453405.1. Taxonomy (NCBI): domain Bacteria; kingdom Bacillati; phylum Actinomycetota; class Actinomycetes; order Propionibacteriales; family Nocardioidaceae; genus Nocardioides; species Nocardioides sp. NPDC051685. The sequence continues at coordinate 61,697 of NZ_JBITCR010000015.1, read as the reverse complement.
GCTCCACTCGCTGCGCGACGCCGACGCGGAGAGCTACGCGCTGACGTGTGAGGCGCTGGCGGCGTACGACGTCCGGGACCGGCTCGCCGAGGTCGTCGCTCCGGTCCTAGCGATCGCGGGGGTCGACGACGCCCCGACGCCGCCGGCTTCGCTCGAGGAGATCGCCGTCGGGGTGCGCAACGGACGGCTCGTCACCCTCGACGCCGTCGGCCACCTCGCCCCCGCCGAGGCTCCGCACGCCGTCTCCAGCCTGATCACCTCGCACGTGACCGCGGCCGACCCGGCCTATGCGGCCGGGATGAACGTACGCCGCCAGGTGCTCGGCGACCCTCACGTCGACCGGGCCACCGCCGCGATCACCGACGTCAACCGCGACTACCAGGACCTGATCACCCGCTATGCCTGGGGCACGATCTGGACCCGCCCGGGCCTCGCCCGCCGGGACCGCTCGATCGGCGTGCTCACCGCCCTCGTCGCGGGACGCCACTTCGAGGAGCTCGAGTTCCATCTGCGCGCCGCGCTCACCAACGGGCTGACCCGCGAGGAGATCATCGAGGTGCTCCTGCAGACCTCGATCTACGTCGGCGTACCGGCTGCCAACACCGCGTTCGCCGTCGCCAACCGCGTCTTGAACGACTGAGCCTGAACGAGTAACCAGGTGCCATCGGCGTACGTCCTGACTAACGTCTCGCCCATGCCGCAAGCCCGTCTGCGCACCGAGCGCCTCGACCTGGTCCCGTTGAGCGAGGAGCACCTGCCGTTCCTGGTCGACCTCAACTCCGACCCGGTCGTCCTCCGCTATCTGTTCACCCGCGCGCTGACCGCGGAGGAGACCGAGGAGCGGATGCACACGTGGATCCGGGCGGCGAAGGAGACGGAGGGGCAGGGCAAGTGGATCGGGTACGCGGCGGGTGAGGCCGTGGGTCTCTACATGCTCGAGCCGCCCGACGCCCCGCCCCGCACCGATGCCGCCGAGCTGGGCTACCGGCTGCCGCAGCGACACTGGCGCAAAGGGTTCGCGAAGGAGGGGTCGCGCGAGCTGCTCCGGCACGCCTTCGAGGACCTCGGCCTCGACCGGGTGATCGCGCAGACGATGGCCGTCAACGAGCCGTCCCGGGCGACCATGGTCTCGGTCGGGATGAGCTTCGTGCGCAGCTTCCACGAGGACTTCGAGGAGCCGCTCGCCGGGCACGCCGACGGCGAGGTCGAGTACGAGATCACCCGCGAGACCTGGCTCGCGGGCCGCGCGGGGTAGGCTGCGAGCACGCTCGTGGCGCAGGAACCCGGTGAGAGTCCGGGGCGGTTCCGCCACTGTGTTGTCCGTGCCGAGCACGGGCACAGCCAGACACTGGTCACGGGCGATCCGACCGATCGACGGGGCGAGAACCCCTGAGGAGGAACTGGCCGTGGCCGATCCTGCACGCGTACGCATCGCCCTTCTGTCCACCTCGGACACCGACCTGCTCTCGGCCCGTGCCAGCGGCGCCGACTACGCCTGGGCGAACCCGTCGCGGTCGACCGACCTCGAGGCCGTCGTCGCCGACGCCGACCTGGTGGTCTTCCGGCTCCTCGGCTCGCCCACCGACCTGTGGGACGGGCTGAGCGCGGTCAAGGAGCGCGGCACCCCGGTGGTGGTCCTCGGCGGCGAGCAGCAGCCGAGCGCCGAGCTGATGGAGCACTCCACCGTCCCGATGGGCGTCGCCGCGGAGGCACACCGCTATCTCGCCGAGGGCGGGCCCGCCAACCTCGCCCAGCTGCACGCGTTCCTCTCCGACACGGTCCTGCTGACCGGGTTCGGGTTCGAGCCGCCGGCCACCGTGCCGGCCTGGGGTTTTGCGGAGCGTTCTTCGACGACCGGGCATCTCGACAAGCTCGATGACCGGTCGCGGATCGGGGTGCTCTACTACCGCGCCCACGAGACCAGCGGGAACACCGCGTTCGCGCACGCGCTGGCCGATGCGATCGACGCGACCGGCGCCGCCACCGGCGTACCCGTCTTCGCGGGCTCGCTGCGCTCCGCGCCCGACGACCTCTACGAGGCGCTCGGCACCCTCGACGCGCTCATCGTGACCGTGCTCGCGGCCGGCGGGTCCGTGCCCGCGTCCGCCTCCGCCGGCGGTGAGGACGAGGCCTGGGACGTGGAGCGGATGGCGGCGCTGGACATCCCGGTGCTCCAGGGCCTCTGTCTGACCAGCTCGCGCGCGGAGTGGGAGGCCTCCGACGACGGCGTGACGCCGCTCGACTCGGCGTCGCAGATCGCGATCCCCGAGTTCGACGGCCGGATCATCACCGCGCCGTTCTCGTTCAAGGAGCTCGACGAGCAGGGTCTCCCCCACTACGTCGCCGACCCCGAGCGCACCGCGCGGGTCGCCCGGATCGCGGTCAACCACGCCCGGCTGCGCCGCACGCCCAACCCCGAGAAGCGCCTCGCGCTCGTGCTCTCCGCCTACCCCACCAAGCACGCCCGCATCGGCAACGCGGTCGGCCTGGACACCCCGGTCTCCGCGATCCGGATGCTGCGCCGGCTCCGCGAGGAGGGCTACGACCTGGGCCAGGACAACGAGGTCGTACGCATCCTCGACTCCGTCGCCGCCGAGGAGGGCGACACCGCTGCCGGTGACGCGCTGATCCATGCGCTGATCGCCGCCGGCGGCCAGGACGAGGAGTGGCTGACCAACGCCCAGCTGACCGACGCCCACGTCCGCATCTCGAAGGCCGACTACGACGCCTGGACCGCGGATCTCCCTGCCGACCTGCGCGAACAGATGGTCGAGACCTGGGGTCCGACGCCGGGCAATCTCTTCGTCAACGACTCCGGCGAGCTGGTGCTGGCCACGCTGCAGGCCGGCAACATCGTCATCCTCATCCAGCCGCCGCGCGGGTTCGGCGAGAACCCGGTCGCGATCTACCACGACCCCGACCTGCCACCGTCGCACCACTACCTCGGTGCCTACCGCTGGCTCGAGCACGGCTTCCGTGCCGACGCGGTCGTGCACCTCGGCAAGCACGGGTCGATGGAGTGGCTGCCGGGCAAGAACGCCGCCCTCTCGGCGAGCTGCGGCCCGGATGCCGCGATCGGCAACATGCCGCTGATCTACCCGTTCCTGATCAACGACCCCGGCGAGGGCGCCCAGGCCAAGCGCCGTGCCCACGCCACGATCGTCGACCACCTGGTGCCGCCGATGGCCCGCGCGGAGTCCTACGGCGACATCGCGCGGCTGGAGTCGCTGATGGAGGAGTACGACCGGATCTCCTCCATGGACCCGGCCAAGCTGCCCGCCATCCGCGGCGAGATCTGGCAGCTGATGAAGGCCGCCGAGCTCCACCGCGACCTCGGGATGGAGGAGCGTCCCGAGGACGACGACTTCGACGACTTCATGCTCCACATCGACGGCTGGCTCTGCGAGATCAAGGACGCCCAGATCCGCGACGGGCTGCACGTGCTCGGCGCCGCCCCCGAGGGCGAGGCGCGGATCAACCTGGTGCTCTCCATCCTGCGCGCCGCGCAGGTCTGGGGCGGCGTCGGCGGTGCCGTGCCCGGTCTGCGGGCGGCGCTCGGTCTCAAGGAGGGCGCCGACACCCGGGCCGTCGACGAGATCGAGGCCCAGGCCCGCGACCTGGTGGCGCGGATGGACGCGGCCGGCTGGGACCCGGCCGTCGCCGAGACCCTCCACGACGACCCGGCCGTCCAGCAGGTGCTGGTCTTCGCCGCCGAGCAGGTCGTGCCGCGGCTGGCGAGAACGACCGACGAGCTGGGATCGGTCCTGCACGCGCTGGACGGTGGCTTCGTCCCCGCGGGGCCCTCGGGCTCGCCGCTGCGGGGGCTCGTCAACGTACTTCCCACGGGGCGCAACTTCTACACCGTCGACCCGCGCGCGGTCCCGAGCCGGCTGGCCTGGCAGACCGGGCAGGCGATGGCCGACTCGCTGCTGCAGCGCTACCTGGACGAGACCGGCGACTACCCGACGTCGGTCGGGCTCTCCGTCTGGGGCACGAGTGCGATGCGTACGTCCGGCGACGACGTCGCCGAGGTGCTCGCGCTCCTCGGCGTACGCCCCGAATGGGACGAGGCCTCCCGCCGCATCACCCACCTCGACGTGATCCCGCTCGCCGAGCTCGGCCGGCCCCGGATCGACGTGACCGTACGCATCTCCGGGTTCTTCCGCGACGCGTTCCCGCACGTCGTCTCGATGCTCGACGACGCGGTCCGGATGGTGGCCGACCTCGACGAGCCCGCCGAGGACAACTTCGTCCGCGCGCACACGCTCGAGGACCTGGAAGCACACGGCGACCAGCGCCGCGCCACCGCCCGGATCTTCGGCTCCAAGCCCGGGTCGTACGGTGCCGGGATCCTGCAGGTGATCGAGGCCGGCAACTGGCGCTCCGACCAGGACCTGGCCGACGTGTACGCAGCCTGGGGCGGCTTCGCCTACGGCCGCGACCTCGACGGCGCCCCGGCGGCCGACGACATGCGCGCCAACTACCGCCGGATCAAGGTCGCGGCCAAGAACGTCGACTCAGCCGAGCACGACATCGCCGACTCCGACGACTACTTCCAGTACCACGGCGGCATGGTCGCGACCGTCCGCGCGCTGACCGGCAGCGACCCCAAGGCGTATGTCGGCGACTCCACCTCCCCCGACGCCGTCAAGACCCGCACGCTGCAGGAGGAGACCAACCGCGTCTTCCGGGCCCGGGTGGTCAACCCGCGCTGGATCTCGGCGATGCAGCGCCACGGCTACAAGGGCGCCTTCGAGCTGGCCGCGACCGTCGACTACCTCTTCGGCTTCGACGCGACCGCCGGTGTGGTGCAGGACTGGATGTACGAGAAGCTCGCCCGCGAGTACGTCCTGGACGAGACCAACCAGGAGTTCATGCGGGCCTCGAACCCGTGGGCGCTGCGTGGGATCGTGGAACGGCTGCACGAGGCGGCCGAGCGGGGGCTGTGGGCCGAGCCCGACCCCGAGGTCGTCGCGGCGATGCAGGAGATCTATCTCGATATCGAAGGCGACCTGGAGGAAGACCAATGAGTTTTTCTGGCCGGCGACGGATCAAGATCATCGGCGTCGGCCCCGGCGACCCCGACCAGGTCACCCTCGAGGCCGTCGCCGCGATGCGGTCGGTCGACTACTTCCTGGTCACCGACAAGTCGGGGACCGTGAAGAAGGGCATGCCGGATCCGCTGGTGCGGGCCCGCGAGGAGCTGCTCGACCGCCATCTGGACCGGCCGGCCCGGGTGGTCAAGGTCGCCGACGCTCCCCGCGAGCGGCGCGAGGAGTTCACCGGGACCGACGCGGAGTACCGGAAGGCGGTCGCCGACTGGCACCGTGCCCGGGTCGAGCGCTACCTCGCGGTCCTCGCCGAGCATCCCGGTGATGTCGGCTTCCTGGTCTGGGGCGACCCGGCCTTCTACGACTCCACGATCCGGGTCGTCGACCAGATCGCCGAGAAGCTGGACGTCGAGGTCGACGTCATCCCCGGGATCTCCTCGGTGCAGCTGCTCGCCGCGCGGCACCGCCTGGTGCTCCACGACGTCGGGCGCCCGCTCTACGTCACCACCGGCCGCGCCGTGCTCGAGGCCGTCGAGGCCGGGCACGACAACCTCGTGGTGATGCTCAACCGCGTCGTCGAGCTCCCCGGGCTCGAGGACTGGCGGATCTGGTGGGGCGGCAACCTCGGCACGCGTGAGGAGGAGCTGGTCGCAGGCACGGTCGGCGATGTCCTTTCGGCGATCGAGGAGGCGCGCGCCCGGCTGCGCGAGACGTCCGGCTGGGTGATGGACATCTATCTCCTGCGGGCACCCCGGGCATGAGCGGGCTGCTGGTCGCCGGCACCACCTCGGATGCGGGCAAGTCGGTCGTGACGACCGGGCTGTGCCGGGCGTTCGCCCGCCGCGGCGTGAAGGTGGCGCCCTACAAGGCCCAGAACATGTCCAACAACTCGATGGTGGTCTCGACAAGCTCGACCACCGGAGTAGAAGACGGGACGACGGCGGAGATCGGCCGCGCGCAGTGGGTCCAGGCACTGGCGGCCCGGGTCACGCCGGAGCCGGCGATGAACCCGGTGCTGCTCAAGCCCGGCTCCGACCGCCGCAGCCATGTGGTGCTGATGGGACATCCCGCCGGTGAGGTGTCCTCGCACGACTGGGAGGCGGGGCGCCGGCATCTGGCGACCGCGGCCCATGCGGCGTACGACGATCTCGCCTCGCGGTTCGAGGTGATCGTGGCCGAGGGTGCCGGGAGCCCGGCGGAGATCAACCTGCGGGCCGGCGACTACGTCAACATGGGGCTGGCGCGGCACGCCGGGCTGCCGACCGTGGTGGTGGGCGACATCGACCGGGGTGGGGTGTTCGCGGCGATGTACGGCACCCTGGCCCTCCTCGAGCCCGAGGACCAGGCGCTGATCAGGGGTTTTGTGGTCAACAAGTTCCGTGGCGACGCCGGGCTGCTGAAGCCCGGGCTCGACTCGTTGGAGTCGCTCACGCAGCGCCGGGTCTTCGGCGTGCTCCCCTGGGAGCCGTCGTTGTGGCTCGACTCCGAGGACGCGCTCGACCTGGAGGGGCGCCGCGCTGCGGCCGGCGCCACCCGCAAGGTCGCGGTCGTACGCCTCCCCCGCATCTCCAACTTCACCGACGTCGACGCGCTCGGCCTCGAGCCGGACCTCGACGTCGTCTTCGCCTCCTCACCGGCCGATGTCGCCGACGCCGACCTGGTCGTCCTGCCCGGCACCCGCTCCACGATCAGCGACCTGGCCTGGCTCCGCTCGCGTGGTCTCGACGTGGCGATCCTCGAGCATGTACGCCGCGGCCGCCCGCTCCTCGGGATCTGCGGCGGCTTCCAGATGCTCGGCGGCGTGATCGCGGATCCCCATGGAATCGAGCAGAGTGGCGTCGAGGGTTCGGTCGCCGAGGTCGAGGGGCTGGGCCTGCTGGACGTACGCACCGACTTCGTCCCCGCCAAGAACCTCCGCCTGCCCACCGGGTCGGCGCTCGGGGTCGAGGCGAGCGGCTACGAGATCCACCACGGCCGGATCACCCGCGGCGACGGCGTCGAGGAGTTCCTCGGCGGCGCGCGAGTCGGCAACGTCTTCGGCACGATGTGGCACGGGTCCCTGGAGGGCGATGCCCTGCGCGGCGCGTTCCTCGCAGCGACGCTGGGTCGCGAACCGTCCGACGTCTCGTTCCCGGCGGCCCGCGAGCGCCGCCTGGACCTCATCGGCGACCTCGTCGAGGAGCACCTCGACGTCGACGCCCTGCTCGACCTGGCCCGGGAGGCCGGCGAGGGGGCTGTGCGATGAGGCTGCTGATCCTGGGCGGGACCGGGGAGGCGCGGGACCTGGCCGAGCGGCTGCTCGAGGAGGGGGTGGACGTCACCTCCTCGTTGGCCGGCCGGGTGGCTCGGCCGCGGCTGCCGGTGGGCGCGGTGCGGATCGGCGGGTTCGGCGGGGTCGAGGGCTTGAGGGGGGCCCTCGACCATTTCGACGCCGTCGTCGACGCGACGCATCCGTTCGCGCGCGGGATGTCGGCCAACGCGGCCGCGGCCTGCGCGCAGACCGGACATCCGCTGCTCCGGCTGGAGCGGCCGGGCTGGCCGGCGGACCCGTCCTGGGCCTACGTCGACACCCACGACCAGGCCGCCGCGCTCGCCGCCGAGCTCGGGGAGCGTCCCTTCATCACGGTCGGGCGCCAGGAGCTCGCCCGGTTCGTCCCGGCGCTGGCCGGCCGGGCGGCTCTCGCCCGCGTGGTCGACCGGCCCGACCTCGATCTGCCCGAAGCGTGGACCCTGCTGACCAGCCGCGGACCCTACGACCTCGACGGTGAGCTCGCGCTGATGCGCGAGCACGACATCGACGTACTCATCACCAAGGACTCCGGCGGCACCTACACCTGGCCGAAGATGGAAGCAGCGGCCGAGCTGGGCGTGAAGGTGGTCGTCGTCCGTCGGCCCGCTGGGTCGAGGGAGGTCGCGACGGTCAACGACGTCGCCGAAGCGGTGAGCTGGGTGCTGGGTCGGTGAGCGCTATGACAGAGGATCCAACCTCGTGAACGCCTTCACAAAGCCGGATCCTCTATCGCAGGCACGGATCCTCGTGGGTATGTCCGTGACCGACGTAGACCGGCGCGACGACCTCCTCGACTGCGCCCGGCAGCTCGCGCGCAGCGCCGGCACCGAAGGTGCCGCGACAAGCACAGCCTTCCTCCAGCTGGGCGACCCATCTCTCTCCCGCGAGCTGACCCGCCTCGCCGACGCCGGCGCCGAGACCATCACGCTGATCGGCATCAGCCTCGGCCCACTGGCTCCGGGGCACTCCTGGCTGCGCCGGATCGCCGCGCACTGGTGGCGCGAGCGTGCCGGTCGTCGCCCCGAGATACAGGTCGCGACCCGGCTCGCGACCACCCCCGACGAGGTCGCCCCGTCCAGCACCGAGACCCGTCCGATCACGGGCACCGAGCCCGGGCTCACCTCGCCCGCGTGGGAGCGGGTCCCCGGCCACGTACGTCAGGTGCTGATCTGCCGCGGCCCGCGCTGCACCGCGAAGGGCTCCGAGGAGACCGCCAGGGCGGTGATCCTGGGCGCGATGGAGGCCGGTCTCGGCGACGACGACCTGCTGATCACCCACACCGGCTGCCAGTTCCCCTGCAACCAGGCGCCGGTGCTCAGCGTGCAGCCCGACGACGTCTGGTACGGCAACGTGGAAGCGGCCGCCGCCCGGGTGATCGTGCGTGATCACCTGGACGGCGGCCGTCCTGTGGAGGCCTACCGCCTCCCCCGCTAGCTCAGCTCACAGGCTGGCGGCCAGGGCCTTACGTTCCGCGACAGCGCGCTCTGCCGCGTACAGACGAATGACCAGTCCGGTCAGCGCCACTCCGAGCACGCCCCACATCGTGGCGAGCGTGATCAGCGAGGCCCGGCGGAAGAACCACAACGTGTCGGCCGGGAAGTCCCCGACCTCGTTGACCGTCGTGAACAGCTCTCCGGCGACGACCATCACGACCAGGTAGGCCGCGACCCCGCCGACGACGGCGAGATAGGTGCCGAACCGGCCGCGCAGCCGCACGGCGGCGTACGTCGTGACCACTGCCGCCACGACCGAGAGGGCCTGGAAGGCGAAGTAGACCGCGGTGCGGACGCCGATGGTGTCGCTGCTGCCGACCGCCGGTGGCGTCGCCGGATACTTGAGGAACGGCACCAGCGCGACCGCGACGAACCCGATCAGGGTGACGAGCGCCGTCGACTGGCCGGGCGTGAGCCGTCCGAGCCGACCCAGGGTGCCGGCCGCGACCAGCCCGAGGATGCCCCCGAGCGCGACGCCGATCGCCAGGGTGCCGGTCAGCAGCCCCCAGGTGCTCTGGTTGGTGCGGGAGACCTCGGCGGTCTCCTCCTCACCCTCAGCACCTTCGGCGGCATGCGAGTGCGAGTGCCCGTCGGCACCACTGTCCTCTGATGAGATGGCCTCCAGCGCGATGGCAGCACCGACCTGCGGCTCACCGACGGCGTACGCCACCAGGAAGGTGGCGACTCCGGCGAGGAGTCCAGCTAGCAGGCCGCGTACGAGAAAAGCACGCGGGCTCATCAGTGGCAGGGGTAACCGAGCAGGTGACGACCGTCGTGGACCCACTCGTGGATCAGCGTGCCGGACGGGATCGAGATCGCGCCCTGGTCGGCGCTGATGAAGAAGAGCGCCAGGAGACCGAGCAGTCCGAAGAAGAGCGCCCAGGGGGCGAGCTCACGGAGCGGAATGGTGGGCAGTTCTGCACCGGCGACGGGTGCAACAGCGTGCTGCGACATATGTCCTCCTCAGGGATACCTGCGTCCCTGTTCGATGGGGTTGGACGGACCTTCGGGTCTGACTCCACCGCCGCGAGGCGATGTCACAGTAGCGCGACTGTGCCGGAGTTCCACCGGCTTCCTCAGGTCCGTTGACCGCATCATGCCATGTCCGGCCTCGGCCCGCATCCGCACCGTTCCAAGGACCGGGAGAAGCACAACATCTAGGAAGTTGCATTGGTGTAATTCCCGCATATAGTGGTCCTCGCAGCTGGTTCTCCCTTCTCGGCGACGGGGCGGGAGAGGCAAGAGGGAACCCGGTGTGAGTCCGGGACTGCCCCGCAGCGGTGAGTGGGAACGACCGCCGTCACGAAGCACTGGGAGCAAGCCGGCTCCTGGGAAGCGACGGCCACTAGGACAGCACACGATCACGCCCACGAGTCCGAAGACCTGCCAGTGCCCACCTCATGGTGGGGTCCGCGACCTCGAGGGAAGGTCAGGGGATCGAGCGCGTACGACGCCGTCCTCTCCTGCCCCGGCACGGATGCACGAGACATCCGAGCGGGCCGCGCAGCCCGCGCACGAAGGGCTGAAGAGTTGATCGATACCGAGGGTCTACCGATCCGCACCGAGAAGTCGGCGTACGTCTTCGACTATCCGATGGCCGAGGACCTGGCCAAGAAGCAGCGGAGCATCTTCTGGACCGCCGAGGAGATCCCGGTCGAGAACGACAAGCAGGACTTCCTGGTCAACATGACCGACGCCGAGCAGGCCGCGGTCAAGACCACACTGAAGCTGTTCACCATCTACGAGCTGATCCTCGGCGGCGAGGTGTGGGGCGACCGGCTGTTCCACGCGTTCCCGCGGCCCGAGATCCAGATGATGACCAACGCCTTCTCGTTCGCCGAGCTGAACATGCACGCGCCGTTCTACGCGAAGCTCAACAAGACGCTGATGATCGACACCGAGGAGTTCTACGACTCCTACAAGAACGACCCGGTGCTGGCCGAGCGGATCGCCTTCGTGTGGGACGCCATCGCCGACGAGGACCTGCTCTACGCGCTGAGCGTCTTCACGCTGATGGAGAACTGCGTCCTCTACTCCAACTTCGCCTTCCTCAAGCACTTCCAGTCCGGCGGCAAGAACCTGCTGCAGAACGTGATCAGCGGCATCAACTTCTCCGCCCGCGACGAGAACCTGCACGCCACCGGCGGTGCCTGGCTGTTCAACACCACCCTCGACGAGTACGCCGCCACGGTGCCGGCCGACAAGTTCGAGGCCGAGCGCGACGACCTGTTCGCCCGCGTCCGGGGCGTCGCCGAGCACCTCTACGCCCACGAGGCCCGGATCGTGGAGATGCTCTTCGCCGACGGGCCGATCACCGGCATCGAGCAGGCCGACCTGGAGACGTTCGTGAAGTCCCGGGTCGACATGACGCTGGAGAACATGCGGATGGAGCCGCTGTTCGGGGTCGAGGCCAACCCGGTCGCCGAATGGTTCTACAACGGCATCAACGGCACCCAGTTCCACGACTTCTTCCAGGTCACCGGCAACGAATACAACCGCAACATCGGCGAGACGGAGTTTGAGTTCTGATGGCGAACAGCAACTGGGAGGCACTCTCCGCCGAGCGCAAGGCGCTGCAGGCCGAGGGCATCGTGCCCGCGTTCATGACCACCGCGGGCTACGCGATGTTCAAGGCCAAGTACACCGTGGACGGGCAGAGCGTCCGCGAGCGCTACGAGACCATCGCCAGGACGGCCGGGGAGCTGGCCGACGAGATGTACGCCCGCGAGGACGGCGTCTCCTGGACGCCAGTGTTCTTCGAGGCGATCTGGAACGGCTGGCTCTCGCCGTCGACCCCGGTGCTCTCCAACCTCGGCACCGACCGGGGTCTGCCGGTCTCGTGCGAGGGCTCGTACGTCGAGGACTCGGTCTGGGGCTTCTACGAGACCCTCAAGGAGGCGGCGATCCTGTCCCAGAACGGGTTCGGCACCTCGGCGTACCTCGGTGACGTCCGGCCCCGGGGCGCGAAGTTCAGCGACAACGGCAAGGCCAACGGGGTCGTCCCGGTCTTCTGCAACTTCGTAGAGATGACCAACCAGATCAGCCAGGGCGCGACCCGCCGCGGCTCCTGGGCGGGCTACCTGCCGGTGGACCACCCCGACTTCTACGAGCTCGCCGACCTGATCTTCCGCGAGCCGGCCAACAAGAACGTCGGCTGGATCTTCAGCCAGGCGTTCATCGACCGGATGCTGGCCGGCGACAAGGATGCGCTCGAGCGCTACCAGCGGGTGCTGAAGATCCGGGTGGTGCTGGGCAAGGGCTACATCTGGAAGGTCGACACCGTCAACGCGGCGCAGACCGAGTCCTACAAGGCCAACGGGCTGGAGAACAAGGCCTCCAACCTGTGCTCGGAGATCACCCTCTTCTCCGACGAGGACCACTCCTACACCTGCGTGCTCTCCTCGCTGAACCTGTCGACCTATGACGAGTGGAAGGACCAGGACACGGCGTACGTCGCGACGGTCTTCCTCGACGCGGTCGCCGAGGCGTTCGTGCGCAAGGCCCGCACCATCCGTGGTCTGGAGCGGGCGGTGCGCTACACCGAGAAGGCCCGCAGCCTAGGCCTGGGCGTGATGGGCTACCACGACTACCTGCAGAAGCAGCGGGTGCCGTTCGAGTCGGACAAGGCAGCGGCGCTGAACAAGGACATCTTCGAGCGGATCTCCTCGCGCGCCGATGCCGCGTCGCGGTGGATGGGGTCAGTCGCGGGCATCCCGGAGTGGTGCGTCGGCCGGCGCAACTCCCACCTGATGGCGATCGCGCCGACGATGAGCACCGCGGTGATCGTCGGCGGCACCAGCCAGGGCATCGAGCCGTACGTCGCCAACGTCTGGAACCAGACCACCTCGGCCGGCGAGATGCCGCGGGCCAACCAGAACCTCGTCGAGGTGATGAAGGAGCGTGGCGTCTACGACCAGGCCCACATCTCCGACATCATCGACAACGGTGGATCCGTGCAGCACGTCTCGTGGCTCGATGACCACGAGAAGGAGGTCTTCCGGACCGGCTACGAGATCGACCAGGAGATCCTGCTGGCCCGGGCCTCCGACCGGCAGGTCTACATCGACCAGTCCCAGTCGCTCAACCTGTTCTTCCAGGCCGACGCGACCCCGCAGTACATCAGCAAGATCCACAAGCTCGCGCTGCTCGACCCGAACATCAAGAGCCTGTACTACCTCCGCTCGCGAGCCGGCATCCAGGCCAGCAAGCAGACCCGCACCAACTGACCACTTCGACGACAGAGGCAGGATCATGAACGAGAACCCGACCACCACCGACGCCATCGACGACCTGACCTGGGACGACTGGAGCGACGCCGCGGTCTGTGCCATCGAGAACGGCCCGGACTGCGAGGCCTGCGAAGGATGAGCGACCCCACCACCGGGCGGCCGACGCTGACGGTCTGCCGCGGCTGCTGCTGCGGGACGGAGCGGAAGTCGCCCGGGGTGGACCATGCGGCCGTGCTCACGACGCTGAACGCGGCGGCCGGGGACTCGGCGACCGTACGTGTCGCCGACTGCCTCGGCCCCTGCGAGCGTGCCGACGTCGTGGTCGTCGGCCCCTCACCCGAGGGGCGGCAGCGTGGGGCACGGCCGGTCTGGGTCGCCCGGGCGGGCACGGCCCATGTCGCCGATGCGCTGGCGCAGTGGACCCGCGCCGGCGGGCCGGGCATCGCCGATGCCCCGCCCGCGGTCATGGCCCGGGCCTTCCGTCACGGTCGCTGAGTGATGACGGCGTACGCCGCCGCGACCAGGGCCGCGCCGATGCCCACCCTGCGTGCCAGCGCGGTGGCGCCGACGACGTCGGCGGGGGCGGCGGCGCGGCCGTCGCCCATCACCGCGCGGTGCTCGACCCGGTTGCCGTAGTAGCGGTTGGTGCCGCCGAGGCGGATGTCGAGGGCACCGGCGAAGGTCGCCTCGACCACGCCGGCGTTCGGGCTCGGGTGCCGGGCGGCGTCGCGGCGCCAGGCCTCCCACGCCTGCCTCGCCCGCGACGGCGCGGCGGCCAGCACGAGCAGGCCGGAGAGGCGGGAGCCGGGCAGGTTGAGCAGGTCGTCGAGGCGGGCGCTCGCCCAGCCGAAGCGCTCGTAGCGGTCGTTGTGGTGGCCGACCATCGCGTCCAGGGTGTTGGCGGCGCGGTAGCCGAGCAGGCCGGGTACGCCGGCGACGGCTCCCCACACCAGCGGCGCGACGACCGCGTCGGAGGTGTTCTCGGCGACGCTCTCGACGACGGCCCGGGAGACCTCGGAGGCGTCGAGCTGGTCGGTGTCGCGGCCGACGAGGTGGGTCAGCCGCTGCCTCGCGGCGGGGAGGTCATCGCGGTCGAGATGCCCGTGGACGGCGAGCGCCTCGCGCTCCAGCGAACGGCCGCCCAGGACCGCCCAGGTGGCGGCGGCGGTGACCACCGTCTTGCCGGCCCGGCCGGGGGCGGCACGTTCGGCAACCGCTCCGAGGGCCACCGCTCCCCCGACGAGGGCGGCCGTGTGCAGGACCCCGCGGGCACGGTCGTCCGCGTACCAGGCACGTTCGGCCCGCATCGCCACCGTGCCGAACCCGGCGACCGGGTGGTAGCGGCGCGGGTCCCCGAGCAGCCGGTCGAGCGCGAAGCCGGCGAGGAGGCCGATGGCCCGCGGACTCATCCGGCATCCCCGGCCCGCCGCAGGGCGGCCAGGAGCTGGTCGGTCGGCCCCTCGGGACGCACCGCGATCCGCACCCAGTCGGGGCCGAGACCCGGGAAGGTGTCGGCGCGGCGTACGGCGATGCCCTGCTCGCGCAGGGCCTCGCGGACGCCGGCACCCGGGCGGGCCAGGACGAAGGAGGCGGTGGCGGGGACGTACTCGATCTGCTGCTGCCGCAGGCCCGCCTCGAGGTGGGCCCTCCAGGCGGCGATCCGCTCGGCGCGCTCGCGGGCCTCGGCGCTCGCCCGCTCGGTGGCACAGGCGAGCATCGCGGCGGCTGCGGTGGCCGAGACCGACCAGGGGGTGCGTACGGCTTCGAGGTCGCTGATCGCGGTGGGGTCGCCGACGACGTAGCCCGCGCGTACGCCGGGGATCGACCAGTGCTTGGTCAGGCTGCGGATCACCAGCAGGCCCTCGGCCCGCTCCGCGGTGAGGGTCTCCGGCTCGCCGGGCACCGCGTCCATGAACGCCTCGTCGACCACGACCAGCCGACCGGGGCGGAGGAGGGCGCGAAGGGTCGTGGCGGGATGGAGTACGCCGGTGGGGTTGGTCGGGTTGCCGACGACGACGAGGTCCGCGTCGGCGGGCACCGCGGCCGGGTCGAGGACGAAGCCGTCCTCTGCTCGGCAGTGCACCTCGGTGACCTCGTGGCCGGCCTGCTCGAGCGCCGCGTGGGGCTCGGTGAACTGCGGATGGACCACGACCGGCCGCCGCCACTTCCGTGCCCGCGCGACCAGCGTGAACGCCTCCGCCGCCCCGGCCGTCGGGAGCACCTCGCCCCGTTCGCGGCCGTGGTGCTTGGCCAGCGCCGCCCGCGCCGGCTCCTCGTCGGGGTAGGCGGTCGGTTCGAGGGAGTCGTGGAGTGCCTGGTCCAGCCACTCCGGCCGCGGGTTCGGGTAGACGTTCACCGCGAAGTCGAGCAGCCCCTCCCCCACCTCGACGTCCCCGTGGTGCCGCAGCGGATCCGTCAGCGGGCCATCTGCAGCGGCGGGCATTTCCCCGCCATGGTGGGATTTTGCGGCCGAACTGGCGCTCACCGCGCGGCCTTTCCCCGCCATGGCGGGAAAGTGCGCCGACGCGCCATGAACCGCCGCCGCAAACCGCGACGCCAGCTTGGGATGACCGGCCCAATGCACATGCAGGTACGACGCATGCAGCGTCGCCGACGCAAACCCCGTCAGGGTCGAACCGTCACCCCCGCCGGCCGAGTTGGCACTTGTGGACGCCGAGACGTCAGTTGCGTCGGCCGAGTTTGCACTTGCGTCGGCCGAGTTGGCAGTTCCGGCGGCTGAGTTGGCCGTTGCGGCTCGCGAAACTCGACTCTCGTCGCCCAAAACTGACGTCTCGCTCGACGCAACTGACGTCTCGGCCGGCGTAGGTGCCGTCTCGGCCGGCGTAGGTGCCGTCTCGATCGACCAGGCGGGCTGGGTCCCGGCTGAAGGGGTCGTCGTGGTGCGGTGGAACTCGTGGCCGGTGACCTGCTCGCCGGCTCGGGTGAGCAGGGAGTTGGAGGCGGCGGTGGCGACCGGGTAGCGCAGGGTCAGGCGCTCGCTCATCGCGGCCTGGGCGGGGATCGCTCCGGCCATCGGTACGCCGTCGAGCGACTCGGCGAGATAGAGAAGCCCGGCGCACTCGGCGACCGTCGGGATCCCGGCCTCGACGGCGGTCCTCAGGTCGCTGAGGAGGCTCGCGTTGGCGGCGAGCTCGGCGGCGTACATCTCCGGGAAGCCGCCGCCGAGGTAGATCCCTCGGGTGCCCTCGGGGAGGGCGGGATCGGTGAGCGGGTCGAAGGGGCGTACGTCGCAGCCCGCCGCCGCCAGGAGCTCCTCGGTCTCGGGGTAGCGGAACGTGAACGCGCGACCGCCTGCGACGGCGACGACCGGGCGCTCCCGGTCGGGCTCGGCATCGGTCTCCACCTCCCGGGCCGGGTCCCAGGCGACATCGTCGAGGTCGGGGGCCGAGCGGGCGACGTCGAGCAGGGCCGCGAGATCGAGGTGGGCGGCGACCTGCTCCCCCAGCCGCTCGATCAGCGCGACCGACTCGTCGCGCTCGGCGACGGGGACGAGACCCAGGTGACGCGACGGGGAGGCGAGCGACTCGTCGCGCGGGAGCATGCCGAGCACCGGCAGCCCGACCTGCTCCAGCCCGCGCCGGATCTCGTCGGCGTTGCGCCCGGGAGAGCAGCGGTTGAGCACGACTCCGCCGATGCGTACGGACGGGTCGAAGGCCGCCATCCCGGCGGCGATCGCGGCAGCGGAGCGGGACATCCGGGCGACGTCGAGGACGAGGACCACCGGGGAGGAGGTCAGGGCCGCGACGTGGGCGGTGGAGGCGAAGCCGTCGGTGCCGAGGCGGCCGTCGTAGAGCCCCATGACGCCCTCGACGACCGCCACGTCGGCCCCGGCGGCGCCGTGGAGCAGCAGTGGTACGACCCGCGACTCCCCGACCAGGTGAGGGTCGAGGTTGCGCCCCGGACGTCCGGTGGCGAGCGCGTGGTAGCCGGGGTCGATGTAGTCGGGGCCGACCTTGTGCCCGCTCACGGTCATCCCGGAAGCGCGGAGCGCCGCCATCAGCCCGGTGGCGATCGTCGTCTTCCCAGAACCCGTCGAGGGAGCCGCGACCACCAGCCGGGGCAGGGTCACCATTCGATGCCCTTCTGGCCCTTCTGGCCAGCGTCCATCGGGTGCTTGATCTTGGTCATCTCGGTGACCAGGTCGGCGACCTCGAGCAGCGCGGGGTCGGCGTCGCGGCCGGTGATCACGACGTGCTGGCGCCCCGGCCGCTCGGCGAGGACGGAGGCGACCTCGGCGGCGTCGACCCAGCCCCACTTGATCGGGTAGGTGAACTCGTCGAGGACGAGCAGGTCGTACGTCTCCGCGGCCAGGCACCGCTTGATCTCGGCCCAGCCCTCGGCGGCGGCCGCAGCGTGGTCCTCGGCCTCACCCTGCTTGCGGCTCCAGGACCAGCCGGAGCCCATCTTGTGCCAGTCGACGGGCCCGCCCTCGCCGGTCTCCTCGTGCAGCTTCCCGAGCCGCTCGAGCACGGTCTGCTCACCGATGCGCCACTTGGCCGACTTCACGAACTGGAAGACCCCGATCCGCCAGCCCTGGTTCCATCCACGCAGCGCGAGCCCGAAGGCGGCGGTCGACTTCCCCTTGCCGGGCCCGGTGTGGACCATCACCAGCGGCCGGTTGCGGCGCTGGCGGGTGGTGAGCCCGTCGTCGGGTACGTTCAGCGGCTGTCCCTTCGGCATCAGGCAGCGCCCCTTCCCATGGTGGATCCGGTGAACCCGTGGACGGCCGAGGTCAGCGCCTCGGCGCTCACCTCGGCGACCGGCACGTGCTCGGCGCCCAGGTGCTCGGCCAGCTGGCGGGCCAGCCCGAGCCGCATCGGTCCGCTCTCGGAGTCGATGACGACGGTGGTGACGCCCAGACCGGCGACGTACGCGGCAGCCTGCTGCGAGCGCCGGACGGCGTCCTTGCCGTCGGCCTTGGAGTTGGCACGACCGTCGGTGACGACCACCAGCAGCGGCCGCAGATCGGGGTCACGGAGATGCTCGCGCTGCAGCACCCGGGCGGCCTCGAGGAGGCCCTCGGCCAGCGGCGTACGTCCTCCGGCGGGCACCTCGTCCAGGCGGGCGGCGGCGAGGTCGACGGATCCGGTCGGCGGCAGCACCAGCTCGGCGCCCTCACCCCGGAAGGTGATCATCCCGACCTTGTCGCGGCGCCGGTAGGCGTCGAGCAGCAGCGAGAGGACCGCGGCCTTCACCTGCGCCATCCGCTTGCGCGCCGCCATCGACCCGGACGCGTCCACGCAGAAGAGCACCAGGTTGGCCTCCCGGCCCTCACGCACCGCGGTGCGCAGATCCTCGATCCGCAGCTCGACCTTCGCGGACGTACGCGGGCGGGCGGCCTGCTTGCCCGCGGCCGCCTTGAGCGTCTCGACGAGATGGAGCGAGCCGCGGACGCTGGTGTTCGCGCCGATCCGACGGCCGCTGCTGCCGATCGCCTTGCTCCGGCCGCCGGTGCGGCCCGTGCCCAGGCCGGAGACGGTCAGCAGGCGGGGGCGATAGGCCGGGGCGGCCGCGGTGACGGACTCGGGTGCGAGAGCGGAGGGCGAGGGCGGAACCTCGGGCTGGTCGTCCGCGGACTCGGCTGTGTTGGTCTCGGCACTGTCTCGCTGGCGCTCGCCGGGCTCGACCGACGGGGGTTCCGCGTCGGTCGAACCGTCGCTGCTGGGCGGAGTCGGATCCGACGTGTCCTCCGGCCCGTTCTCAGGCCCGCCCTCCGGCGGCTCCGGCGGAAGCTCCTCGTCGCCGAGGATGCGGTCGAGCAGGTCTTCGTCCAGCCCGGGAGCATCGAAGGGGTTGCGACGCCGGCGGTGCGGCAGCGCGAGCAGGGCGGCGCGGCGGATGTCTTCGCGGGTGACCTCGGAGCGGCCGGCCCAGGCGGCGTGGGCGACGGCGGTGCGGGCGGTGACGATGTCGGCACGCAGCCCGTCGACCTCGAACGCCGCGCAGACCTCGGCGATCTTGAGCAGCCCGGGCGCGGTGAGCCGGACCTTCCCGACCAGGGCGCGGGCGGCGGAGATCTGTGCGGTCAGGTCGCGCTCGGCCTCCGCGTAGCGGTCGGCGAAGCCGGCGGCGTCCAGGTCGAAGGCCATCCGGCGGCGTACGACCTCGGCGCGCAGCGCCGGATCCCGCGGTGCGGCGACCTCGACGGTGAGCCCGAAGCGGTCCAGCAGCTGCGGACGCAGCTCGCCTTCCTCGGGGTTCATGGTGCCGATCAGCACGAACCGGGCGGCGTGCTCGACCGAGACCCCGTCGCGCTCGACGCTGACCCGGCCCATGGCCGCCGCGTCCAGGAGCAGGTCGACCAGGTGGTCGTGGAGCAGGTTGACCTCGTCGACGTAGAGCAGACCGCGGTGGGCCCGGGCCAGCAGCCCCGGCTCGAACTCGACCGCACCGCGCGAGAGCGCGCTCTCCAGGTGGAGCGAGCCGACGACCCGGTCCTCGGTGGCCCCGACCGGGAGCTCGACCAGCCGCACCGGCCGGCTCTCCACGACGGCGGCGGACCCGAAGGGCCCGTCCGGCGACTCCGCGGACGGGTCGGCGGGGTCGATCGAGAACCGGTCCCCCGCGTAGACCGAGATCGAGGGCAGGACAGCCGCCAGGCCGCGTACGGCCGTCGACTTCGCGGTCCCCTTCTCGCCGCGGACCAGGACCCCACCGATCTCCGGGGAGATGGTGGTGAGCACGAGCGCGAGGCCCATGTCGTCGAGGTCATCGGCCTGGCAGCCGAGGACGGCGGAAAATGGGTAGTGCACCGGCATGAGAGGCTCCCGCTCCCTATCGCTTGGAATGGATGGGCGCGGGGCCGGTCTTCGGACTTGTCGAGTCCCCACGAAGGGGCTCGTACACCGCAGCGGGCCTGTGCCGGATTCTCACCGGCTTCCCAGATTCTCCCTTCCCACCGTCCTCACCAGCTCTCGTGTCGAGCCGATGGCTGGGCAGTCGGGGCACCTCGCGCCTGTGCGGTCACTGTAGCGTCTGGCCTCATGATCGTCGTGGTGGGCATCGGTGCCGGAGGTTGGGACGAGATTCCCGTACGTCACCAGCAGCTGATCCGGGAGACTCCGGTCCTCCTCGGCGGCAAGCGTCATCTCGACCTCGTCCCGGACGTCCCCGGCCAGCGGCGCGAGCCCTGGCCGTCGCCGTTGCGCGAGGGTCTCCCGGCGCTCCTCGAGTCGCTGCCGTCTGCCGCCGCCGTCGTCGCCCTCGCCTCCGGCGACCCGCTCGTCTCCGGCATCGGGACAACCCTGATCTCCCTTCTCGGCCGGGAGAACGTACGCATCGAGCCCGCCGTCTCCTCCGTCGCCCTCGCCCGGGCCCGGATGGGTTGGCCGGCCGAGTCGTGCGTGGTCGTCAGCCTGGTCGGCCGCGATGTGTCGCTGGTCGCCCGCGAGCTCGCACCCGGCCGCCGGATCCTGGCCCTCTCCGCCGACGGGTCGACCCCCGCGTCGGTGGCGAACCTGCTGGTCACGACCGGTTTCGGCGCGTCGAGGATGACCGTGCTGGGCGAGCTGGGAGCGGAGACCGAGAGCGCACGGGCGGGCACTGCCTCGACCTGGGCGGGCGAGTCGCCACGCCTCAACATCGTGGCGGTCGAGTGCGTCGGCGCACCTTCTATCGGCTGGTCTGCGGGCCTGCCCGACGACGTCTTCGAGAACGACGGCCAGCTGACCAAGCGCGACCTGCGGGCGTCTGCTCTGGCGCGCCTGACCCCCACCCCCGGGGCGCACCTGTGGGACGTCGGCGCCGGTGCCGGCTCGGTCGGGATCGAGTGGATGCGAGCACATCCGACCTGCACTACGACCGCCATCGAGGGCAACTCCGAGCGAGCGGCCAGGATCGCCCGCAACGCCGCCCGGCTCGGGGTGCCGAGTCTTCGCGTCGTCGAGGGTCGCGCACCCGATGCCCTCGCCGGCCTCCCCTCCCCCGACGCGATCTTCATCGGCGGCGGCGCGACCCGCCCCGGCGTCCTCGACACCTGCCTCGCCGCCCTCCGCCCCGGTGGCCGGCTCGTCGTCCACGGCGTCACCCTGGAGACCGAGCAGCTACTGGCGAGGCAGCACGCCGAGCTCGGCGGTGAACTGACCCGGATCTCGGTGGAGTCCGTCGATGCGATCGGCACCTTCCGCGGCTGGGCACCTCAACGCACGGTCGTGCAATGGGCCTTCGGCGCGCGCTAGTTCGACCCGACTCGTCCAGCCTCACGCGACGACGATGCGCTTCAGTTCTCCCAAGGCGTCGATCCGGTGAGTGGCCTGGGAGAAGTCCTGGGTCCGGGTGAAGTCGCTGCGCACGACCGCGCAGTCGATCCCGGCGGCAACGGCCGACCTCAGGCCCCGCGCCGAGTCCTCGACGACCAGCGTCTCCTCCTTCGAGGCGCCGAACCGCCCCAACGCGGTCAGGTATGGCTCGGGGTGGGGCTTGGCGCGCTCGTAGTCCTCCCTGACCAGCACGAAGTCCATGAACCGCGTGATCTGCCGACCCGCGTGGATCAACTCGAAGTCCGACCGCTTCGACGTCGTGACGATCGCCATCCGGACGTGACTGGACAGCTCCTCCAGAGCCTCGACTACACCCTCGATCTCGATGGGTTCGGACCGCAGGTACGCCTGGTAGTAGTCGTCGCGCACCCGACGCAGCCGGTCGATGGTCCGCTCGCCGACGCCTGCAGCCCGAGCCTGCGCCCAGGTGCCCAGGCCGTCGCTCATGTCCCGGAGATATCGCTCCCGGTCCAGCGTCACACCGATGTCCGCCAGGGCCCGTTCGCCCGCCTTGAAGTACCAGAGCTCGGTGTCGACCAGGACGCCGTCGTGGTCGAAGAGGACGTGACTCTTCACCACGCGTTGCTATCACACAGGATCCGACCTTGTGAATCTTTCACAAGGTCGGATCCTCCGTCATAGTGCAGCACCATTCACTCCGGCCCGGCGTAGCTCTCCTCATGGACCACACCGGCCAGGGGCGAGCGGTGGCGCCAGCCGAAGCGCTCCAGGTCAGGGACGTCGGGGAGGTCGGCGACGGGCCCGACGCAGAGCCAGGCGACGGGACGTACGTGCTCGGGCATGTCGACCAGGTCGCGCAGGAACTCCTCGCGGTAGAAGCTGACCCAGCCGACGCCGAGGCCCTCGGCGGTGGCGGCGAGCCAGAGGTTCTGGATGGCGCAGACGACCGAGTAGAGGCCGGCGTCGGCGATGGCGTGGCGGCCGAGGACGTTGGGGCCGCCACGGGTCGGGTCGTAGCCGACCACGATGCCCAGCCCGGACTCGCGGATGCCCTCGATCTTGATCCGGGAGAAGGTCTCGGCCCGCTCGCCGGACAGGGTGTCGGCGAAGGTGTCGCGCTCGGTCGCGACGTGGGAGTGGAAGCGCTCGAGGCGGTCGGCGTCGCGTACGAGCACGAAGTCCCACGGTTGCGACATGCCGACGCTCGGGGCGGCGTGGGCGGCCGAGAGGACCCGCTCGAGCACCTCGGGAGCGATCGGCTCGCCGGTGAACTCCGCGCGGGTGTCGCGGCGGCGGTTGATGGCGTCGTAGAGGTCCATCAGGCACGCTCCCGGGCGACGTCGTAGAGGAACGACTCGCCCCCGTCGCGGGCCAGCGCGGGGCCGGCGAGGATGACGGCTGCCTGCCTGAGACCCGCGTCCTGGACCGCGTCGGCGATCGTCGACACCGTCCCGCGCAGCACCTGCTCCTCGGGCTGGCTGGCACGGTAGACGACCACGACGGGGCACTCCGGGCCGTAGTAGGGCAGCAGCTCGGCCATCAGCTCGCGGGTGCGCCGGATCGCGAGGTGGAGCACGAGCGTGGCTCCGGTCGCGGCATAGGCGGCCAGCGACTCGCCTTCCGGCATGGCGGTCGACCGGGCCTGGGTGCGGGTCAGGACCACCGACTGCGCCACCAGCGGCACGGTCAGCTCCCGCCCCACCAGCGCGGCCGCGGCCGCGTAGGCGGGTACACCGGGGGTGACGTCCCAGGGCACCTCGGCGGCGTCCAGCCGCCGGGTCTGCTCCGCGACGGCGGAGTAGACCGACGGGTCGCCGGAGACGAGGCGTACGACCTGGTGACCGGCCCCGTGGGCGGCGACGATCTCGGCGACGATCTGGTCCAGGTCGAGCTTCTGGGTGTCGACCAGGGAGGCCGACGGGCTGCAGTGGGCCAGGACCTCGGGGTCGAGGTAGGTGCCCGGGTAGAGCACCACGTCCGCGGCCTCGAGCATCCTGGTGGCGCGCACGGTGAGCAGGTCGGCCGCGCCGGGGCCGGCGCCGACGAAGTGGACGGTCATCGGATCGGTCATCGGACATACCTCGGCGTCCAGACCTGCCCGGCCGCGGTGACCCGGGTCGAGCTCGCTCCCACGATGACCAGGCACTTCATGTCGATGGAGCCCGGATCGAGGTCACCGAGCGTGGTCACGGTCAGCGACTCCTCGGCCCGCCCGACGTCGCGGCCGACGATGACGACGGTGTCGGGCTTGCGCTGCTCGAGGAGTACGTCGCGGGCCAGCCCGATCTGCTCCGTGCGCGAACGCGAGGCCGGGTTGTAGATGGCCAGCACCAGGTCGGCGCCCGCGACCGCGCGCAGCCGGTCCTCGACGACGGACCACGGCTTGAGCCGGTCCGAGAGGGACATCACCGCGAAGTCGGCGCCGACCGGGGCACCCGCCCGCGCGGCCACCGCCTGGACGGCGCTGACCCCGGGCAGCACCCGGACGCGTACGTCGGCGTAGGCCGGGTCCTCGGCGGCCTCGAACACCGCGGCGGCCATCCCGAAGACCCCGGCGTCGCCGCCGGAGACGACGGCGACCCGCTCCCCCGCGAGCGCCAGGTCCAGGGCGTGCCGGGCCCGGTCGACCTCGACCGTGTTGCCCGAGGCGTGCCGCTGCAGCCCGGCCCGCTGCGGCACCCGGTTGACGTACGGCGCGTAGCCGACGACGTGGTCCACCTCGGCCAGCGCGGAGCTCACCTCGGGCGTCAGCCAGCCGTCAGGTCCCGGCCCCAGCCCGACGACCAGAACTTCGCCCCTCTCGGACGTCGTCTCGACAGGCTCTGCCACCGAGGACTCCTCCAAGGACTCCTGCCGCAGCCGCGTTGCGGCCGAGGCGGGAGCAGGAGCCGAGTCACCTGGGACGACGATGAGCGAGAAGTACGGCACGGACGACGGATCCACGTCCGCCACCGGCAGCCAGCGCTCCTCGGGCTGCGAGGCACGCTCGACGTACCAGGCACCCTCGAGCCGCCCGGCGGCCTCGAGCGCGGAACGAACCGCGGGGAAGGTCCGGCCGAGCTTCATGATGATGGCGGCCTCGGTGTCGGCCAGGCGCCGGGCGAGCTCGGGCTCGGGCAGGGTTCCGGGCAGCACCGTGAGGACGTCGGTCTGGCGCACCAGCGGCGTCGAGACGGCCGCGGTGGCGGCCGCGAAGGCGGGGACGCCGGGCACGACCGAGGTCTCGTAGATCTCCTTGAACCGGTCGTGGAGGTACATCGAGGAGCCGTAGAAGAGCGGGTCGCCCTCGGCGAGCAGCACCACGTCACGGCCGGCGTCGAGATGGGCCGAGAGCCGGACCGCGCAGGACTCGTAGAACTCCGCCATCGCCCCGACGTAGCCGCCCGGGTGCGAGGTGGTCCCGGTGGTGACCGGGTAGCGCAGCTCCTCCTCGATCGCCCCAGAAGGGATCAGCGAGGACGCGATCCGGCGAGCGTGGGACTGCTTGCGCACCCCGGCGTGGTAGGCGATCACCGGGGCGGCGCCGATCAGCCGGGCGGCCTTGAGGGTGATCAGCTCGGGGTCGCCCGGACCGATGCCGACGACGGTGAACTTCCCGCGTACGTCTGCGTTCATTCCTGCTCCTGGGCGAGTGCGTTGAGTGCGGAGGAGGTCATCGCGGAGCCGCCACGGCGGCCGCGCACGGTGACGAAGGGGATGTCGATCCCGTGATCGTCGGCGAACGAGGCGAGCGCCTCCTTGGACTCGGCGGCGCCGATGAAGCCGACCGGGCAGCCGACGATCGCGGCCGGTCGCGGGCCGCCGTCGAGGATCATCTCGAGCAGGTGGAAGAGCGCCGTCGGGGCGTTGCCGATGGCGACCACGGCACCCTCGAGGTAGGGCTCCCACAGCGACAGGGCGGCGGCGGTGCGGGTCGTGCCCCAGGCGCGGGCGAGCGCCGGGACCCGGTCGTCGCCGAGCATGCAGAGCACCTCGTTCTCTCGCGGGAGGCGGCTGCGGGTGACCCCGGTCGCGACCATCGTCGCGTCGCACAGGATCGGCGCCCCGGCCTCGAGCGCACCGCGCGCGGCCTTCACCAGACCGGGGTGGATGACCAGGTCGGCGGCGAGATCGACCTGTCCGCTGCCGTGGATCATCCGGACCGCGAGCCGCTCGGCGTCGGCGGGCACCCCGGAGAGGTCGGCCTCGCGCCGGATGGTCGCGAAGGAGTCGACGTAGATCGCCGGCCCCTGGTCGATGTAGTCGTAGCGCCGGGTCGGGCGGGCCTGCGGCGACGGCACGAGTACGCCACGCCACGGCGTCACCACGACCGCCGGCGCCCGCTCCACCAGCGCCTCGACGGCGGCCCGGTCCAGTGCCCCGTCGGGGGCGGCGACGTGCTCGCCCCCGGGCACCTCGCCGAACCCGAGCTCGGCCGCGGGCGCCGGGACGCGAGCATCGGCCGCGACCGGCTCGACCAGGGGAGCATCGAGCTCGGAGACGTGCCAGGGCGCCGACGGCCCCTCGCCGCGTACGTCCAGGAAGCGTGAGGCGAGCGAGACCAGCCGCGAAGCGGCCTCGGCGAGCGGCACGACCGGCCCCCACGACCCACCGACCCGGAGCTGGCCCTCGGTGGCCGACAGCGCCACCAGCCCGAGGTCGCACTCGCGCGAGACCAGGTCGCCCCGACCGTCGTCGAGCACGAAGAGGAACCGCCCCGGCAGCGCCGCCAGCCGCGGCGAGGCACACAGCAGGCGGTCCAGCGAGGCGGCGACGCCGCGCAGGTCGGCCCGCCCTCCGGCGAGCCCGGTCTGCGGGGAGACCATCACGTTGCGTACGAGCTCGTGGGTCTGCACCGGCACCAGACCGGTCGCCTTCAGCGCGGAGAGCACCTCGCCCGGCAGCGCGCCGTCCTCCCCCACAGGAAGGCCGCGCACCTGCAGATTGGCACGGCCGGTGAGATAGACACGGCCGTCGCCGTAGGTCTCGGCCACGGAGACCAGCGAGAGCAGCGAGGCCGACGAGACGGACCCGCCGATCAGGCGCAGCCGCACCAGCAAGCCGTCCTCGGCCGGCCACGGACGGCCGACTCCTGGGCACCGGTCGGATCGGACTCGGGACATCGCCACACCTGCTCTGGTCAGGTGCCCTTCCGCGGGGCACGTGGTGACCTGGCGGCGGGCGCCGCCAGAGCCAGCAGGTCTTCGGACTCGGAATCGATCGGTGCGGAGCGCCTTCCCGGAGCCAGGCTCCAGTGGCTGCTCTCTCCGGAGAGAGGGCGTGCCCCGCCCGTCATCCTCACCGCTGCGCGTCAGTCCCGGACTTTCACCGGGTTCCCTGACCCCATCAGGCATGGAGTACGACTGGCAGGGCGAGACTACCTACTTGCGGACACGGCGCCGAATTGCTCGCCGCCCGGCAGTGGTCTGTGCCAGTGTTCGGCTACTCAGAACCTCCCACCACGTCCTCCAACAGATGGAGTCTCCCGTGACCGGATCGCCTCACCGACAGCTGTTCGTGCTCGCGACCGTCTCGGCCCTCGGGTTCGGCCTCGCGGCCTGCGCGACGACCTCGGAGTCGAAGGTCGCGATCGGCCTGGTGGTGCCGGCCTCCGGCGCCGACAAAGCGATCGGCACCGACATGACCCGTGGGTTCGATCTCTACCTCGACCAGCACCACGGGAAGCTCGGTGGCCGGCTCGTCGACGTCATCGAGGCCGACGAGGGCGACCGGGTGAAGACCGGTGTCGCCGCGGTGACCAGGCTGATCGAGGACGACGAGGTCCAGGCGGTCGTCGGCGTGGTGAGCTCGGAGACGGCGCTCGCGGCCAAGCAGGTCGCGAGCGACAGCGAGACGCCGCTGATCGTGACCGGAGCCGGAGCCGACAAGTTCGCCGACGGCTCCGACTACGTGTGGCGTACGTCCTCGATCAACGCGGACCTGGGCGGCTCGCTCGGGAAGGCGATCGCCCGCGAGACCGGGCAGGGCACGGCCTACGTCATCGCCTCCGACGACGGTGCCGGTCATGAGCTCTCCGACAGCTTCATGATCGCGATGGAGGCCTCGGGCGGCAGCGTCGCGGGCCAGAGCTACACGGCGGCCGGCGCGACCGAGGAGTGGTCGGGCATCTTCGACAAGGTCGAGGAGTCCGGTGCGGACGCGATCTACGCGGCGTATGCGGGGCAGGAGGCGGAGGCGTTCGTGCAGCAGTACCGCGACTCCGGCCTGGCCCGGAAGACCCGGCTCTACGGCCCCGGGTTCCTCACCGAGGGCGACGTGCTGTCCTCGCTAGGCGGCGCCGCCGCCGGCGTGAGGACCGTGCTGCACTACAGCGACGCGATGGACTCGCTGATGAACAGCGCCTTCGTGAAGGACTACCGCAAGGCGTACGACGCCACCCCGACGGTCTACTCGGTGCAGGCCTACGACGCCGCGGCCGCGCTCGACAAGGCCCTCGACCTCTCCGACGACGTCAACCGCAAGGAGATCGCCGACTCCCTCGGGTCCGTCGGCACCATCTTCAGCCCGCGCGGGAACTGGTCCTTCGACCCCAACCACAATCCCGACCAGGCCTACTACCTGCGGGTGGCCAGGGACACGCCCGACGGCCCCCGCAACGTGGTGCTGCAGGAGATCGCCTCAACGGGCCATTGATGTAACGACCCGGTCCCCGACGGAAACTTCGATCTCACAACCAGTCGATGGCTCAGGCACCGAGAACCACCACTCGACACGATGGAGACCGAAGGAGATATCCGATTCGTGCAGAAACTGCACGGACACCTCAGCGCCGGTCCCAGTGCCGGAAACAAGACTCATGGCCGTGCCAGGAGAGGGCGGCGACATCGCAGAACTAGCGACAACCCGTACGCCTCGGGGCCAGATCTCGGCGAGATAGATCTGCGCCTCCCATCCGTCCGAGACCAGCGGGATATCGAGTTCAATGAGCGTTGGCTTCATGTCAAACACTGCGTCAGCTGACTTCCTTGGTCTTGGCATCTTTGTCCGAACCGCCGGGTCCGCTCGCGTGAGCGCTCATCCGCCAATTGCCCATCGCCGGGCAGTACCGCGAGAAGGTTGGGGTGCTGACAGTGCGCTTTCCACACTTTGTGCCCGAGTCCACAGTCTTCCATGAACTGATCCCGAAGTCCTTGTACTCCAACACCCAGTCGATACAGGTCGTGCCCGTCGACGCCCATCCGTTGGCGTTCGCACTGTAGGTCAGGGTCAAGTCGCCTGCGTTATA
This sequence comes from Nocardioides sp. NPDC051685, assembly GCF_044453405.1. NCBI lineage: Bacteria > Bacillati > Actinomycetota > Actinomycetes > Propionibacteriales > Nocardioidaceae > Nocardioides > Nocardioides sp. NPDC051685. The sequence continues at coordinate 33,169 of NZ_JBITCR010000015.1, read as the reverse complement.
CGTCACGTTCGCCGTGACAGTGCCCGGGTATACCGCCGGCCCGAAGTCCGCGGCCACAGCGGCGCCGGGATACGTCACAGCAAGTGCAGCGGCAGCGACGAAAGCGCCGACAGCAATTCGCAACTTCATTTCTTTGCCTCCGAGATCTAAGAAATTGATGTACGTGAATGTGAGATTCACACGAGAACGGCGAGACCCTCAAGCGAATACCTGCACACCCCTCGCAAGGCCCGTTCAGTGTGTTGCGCAGAACCGAGTGCAGCCGCCAACCCACCCCGTCGTGATGGGCCGGCGACCGGTTCGTGGGATCAGCGCTCACTCGAGAGCCCAGATCAGGTCGGCCACTCGCGAAGCGGCCTCATCAATACGCGTCTGGTCGGCCAGGCAGATCCGCAGGCATGACGCCGCGACGATCGATTCGATGCTCGAACTGATCGGATGGCCCTCTGATCGCATCCCGATCACGACCTCGACCTGCTGGAGCAACTGCTTGCCCAGCAACGTGCCGTCCGGCACGTAGTTCACCCCTGCACCGCCGACGGCACGGACCTCCTCGCCGATACGTGCGTACGCGGCCTCCAGCTCATCGCGGGCCACCCGAAAAGGTTCGAAGGCTTCCTTCCGCTCCACCTCAGGCAACCGCGTAAGCACCCCCGCGTTCCGTGGCGCCCGCGCGAGCGTACGCACGTCCAGCACCACCAACAGGTTCAGCAACACATCCGGACCGGCACCGGTTTCGGCACCGAGCGCCTCGACCTTCTCGATCTTGTCAACCGTGGGCCGGATCGAACGCTGAAGCAGTTCAGCGAGAATCCCTTCCTTGCCCGCGAAGTAGTGGTAGAGACTCGCCTGGCGAACCCCGACCGCCTCAGCGATCTCCCGAGTCGACGTGCCCGCGAAACCCCGCTCCACGAACAGACGTGCCGTGACGTCGAGGATCTCTTCACGCGGCTCCATCCACGCTCGCTGCCCACCCACCGCTTGCGGCATCACACGCGGTCGACCGGGCCGGCGGGAGAACGGCTCACCACGCTGACTCCTCGAGCCGTCGGCGGCCGTCATCGCTGACGGCCGTCCGGACCAAGGCGACGGAGACCGTCGAGAACCATCTGCAGCAGGTCGAGGTCGTTCGACGTCGCCACGGAGCTATCAGGTTCGGGGCAGGGGCATTGGCCTGCGGTACGTTTCGGTAGGACACCTGAGGTCGTGGCTGACATGTCTCCAGTCAGCGGCATACGGCCCACGAAGACCATGAACTGACCATGCACTCGATCTGCACTCTGCCACCGGACAGGCGAAGAGATGACGATGCTCCCGACCACGTGGACACCGCGTGAAGCCGAATGGCTCCGCACCGCGATGCGTCAGACCATCGAGGAGTTCGCCGAGCAGATCGGTCTGAGTCCACGAGCTGTGGCGAAGTGGAAAGCGGAGCCTGACCTGGTCTTTTCTCATGCCGTTCAGAGAGATCTCGACACGATGCTTCGGCAACGAGCGAGCGATGACGAGCAAGCCCGCTTCAGCGAGCTGGCAACGGCTGTCCTGACCCTCGAACGTGACCGTGCTGCCGAGTTACGCGCCCGCTTCGCCCAAACAGAGACTGAGCCATGCGAGCGGACCCGGCCGGTCATCGGGTCCGCTCGCCGCCGTCGGCTCAGCTGCCGGCGTCGACCAGCTCGTGCTCCAGGTCGTCCTCCTTGCGCCGGAGCAGGACCGACCCGCCGAGCGCGAGCAGCAGCGCGACGTACACGACGATCGCGAACGGCGACTGCACCAGCGTCAGCCAGTCGCCCTGGGCGACCTGCAGGGCAGTCCGCAGCTGCCGCTCGAAGATCGGCCCGAGGATCAGCCCGACCACCATCGGCGCCACCGGGTAGCCGTAGCGGCGCATGAAGAAGCCCAGGACGCCGAGCACGAGGAGCACGATGACGTCCTGCGGGCTGAAGTGCACCGCGAAGGCACCCAGGGCCGCGAACAGCAGGATGCCGGCGTAGAGATAGTGCCGCGGGATCTGGAGCACCTTGACCCACAGCCCGACCAGCGGGAGGTTGAGCACCAGCAGCAGCACGTTGCCGATGTAGAGGCTCGCCACCAGCGGCCAGACCAGGTCGCCGTGGTCCTTGAACAGCAGCGGCCCCGGCTGGATGTTGTAGTGCTGCAGCGCCACGAGGATCACCGCGGCCGTGGCCGAGGTCGGGATCCCGAGGGTCAGCAGCGGCACGAGCACACCCGCCGCCGAGGCGTTGTTGGCCGCCTCGGGCCCGGCGACGCCCTCGATGGCACCGTGGCCGAACTCCTCCTTCGCCTTCCCGCGAGCCAGCTTGCGCTCGGCGGAGTAGGACAGGAACGTGCCGACCTCGGCGCCACCGGCCGGCAGGGTGCCGATCGGGAAGCCGATCGCGGTGCCGCGCAGCCACGGCCCCCAGGAACGCCGCCAGTCCTCACGCGTCATCCAGGTGCGCCAGCCCCCGGTGACCGGGACGAGCTGCTGCGGTCCGCGGCGCAGCTGCGCACCGACGTACAGCGCCTCGCCGACGGCGAAGAGCGCGACCGCCACGACCACGACGTCGATGCCGTCGTTGAGCACGGGTACGCCGAAGGTGAACCGCATCTGGCCCGACATGCCGTCGACGCCCATGAGCCCGATGAACATGCCGACGCCGAGGGCGGCCAGGCCGCGGGAGACCGAGCGGCCGAGCAACGCTCCGACGGTGGTGAAGGCGAGCACCATCAGAGCCACCTTCTCGACGGGACCGAGCTTGACCGCCAGGTCCGCGGCCAGGGGCGCCAGGAAGGTGAGCGCGGCCGTCGCGAGCGTGCCCGCCACGAACGACCCGATGGCGGCGGTGGCGAGCGCCGCGGCGCCCTTGCCCCGCTTGGCCATCTTGTTGCCCTCGAGGGCGGTGATCATCGAGGACGCCTCGCCCGGCGTGTTGAGCAGGATCGAGGTGGTCGACCCGCCGTACATGCCGCCGTAGTAGATCCCGGCGAAGGTGATCAGCGCGGCCGTCGGGTCCAGGGCGTACGTCAGTGGCAGCAGCAGCGCGACCGTCATCGACGGACCGATGCCCGGCAGGACACCGACCGCGGTGCCGAGGATGACGCCGATGAAGGCGAAGACGAGGTACTCGGGGTGCGCCGCGGTGGCGAACCCCTGCAGCAGCAGATTCAGGTTATCCATGGAGGAACGCCACCCCTTCGAGCAACGGGCCCGGCGGCAGCGAGACCCCGAGCCCGCCGGCGAAGACCAGCTGGATCGCGAACGCCATGACCAGGCCGACCAGGAGCGCGCGCCACCACGGGCGGGCCCCGAGGATGACCGCGCCCGCGGTGAACAGCGCCGCACCGGCCAGCGGCCAGCCGATCACGCCGATCAGGAGGGCGTGGCCCAGGACGGCCACGGCCAACAGTACGGCGGTGAGCCAGTCGGTGCCGCCGGAGAGGTCGACGTCCTCGCCGCCCTCAGCCTCGCCGCGCTCACCGCGTAGGACACGCGCCAGGGTGATGCCACCGGTCACGACCAGCAGGCCACCGACGAAGTAGGGCATCGTCCGCGGACCGATCGCGCCGGCCGCGGTGACCGGCTCGGCGATGCTTCCCGCACGGACCAGCGCGAACACACCGAGGGCAAGGATGCCCCCGGCCATGGCCGGCTCCCCGAAGGAGAGCCGGCCAGGCTGGGTGGGGGTCGTGGTGGTCACGCGGCCACCCCCGTAGCGCAGGCGCCAGGGTACGGGCGCGGCCGCGTGTTGACCGAACGGTTCACTCGCTGACGCTCGTTCACTGGACGAGCCCGATTTCCTTGAGCGTGGTCTGGGCGGAGGTGACCTCCTCGTCGACGTACGTCTCGAACTCGTCGCCCGCCATGAACGCGTCGTCCCAGTCGTTGGTCTCCAGGACCTTGGCCCAGGCGTCGGACTCGGCCGCCTCGGTGACCACGTCGGTCAGGGCCTTCTTCTCGGCGGCGTCGAGGTCGCCGGGGGCGACCACACCGCGCCAGTTGGTGAGCACTAGGTCGATGCCCTCGTCGGTGAGGGTGGGCACGTCCGGCAGCAGGCCGGACGGCTTCTCGCCGGAGACGGCCAGCGCACGGAGCTTGCCGGCCTTGATCTGCTCGGCGTACTCACCGACACCGGAGATTCCGGCGTCGACCTTGCCGCCGAGCAGCGCGGTCACCGACTCGGCGCCACCGTCGAAGGGCACGTAGTTGAGGCTCTTCGCGATGTCACCGGAGGCCACACCGGAGGCCTTGAGGAGCTGGCCGGCGAGGATCTGGTCGGTGCCGCCCGCGGAGCCACCGGCGATCGAGACGGCCTGACCGTTGGCCTTGATGTCGTCGACCAGGTCGTTGATGGTCTGGTACTTCGAGTCGGCGGGAACGACGACGACCTCCTGCTCCTCGGTCAGCTTCGCGATCGGGGTGGTGTCGGAGAGCTTGGTGGCCGACTTGTTGGTCTCGATCGCGCCGACCATGACCAGGCCCATCACCATCAGGGTGTTGGGGTCGGTCTCGTTGGCGAGCGCGGCCAGGCCGACGGTGCCACCGGCCCCGGGAGTGTTGGAGACCGAGGCCGTCTCGAGGATCTTCTCGCCGGTGAGCACGTCGGAGAGCGCGCGCCCGGTCTGGTCCCAGCCGCCGCCCGGGTCGGCGGGGACGACGATGTTCACGCTCGTCGGCGCTGCGTCGGCGGACGAGTCGGACTTGTTGACCGAGCTGCAGGCGACAAGGGACGTGCCGGCCACGGCTGTGGCGACGACGATCGCGGCGGTACGGATGAGGGGGTTCATGGGATCTCCTTCGAAAGTGACGCTCGTCACTTCATGGCCGTGAAGGTAGGTCCGGCAAGGAGACGCCAGGAAGCATCTGGAGGTATTGGATCTTTTGGTCATTGTGGTCACGGGCGATGGCCCGTGCCCGACCCGATCTCAGACCTCCGTACGGTTGCTCCGCAGCTCGTCCCGGGTGGCGGCCAGCTCCTCGCGTACGGCGGTGAGGTCCTCGCGCAGCGAGGTCAGGACGGCCATCATCTCGGCGTCGGACTCCTCCTCGTGCCGGGCGAGGTTCTCGACGCTCTCCATGCCGGAGACGACGACGGCGAGGAAGAGGTTGAGGACCGCGAAGGTCATCACCAGGATGAAGACGACGAAGAAGATCCACGCCGAGGAGTCCTCGGCCATCACCTCGCGGGCGATGTCGGGCCAGGCCTCGCCGGTCATGGTCTGGAAGAGGGTGAACGCGCTGGTGCCGAGATCGCCGAAGTACTCCGGCGCGATCTCCCCGTAGAGGTTGGTCGAGATGACCACCGCGACGTACATCATCAGTCCCAGCAGCCCCGCGACCGCGCCCATCCCCGGCACTGCGTTGATCAGACCGTCGACGACTCGGCGCATCGACGGGACCGAGTTGACCAGACGCAGCACCCGCAGGATCCGCAGCGCCCGCAGCACCGACATCGGGCCGGTGGCGGGCACCAGCGCGATCGCGACGATCGCGGTGTCGAAGATGTTCCACGGGTCGAGGAAGAACCTCGGGCCGTACGCCACCAGCCGCAGCACCAGCTCCACGACGAAGACGCCCAGCAGCACGCTGTCGAGCAGTGCCAGCTCGTGGGCGAGGTGCTCGGGGACCATCGTCTCCACGCCCAGGACCACGGCGTTGAGGATGATCACCCCGATGATCACCTTCTGGAAGGTGTCGTCGTCGACCAGCGCACGCACCCGACCACGCACCGAGATATTGCCCGAACTCATGTTCGCTTCGTCCTCCTGAGACCTGTTACCCGTGGCAGCGGCCCGGAGCCTAACTGGTCGCCAGGTGCAGCGCGAGGCCGAGACCGGCGAGACCGACGAGCCAGCGCAGCGGTCGCTCGGGGGCGACCCGGACGATCGCCGGGCCGAGGTAGCCGCCGAGCACGGCGCCGACCCCGAGGGCGACCGCGGCGGGCCAGTCGACAGGAGCGAAGAAGACGTACGCGATCGCGGCGGTGCCGTTGGCGACGCCGGTGGCCACGTTCTTGACGGCGTTGGTGATCGCGAGCGCCTCGGTGCGCTCGAGGACGAGGACCGCGAGCGCGATGATGCCGACGCCGGCGCCGAAGTAGCCGCCGTAGATGCCGAGCACGAACACGATCACGCCCCAGCCGAACCCGCGGGTGACCGCACCTCTCTTCTCCCGCTCCGGTGGTCGAGCCCGTCGAGCCGCGAAGGCCGCGGCCCAGACCCGGATCCGGTCGCGGAGCAGCAGCAGGATCGCGCCGGCGCCAACGAGCCAGGGCACGACCGCCTCGAAGGCCTCGGCCGGTGTGGTGAGCAACAGGGCCGCGCCGAGCGCGCCGCCGAGGAAGGAGGCCAGGGCCAGCCAGGCGATCCTGCTGCCCTGACCTCGGAGCTCGCGGCGCGAGCCGGCGACGGTGCCGCCGGTGACGCCGAACATGGCCACCGTGTTGGTGACGTTGGCAACCACCGGCGGCAGCCCCGCGGCCAGCAGGGAGGGGTAGCTGACCAGCGAGGCCAGACCGGCCACCGAGCCGGTCAGTCCCGCGCCGATCCCGGCGAGCAGGAGCCAGGCGACCTCGGCGTTCACCGGGCCGTCGACGGGGTGGTCGACGGGGCGGTCAACGGACCAGGCACGGGCGCTTGGGGTCGAAGGTCCACCCCGGCACCAGGTACTGCATGGCGACGCCGTCGTCACGTACACCGAGCCCGTGCTCGAGGTAGAGCTCGTGCGCGGCCGCGACCCGCTCGCGGTCGAGCCGGATCCCGAGGCCCGGGGCGGTCGGCACCGCGACCGCACCGTCGCGGATCTCCAGCGGCGACTCGGTCAGCCCTTGGCCGTCCTGCCAGATCCAGTGGGTGTCCAGCGCGGTGATCTCCCCCGGTGCGGCGGCGCCGACGTGGGTGAACATGGCCAGCGAGACGTCGAAGTGGTTGTTGGAGTGGGAGCCCCAGGTCAGCCCGAAGTCGTGGCACAGCTGGGCGACGCGGACGGAGCCGGACATGGTCCAGAAGTGCGGGTCTGCGAGGGGGATGTCGACCGCGTTGGTGCGGATCGCGTGCGACATCTGGCGCCAGTCGGTGGCGATCATGTTGGTCGCCGTACGCAGTCCGGTGGCGCGCTTGAACTCGGCCATGATCTCGCGCCCCGAGTAGCCGCCCTCGGCGCCGCAGGGGTCCTCGGCGTACGCGAGCACGTCGTCCTTGCCCTTGAGCAGCCGGACGGCGTCGGCGAGCAGCCAGCCGCCGTTGGGGTCGAGGGTGATCCGGGCGTCCGGGAAGCGCTCGTGGAGGGCGGTCACCGCAGCGACCTCCTCCTCACCGGTGAGGACGCCGCCCTTGAGCTTGAAGTCGGCGAAGCCGTAGCGGGCCTGGGCGGCCTCGGCGAGACGTACGACCGCCTCGGGGGTCAGCGCGACCTCCCTGCGCACGCGCGCCCAGTCGTCGGTGCCGTCCTTCTCGCGGAGATACGGCAGGTCGGTCTTGTCGGGGTCGCCGACGTAGAAGAGGTAGCCGAGCATCGGCACCGAGTCGCGCTGCTGCCCGTCGCCGAGCAGCTCGGCGACCGGCACACCTTGGGCCTGGCCTGCGAGATCGAGGAGCGCGGACTCCAGCGCGGTGACGGCGTGGACGGTCGTACGCAGGTCGAAGGTCTGGGCGCCACGGCCGCCGGCGTCGCGGTCGGCGAAGGTGTGCGAGACCTGGCGCAGCAGGCTGCGGTAGCGGGTGACCGGCTGACCGACGAGCAGCTCGGCGGTCTCCTCGATCGTGCGACGGATCGGCTCGCCGCCGGGGACCTCGCCGACACCCTCGCGCCCCTCGGAGTCGGTGAGGATCGCGATGTTGCGGGTGAAGAAGGGCGCGTGCGCGCCGCTGAGGTTGAGCAGCATCGAGTCGTGGCCCGCGACCGGGACGACCTCGACCTTTGCGATGGTGGTGGTGCTCATGGCAGCTGCAGCTCCCCGTCGATGCGGCGGGCGAGGTGCCACGGGTTGTCGTCTCGCACGGCTTCCGGGAGGAGAGCCGCAGGTACGTCCTGGTAGGCGACCGGACGCTGGAAGCGCTCGATCGCGAGGCTGCCGACCGAGGTGGTGCGGGAGTCGGAGGTGGCCGGGAACGGGCCGCCGTGGACCATCGCGTGACCGACCTCGACGCCCGTGGGCCAGCCGTTGAAGAGGATCCGGCCGACCTTGAGCTCGAGCGCGGAGACGACCTGGGCGGCGGCCTCGTGGTCGGCGGCGGTGGCGTGGACGGTCGCGGTCAGCTGGCCCTCGAGGGACTCCAGGCTGGGCAGCAGCTCCTCGACGGTGTCGTAGCGGACAACGACGCCGGAGGCGCCGAAGACCTCGTCGGTCACCCCGGCGAGACGGGCCGCCTCGACGATCTGGGGAGCAGGGGCGTCGGTGTCTCCGGCGGCGCCCTCGGCGACGACGGTCACGCCGTCGGTGGCGCGGAGCTTCTCGGTGCCCGCTTCGTAGGCCCGGGCGATCCCTGGGGTCAGCATGGTCGCGCCGACGGCCTCGGCCGTGGCGCGGCCGGCCGCGGCCAGGAAGGCGTCGCCGGCCTCGCCCCTCGGGAGGAAGAGCAGCCCGGGGTTGGTGCAGAACTGGCCGGAGCCGAGGGTCAGGGAGCCGACGTAGGCGGTGGCGAGGGCGTCCGTGTCGGCGTCGAGGGCGCCGGGGAGGACGACGACGGGGTTGATCGAGGACATCTCGGCGTAGACCGGGATCGGCTCGGGTCGCGCGGCGGCTGCTGCCACGATCGCGAGCCCGCCGCCGCGGGAGCCGGTGAAGCCGACGGCCTTGATCCGCGGGTCGACGACCAGGGCCTGGCCGAGCTCGATCCCGCCCTTGACGTCGGTGTCGAGGAGGAAGGAGAAGGTGCCGGCGTGCAACCCGGCCTTCTCGACCGCGCGGGTGATCGCCTGGGCGACCAGGTAGCCGGTCAGCGGGTGGGCCGGGTGGCCCTTGACGACCACCGGGCAGCCGGCGGCGAGCGCGGAGGCGGTGTCGCCACCGGCGGTGGAGAAGGCGAGCGGGAAGTTGCTGGCCCCGAAGACCGCCACCGGGCCGAGCGGGATCTGGCGCTGACGGATGTCGGACCGCGGGAGCGGGGTCCGGTCCGGGAGGGCCGGGTCGATGCGTACGCCGAGGTGGTCGCCGCGGCGCACGACGCCGGCGAACATCCGGAGCTGGCCGGTGGTGCGGCCGACCTCGCCGCTGATCCGGCCCTCGGGCAGGTGCGACTCGGCGACGGCGGCCTCGACGATCTCGGCGCGGGCCGCCTCGATCTCGGCGGCCACGGCTTCGAGGAAGTCCGCCCGCGCCTCGGGGGACGTGGCGCGGTAGCCGGCGAAGGCCTCGGCCGCGGCGCCGGTGGCGGCGGTGACGTCGGGCTGCTCGGAGTCGGCTCCGGCGATGATCGAGCGGTAGCTCATGGTCCCTTTCCTATCGGGTCGGTCTCTCGGGGAAGGTCGGCGTCAGGAGATGCGGGCGATCAGCTCGCGCAGCTCGGCGATCTCGTCCTCGCGCAGGTCTGTCAGCGGCGGGCGGACCGGACCGGCGGGCCGGCCGATCGCGGTCAGACCACCCTTGACGATCGACACGGCATAGCCCGCCGTGCGGTCGCGGATGTCGAGGTAGGGGATCACGAACTCGTTGAGACGACGGTAGACCTCGTCACGGTCCTGGGCACGTACGGCCTCGTAGAACTCGACCGCCCACCTCGGCGCGAAGTTGAACAGCGCCGAGGAGTAGGTGCTCACGCCGAGCTGGAGCAGCGGCAGCGCGAAGGTCTCCGCGGTCGGCAGGCCACCGATGTAGGTGAGCCGGTCGCCGACCCGGGCGTACGTGCGGGTCATCTGCTCGATGTTGCCGACGCCGTCCTTGAAACCGATCAGCGTGGGGTTGCGGTCGGCGAGCTGCGCGACGGCCTCGTCGCGCAGCACCGCGTTGGCGCGGCTGTAGACGATCACACCGAGGCCGGTCGCCTCGCAGACGCGGCTGGCGTGCTCGACCAGGCCGGCCTGCCCCGCTTCGGTGAGGTAGGGCGGCATCAGCAGGATCCCATCGGCCCCCGCGGCCTCGGCCGCCTTCGCCTGCGCCACCGCGTTCGCCGTGCTGCCCGTCGCCGGCGCCAGCACCGGCACTGCCCCGGCGACCTCGTCGACGGCCGCACGTACGACCTGGTCGGTCTCCTCCGGGCTCAGCGAGAAGCCCTCCCCCGTGCCGCCGGCCGCGAAGAGCCCTGCGACCGGGTACTCGGCCAGCCAGCTCAGGTGCTTGCGGTAGCCCTCCTCGTCGAACTGGAGGTCCTCGGTGAAGTGGGTGACGGGGAACGAGAGAAGCCCGCTCTTGAGCTGGGCGGCCAGGTCGGTCGGGCTGTACTCGGTCACGAGTCACGTCCTTCGGAGGTTGATGAGGATGATGCTTCGGGGAAGTGGTGACCATCACGCTATGAATGTTCTGCGATGCCTGTCCAAGCCCGAATTTGAATCTCGTGATGCCTTGGGAGCATCGCTGGATTTGGTGGTCGAGGTTGTCGAGACCACTTGGTGCGTGACCGTTTCTTCGGGGCTGGTGTGGGCCGCCGACCCTTTCTTGGAGGGTGTTATCGATCTGGACCGGCGTCAAGGACGCCCTTCGGGCGCCGGCTTCGCCGGCCGCTTCGCGGTCCTGGACTCCGGACCAGATCGATAAAAGATTTCGCTGGCTATCGGGGCGGCGGCCCGGGTGTGGCGCGGAGAAATTCGTACGCGACACGTCGGGGTCGAGGGCGTGGAGGGTGGCCCTCCGGGCCACTTACCATCCACAAAGACGAGGCCGTTCGCTCACCGCGAAACTGCTCTCTGAACAGGGAAAATAGATAGTCAGGCGGGTGGTTGAAGAGTAGAATCAGACCCATCACAGCACACCTCTGAGAGAGGAACGGCGATGAGTCTCGGCCGCTCGATCGACCACTGGGGCACCAACCCCGGCGACGCGATCGACGCCGCCCTGACCGTCATCGAATCCGCCCTCCACGACCTGCTCGCGAGCGACCCGGCCTATTGGCGCACCGGGGAGAAGAAAGACCTGCTGGAACGGTTGGAGAAGCTCCAGGCCCAGCAGGCCGCGTTGAAGCTGCGGGTGCTCGCTGCGGCCGGTGACATCGCTGAGGAGACCGGCGCGAAAGACGCCTCGGGGTGGATGCGGACCGAGTTGCTGGTCGACAAGGCGGTCGCCCGGTCCCAGGTCAAACTGGCTGCCGGCGTTGCCAAGTACGACCTGGTTGCGGCTGGCCTGGCCGACGGTGTGGTGTCGCAGGACAAGGCCCGGGTGATCACCCAGGCCCTCGATGCCATCGAGACCGACCCCGCCGCCAGCGGCGAGGACCTGGTCCTGGCCGAGAAGCTGCTGGTCGAGTACGCGACCCGGTTGACCGCGAACGAGCTCAAGATCATCGGGAAACGGATCCTCGCCGAGATCGACCCCGACCGATTCGAAGCCGCCGAAGCCGAGGCGCTGCACCGGGAGGAGGAACGGGCGCAGCGGCGCACCTTCTTCTCCTCCCGCGACAGCGGCGACGGCACCGTCGACATCCACGCCCGGGTCTCCCGCGTGGTCGGGATGCGGCTGCGGACCCTGTTGGACTCCCTGGCCCAGCCGAGGAAGCTCTCCGCCGAGGACAAGGGCCGCAGAGCCCCCTATGACCGGTTGCTGGGCCAGGCCTTTGCTCGGGTGGTCGAGACCTACGACGTCGACCAGCTCCCCAGGCACGGTGGTCACGGCACCACGGTGTTCATCACCATGAGCGTGGAGGACCTCCGCAAGGACCTCGGCACCGCAGCCCTGGGTTTCGACGGAGAGCAGATCACCGCCGCCGAGGCCCGCCGGATGGCCTGCAACGCGGATCTGGTGCCGGTGGTGTTGGGCACCGATTCCGAGATCCTCGACCTCGGCCGCACCGCCCGGTTGGCGTACCCGGTCCAACACCGAGCACTCCGGCTGAGAGACAAGTGTTGTCAGGCCGAAGACTGCGACGCACCCGCAGCGTGGACCGAAGCGCACCACCTGAAACCCTGGTCCGAAGGTGGACTCACGAATCTGGCGAACATGGTCTTGTTGTGTGCGAGTGACCATCGCCGCATCCACGACCCGAACTACGCCTATGAGCGGCTCCCGGACGGACGGATCCGGTTCACCAGGGCTGCCCCCACGGGCTGATCCAGGCGGGGCTGGCCGGCATCGCCGTGCCGGTTCCGCCGCCGCCGCCCCTTCACGGCCTCGCTTGTGAAGCGTTCACAAGGTGTCATCGTCTAGTAGAAGCACGAGAAAGCCCTCCGCTGCCAGGAACCACCGGCCCAAGATCCCAAGCCCGCACGCAACCCATGGAATCCGCGCCAAACCCCGCCGCCGACCCGATAGCCAGCCAAAATTCTCGACGGAGCCCGGTGTCAAGGCGGTGTATCGAGCTTGTCGAGATGATCGCCGCAGGCGACCGGCGAAGCCGGCGGCCGCAGGCCGTCCTTTACTCCGGGATCTGTCGAGAACACCCTCCGTAACGGGTCGGCGGCCAGTCCCTTATCGATTCATCTCGATGATCACATCAAGAACCCGGCGTACGACCGGACTGACAGAGCCCCGCGCCCAGATCGCATGCAGCTCGACCGGACGCTCGGGGTCCTTGTCGAGGCGGGTGTCTCCGCCGCCGTGCTCGATGGGGCGGAAGACGACGCCTTCGACGTGCAGGGAGCTGGCGGAGACGGGGACGAAGCCGACGCCGCGCTCGGCGGAGACGAGGAGCATGGCGGTGAGGACCTGGTGTACGCGCTGCTCGATGCGGGGGTGGGCGTTGGCGAGGAAGCGTACGGACAGCTCGTGGAAGTAGCGCGACTGCTGGGGGTGGTAGCCGATGACGGGCTGGCCCTCGAAGTCCTGCGGCGTCAGCGGGCGGTCGATGTCGGCGAGCGGGTGACCCTGCGGGAGTACGGCCATCAGCGGCTCTCGGGAGACGACCCTCGAGGAGAGCAGCTCGGTGTCGAAGGGCGGGCGGGCCAGGCCGATGTCGATCTCGCCGTGGCGGATGCCGTCGACCTGGGCGAGGGTGACCCGCTCGGACAGCCGCACCTCGACGTCGGGGAGCTCGACGGTGAGGCGGCGCAGCAGGGGGCCCAGGATCGAGATGGCCGAGACCGCGGTGAAGCCGAGGCGGACCACCCCGGCGGCGCCCGCGTCGACACGTCGGGCCAGGTCACCGGCGCTCTCGACCAGGTTGAGCATCCGGTAGGCCTCGTCGAGGAAGGCCGCTCCGGCACCGGTGAGGGCGACCCGGCGGTTGTCCCGCTCGAGGAGCTGCGCGCCGACCGCCTTCTCCAGCTTCTGGATCTGTCGGGACAGCGGCGGCTGCGTCATCCGGAGGCGCTCGGCGGCCCGGCCGAAGTGGAGCTCCTCGGCGACCGCCACGAATGAACGCACCTGGTCGAGCGTGATCATTCGGCCAGCGTAGACCACGATGCACCAAGTGGAACACTCTATGCCGAATCGGGCTTGGACCGGTATCGCTAAGACTCTTAGTGTCGGTGGTCACACGACGTCGGGCCATGACACGCGCCACAACCAGCCCGGCCACCAGGAATTAGGAGCAACGATGCGTACCACTTCCCACCTTCTCGCCGCGACCGCAGGCGTAGCGGCCCTGGCCCTCTCCGCCTGCGGCGTCTCCAACACCACCGGCGGCAGCGGTGACAACGAGGACTACCCCGCCGGCAACGTCGAGATGTACGTCGGTGCCTCGGCCGGCGGCTCCAGCGACCTGATCAGCCGCGCGGTGTCCAAGGGTCTCTCCGACGAGCTCGGCGCCTCCTTCCCGGTGATCAACCTGGAGGGCGCCAACGGTGCGCTCGCCGCGAACAAGGTCGCCAAGGCGAAGGCCGACGGCCAGACCATCGCCATCCAGAACGCCTCTCTGTTCGCCATCACGCCGCTGGCGGTCAGCGCGGACGAGGCCACCAGCCTCGACGACTTCGACGTCGTCGAGGGCGTCTCCCGCGACGACTACGTGATGGTCGCCGGCCCGAAGAGCGGCTTCAAGTCGCTCGACGACATCAAGGCGGCCAAGAAGAAGCTCACCTACGGCACCACCGGTGTCGGCACCGGTTCACAGCTCTCCTGCGGCCTGACGTTCGGCTCTAGCAAGGTCGACGCCGAGGCCGTGCCGTTCGACGGCGGCGCGCCCGCCCTGACCGCGGTGCTCGGCGGCCAGGTCGACACCGCCTGCATCCAGGTCGGCGAGGCGATCGAGAACATCGAGTCCGGCAAGCTGACCCCGCTGAGCGTCTTCGGTCCCGAGCGGGTCGACTATCTGCCGGACGTCCCGACCGCCAAGGAGCAGGGTCTCGACGTCGAGGTCGCGCAGTACCGCTTCATGACCGTCCCCAAGGGCACCCCGGACAAGGTCAAGGACGCCATCGCCGAGGCGATGCAGGCGACGTTCAAGACCGAGGAGTACAAGGCCTTCAACAAGCAGAACAGCCTCACCCCGATGGAGATCCCCGGCGACGAGGTGGTGACCCAGCTCGAGGCGGACAAGAAGCGGTACGCCGACCTGGTCGAGCAGTACGGTCTCAACCTCGGCGCGAGCTGAACCCCGCCCCACACGACGAAGGCATGACGATGAGCGACGAACGTACCCCATCTCCTGACCAGGACATCCTGGCCGAGATCCAGGCCGAGGTGGCCCACGAGCTGGAGGAGGAACGACCTCCCGCGGGCGGACCGGTCTACCAGGTGGTGGGTGCGCTCGTCGCTCTCGTCGTCGGCATCGGCGGCGCGGTCCTCTCCTACGGCTACGGCCTGGGCTCGCTGCGCCAGCCCGGGCCCGGCCTGTGGCCCTTCGTGGTCAGCATCGCGATCGCCCTGATGGCCGCAGCCCTGCTCGTCGTCGGCCGCAGGCTGACCGACAGCGAGAAGTTCACCCGCTCCAGCGTGCTCCCCGCGGTCGGCCTGGTCACCTTCATCGTGCTGGCCCTGCTGATGCCCGTGATCGGCTTCGAGATCCCCTCGCTGCTGCTGTGTGTCGTCTGGCTGAGGTTCCTCGGCGGCGAGTCGTGGCGCAGCACGATCATCACCTCGGTCGCCACGGTCGCCGCGTTCTACTTCCTGTTCCTCTACGGGCTGCGCATCCCGCTGCCCCACCTGTTCTGAGCGGAGCCCCCAGTGGACGTCAACGCATTCCTAGACGGCTTCGGGCTCGTCACCGAACCGCAGAACCTGCTCTACTGCCTGATCGGCGTGCTCATCGGCATGCTGATCGGCGTACTCCCCGGCCTCGGGCCGGCGGCCACGATCGCGATCCTGCTGCCGATCACCTACAGCATCGACCCGGTCTCTGCGATCATCATGCTGGCCGGCATCTACTACGGCGCCCAGTACGGCGGCACCATCACATCGGTCCTGCTCCGGCTGCCGGGTGAGGCCTCCTCGGTCGTCACCGTCTTCGACGGCTTCGCCCTGGCCAAGCAGGGCAAGGCCGGCACCGCTCTCGGCATCGCCGCGATCGGCTCCTTCGTCGGCGCGACCGTCTCCATCCTGGGCCTGACCCTGGTGGCTCCCCTGATCGCCGGGTGGGCGCTCAGCTTCGGTGACCCGGAGTACGCCGCCCTCGCCCTGCTGGGCGTCCTGCTGGTCGCCACGATCGGGAACGGCAACAAGCTCAAGGCCATGCTCGCCGCCGCGTTCGGCCTGCTGCTGGCCACGATCGGCCGCGACAGCTTCAGCGGTGCCGAGCGCTTCACCTTCGGCAGCCTGCAGCTGACCGAGGGCATCGACTTCGTCGTCGTCGCGATGGGTCTCTTCGGCGTCGGCGAGATCCTCTACAACCTCGAGGAGCGACACGGGAAGCCCCACGTCCCCGCCGCCGTCGCCAACATCTGGCCCTCCCGGAAGGACCTCAAGCAGTCCTCCGGCGCGATCGGCCGCGGCTCGCTGATCGGCTTCGTCCTGGGCGTGCTGCCCGGTGGTGGCGCGGTGATGTCCTCCCTGGCCGCGTACGCCGTGGAGAAGCGGATCGCGAAGAACCCGGA
The DNA here is from genome assembly GCF_044453405.1 of Nocardioides sp. NPDC051685. NCBI lineage: Bacteria > Bacillati > Actinomycetota > Actinomycetes > Propionibacteriales > Nocardioidaceae > Nocardioides > Nocardioides sp. NPDC051685. Next base: position 17,115 of record NZ_JBITCR010000015.1, on the reverse strand, counting down.
GCGTTTCGGACGCGGTGCCATCGAGGGCGTCGCGGCCCCCGAGACCGCCAACAACGCCGCCGCGACCTCCTCGTTCATCCCGTTGCTGACCCTCGGCATCCCGGCCAACGCGTCGATGGCGATGCTCTTCGGTGCCCTGCTCATCCTCGGCATCTCGCCCGGTCCGCAGCTGGTCGAGGAGCGCCCCGACCTGTTCTGGGGCGTCATCAACTCGATGTACATCGGCAACCTGATCCTGCTCGTGCTGAGCATCCCGCTCGTCGGCATCTTCGTCCGCATCCTGCGGGTGCGCCCGGCGATCCTGGCCCCGATCACCGCGCTGATCACGATCCTGGGCGTCTACACCATCAACAACTCCACCTTCGACATCTTCGTGATGATCGTCTTCGGCCTGATCGGCTACCTGATGAAGAAGGTCGGCTTCGAGCCCGGCCCGATGGTGCTCGCCTTCGTCCTCGGCTCGATCGTGGAGGACGGCGTACGCCGCTCGATGCTGATCTTCGACGGTGACCCGACCGGGTTCTTCACCCGGCCGATCTCGGGCACCATCCTGGCCGCCTTCCTCCTGGTCGCCCTCTGGCCCGCCGCCAAGGCGGTCCTGGCCCGGCGCAAGGCGACCCCCGTCACCGCGGCCCCGGCCGAGCGCGACGACGTCGACACCCCGACCCGCTGAGCCCGACCCGCTGAGAGAGGCACACCATGACCATCCTGATCGGCTACGTACCCACACCGGTAGGCGAGGCGGCCCTCGAGGCCGGCCTGGCCGAGGCGGCGGCACGCGGCGACGACGTCGTGATCGTCAACAGCCCGCGCCGCGGCGCGACCGTGGACGCCGACCTCGTCGACGAGGCCGCGGCGGCGAAGCTCGTCGCCCGCGCCGAAGCGGCCGGGGTGAGCGCCCGGGTCGACCACACCGCGCACGGTGCCGACGTCGTGGAGACGTTCGACGGCCTGGTCGCCTCGACCGGCGCCCGGCTGATCGTGATCGGGCTGCGCCGCCGCTCGCCGGTCGGCAAGGCACTGCTGGGCAGCGACGCCCAGCGCATCCTGCTCGACGCCGGCGTGCCGGTCCTCGCCGTGAAGCCGACCGCATGACCGCCGCCGGACCCAACGGAAGCCGGATCTCGAAGGTCGTCGTCACGCCGGTCGCGTTCGGCGACCCGCCGCTGCTCAACGTGGTCGGCGTCCATCAGCCGTGGGCGCTGCGCGCGATCGTCGAGCTCCACACCGACACCGGCCTGGTCGGCCTCGGCGAGACGTACGCCGACGAGACCCACCTCGCCCGCCTCGACGCCGTTGCCGCCGCCCTGCCCGGGCAGGACCCCTACGACACCCACGGCCTGCGGCGGCTCGTCGTCGACGTGCTCGGCAAGGAGACCAGGGGGGCGGGTGCCTCCTTCGGCGGCATGCTCGACGTCTCCTCAGCGGTCGACACCGTCTACTCCCCCTTCGAGGTCGCCTGCCTCGACCTGGTCGCCCGCGAGGCGGACCGCCCGGTCAGCGACCTGCTCGGCGGCGCGGTGCGCGACCGGGTGCCGTTCAGCGGCTACCTGTTCTACAAGTGGGCCGGTCACCCCGGCCAGCCCGACGACGAATGGGGCGAGGCGCTGAACCCCGACCAGATCGTCGCCCAGGCGAACCGGATGGTCGACGGCTGGGGCTTCGGCTCGCTCAAGCTGAAGGGCGGGGTGTTCCATCCCGACGAGGAGTGCGCCGCGATCGAGGCGCTCCGCGACGCTTTCCCCGGCCTGCCGCTCCGGCTGGACCCCAACGGCGCCTGGACACCGGAGACGTCGGTGAAGGTCGCCGAGCGGCTCGCGGGCGTCGTGGAGTATCTCGAGGACCCCACCCCCGGGATCGAGGGGATGGCGCAGGTCGCGGCCCGGACCGACGTACCTCTGGCCACCAACATGTGCGTGATCGCCTTCGAGCACCTCAAGCCCGCGATCGCGGTCGACGCGGTCCAGATCGTGCTCTCCGACCATCATCTGTGGGGCGGGCTGCGCCAGTCGGCGCTGCTGGGCGGCATCACCGACACTTTCGGGATGGGCCTGTCGATGCACAGCAACTCCCACCTGGGCGTCTCGCTAGCCGCGATGGTCCACCTGGCCGCCGCCACCCCGAACCTGACCTACGCCTGCGACACCCACTACCCGTGGAAGACCCAGGACGTCGTACGCCCCGGGGTGCTCGACTTCAGCGACGGCGCGATCGCGGTGCCGACGGGTCCGGGCCTCGGCGTCGAGCTGGATCGTGACCTGCTCGGCGAGCTCCACGAGCAGTACCTCACCTGCGGCGTCCGCCGCCGGGAGGACACCGTCTACATGCGTACGTTCGAGCCGGACTTCACCCCGAACACGTCGCGCTGGTGAGCCACCCAGGGCGATACCTTCGAGGTATCGCCTGATGCGATAAGTGGCTTGGACACGAATCGCACATCCTGACAGTCTCCTGTGACCGGGGCCACATTCGGCTCCGCCCCACAACTCTGGCTGGCAGGAGCAGACACCGGTGACAGGGACCGACTCGGGAAGGACCGGCACCGTTCCGGTCGTCGGCTATGCCTACCCCTGGGACGTGATCGGCGACCCGGAGTTCGCCGATCGCGCCCGGGGCCTCGGGGTCACGAAGGTCGCCCTCGCCGCGGCCTACCACACCACCCGCGCCGCGACCCCGCTCCACCCCGAGCACCGGATCGTCGAGGCCCGCAGTGCGGCGCTCTACCGCCCGTTCCGCGCCGGGGCCTGGGACGGCGCCCGGCTGGTGCCGCCGGCGGCGGCCTGGGTCGCTGCGGAGGACCCCTACGGTGAGGCCGCCGCCCTCCTGACCGAGGCGGGGTTCGAGGTCGCTGCCTGGATCGTGCTGACCCACTCCACGCTCCTCGGCGAGGACCATCCGGACCTCGCAGTCGTCAACTGCTGGGACGAGCCCTACCCCTACGCGCTGTGCGTCCGCCACGAGGACGTCCGTCGCTACGCGGAGACCCTGGCCGCCGAGGCCGTCCGCGACACCCCGACCTCGACGGCCATCCTGGAGGCGTGCGGCCAGCTCGGGTTCGGCCACGGCGGGCACCACGAGAAGACCGACGGCGCCTACGACGCCGCCACCCAGGACCTGCTCTCGATCTGCTGCTGCCCGGCCTGCCGCGAGGACTGGGCCGCCCGCGGGCTCGACGCCGAGGCCACCGTGGCGGCGCTACGTGCCGCGACCGGGCCGGATGACGCCGGAGCGACGGTGGACGCAGCGGCTCTGGACACGATCCTCGCCTCCCGCCACGCCGCGACCGACGAGCTCCGTCACCGGGTGGTCGGGGCCGTCCGCGAGGCCGCCCCCGACATCGCCGAGATCGCCCTGCACGCCCAGCCCGACCCCTGGGCGACCGGAGCCAGTCCCGGGCTCACCCCGACCACGGCCGACGACGTCGACCTGGTCGTCTCCTTCTGCTGGCCGACGACCGAGGCGTCGGTGGAGACCGGGCGCCGGCTCGTCGAGGCGGTCGGCGGCAGGGCAGCGGCCGCTGCGTACGTCACCGTTCTCCCGCCCACCACCGAGGACGCCTTCGGTGAGCACGTGCGGGCGCTGGTCGACGCCGGGATCGACCAGATCCACCTCTACCACCTCGGCCTGGCCGGCGCCGACCGGCAGCACCTGCTCGCCGAGGCGACCAAGGTCCCCACCATCTCCGCGAAGAGGACGGAATGACGGCATGAACACATCGATGGAGAACGGAACGCTCAAGCGCGCCTGGCGCGCGCTCGACACGGTCTTCGAGATCTTCTGCATCGTGTGCCTGGTCGCCACGCTGCTGATCGTGCTGTGGCAGGTGTTCAGCCGCGAGGTGCTGAGCAACTCCCCCAGCTGGAGCGAGGAGAGCGCCCGGATCCTGCTGGTCTGGGTCGGGTTCCTCGGTGCCACGATCGGCTTCCGCGAGGGCGCCCACATCGCCGTCACCTTCCTGGTGGACAGGTTCCCCGCGATGGTCCGGTCGGTGATCGACCGCATCGTCCAGGTGCTGCTGCTCGGCTTCGGGCTCTTCCTGATCGTCCAGGGCAGCCAGTTCGTCGTCGACGCCCAGGCGGCGACCCTGCCCGGCACCGGGCTCCCCCGCAGCGTGCTCTACCTGATGATGCCGGTCGCCGGCGCCATGCTCATCCTCTACACCGTCCTCCAGGCCTTCGGCATCAGCACCCAGCGCTACGCCGAGCCTGACGACGCGGCCGAGATCGCCTGAGCCGCCGAAAGCCGGATGCCGAAAGTTCGAATGGAGCCCCCATGCCTATCGATCCCCTTGCCATCGCCATCCTGCTGGGCAGTTTCGTCGTCCTGATCCTGCTCCGCATCCCCGTCGCCCTGGCCCTTGCCCTGGCCGCGCTCTTCGAGGCGCTCTACATCGGCCTCCCGCTGACCGTCGTGGGCCAGCGGATGGTCGCCGGTCTCGACACCTTCGCCCTGCTGGCCATCCCGTTCTTCATCCTCGGTGGCGAGATCATGGGCGCCGGCGGCATCTCCCGCCGCCTGATCGCGCTCGCCGGCCTGTTCGTCGGCTGGATCCGCGGCGGTCTCGGGATGGTCAACATCGGCGCCAGCACCTTCTTCGGCGCCCTGTCCGGCTCCTCGGTCGCGGACGTCTCCGCGATCGGGTCGGTGACCATCCCGATGATGAAGAAGCGCGGCTACGACACCGACTACGCGGTCGCGGTCACCGTCTCCGGCGCCACCCAGGCGGTCATGATCCCGCCGAGCCACAACCTGATCATCTACTCGATGGCCGCGGGCGGGGTCTCGATCGGCGCCCTGTTCACCGCCGGTGTGGTGCCCGGGATCATGCTCGGCGCGGCGCTGATGGTGATGGCGTACGTCCTGGCGGTCAGGCGCGGCTACCCGAAGGAGGAGCTGGTCCCGCTCAAGGACGTACCGAAGATCGTCGGCGAGGGGCTGCTCAGCCTGCTGATGCCGGTGATCATCCTCGGCGGCATCCTCAGCGGCGTCTTCACCGCGACCGAGTCGGCGGCGATCGCCTGCCTGTACGCCTTCGTCCTGACGTTCTTCGTCTACCGCGACCTGCCGCTGAAGGCGATGATCCCGATCCTGCAGAGCGCGCTGCGCACCCTCGGCGTGGTGCTGTTCATCATCGCGGCGGCCGGCGCCTTCGGCTACTTCCTGGCGTTCCTGCAGGTGCCGGCGCTGGCCACCGACGCCCTCCTCGGCATCTCGGACAACATCGTCGTGGTCCTGCTGCTGGTCAACCTGCTGCTGCTCGTGCTCGGCGCGATCATGGACATGGCCCCGCTGATCGTGATCATGACGCCGATCCTGCTGCCGGTGGCCACCGGTCTCGGCATGGACCCGGTCCAGTTCGGGATCATGCTCGTCTTCAACCTGGCCATCGGCCTGATCACCCCGCCGGTCGGCAACGTCCTCTTCGTCGGCTGCGCCATCGGACGTACGTCCATCGAGAAGGTCATCAGGACCGTCGGCCTCTTCCTGATCCCGATGCTCGTGGTCCTGCTGCTGATCACGTACGTCCCGTTCTTCTCCCTCGCCCTCCCCGATGCGCTCGGACAGTAGTCACCATCGAAAGGAACGAACCATGAACACCCTCACATCCCCCCGGCCGGTCGCCCGGCGCTCCCTGTTCAAGGCCGGCGCCTTCGGTGCCGCAGCGGTGGCCGGCGGCCTCGCGCTCAGCGCCTGCGGCGGCGGATCCTTGCGCGGCAGCGGCGGAGGCGGCGACTCGTTGACCTTCAAGCTGGCCGAGACCCACCCCGACGACTACCCCACCACCCTGGGCGACAAGAAGTTCGCCGAGCTGGCCGAGAAGTACACCGACGGCCGGATCAAGATCCAGGTCTACCCCAACGCCCAGCTCGGCGAGGAGTCCGACGCGATCGAGCAGGTGCAGATGGGCTCGATCGAGATGACCCGGATCAGCTCGGCCCCGATGGGCGAGTTCGTGCCCGCGATGGGGCTGTTCAGCCTGCCGTACCTCTTCGACGACGCCGACCACCTGTGGCGCTTCCTGGACAGCGAGAACGGCAAGAAGCTGCTCGGCGAGGCCGAGGGGGCCGGCTTCAAGGGGCTCGGCTACTTCGACCCCGGTGCCCGCAGCTTCTACACCTCGAAGAAGGCCATCAAGGCACCGGCCGACGTCAAGGGGCTCAAGATCCGGGTCCAGGAGTCGCAGGTGCAGATCGACTTCATCAAGGCCCTCGGCGGCTCCCCCACCCCGATGGACTACGGCGAGGTCTACAGCTCGCTGCAGAGCGGGCTGCTCGACGGTGCCGAGAACAACGAGCCGTCCTACTACTCCGCCTCCCACTACGAGGTGGCGAAGAACTACACCCTCGACCGGCACATGCGGGTCGCCGAGGTGCTGCTCATCAACAAGGACACCTGGGACGGGCTCGACTCCGCGGACCAGGAGGCCCTCCAGAAGGCGGCCGACGAGGCCACCCCGTTCCAGCGCGAGAAGTGGGACGCCCAGGTCGAGACCGACCTGGAGAAGCTGCGCGGCGAGGGCGTCACGATCAACGAGATCACCGACCTCACCCCCTGGCGCGAGGCGACCCGGTCCGTCATCGACAAGCACGGCGCCGACCTCGGCACCTACATCGACGCCGTCGAGGAGCTGCGCAGCGCATGACCCAAACCGTGCTGATCACCGGGGCCAACGGCGGGGTCGGGCGGTTGATGCGCACCCGCCTGGCCCGCGAGGGCCGGGTGCTTCGCCTCCTCGACGTCGTACGTCCCGAGGACCCCGCCGAGGGCGAGGCCGTCGAGATCATCGAGGCGTCGGTGACCGACGAGGCCGCGATGCGCGCCGCCTGCGAGGGCGCGGAGGCGGTCATCCACCTGGGTGGGATCAGCGTCGAGGCCCCGTGGGACGGCATCCTCTCCGCCAACATCGACGGCACCCGGGTGGTCCTGGAGGCCGCCCGGGACGCCGGGGTCGCGCGGGTCGTGCTCGCCTCGAGCAACCACGCGGCCGGGTTCTACGACCTCGACGAGGCACCGGAGGGCGGGCTCCCGGCCGACGCCTTCCCACGGCCGGACACCTACTACGGGGTCAGCAAGGTCGCGATGGAGGCGCTCGGGAGTCTGTTCCACGACCGCTACGGCATCGACGTGACCGCGCTGCGGATCGGCTCGTGCTTCGAGAAGCCCTGGGACCGCCGCTCCCTGTGGACGTGGATGTCGCCCGACGACTGCGCCCGGCTCCTCGAGGCCTGCCTGGCCACCCCCGGGCCCGGCTTCCGGGTGGTGTGGGGCATCTCCCGCAACACCCGGCGCTGGTGGTCGCTGGCCGAGGGCGAGGCGATCGGCTACCACCCGCAGGACGACTCCGAGATCTACGCCGCTGAGGTTCCGCAGGAGCCGGCGGAGCGGCTGGCGGGCGGGAAGTTCTGCTCCACACCGCTCGGGGAGCACATGTAGTGGCTCAGCTGCCCAACAGGCGCCGGCGGGTGCTGCCCAGGTGCACCCGCATCGCGGCCCGGGCGGTGTCGGCATCGCCGGCCAGGATCGCGGCGGCGACGTTGTCGTGCTCGCGCTGGACCCGCTCGACATGGAGCGCGTCGCTGGGCGAGTAGGCGTCGCCGAGCCGGGTGCGCGGCAGCATGATCATCATCGGCCCGAGCGAGTCCATCAGGTCGAGATAGAAGCGGTTGCCGGTCGCGGCCGCGACGGCACGGTGGAAGGCGAAGTCGGCCTCCACCGCGCCGTCGGGATGCGCGGTGGCCAGCGCGGCGAGCGCCTCCTCGATCATGCGCGAGCCCTGCTCGTCGAGGTGGGCGGCGGCCAGGGCCGCCGCCTCGCACTCCACGCCGAGCCGGAAGTCGACCATGTCGAGCACGTCGTGCTGCGTACGGATCGCGGAGGACTCCAGCGCGAACGGCGAGGGCTCCGGCACCGCCAGGACGTACGAGCCACGGCCCTGGAAGGTCTCGACGAGGCCCTCGGCGCGCAGGCGGGTGACCGCCTCGCGCGCCACCGTCCGCGACACGCCATAGGTGCCGACCAGGTCGGACTCCGAGGGCAGCTTCGCCCCCGGAGCGAGGTCCCCGGCCAGGATCTGGTCCTTGATCCCGGATACGACGCGGTCGGCGAGCCCGGCGCTGATGCTCATGCTGAGAACTTAGCGGTCTCCACGGTGAGCTTGCGCATCTGGTCGCTGAGCGTGAAGCCGAGTCCGGGGCGGTCCGGCACCCACATCTGGCCGTCGTGGATGTCGATGCGCTCCTCGAAGAGCGGGTTGAGCCACTCGAAGTGCTCGACCCACGGCTCGGTCAGGTAGGCCGCGGCGAGGTGCAGGTGGATCTCCATCGCGTAGTGCGGTGCGAGCGCGAGACCGGCGTGGGCGGCGAGGGTGGCGAACTTCAGGAACGGGGTGATCCCGCCGATGCGCGGCGCGTCGGGCTGCACGATGCCGCGGTAGCCCGCGTCGATCAGCGCCATGTGCTCCGGCACCGAGGTGAGCATCTCGCCGGTGGCGATCGGCGTGTCGAACGTACGCGACAGATCGGCGTGGCCGACCGCGTCCCAGGCGTCGAGCGGCTCCTCGATCCAGATCAGGTCGAACTGCTCCAGCTCGCGGCACATCCGGCGGGCGCGGGCGCGGTCCCACTGCTGGTTGGCGTCGACCATGAACGGGGTGTCGCCGAGATGCTCGCGCAGCGCGGCGACGCGGCGCAGGTCCTCGGCCCAGTCGGGCTGGCCGACCTTGATCTTGATGCCGCCGATGCCGGCCTCGAGCGACGCGGTCGCCTTCTCCTTGATCTCCTCGACGCTCGCCTGGAGGAAGCCGCCGGAGGTGTTGTAGACGCGGCAGGAGTCGCGGTGGGCGCCGAGAAGCTTGGCCAGCGGCAGGCCGGCACGCCGGGCCTTGAGGTCGTAGAGCGCCACGTCGAGGGCGGCCACGGCCTGGGTCGCGACACCGCTGCGCCCGACCGAGGCGCCGGCCCACATCAGCGACTCGTAGATCTTGGCGATGTCGGAGGGGTCCTGGCCGATGGCGACCTGAGCGATCTCCTTGAGGTGGGCGAACTGCGCGGGGCCACCGGCCCGCTTGGAGTAGCTGAAGCCCATCCCTTCGAGGCCCTGCTCGGTGGTCACCTCGACGAAGAGCAGCACGGTCTCGGTGAGCGGCTTCTGCCGCCCGGTGAGCACCTTGGCGTCGCTGACCGGGTTCTCGAGCGGGAGGACGACGTGGGAGAGGGTCAGTGAGGTGATGCGGTCGGCGGCCATGGCGGGATGCTCCTCGATGGGCTAAGTTGTATGACAAGTGTAGAACTTATCCGATGAGTGATGAGGAGTCCAGAGCGTGACCGCCAGTTCTCAGGTTGCCCGGCAGACCGTCCGGCAGATTCCCCGATGGCGCGATCTCGCACCGTTCCTGCGGCCGCGCCCGTTCCACTGGCGCGCGGGCGACCGGCGGCTGGCCCGCTGCCTCGGCGTGGACGACCTGGAGCGGGCCGCCCGCCGGCGAGTGCCGGCGGCGGTGTGGGACTACGTCTACGGCGGCTCGGACGGCGAGAACGCGATGCGCCGCAACCGGGAGGCCTTCGACCGCGTGGAGCTGCGGCCCACGGCCTTCGGCCAGGTGGGCGAGCCGGAGGTGCGTACGACGATCCTCGGGCGGCCCGCGGCGGCACCCGTCGTGCTGGCACCGACCGGCTACACCCGGCTCAGCCACCACACCGGCGAGCGCGCGGTCGCAGCGGCGGCGGCTGCCGCGGGGCTGCCCTACACGCTCTCGACGTACGCGACGACCTCGATCACCGACGTAGCCGGCGCGGCCCCGCAGGGACGCAACTGGTTCCAGGTCTACCTGATGAAGGACCGCGCGGTGACGCTCGACCACCTGACCGAGGCGGCCTCGCAGGGCTATGAGGCACTGATGCTGACCATCGACACGACCGTGACGGGGATGAAGCGCAAGGACAAGCTCAACGGGTTCGCGATCCCTCCCCGGCTGAGCCTGCGTACGTTCGCGGGCATGGCCCGCCACCCGGGCTGGGTCGCCGACATCCTGACCACCGAGCCGCTGCGGTTCGCGACGTTTCCCGAGGGGTCGCACCACGGCCGCTGGGGCATGTCCAACGAGCTGCGCGAGCAGGCGATCCGGCCATCCGACATCGGCTGGCTCAAGGAGCACTGGGACGGTCCGGTGGTGGTCAAGGGCGTGCTCTCGGTCGCCGACGCCGTCGCGTGCGTCGAGGCCGGGGCCGACGCGCTGGTGCTCTCCAACCACGGCGGCCGTCAGCTCGACCGGGCGCCGGTGCCGCTGGAGCTGCTCCCGGCGGTGGTCGACGCGGTCGGTGACCGGACCGAGGTGTACGTCGACTCCGGCGTCCGCTCCGGCGGCGACATCGCCGCCGCGCTCGGCCTCGGCGCCCGCGGCGTGATGATCGGCCGGCCCTACCTCTACGGCCTGATGGTCGGCGGCCGGCAAGGGGTCGACGCCACCCTGAGGCTGCTGGTCGACGAGCTGCGGCGGGCGATGTGCCTGCTCGGCACCCCCGACATCGCCGCGATCGGCCCCGAGCACGTAAGGCTGCGGGCAGCATGACCACCGACCTCGTCGACGACCTGCGCGCCGCTCTCGGCGCGAGCGCGGTCCTGACCGAGCCGGCCGACATGGCGGCGTACGTCACCGACTGGACCGGCAGCTTCACCGGCACCGCCCTCGCGGTGGTGCGCCCGGCCTCCACCGCGGAGGTGGCGACGGCGGTCCGGCTCTGCGCGGCGGCGGGCGTCGGGGTCGTCCCGCAGGGCGGCAACACCGGCCTCGTCGGCGGCGGCGTACCCGACTCCGGCGGCGACCAGGTCGTGCTCTCGCTCGGCCGGATGCGGCGGATCCGGGAGGTCGATCCCGTCGCCGACACCGTCGCCGTCGAGGCCGGCGCCCCGCTCGCCACGGTCCAGGAGGCTGCGGCCGCCGCCGGGCGGCTCTTCCCGCTCTCGCTCGGCTCGGAGGGCTCGTGCACCATCGGCGGCACGATCGCGACCAACGCCGGTGGCACCGCCGTGCTGCGCTACGGGATGATGCGCGAGCTGGTGCTCGGGCTGGAGGTCGTGCTCCCCGACGGCCGGGTCTGGGACGGGCTGCGGCCGCTGCGCAAGGACAACACCGGCTACGACCTCAAGCAGCTCTTCATCGGCTCCGAAGGCACGCTCGGCGTGGTCACCGCGGCGGTGCTTCGGCTGCTGCCCGCGACGCCGCGCCGGGCGACCGCGTTCCTGGCGCTCGAGTCGGTGTCTGCCGCCACCGCGCTGCTTCCGCTGCTCCGCGAACACGGCGGCGGGCAGCTGACCACCTGGGAGCTGCTCGGCCGGCAGGCACTCGACCTCGTCGTGGCCCACCTGCCGGGGGTCCGCGACCCGTTCGCGGACCGGCACGAGTGGTACGGCCTCGTCGAGCTCGCCGGCACCTCCGCCGATGTGGACGAACGGCTCGAGTCGGCGCTCGAGGCCGCGGCCTCACAGGGGCTGATCATCGATGCCGTGGTCGCCGGCAGTCCCGCCCAGCGCGACTCCCTGTGGGCGCTGCGCGAGGGGGTCTCGGAGGCGCAGAAGAGCGAGGGCGCCACCCTCAAGCACGACGTCACGCTGCCGATCACGGCGCTGGCCCGGTTCGTCGCCGAGGTCGGTCCCCGGTTGCCGGAGGCGCTGCCGGGGCTGCGGCTGGTGACGTACGGCCACATCGGGGACGGCAACCTGCACTACAACATTTCCGCCCCCGTCGGCGACGACGCGGCGCTCCGCGCTCGGGCGAGCGAGCTGACCCGGATCGTCTACGACGCCGTCACCGCGCTCGGTGGCAGCATCTCCGCCGAGCACGGGATCGGCGCGCTCAAGCGGGATGCTGCGGCTGCGTACAAGACGGGTGTCGAGGTCGACCTCCTGCGAGCCGTGAAGCAGGCGATCGACCCCGGCGGGGTCATGAACCCTCGCAAGGTGCTGTGAGTCTTCCGGTCTCCAGGATCTGCCTGAAGCAGAACCGCTTGCCGCGTGGCGCTCGCGGGTGATTGCGTGTCCGCATGCGAATCCTGGTGCTCGGCGGCACGGTCTTCCTCTCCCGCGCGGTGGCGGAGTCGGCAGTACGCAGCGGTCACGAGGTGGTCTGCGCAGCGCGCGGCCGGTCGGGAACCGTCCCGGAGGGCGCGGACCTGGTGCCGTGGGACCGCACCGAGACACCTCCCTCCGCCCTGACGACTGCGAAGTTCGACGCGGTCGTCGACGTGGCCCGGACCCCCTCGTGGGTTCGCTCCGCGGTCGCCGCCTTCGGCGAGGCCCACTGGGTCTTCGTCTCGACCATCAGCGTGTACGCCGACCACGGCACCCCCGGCGGCACCCCGGACTCGCTCCCTCTCCTCGCCCCGACGACGGACGACGTCGAGGGCGACGATCCCGATGCGTACGGCTCGATGAAGGTCGCCTGCGAGGATCTCGTCCGCGCGGGTGCGGCCTCAGCCACCGTCGTCCGCCCCGGCCTGATCGTGGGCCCAGGAGACCCCAGCGGCCGGTTCTCCTACTGGCCGCGGCGCCTGAACGCCGGCGGCGAGATCCTCGCTCCCGGCTCGCCCGACGACAGCACCCAGGTCATCGACGTACGCGACCTGGCGGACTGGATCCTCCACTGCGCCACCGCCCGGGTGGAGGGCACCTTCGACGCCACCGGTCCGTCGATGCCGATCAGCACCCTGCTGACCGAGACCGCGAGCGGCGTCGGCACCACCCCGATCTGGAGCTGGCTCCCTCAGGACTTCCTCCAGGCCAACGACGTCGACCCCTGGTCAGGCCCCGGCTCGATCCCGCTGTGGCTCCCCCGCCCCGAGTACGACGGGATGCTCGCCCACGACACCACCTCGGCCATGGCAGCCGGCCTCACCACCCGCCCGATCGCCGAGACCGTCCGCGACACCCTCGCCTGGCTGCAGGCCTCCCCCGATGCGTACGTCACGGGCATCTCGCCCACCCGCGAGGCCGAGCTCCTCGACGTATGGCGTCAGAGCCCCTGGGCGACCCGGTAGAACACCTGGTTCCAGCGCACCTGGTCGGCGAAGCCGCGCCGGGTGGTCGACTCGTCGATGACCAGCAGCTCGGTGCGGGCGATGTTCGCGAAGACCTCGAAGGCCTCGATCCCGGCGGCGGTCGACATCACCGTGTGGTGCGCGCCGCCGGCGGTCAGCCAGGCCTCGGCCGAGGTGGCGAAGTCGGGGCGCGGGGTCCAGACGGCGCGCGCGACCGGCAGGTTGGGCAGCTCCTGGGTCGGGGGTACGACGTCGACGACGTTGGCGGTCAGCCGGAACCGGTCGCGCATGTCGGCCAGGGAGACGACCACCGCGCCCTCGACCGAGTCGGCGTCGAAGACCATCCGGACCGGGTCCTCGCGGTCGCCGATCCCCAGCGGGTGGATCTCCACGCGCGGGGTGGCGGTGGTCAGCGAGGGGCAGACCTCGAGCATGTGGGCACCGAGGATCACCTCCACGCCGGGAGTGAGGTCGTAGGTGTAGTCCTCCATCAGGGAGGCGCCGCCGGGCAGCCCCTCCCCCATCACCTTGGCGGCACGCACGAGGACGGCGGTCTTCCAGTCGCCCTCGGCGCCGAAGCCGTAGCCCTTGCTCATCAGTCGCTGCACGGCGATGCCGGGGAGCTGGCGCAGGCCGCCGAGGTCCTCGAAGTTGGTGGTGAACGCCTTCGCGTTCCGCTCCACCAGGAACGCCTCCATGGCGATCTCCTGGCGGGCGGCGTAGCGGAGCGAGTCGTGGCGCTCGCCGCCCTTGCGGAGCTCGGGGACGACGTCGTAGAGCTCCTCGTACTCGGCGACGAGCGCGTCCACGGCCGCCTCGTCGACGGCCTCGACGGCCGCCACCAGGTCGTTCACCCCCCAGGTGTTCACCGAGACGCCGAACCGCAGCTCGGCCTCGGTCTTGTCGCCCTCGGTGACCGCGACGTTGCGCATGTTGTCGCCGAAGCGGACCAGGTTGAGCCCGTGGGTGGCCGCCCAGCCGGCGGCGCCGCGGACCCAGGTGCCGACGCGGCGGGTGACCGCCGGGTTGGAGACGTGGCCGACGACGGTGGTGCGGGCGACGCCGAGGCGGGTGGCGATGTAGGCGTACTCACGGTCGCCGTGGGCGGCCTGGTTGAGGTTCATGAAGTCCATGTCGATCTCCGACCAGGGGAGCTCGACATTGGCCTGGGTGTGCAGGTGCAGCAGCGGCTTCTGCAGGGTGTCCAGGCCGGCGATCCACATCTTGGCCGGGCTGAAGGTGTGCATCCAGGTGATCACACCGAGGACGTTGTCGTCGGAGTTGGCCTCGAGCATCGCCCGGCGGATGGCCGCGGAGTCCTTCAGGACGGGCTTCCATACGACCTTCGCCGGTACGTCCGAGGCGTCGTCCAGGGCGCGGGCGACCTCCTGGGACTGCTCGGCGACCTGGCGAAGGGTCTCCTCGCCGTAGAGGTCCTGGCTGCCGGTGAAGAACCAGACCTCGCGGTCGCCATAGGGTTTCCGGGCAGTGGGCTTGCTCATGTGGTGGGGGTCCTTCCGATGCTGGATGTGGTTCGAGGGCGGCGCAGCTCAGTGCTGGCCGTAGACGTTCTGGTAGCGGTCGTAGAGGGAGTCGATGTGGCCCTGGTCGATCGGCAGCGGCAGCCCGAGCTGGCGCGCGATGTGCACCGTGCGGGCGACCTCCTCGCACATCACCGCAGCCTTGACCGCGGCGCGGCCGTCCTTGCCGATCGTGAACGGGCCGTGGTTCCGCATCAGCACGGCCGGGCTGCGCGACTCGCGCAGGGTCTCCACGATGCCGCGGCCGATCGAGTCGTCGCCGATGATCGCGAACGGGCCGACCGGGACCGGGCCGCCGAACTCGTCGGCCATCATCGTGAGCACGCAGGGGATCTCCTCCCCGCGGGCCGCCCAGGCCGTGGCGTAGGTGGAGTGGGTGTGGACCACTCCCCCGACCTCGGGCATGTGGGCATAGACGTACGCGTGGGCGGCCGTGTCCGAGGACGGTGACCGCTCGCCCTCGACGAGGTTGCCGGCCAGGTCGCACACGACCATCGCCTCGGCGGTGATGTCCTCGTAGGCGACGCCGGACGGCTTGATCACGAGCAGGTCCTCGCCGTCGGGGTTCGGCACCCGCTCGGAGACGTTGCCGGCGGTCCACACGATCAGCTCCCAGCGGGGCAGCTCGGCGTGCAGCGCGGCGACGCGCTCCTTGGTGGCATCGACGGCGTCGCGAAGCGCGGCGGGTACGCCGGTCATCACTGGTCTCCTTCTGCTGCAGTGGGGGTGTGTGAGGCCACGGCGGCGCGCTCGATGTCGAGCCCGGCCTCGTAGCGCTCGAGGTAGGTCCGGAACCCGGCCAGGTCGGCGGCATCCGGCTCGACGACCTCGAGGTCGATGTCGCCGAAGACGCGCTCGGCGAGATAGGCGCTCAGGGTCAGGTCGCTGCCGGCCGCCACCGATCGGGCGTACGCCGCCAGGACCGCGATCCCCCAGGCACCGCCCTCACCGGCGGTGCGACCGACCGCCACCGGAGCCCCGGTGGCCGCGGCGAGCAGGCGCTGGGCGACGCCCGCGGTGCGGAACAGGCCACCGTGGGCGAACATCGCGTCGATCTCGACGCCCTGGTCGGCGAGCACGCGCATGCCGAGGGCGAGGGTGCCGAAGACGCCGTAGACCTGGGCGCGGGCGAACCCGGCGAGGTCGAGGCGGCTGCCGGGGGTGCGTACGAACAGCGGGCGGCCCTCGTCGAGCCCGGTGATCGGCTCGCCGGCCAGATAGTTGTAGGCCAGCAGCCCACCGCCGTCGGGCGAGCCCTTCAACGCCGCGGTGAGCAGGGCGCCGAAGACGGCGTCGGGCTCGCAGGGGTGACCGAGCGCGGCGGCGAACTCGCCGAAGACGCCGGCCCAGGCGTCGAGCTCGCTGGCGCCGTTGTTGCAGTGCACCATCGCGACCGGGTCGCCGGCCGGGGTGGTGACGATGTCGATGGCGTGGTGGACGGTGGCCAGCGGCTTCTCGAGCACGACCATCGCGAAGATCGAGGTGCCGGCGCTGACGTTCCCGGTACGCGTGGCGACGGAGTTGGTGGCGACCATCCCGGTGCCGGCGTCACCCTCGGGCGGGCACAGCGGGATGCCGGGCCGGAGCGTGCCGGTGGGGTCGAGCAGCGCGGCACCCTCCGAGGTCAGCCGGCCGGCGTCGGCGCCCGCGGGAAGAACCCTCGGAAGCAGCCCCTCGGCCCGCAGGCCGGGGCGCTTGGCCACGGCCAGGTGGCCCAGCTGCGCCAGCATCCGCTGGTCGTACGTCCCGGTCGCAGGGTCGATGGGGAAGACGCCGGAAGCGTCGCCGACGCCGAGCACGTGCTCACCGGTCAGCGCCCGGTGGACGTAGCCCGCAAGGGTGGTCAGCGAGGCGATCCGGGGCAGGTGGGGCTCGTCGTCGAGGATCGCCTGGTAGAGGTGGGCGACCGACCAGCGCAGCGGGATGTTGGTGCCGAACGTCTCCGACAGCTCAGCAGCGGCCGCCGCGGTGTTGGTGTTGCGCCAGGTGCGGAAGGGAACCAGCAGCTCGCCGGCCTCGTCGAAGGCGAGGTAGCCGTGCATCATCGCCGAGACCCCGATCGCCCCGAAGGTCTCCGGTCGGGCGCCGTAGCGGCGCTCGACCTCGTCGCCGAGCGCGGCGACAGCGCCCTGCACGCCGGCCCAGACCGCCTCGAGCGAGTAGGTCCACAGGCCGTCGACCAGCTCGTTCTCCCACAGGTGGGAGCCGGTGGCGATGGGCGCGTGGTCCGGCCCGACCAGGCACGCCTTGATCGTGGTCGAGCCCAGCTCGATACCGAGCGAGGTCTCTTCGAGGTCAGGCAGCTGCCCTGCTCGCTGCGTCATCACGGCTCCGTTTCTGCCCGACGGCTCGGGGTGGGGTTAGAGGCGATGTGAACGCTAACATATTGCAGGCGGGTTACCGCTGGGTTCCCGCAGACCTCTTGCCGAGACGTCACACCCCGCGGGGGGGGGGGGGGGGGGGGGGGGGCCCCCCCCCCCCCCCGCCGGGGCGGGGCCCCCCCCCCCGGGGGGGGGCCCCCCCCCCCCCCCCCCCCGCCCCCT